>CAYYAY010000003.1:0-178470 GCA_964470155.1 uncultured Lamprocystis sp. | reverse complement strand
AAGTCGTAGGTCGTTGTTTTTATTATAGCCTGCTACTTCGCCGGGAATTGCTGGTATTCCTGCAGAGCGCTTATTTTGATGGCGGCTCTGCTTCTGAAGCGGCCTTTGAGCAACTTTCACATGATATCGTTGAACTCTCTGATTTTGGACTGAACCGTTGGCTGTTCCACTTCAGCGACCACTCTGCTGAGCCGTTGCGCAGCTTATGCTGCGATTACCCTGAGCAATGGCAGAGGTTACGAGGCATCACATTGCTAGAGTAGCAAGTGGTTCGGGAACGCTTTCCGGCGGCCTTCCACCGGTAGTTTGGGGCAAATAAAGCCGGTCGGCTTGGCCTTGATCATCGTTCCGGCTTCCGGCCGATTCAGTCAGTTCTTTTTCAGCCTTCTCGGTATTTAGTCGGGATTTTTGTTCTGATCTTCCGCTTTTTTCAGTAATTTGGCATCTTCTGTTGCGGCGGCAAAGTCGTTATCCGTAGCTAATTATAGATTAATGAGGCCAATTTGGTTCAGAAGCGCATTCTTCCATACCGGAAAATTGCTACTGTGAATTCGGCCCGATATGCGAATTTCTAAATTATCCATATCTGTGCCATCTGTGGATATTTCCGGATAGTCGCTTGCTCAGCGTCGACGAACCAAAGCCCGCCCATCCGCGAAGAACACCAGCACCAGGAACAGCACGAGCAATCCGCCTCCGACCAGCGGGGCGTGCCAGCCGACTACGCCCACCAGCAACCTGCTCGCGCCGAATAGCGCCAGGCCCAGGACCAGATAGCCGAATACGCGCTTGAGGTCATAGGGCACGGGGTAGTAGCGCCGACCCAGGACATAGGAGACCACCACCATCGCGCTGTAGCAGGCCAGATGTGCCCAGGCGGCGCCCGCGTAGCCCCAGGTGGGGATCAGGGTGATCAGCATGATGACGGTAATCGCGGCGCCCAGAAGCGACACCCAGGCGCCCATCAGGGTGCGATCGGTCAGTTTGTACCAGATCGACAGGTTCACATAGATGCCGAGCAGTAAGTTGGCCAGCAGGAGGATCGGCACCACCGAGAGCCCCTCGCGGTAGGCCGCCCCGACGAAATACTGAAACACATCAAGGAAGAGCGTGACCAGGAGGAAGATAAACACGCAAAAAATCACGAACCAATTGAGCACGATGGCGTAGACGCGTCCGGCGTCGGCCCGTTTGGCATAGGCGAAGAAGAAGGGTTCGCCCGCATAGCGGAACGCCTGAATGAACAGCGTCATCAGGATCGACAGTTTATAGCAGGCGCTGTAGATGCCAAGCTGCGCCATATTGGTCGCGTCGTCGTAGGGCAGCAGATACTTGAGCGCTGCCCGGTCCAGCATCTCGTTCACGATCCCGGCCATGCCGATGACCACCATCGGTAACGAGTAGCGGATCAGGCGGGCGAAGAGCGGCCGATCGAATCCACGCAGCCCCCCGTTGAACTGGGGCGCCAGCATCAGGAGTTTGATTGCACTCGCCACCAGGTTGGCGATGAAGACATAGCCGATCCCGATGGCCGGATCCCAGAGCCGGCCGAGGAAGGACTGCGGGTCCGCCTCAAAGGCCGCGCGGCAGCCGAGGATGAAAAAGAGGTTGAGGCCGATGTTGATGGCGATCTCGATCAACTTCACCACGGCGAAGCGCCCGGCGCGGTTTTCCGCCCGCAGCCGGGCGAAGGCCGCCGCGCCGATGGAGTCCAGGGCGAGGATGGCGGCGCACCACCAGATGTATTCCGGATGTCCGGGGTGACGCAGCAGATCCGCGACCGGCTGACGAAACGCGAAGGCCAGGATGAAGAAGGCGAGATTGGCCAGCACCAGGACGCGCAGCACGGTGGCGAAGACCACCGGCGCCGGGCGTTCGCCGCCCGAGCGGAAGCGGAAATAGCCGGTCTCCAGGCCGAAGACCAGCAGGACCGCCAGAAATCCCATGTAGGCGTAGAATTCCGCCACGACACCGTACTCCGGCGGCGCGAAACTGTAGGTGAAGAGCGGGACCAGCAGATAGTTGAGAAAGCGTCCCAGCACGCTGCTCATGCCGTAAACGGCGGTCTGGGAGGCGAGTTGCTTCAGTGGATTCACAAGCGGACGGGTTCCAGGGCAGCGAGTCGGAAGGGTGCATTCTAATGCGTCTCGCAGCGGCTGGAAGCCGCTTCTGCTCAGGCTGCGCCGGGGTGGCGCCGGATCAGGTCTTGATGAAGGACATGAACTCCGAGCGGGTCGCCGAGTCGGTCTCAAAGGTCCCGCGCATGGCGCTGGAGACCGTCGTGCTGCGCTGCTTTTGCACTCCGCGCATCATCATGCAGGTGTGGCTCGCTTCCATTACAACCGCCACCCCGTGCGCCCCCAGGTGAGCCATCAGTGCGTCCGCCACCTGATTGGTCAGCCGCTCTTGAACCTGAAGCCGCCGTGCGAAGCAGTCTACTACCCGTGCGACCTTCGATAGTCCGACCACGCGGCCGTTGGGCAGGTAACCGACGTGGGCATGGCCGAAGAAGGGCAGCATGTGGTGTTCGCACATGGAGTAGAACTCGATGTCGCGCACCACCACCATCTCCTTGACGTCTTCGGCAAAGAGCGCCTTCTTAATGATTTCCTCCGCCGAGAGGTCGTAACCGCTGGTCAGAAAATCCAGAGCCTTTGCCACCCGCAAGGGGGTACGGCGCAAACCCTCCCGTTCCGGATCCTCTCCGATCTCGGTGAGCAGTGAGCGCACCAAGCCCTCTTTCTTTAGGTCATAAACCTCATCCTCGGATTCCGCCTCGAAACTCGCCGCGTAATGTGCATGTGCCGCGATATTGGAGATTTGTGCTTTCTCTGACATGGTAGCTCTCCTGCTGTGACCTGAGATCTTATGGCCGCTTGAGACGCGATGCGCCGCGGCGACAGTGTGCGGACATGGGGATGTGCGTGAGATATACCAAAGGTCAGGCGAGCGGTCCGATCAGGGTGCCCAAGAGCAGGACCGCGCTGGCACTAAGCGTGATCAGCACATTATCGTCGATGGGGCCAAACTCGTAGCGCTCTACGATAGTCGCGACGACTGCCGAGATCATCCCCCATTCGGGGATCGCGGGGTCCGCATTCCCGCCGATGATCCAGCCCATCGGTACGCAAACGATCAGCATGAAGACGTTGCCGATCGGGTCCTTGGAACGGCGTCGGATCAGCGCATTGCGGGCGATGCCGGTCACGCCGTCACCGAACGCCATATACAGCGCCGGTAAAACCGCGAGCCAGGGGTCGCCGAGCAGCCACCACAGCGCCGATACCGAGGCCGCCCACATGAGCGCAAACTTGACGTCGTTGGTATTCTCCGGGGTCTGGAACCAGTACATGCGCAGACCGGTGCGGTGCGCCAGATAGGTGAACAGGGTCAGCAGCAGGCCGGCAATCAAGGGATACCAAGGGTCGGTGAAGACCAGTGGCACCATCAGTGAACCCACGCCCCCGGCCATCATATGGACGATTTTGCGGTTATAGTAAACCGCGCGGATCGGCTCCATCCCGCGCGCGACCATGGCCCGGTAGGGGATCAAGGTGAGGAATAGGACGGCCATGGTGTACAGGCCAAGGCCGACGGCCCATGCGAATTGTGGAGAGATGCTCATGGGCGGGGCCTGATCGACGACGAGTCGGTGTGCGGGGTGGCGACGGTGATGGGCTCAGACGCAACCCGTGGGTTTGGGCAGGCCGCCCCACTTACAGATCAGCTTCATCGGCCCTTTCTTGAAGATATCGTAGAGCTCCTTGGTGCTCACACCCTGCTTCTTGGCAAAGATGCGGATCGGTGGGACCACGCCGTCCTCGTCGTACATGGCGCGGGCCTTGTTGATGAACTCCATGACCTGTCCGGTCATCTCGAAATCATCGCCGCGGGCCAATTGCACCGCGATCACTTCGCTCCAGTCGTCCCGGTTCACCAGGAAGCCTTCGCTATCCAGCGGCACATTCAATACTTCAGTCGTCATCGCAACATCTCCCGGATACCTAAGTAGAGCATACTGCTTTCGCCTGAACTGAAATGGAGCTTGGCGACGGGGAATCAACGCCGGATGGTTCAGGTTAGCTTGCCGGTGGGATCGCCGCGGCCGCTGTTGGTGCACCACCATCGCTGCCTTGCAGCATCTTGCGGATCGACACCAGCGCCCGGTCGATGAACGGGTGTTTCGGGCGCGGGATGACGCGTGCCCGACCGGCCAGGATCTCCTGCGCCAGATCGCGCAGGCTCTTGATTTCCGCTTGCATCCCGGATCTGTCCACGAACATGCAGGTGGCGGTCAAGGGGCTCATCCAAGACAACTTGATGCGCCGGACCGGCGTCCCCGGGTCGCCGCTGAACTCGAACCAGGTGCCGAAGCGCATGCGGCGCAGGCGCTCCACCATCTGGCGCTCGGGTTCCGAGAGATCCTCATCATCGCTGATGCTGCTCTCCAGGGTGGGAGGCGAGGTCGAGTCACTCGACTGGCCGGGCATACCCGGCAAGGGGGTCTCCGGCCGCTCCAGGGTTTGTGACGGCCAGTTCTGCGGAGCGTCCAGCAGGGCGATCAAGGCGTCGATAGCGGCGGTGTTGAAGCCGCCGACGCGCGCGGCCGTGTTAACGATTGTTTCGCGCAGTTTGGGGATTGTCTCAATGCGGGTCCGGCGCATCTCGGCCGAGGTGCGTGGATCGAACAATGCGACCAATTGTTCGGCGACCGCGACGGCATGCTTCCAGGTCGGACCGCGCTCCTGCTCCTCGTCGCGCAGCAGGATGAACACCAGATGATCCATCCAGGTCTTGGAGAGGAACCCGGCGACCGGCTGCGGCAGCGGATAGAGTCCGAACAGGCCCTGGATCTCGCGGGCCGCGCGCTGCTTCGCCAAGGTTAATTTCTCGCGCCCGCGGACCGCCTCCTGGGTGCGTTGCTCCATGGTGTCGCTGCGCCGCTGTTGGTCGCGCATTTTCTCGTCGAAGAAGCGCAGGAGGTCATCGAACAGGCCGACGTCATCGGAGAATTCCTGCAGCACCCGATCAACGATCTGCTGCAGGGCGGGGAACATGCCGCGGCTCGGGTTGCCTTCCTCCACCCATTGACTGCCGGCCTCGACCATTTGATCCAGCAAGCGGCGGGCCGGGTGCCGGCTGTCGACGAGGAGCCGACGGTCGATCAAAGCGACCTTGAGGTAGGGGGTGTGCAGATGGCTCAGCAGGGCCTTGGCGACGTTTGGCAGTACCGGGTCGTTGAGCATGTACTCGAACAGCATACCGATCAAGTCGATCAGGTCCGCATCCATGGGCGAGAGCTTGTTGCGGTCGACGGAGTTCAAGACCTTCTCGCGTTCGAGGCTGAGTGCCTCCTTGACCCGGTTGATGAAGCTCGAATCGATCTCGACGTTGGGGAATGCGGCCATGTCGGTCGCCACGGCCGACCCTTGCTCAACGGCGTTGGTGGCCTGTAAGCTGCTGATCGCACTCAGCAGTTCGCGCGTCTGCGCCTGCGTTTCCGCGGCGGAGGGCGCGACCATAGGGCCGCCCGGTCGGACGCCGCGTCGGCCGTTGCGTCTGGTCGACATCAGCTCGAGGATCGAGTCGAACAACTCGGCCCCCAAGGCCTGGGGCTCCAGCTCGGCACCCGCGGTGTTCTCGGATTCGGACTCGGGTTTTCCGCCGTCGCCATGTTCCACCGCGTCCCGGCCCGCCGCATTGCGGATGTGCACCGGTTTGAGGTTCGGGAGGATGCCGGCGGCGATCAGGATTGCGTTGTATTCGACGTAGGTCGCGCGCGCTTTTTTCAGTACGAACTTATCGAACAGGGCGTAGAGGATGATCTTGACGCGGACCTCCACATCCAGTCCTTCCAGGGCGCGGCGGAAGGACTGCACCACATGGTGAGGTCCCGCGGGAATCTCGAAATCCTTGAGCTTGCGCCCGCCGATCACCGCGCCGAGGCGTTGGCTCAGCGCGTAGAGTTCCGGGAAGTAATTGGCATTGGCACGCAAGACCAGGTTCTCGGCCGCGACCGACTCTTCCATCTCGTCGGGTTCGACGAGCGAAAGTTCCACCCCGAATCCCTCGCCTGATTCGGACGCTTCGGAGGATTGTGGTTTCGATTTCCCCAGCACGTCGAACCCGAGATTGATCTCCTGACGGAAGATGTGTTCAATGTCGCTACGGCGGCGCGTCAACTGGCCCATGGCCTCGAAAAACCGGCTTTGGACCGCGTTGCTCTCCGCCCGCTCCGCGAAGTCCAGCAGGGCGGCACCCGCATTCTGGAACAAATCCGCCAACTGCGTATCGAAGAACACCAAGACGGTGTCCCGGCATTGGTCCATGACGGCATCGTACTGCCGCCGGTTCCCTGATCGAGTGATGGTGTTATTGGACATCTTGACTGGCGTTTGGATGTTTACACCGTGGCCGTCCTGCGCCGACAGATTGCCGGCTTGGCGTATAACGAGCGCCAACGCGCTCAGTCCTCGCCGATGACACGCTCGTCACGGGGCGTTGCGAGGAGTTTTTCCGCCTCGCCCGCTTGGTTGGCAAAGATCATCCGGTACTCGACACCGGACTCGCCTGTTTGCCGCAATGCGCGCACCTGCGCGCGCGCTTCCTGGTACCGCTCCAGCGTAACGATGTGTGTCAGCTCGAGCGGCGGTGCGATCTTGTAGACAAAATAGGGCATGGTGACTGAATCGCCGAAACGCGGAGTCGTGAGTGTAGCTCAATCCTGGCCCGGAGCCATCATTGTGCTGTGTTGCGGATCCATGCCCGGGATCCGTGGCGGGGTCGGCCCAGGGTCGCGAGGGCGCATCAAGGACCAGCGGACATGGTCGCGAACCAATGCACTGGGATGGTCCAGGCGCGCCGCCAGCGCGGCGCGCACCGCGGGCGATCCGGGCGCGTTGCCGAGCGCGACGGCGAGGTTGCGCAGCCAGCGTTCGTGGCCGAGACGGCGGATCGCCGAGCCCTGCGTCCTGGCCATGAAGGTGGCCTCGTCCCAACTGAAAAGCTGCACCAGTGTTGCCTGATCGAGTCCGTTGCGCGGCAGTAGATCGGGCTGCGAGGTCAGTTGTGCGAAGCGGTTCCAGGGACACACGAGCTGACAATCGTCGCATCCGAAGATGCGGTTGCCGAGCAGCGGGCGCAAGCCTGCGGGAATGCTGCCGTGATGTTCGATCGTGAGATAGGCGATACAGCGGCGGGCGTCGAGTTCAAAAGGCGCGACGATGGCATGGGTCGGGCACACCTCCAGGCAGGCCGTGCAGCGGCCGCAATGTGCGCGGGTCGGGTGGTCGTGAGGCAGCTCGAGGTCCGTATAGATCTCACCCAGGAAGAACCAGGACCCGGCGCGCCGGTTGATCAGATTGGTGTGTTTGCCGATCCAGCCGAGGCCGGCGCGTTCCGCCAGCGGTTTCTCCATGACCGGGGCCGAATCCGTGAAGACCCGGTAGCCGAACGGGCCGATTTGCGCGCTGATGCGCCCGGCCAGCCGCTGCAAGCGCCGGCGCAGCAGTTTGTGGTAGTCACGTCCCAGGGCATAACGGGCGATGAAGGCGCGTGCCGGATCAGTCAGGGCCCGCTCGAGGTCCGGGCGGGGTTCCGGCAGGTAGTCCATGCGCGCCGCGATTACGCTGCGGGTTCCAGGCACCAGTTCCGCCGGGCGCGAGCGCCGGGTGCCGTGGCGATCCATATAGTCCATGGTGCCATGCCGACCGGCCGCGAGCCAGTCGTGCAGGCGCCGCTCGGCGAGGCTCAGGTCCGTGTCGGCAATCCCGATCTGCTGGAAACCGAGTTCCAGACCCCAGGCCTTGATCGCCAGGGCCAGTTCGGCCCCAGCGTATTCCCGGTGGGGAATGTCCGCCCGGGTGGCCTCGGTCATGTGCTCACCGACGGCTGGCCGAGTGCTGGATGCATTCAAAATAATCCTTTTCGTCAAATGGTTTGCGGTCGTGCTGGACGCGCCAGAGTCCAGCGGCCAGACAGTCCATCAGGCGGTGCTCGGCGGTATGTGGATCCCCGGTGACGGCGGTCAGCAGCTGATGCTGGCGGCGGATGCCCACCGGCCGATCGGTGCTCAATTGCTCCAAGATAACGATATGCAGGCCCATGTGCAGGAATGGGTTCTCATCACCCAGTTCGGGCACGAAGTCCCGTTCGAGAACCTTGTCCGGGTCGGTGAGCGCGTGCTGGTACTGCGGGTGCATGCGAACGATCTGGACGATCTGCGCCTCCACCGGATCGAGGGGCTGACCCGATCGGGCTTTGGCCCAGGCATCGACGAAAGCGCGACGATGGGTCTGGCGGTCTGATGAAAACACGATGGGCCTCGTTTATGCAGATTCACTTGCGTTCATGTGCGAGCCGTTTTCTCCTTGCGGCGCCGGGGTTTTGTCCGGAAACTCGCACAGGTCGGCGATGGGGCAGGTGGGACACTTGGGGGTGCGTGCCACGCAGCAGTAACGACCGTGCAGAATCAGCCAGTGGTGGGCGTTCCGGAGGAACTCGCGGGGAGTGTGGCGCAGGAGCTTGTGTTCCACCGCCAGCGGCGTGGCGCCAGGGGCGATCCGGGTGCGGTTACCAACGCGAAAGATGTGGGTGTCGACCGCCATCGTCGGCTCACCGAAGGCGGTATTGAGCACCACGTTGGCGGTCTTGCGGCCCACGCCGGGCAGTGCTTCCAGCAAGTCGCGGGTGCGGGGCACAGCGCCGCCGTGGGCAGCCAACAACTGCTCGCAGGTCTTGATGATGTTGCGTGCCTTGCTGTTGAAGAGGCCGATGGTGCGGATATGGGATTTCAGCCCCTCCTCGCCCAAGTTCAGGATTGCCTGGGGTGTGTTGGCCACCGGGAAGAGCCGGGCGGTGGCCTGGTTGACCGCCTTGTCGGTCGCTTGGGCGGAGAGGATGACGGCGATCAGCAGTTCGAAGGGGCTTTGATACGCCAGCTCGGTGGTCGGTGCCGGGTTGGCGGCGCGCAGGCGCTCGAAGATCCGGCGGCGTTTGGTATCGTTCATCGTGACTGGAAGATAAGGCGTCTGTCACCGCGTGCCAAGTCCCGCGCACGATCCCCGCTTGGTTTCGCGCTTGCAAAATGCCTTGATCTGGATAAAAATACAGCTATCCTTGACTCTTTTCAAGGATTTGATGGACATCGCCCGACATCAGATCGGTCCCGCCCTGGGAACTCGGAGCAACTTCATGTATCTTAAACGGAATTCGCCATATTATCCCTACTATACCAGTGCCCTGGGAGAAGCCTTTCTGTGCGATACCCTGGAGTTTTTGCCTTTTCTGCGTGATGCGTCAGTGGACCTGATCCTCACCTCGCCGCCCTTTGCGCTCAAACGCAAGAAAGAGTACGGCAATGAGGAAGAAGACAAATACTGCGACTGGTTCATGTCCTTCGCCCCGCATTTGTACCGGATTCTCAAGGATGATGGTTCCTTCGTTCTTGATCTGGGCGGGGCCTACAAACCGGGGTTCCCCATACGCTCCATTTACCAGTTCGAGTTACTGGTGCGGCTGGTCAAGGAGACTGGATTTTATCTGGCGCAGGAGTTTTATCACTACAATCCGGCGCGTCTGCCGGCGCCGGCCGAGTGGGTCAATGTGCGTCGTGTGCGGGTCAAGGATTCGGTGAATGTTGTCTGGTGGTTGTCCAAGACACCGAATCCCAAGGCCGATAACCGACAGGTGTTGCGGCCTTACAGCGACAGTATGCAAAGCCTGTTGAAGAATGGCTACAAGGCGAAGCTGCGGCCGAGCGGACACGACATCTCGGAAAAATTTTCGCGCGACAACGGCGGCGCGATCCCTCCGAACCTGCTTGAACTGGCCAATACCGACAGTAACGGCCGCTACCAGCAACTGTGCCGCGAATATGGCATCAAGGTTCATCCGGCGCGCTTTCCACCGCAGTTCGCCGAGTTCTTTATCAAGTTTCTGACCGATGAGGGCGCCTTGGTATACGACATCTTCGCCGGCTCCAATACCACCGGATTCGTTGCCGAGAAATTGGCGCGCCGGTGGCTGGCGACCGAACTTTCCGAAGAGTACCTGCGGGGCAGTAAATTTCGTTTTATGGACAAGGATCTACCGGTTAAGGTAGTCAAGCGGGCGACGCGTTCGGTGGAAAAAGAGAACCTTCAGATGCCCCTGTTTCCGGATAAGAAATGAGCGCGCCTCTGCGCAAGCAAGACCTGTTGAAGCGGGTCATTTTTGGGGTCGACGCCAGTGGTTGGCAGGCGCTTGTCGTTGATCGATCACACCCGTTCGGTTTGCGCTTATTCAGGCGTGAAGATGCCGATTTTATCAGTCTTCGCATTTATATTTGGAATTGTACACCAGGCGGAAGGAATCGTCCCGCTGACGAGTTTCGAGTGCAGCTCACGGGTACGGTCCCGAAATCTGAACGGGGAGAGATAACCTTATTACTTGGTTGGCATGAGGGTTACGGTGTCTTCGTCGGGTTCGACATGCGTCGACATGATGGCCAAGCATCAGCTTCCCCCTCCATTCAAGTCAAGGAGGCAGCGTTGCTCAATGCGCACAACAGAGCATTCTCCGCATATGATCGAGCAAATGGGGAAATTGCGGTCTGTTTCCGTCCGGAATTCCTGGTTGAATATTGTACGAATCTGGCAACGCTTCACGGTTTTACGGCTGATGATGAAGCTTTAGGGATGTTGAATACGATCGATACGTTGAATGAGCGTGACGTTGAGGCCAGGATCGCCAGTTTCGAACGGCGCGAGGTCATCGCCACTCTTAGAAAAAAGTATCGTGAGTATGATTTTCGCCGTCGTGTTGTATCCGCTTATGCAGCAACCTGTGCTTTTTGCGGTGTACAGCTAAGGTTGGTTGAAGCCGCCCATATCATTCCGGTAGCGGCAGACTCAAGTACGGACGAAACGCGCAACGGTGTCGCTTTGTGCGCGTTGCACCACCGCGCTTACGATCAGAATCTGATCAGCTTCGATGAAGCGTATCGCATTGAAGTCAGCGCTACTGCGATCATGCGGCTCAGCGAAAGCGGTTTGGGGGGTGGCTTGGCAGCATTTCGCGAAGGCATCAAAAGTGCGATCGTCCTGCCGGCGGATAAGCGCGATTATCCAGCCAGACAGTATGTTGCAAAAAGTCGCGAGATCCGGCAATGGCAAACATGAGTTGTTCCTATCGGGTCGAACGCGCCATCGGAGGCCAAGCACAGTGACTGACCAACTCACCGATCGTCAGCGCCAGATACTGGATCTGATCCAGCGTCACATTCGCGTGACCGGCGTGCCGCCGACCCGGGCCGAGATCGCCCGCATCCTGGGATTCCGCTCCGTCAATGCCGCGGAGGACCACCTGCGCGCCCTGGCTCGGCATGGTGTCATCGAACTCACGCGTGGGCGCTCGCGGGGGATTCGATTGATTGCGGATGGGACGGTCGAGGGCGCGACTGCGGATCCGCGCCCCGGCGCGGCGGCGGATCTGCCGGTGATCGGCAGGGTGGCCGCCGGCAGCCCGATTCTGGCCGCGGAACATGTCGAGGACCGTCATCGGATCAGCCCCGATCTGTTCCGTCCGCGTGCGGACTACTTACTGCGGGTGCGCGGCAGCAGCATGCGCGACGTAGGCATCCTAGATGGTGATTTGCTCGCTGTGCATGCCTCTGCGGAGGCGCAGAATGGTCAGATCGTCGTCGCGCGGCTTGCTGATGAGGTGACGGTCAAGCGGCTGCGCCGCCATGCCCGCTGGGTCCATCGCGTGCAACTCCTGGCGGAGCATCCGGCGTTTCCGCCCATCGTGGTGGATCTGCGGGAGCAGGAGCTGGTCATTGAAGGCATCGCCGTGGGCGTGCTGCGCCTGGGGTTGGCCGCGCCGCTGTCGATCGACCCTCAGACCGACGGTTAATTATTTGTTTCAGGCTTTTTGACGCAGAATCCCGCCGCCATGTCTATCCAACAGATCCTCGATCGGCACCCCGATTTGTGGCGCGGCCGGGTGGCGTTGGGGCGGGTCCCGGCCGGAGTGCCTACCGAGTGTGCGGCACTGGATCGGGATCTGGTCTGGGGCGGTTGGCCGTCCGGTAGTCTGAGCGAATTGCTCGGTGCGCGGATGGGCGACGGATTCGGGCTGGTCCTGCCGGCCCTGGCGCGGCTCAGTGCCGAGCCGCGCTGGCTGCTGCTGGTGGACCCGCCCTGGCAACCTTTCGCGCCGGCCCTGGCCGCCCACGGTCTGATGCTCGAACGGCTGATGGTCGTCAACGCCGGTACGCGGTGCACCTGGGCCGCCGAGCAGGGATTACGCTCCGGTGCCTGTGCGGCGGTGCTGCTGTGGGGTGGCGGGCCTTGGGATCATACGCGGCTGCGGCGGCTCCAATTGGCCGCTGAGACCGGCGGCGCACTGGCTTTCCTGTTTCGCGATGTGGCGGCCTGTCGTAGTCCCTCGCCTGCTCCGCTGCGCCTTCAAGTCGAGCGGATCGCCGACGGCTGGCGGGTGACGGTGCTCAAGCAGCGCGGCGGTCAAGGTGGAGTGGTGTTGACTCTGAGTAACGAGTCAAGAATAAGTTAAAGATGACGACCGAGACGCCAAAGGTGCTCCCTTGCATATCGACTCCATTCGTCAGCGTCTGCGCGTCCAGGGCGCGAAGCACTGTCACGAACAACGTGTGTTGCAGGCCTGGGCGCGCGACCTGTCCGTGGACACCCGCCACCGTCGCGCCCAAGACTTCCTGCCGCTGCGGGTGCGCGCGATGCTGCCGGCCTTGATGGGCGAATTGCAGGGTTTGGCACGGCTGCGGTCCGAGCATCCCGCTGCCGACGGATCCGCCCGGCTGCTGGTCGCGTTGGCCGACGGTCAGTTGGTCGAGAGTGTCCTGTTGCCGCGCAATGGCCTGTGCGTGTCCACCCAGGTCGGTTGCGCGGTCGGTTGCCGCTTTTGCATGACCGGGCGCTCCGGCCTGCTGCGCCAACTCGGCAGCGCCGAGATCGTCGCCCAGGTAGCGCTCGCCCGCACGCGCCGTCCGGTCGAGCGGGTGTTATTCATGGGGATGGGTGAACCGGCGCATAACCTCGACAACGTGCTCGACGCCATCGAACTGCTCGGCACCGTCGGGGCGATCGGACACAAACATCTGGTCTTTTCCACGGTCGGCGACCGGCGCGTCTTCGCGCGTCTGCCGCAAGGCCCGGTGAAGCCGGCGTTGGCCCTGTCACTGCACAGCACGCGCGCGGAGCTGCGTGCCCGGCTGTTGCCCAAAGCACCGTTGATCGATCCGCAAGCACTGGTCGAGCTGGCCGAGCGCTACGCCCGCGCGACCGGCTGTCCGATCCAGTATCAGTGGACCTTGCTCGCCGGCGTCAACGACGGTGACGATGAACTGCACGGCATCATCAGGCTCCTCGCCGGGAAATACGCGATGATGAACTTCATCCCGTATAACGCGAACGAGGGACTTGGTTTCAGTCGACCCTCATGGGAACACGCGTCGGCGATGGCCGCCCGGTTACAGCAAGCCGGAATCGTCACCCGCCTGCGCAACTCGGTCGGACAGTCGATCGACGGCGGTTGCGGGCAGTTGCGGGCGCGTTGCGAGACTTGATCGCGTCATGGCGAAGACGGCGATGCGGTGGCATTTCGTCACGTTGCGAGCAGACTGCTCCCGCTGGCTGTCTTCAAGAAGGTATCGATGCGCTCAGACAACGACGAGTTCTTCTCGACATGATGGGCGTAGTAAACCAGCGATGCAACCGCCGTACGCTGCTTGAGTGGATCCCAAAGCTCGACGATACCTGCCAGCTGATCCAGGTCCAAGGGTTTGAGTCCGATGCTTTCCAACCGGTCGCGAACACCATCATGGAAACCTAAAGCAACGATTAGACCCAGGGTTCCGCGTCTGCCCACTTCATTGGCGAAGCCCTCTAAATCTGGTATATCCTCTTCCTTGATCTCAAATTGTTTCACCTCGGCCGAGATCGCCAATCGTGATCCCTCCCAACCGTCGATGTCACCGACGCGTTGCAGTCGTTTTGAGCCGGTTCTGACTTTGTCGATCTCGATTTGCAGGTGCGGATTATCCGCACGCAGAAATCCGAATACAATGCCTTGGTACGAGGCCCCGGTCGGCTCACCTTTGCGCGCGGTGATATCGAAACCTTCCAGAACCAAACGGAACAGCGGCGGATCGATCCGGATCGATGCCGGGTCGAAGGCCTGGCTCTTGAGTGTCGTCAATACGTGGTTGGCAACCTGTTCACGAAGCACGGCCAATTCCGTTCGGCTATAGGTCGCCAAGGCGTCCAACCATGGAATATAGTCCGCCCACGCCTGGGTCGCATGCGGTGCACAGGATGGATAATCGAATCGCTTATGCTCCGCGCGAAAAAACCGTTCGGCACGGTTGTAGAAAGGACGTAAACTCAGCGACTTGCCGTCGGGTCTCGTGAGAATGAGCGTATTGGCGCGTTTACCGGCGCCGGTTGTGGTTTGACGCGGGAACTTTTCGATGATCGCGGCATAGCTGGAAACCTCTGAATCCGGGATCTCCAGTTCAGTGTAGAGGTCGATGAACGCCAGCAGCAGACCGGCGGAAAAGCGGCGGGCCGGGAAACCTACGACGAATTCATCGTACAAGCATTCCGGAGTCATGATTCGCCAACCGATAAAGAGGAGAGTGGTCCGAATGCCTTCCGGGCCAGGGCGTAATAGTTATCGTCGCGATCCGTGCCGATCGCGATGTAGCCGAGTGCCTCGGCCGCCGCGAGTGTTGAGCCGCTCCCGGCAAACGGGTCGTAGACAATGCCGACGCCTAGCGGGAGGGCGGCCCGGACCACCTGCCGCATGAATCGCTGCGGCTTCAGCGACGGGTGCGGCGCGATTTCGCGCTCGCGTCCGCGCGTGGGTGAGCAGACGATCACGTCTTTGAACGGCTCGTCCCCGGAAATCCGCCGCAGTCCCCCGGCACCCCACTGTCGCAGATTTTCGGCGGCGGTAGCCGAGAATGGTTTGCGGAAAACACCCCAGGGTTCCCAGCAGGAGCGGGCCATCATACAGACCTCGGGGAACTCCTCCTCGGCGCCTTTCGGGCGATCACCGCCCCGCAGTGTCTGTACCAGGCGGATGATCTCTCCACGTTTTTCAAACCCCGAGCGCTGTATGGCATGAAAGGTCAGGGTCGAGAGCAGCGGATTGGAGGCAATCAGCAGATGCCCGCCCGGCACCAATACTCGCAGCAGGGCGTCAGCCAGATTGCCAAAAAAACGATCGAGACCGACGACCTCATCCGGCGAAAGAACAGTAAACCTTGGCAAGGGTCTGCGCTTGGCGCCATCGAATGAGGGTGGAATGCGCCATATCCCGCCGCTGCCGCTCTTGAGTTTGTCGTGGTGCTTGCGACTATATTCAATCAGACCGTAAGGCGGATCGGTCACGACGGCATGTAAGGTGTTTTCCGGAAGCACGGAGAGCCATTCGATGGCGTCCGCGAGGACATAGGTGGTGCGGGGAGACAGGTGGCTGCGCGGATGCTTTCCCGCAAGACGCAGCGAATTCCACAGTGAGTTTTGCCGCTCAATCAACTGTTCCCTGAATGAGATGGTAGAAATGTCGGTGAAAAGATCGCGAACATTACCGGTACTTGATGGTCTTGCCATGAGTCATTGCGCATCCGTTTCGTTCATTCGGGGCATGCCGATCTGAGGATGCTCAGGCCGACCACAGCGGACCTTCCTCCATCGCGGCGATCTGCTCACGCAGGGCCAGGATGTGATCCTGCCAGTAGTGCTGGGTGTTGAACCAGGGAAAGGCGGCGGGGAAGGCGGGGTCTTCCCAGCGGGTGGCGAGCCAGGCGGCATAGTGGATCTGGCGCAGGGTGCGCAGGGCCTCGATCAGGTGCAGTTCGCGATGGTCGAACTCCTGAAAGTCCTCGTAGCCGGCCAGCACGTCCGCCAATTGGCGGCTCAGGTCGGCGCGGTCTCCGGAGAGCAGCATCCACAGGTCCTGCACCGCGGGTCCCATGCGGGCATCGTCGAAATCGACGAAGTGCGGACCGGCGTCGGTCCACAGCAGATTGCCGCGGTGACAGTCGCCGTGCAGCCGGATCATGGCGAAGTCGCCCGCGCGCGCGAAGCAGGCGTGCACGCCGACCAGTGCCATCGCGACGACGGATTCATAGGCCGGAAGCAGGTCGCGCGGGATCCAGCCGCCGGCGAGCAGCAGATCGCGCGGGCCGGTGCCGAAGGAGGCGATATCCAAGCACGGGCGATGCGCAAAGGGACGAATGGCGCCGATGGCGTGGATGCGGCCGATCAGGCGGCCGATCCACTCCAGCACCCGCGCGTCGTCCAGTTCCGGTGAGCGGCCGCCGGAGCGCGGGCTCAAACTGAAGCGGTAGCCGCGATGCGCGTGCAGGGTCCGGCCCAGGGTCGCGAAGGGCGGGACTGCCGGGATTTCCGCGTCGGCCAGATCCAGGGTGAAGGCGTGCTCCTCCAGGATGGCGGCGTCGCTCCAGCGACCGGGTCGGTAGAACTTGGCGATTACCGGCTCGGCCTCGTCAATGCCGACCTGATAGACCCGGTTCTCATAGCTGTTGAGCGCCAGTAAGTGGCCGTCGGTTGGCAGACCGATGGACTCCACGGCATCCAGGATCAGATCCGGACTGAGGTCGGCGTACGGTGTGGGATTCAAGTCGTTCATACTGGTCATTCTAGCCGGGATCGCGGCCGCGGTGCCTGCCGATGCGTTGCTTGGCCCGACGACTGGTCTCAGTCACTCGGGATTTGCCCCTTACGACAGGTCCGGGCATGATGCGCGCGGCAGGTGCCTCCCGGGGCCTCTCGGGCAACTCCCCGACCACGATCGTCCCGCCATGGGCTACCAATCCGATGTGCCGACCGCTTTGGTTTATCCTGAACAGTGTCGTTCGCCGCCAGTCGCGTGGGCGCAGCAGGCCGCGTTCCAGGGGTCTTGGCGCCGCCGCTCGCGTCGCGGTGATCGGTATCCTGTTGCTTGCCGGCCTCGCGACGGCGGACGGCGAGGGCGCCGCGAGCGGATCAAGCGCCGGCGTACCCGGCGGACCGCCGCCGGTGCGGTTCTTTGCCGTCGGCGATTTGCCCTATGGCCAATCGGAGGTCACCCCCCTGCGGGCACTTCTGAACGCTGCCGCGGCCCGGCATCCGCCCTTCATTGTCCATGTCGGTGACATCAAAGCGGGCGGCACCCCTTGTACCGACGCCAACCTGCACGAGATCGCCGGGATCTTCCGTGCGCTGCCGGTTCCGGTCGCCTACACGCCCGGAGATAACGAGTGGACCGATTGTCACCGTCCCGCGGCCGGGGGGCTGGATCCGCGGGTGCGGCTGGCGCGGGTTCGTGAGGTGTTCTTCGATGATCCGACAGTACTGCGGCTGGCCGCCTTGGGCGCGGTCCCGGCAGCGGCCACGTTTCCGGAAATCTACGCCTTTCAGATCGACGCGATCGCCTTTATCTCGTTACACATTGTTGGTAGTAATAACGGATTTAGCGACAGTGATCCCGCCGCCGCGGCCGAGTTCGCGGCGCGTGCGGCTGCGAACACGGCTTTCCTGAACCGGGCTCTGGCGTCCGCCAAGGTCAGCAATGTTCGGGCCTTGGTGCTGATGATTCAGGCGAATCCGCTGTTCGATCGGGGGCAGGGGCCGCCGGGCTTTCGGGGTTTCAAACAGCAACTCGTCGCCGCGATGGCACGTTTCGCCGGTCCGGTGCTGGTGCTGCATGGCGACACCCACCGGTTTCGGCACGACCGGCCGCTGATCGACCCGGTGCGCGGTACGCCTTTCGCACGCCTGGTGCGGATCGAGGTGCCCGGATCGCCCGTGGTTGGCGGTGTTTGGATTACGGTTGATCCGGCAGCGCCGGAGCCCTTCCGTGCCGATCCGGTGTATGCGGTGTCGTTGGACGCTCTGAATTGATCGAGCCGGTGACCGAGCGGGCCCGGGCAACATCCTGGCCATCTATAAGCTTTTTTATATGGTGGATATCAAAAATATTGAGTTTTCTTTATTTATTGGATCGCTAAACTAGTCCTCAGACAAGATTGCTTGGTTATTTCCGGCAACCCTTGTCGGTTTGCAGACGGTGGTCGACCCACGGGGCGGCTGCTTCCACTTTAAGATGACGTTCCACGAGGACTGAACATGGCGAAGAGTTACAGCGCGGGTGTGAAAGAGTACCGCGAGACCTACTGGATGCCGGACTACACCCCCAAGGACACCGATATCCTGGCCTGCTTCAAGATCACCCCGCAGCCGGGTGTGCCCCGCGAGGAGGCCGCCGCCGCGGTGGCCGCCGAGTCGTCGACCGGCACCTGGACCACTGTCTGGACCGACCTGCTGACCGACCTGGACTATTATAAGGGTCGGGCTTACGCCATCGAAGACGTGCCGGGCGACGATTCCTGCTACTACGCGTTCATCGCCTACCCGATCGACCTGTTCGAGGAAGGCTCGGTCGTCAACGTGTTCACCTCACTGGTCGGTAACGTGTTCGGTTTCAAGGCCGTCCGCGCCCTGCGCCTGGAAGACGTGCGTTTCCCCATCGCTTATGTCATGACCTGCGGCGGCCCGCCCCACGGTATCCAGGTCGAGCGCGACATGCTCAACAAGTACGGCCGTCCGCTGCTGGGTTGCACCATCAAGCCCAAGCTCGGACTGTCCGCCAAGAACTATGGGCGGGCGGTCTACGAGTGCCTGCGTGGCGGTCTAGACCTGACCAAGGACGACGAGAACGTCAACTCACAGCCTTTCATGCGCTGGCGTCAACGCTTCGATTTCGTGATGGACGCCATCGACAAGGCCGAGCGCGAGACCGGCGAACGCAAGGGGCACTATCTGAACGTCACCGCGCCGACCCCGGAAGAGATGTACAAGCGCGCCGAACACGCCAAGGAGATCGGCGCGCCCATCATCATGCACGACTACATCACCGGCGGCTTCTGCGCCAACACGGGTCTGGCCAACTGGTGTCGTGATAACGGCATCCTGCTGCACATCCACCGCGCCATGCACGCCGTGCTCGACCGCAACCCGCACCATGGCATTCACTTCCGGGTGCTGGCTAAGATTCTGCGCCTGTCCGGGGGCGATCACCTGCACTCCGGCACCGTGGTGGGCAAGCTGGAGGGGGATCGCGAGGCGACCCTCGGCTGGATCGACATCATGCGCGACAAGTTCATCAAGGAAGACCGCAGCCGCGGCATCTTCTTCGATCAGGACTGGGGCTCCATGCCCGGCGTCTTCCCGGTGGCCTCCGGCGGCATCCACGTCTGGCACATGCCCGCGCTGGTGACCATCTTCGGCGACGACGCCTGCCTTCAGTTCGGCGGCGGCACCCTGGGTCACCCCTGGGGCAACGCGGCCGGCGCCGCGGCCAACCGGGTCGCTCTGGAAGCCTGTGTGCAGGCTCGCAACGAGGGCATCGCCATCGAGAAGGAGGGCAAGGACGTGCTGACCAAGGCGGCGAAGCATAGCCCTGAACTCAAGGTCGCCATGGAGACCTGGAAAGAAATCAAGTTCGAGTTCGACACGGTCGACAAACTCGACGTTGCGCATAAATAGGCCGTCGCCAACCAGTGGTCAGCCGCCGGCAAGCAGCGCCGGCCGGCGGCTGCTGGATGCCGAGGTCGCACCGTGAATTCCGCCTGAACTCCGAACAACCCGAATCCGAGGATACATCTGATGAGCGACATGCAGGACTACCGTTCCAGTCTCGAAGACGTCAACAGCCGTAAGTTCGAAACTTTCTCTTATCTGCCGCCCATGGAGCCGGAGGGTATCCGCAAGCAGGTAGAGTACCTGGTCCGCAAGGGCTGGAACCCGGCGATCGAACATACCGAGCCGGAAAATGCCTTCGACCACTACTGGTATATGTGGAAGCTGCCGATGTTCGGTGAGACCAACGCCGACCGTATTCTTGAGGAAGCCGCGGCTTGTCATAAGGCTCACCCCAATAATCATGTGCGGCTGGTCGGCTATGACAACTATGCCCAGTCCCAGGGGGCGGCCATGGTGATTTATCGGGGCAAGCCGGTCTAGTCGTTTTTGGAGCGTCGCTACGTGCTCCCACGCCGGAGCGTGGGAGCCAGAATTAGAACCAGGGCAATAGTGATGAGTGAAGTCGACCGCGAACAATATCTGATCAAGACCGAGCCCTATTACCGCCCGGTGACCAACGAGGTGGCGCTGTACGAAGCCGCCTATGCGGCGCGAATGCCGGTCATGCTCAAAGGTCCGACCGGATGCGGTAAGTCCCGTTTCGTGGAGTATATGGCCTGGCGGCTGAAGAAGCCGCTGATCACGGTTGCCTGCAACGAGGACATGACCGCCTCCGACCTGGTCGGGCGCTTCCTGCTCGACATCAATGGGACCAAATGGCAGGACGGTCCGCTGACGGTCGCGGCGCGGATCGGTGCCATCTGTTACCTGGATGAAGTAGTCGAAGCCCGTCAGGACACCACGGTCGTCATCCATCCGCTGACCGATCACCGCCGCAATCTACCGCTGGAGAAGAAGGGGGAGCTGGTCAATGCGCACCCGGATTTTCAGATCGTGATTTCCTACAATCCCGGCTATCAGAGCCTGATGAAGGATCTGAAGCAATCCACGAAGCAGCGTTTCGGCGCCCTGGATTTCGACTATCCCAGTGCGGAGATCGAAGCCGAGATCGTGACTCACGAGGGCCTGGTGGAGCGCGCGGTGGCGGAGAAGCTGGTGCAGATCGCGCAACGCAGCCGTAACCTCAAAGGGCACGGACTGGATGAGGGGATGTCGACCCGCCTCCTGGTCTATGCCGCCCAGCTCATCGGCAAGGGCGTCGATCCCCAGTCCGCCTGCCGCATGGCCCTGGTGCGGCCGCTCACCGACGATCCGGATATGCGCGATACGCTGGACGCGGCGGTCGGTACCTTCTTTTAGGCGACCGCTGGAGGTTCCCGGCATGACTATCGACTTCTCCGACTACGTCTCCTGTCTGAAAACCGACCCGGAGCACCCCCATAAGCAGGCGCTGGAAGCGAGCTATCACGAGGCCGCGCGGGTCATGTCCACTCAGGGACTCGAACACTACCTGACCGGCATGAAGGCACTGTGCAGTCTGAACAAGGGGGAGGATCTGATCCTGACCTATGTTCAACACCTGCCGGCGGTAGTCAAAGAGGTCGGCGAGGACATCACCCCGGAGTTGGTGGGGGCCTTGATGAAGCTGGCCTCCCACACCTCGGGTACCGTCATCACGCTGATCATGGCGAACATGCCACTGGCCGCAAGCCGGTTGGGTGATGCTGAAGTCGTGCGGGGTTATCTCAACCTGCTGCATCAGTTGGCCGGCAAGGCGCCGCGGGGCTTGCGGCCGATGATGGAGAACATGGACGAGTTGCTCGGCAAGCTCACACTCGGCGGTCTGCGCCGTTGGGCCATGTGGGGTGCCCAGGCCCATGCCCGCGATCTGGATGGCCAACTGGCCTATTTCGGCTTGCAGACCGAGTCCTCGCGGGCGGTGCTCCAGAAGGAGCGGCGCGGCACCCTGTTCGTGGACAATCAGCGCAAGCTGAATTTTTATCTGCGGGCGCTGTGGGCGCGCGCTTTTTTTATGCGCCCGACCTCCGGAGATTTTGAGTCGCGGCTGGGCTTGCGGCCCTTCATTGAGGATTTCCAGATCCACCTGCCGGACGCGTTTGATAGTTTCCGCGGCATTTCCGGAATCACGGTCTACCGTGCCGCCGCGGCCCATTGTGCCGCGCACATGGTCTATACGACGGCCCCGCTCAGCGCGGAGCAATTGACCCCGGCCCAGATGCGGTTCATCGACTTGTTCGAGGACGCGCGGGTGGAGTCGCTCGCCATTCGCGCTTTCCCTGGGCTGCGTCAGCTCTGGCGCGACATCATGACCGCGCCGCTGACGGCCAAGGATGAAGCGGTCGAGCTGCATCCGATGGTGGATCTCATGATGCGCATGGCGCAGGCACTGCTCGATCCGGACTATCAGGACGCAGTGACCATGATCAATGAGACAGCCGCCGCGTTTCACGATGCCTGCACGCGGCGCGGTGACGACAACCGGATCAGTTGGGATGCCGGAATCGACTTTTATAACCGGGCGGTTGCCCAGTGTCATCTGCCTAACCTGCGCGTGTTGGAAAACCTGCCGATTCCCTATCGGGATGACAACCGGTACTGCTGGGCGTTCGATGAAAATTTGTTCCTGTCCCACGGGATTGACTATTTGCCGGCCAGCCGGCAGCAGGTGCGCCGCCAGGTTTCCGCCATGGAATTGGCCAATGCGGTCGATGTGGAAACCGCGGGCGATGATGCGCAGGAGGTCTGGGTCTGCTCCACGGAGTTTTTTCCCTATGAAGATCGTGGGGTGTCGTTCAACGCATTGGAAGGCAAGGAACCGGTTTCCGAGCCCTTTTATTATCACGAGTGGGATTACCATGCCCAGCTCTACCGTCCGGATTGGGTGACGGTCATCGAGCGCCGTCAAGGTCGCGCCGATCCGCAGGTGATGGACGATATTCTCACCAAGTACAAGCCGGTGGCCAGCCGCATCCGCCACCTCATTGATGCACTGCAGCCGCAAGGGATCGTGCGGCGGCGCGGCTACGAGGAAGGGGAGGAGCTGGACCTGAGCGCGGCCGTGCGGGCGATGATCGATATCCGCCGCGGTGTCATGCCGGATCCGCGCATCAACATCCGGATCAGCCGTCATATCCGTGACCTCGCCCTGGTCGTCCTGATGGATCTGTCGGAGTCCACGAACGAGAAGATTGGCGGTCTCGATAAATCCGACCCGGCGTATGCGGACGCTCCGAGTATTCTGAGTCTGACCCGCGAGGCGACCGGACTGCTGGCCTGGGCCATCGACTCCATCGGTGACACCTTCGCCGTCCATGGGTTCGCCTCCGACGGCCGCCACGACGTGCAGTATTTTCGGTTCAAAGATTTTGACCAGCCCTACGACGACGGACCCAAGTCGCGGATGGCCGGTATGAAGGGCGGGCTGTCGACCCGCATGGGCGCGGCCCTGCGCCATGCCGGCTGGCATCTGACCCGGCAGTCGGCGAGCAAGCGGCTGGTGCTGGTCATTACTGACGGGGAACCGGCCGACATCGACGAGCGCGATCCTCAGACCTTGCGCCATGACGCCAAGAAAGCGGTGGAGGATTTGCGTATGCAGGGCGTGCATACCTACTGTCTGACTTTGGACCCTCAGGCCGACCGTTACGTGGCGCGCATCTTCGGCGAGAACAATTACTCGATCGTCGATCAGGTGGAGCGCCTCCCCGAGCGGCTGCCGGCTGTTTTCGCAGCGCTGACCGGCTGACCGGCCATACGGCTGCCTCGACCCGCTTGGCACGGCGGATGACTGTCCCCCGTGGGAGCGGCGTCCCGCCGCGATGCGGTGCCGCGGTGACCGCGAACGCTGTGGCGACGCGTCCGGCCCGGTCGCGGCGGGGGACGCCGCGCCCACAGGGCCGCTGACTCTGATGGTCAGCCTCGACCCTCGACCTTCGCGGGCCGCGTGAAAAGCTTGTTCGCGGTCCGGACACGGCCCGCTGATCATGCTACCCTATCGCTGAGGCGCGTCGGGTACAGAGGATCTTTGCATGCTGTCGTTACCTTCTGTCCGTTTACACAGGCCACGGCCGGTCGGTCGGGCTCGGTTCCGGCCAGGGTTCACCCTGACCGAGTTGATGATCGTCGTCGGTATCGTGGCCATCCTGGCCGCGATTGCCTATCCGTCCTATCAGTCCCAAATCCGTAAGACCCGACGGGGCGATGCCCAAGCGGTGCTGATGCAAGCCGCTCAGTACATGGAGCGGCTCTACACCGAAAACGGCTGCTACGACAAGAACCCCTGCGGCACCGGCACGGCCACGACCTTGCCGTTTACCAAGTCACCCATCGACGGGGCCGAGGCATACTACGTCATCGCCCTGGAGGATGACGTCACTGCCGACACCTTCACGATCACGGCCAAGCCGCAGGGTTCCGAGGTGGGTGCCGGAGATCTCAGCATCGACAATGCCGGGACGCGCACCGGTTGGTGACGGCCGCAGGAGTTGCCGTGGGCGCCTTTGCATCGCGCGCGGCGCTGTCGCCCGCCGGTTCAGGATCGCGCAGGCAGCCCGGGCGGTTGATCCAGGCGGGCGCCGATACCGCAGCCCTGACAGGCGGATGAACAGAGGAGTTGCACGAGGCCAATGGTCAAGAGTGTCACATTGCGCGAGGCTTGGTCCGGCGAGGCCGACTGCCGCAACTGCTCGCTGCGGACCTCGGTGCTGTTCGCCGGCCTGCAGGCGCAGGCGTTCGAGCGAATCCACGAGCCCATCGATCAGTTCACGCTCAAACCCGGTAACGTCCTGTACCACGCCGGGGATCAGGCCGAGTTTCTGTTCACCGTGCGCAGCGGCTCGCTGAAACTGGTCCAGTACCTGCCCGACGGCAGCCAGCGCATCGTGCGCATCGTGCGCACGACCGACGTTCTGGGGCTCGAGGCGCTGCTCGATGAGCGTTATCAGCACGAGGCCGTGGCCCTGCACGCGACCGAGGTGTGCCGCTTCCCGGCCCGGCTGGTGCGTGATCTCGGGCAGGACAGCCCGGCGCTGCACCGGGAACTGATGGCGCGCTGGCAGCGCGCCCTGACCGAGGCCGATGCCTGGCTGACCGAGCTGTCCACCGGATCGGCGCGGCAGCGGGTGGCGCGGCTGTTGCTGCGCCTGGTGCGCGATCGCGAGTCCAGTGAATGCTATCTGTTCGGCCGCGAGGACATGGGTGCCATGCTCGGCGTCACCACCGAGACGGCGAGCCGGACCATCGCGGAGTTCAAGCGGCAGAGCCTGCTGGTGGAAACCGCACCGAACCTGTTCCTGCTGGATGTACCGAATCTCACCCGCATCGCCGAAGACTGAGGCGGCCCCTGCCTGCCCTGCCGGCGCATTGACCTTTGTTAATGTGATCATCTCTGCCGCTGTTTAACCTGAGTCATTGAGTGACCTCCCGGCGCGGCGACCGTTGGCGTCGCGCACGGCGGGGGTCCCGATGACTGATCATCAGGAGTTATACGGAACGGTTTTGAGTTTTCGGTTTTTCGTTTTTAGTTAAGAACTATCAAACATTGGGTTACGAAAAACAAGAAACGAAAAACCAACAACGACGGTTATATCAGGTTCGACCGCGACGTAAGAACCAAATCCTCAAGCCATGACTCAACCCCGCCGGAGCGACCCCCATGCGTATCGCCGTGACCAGCCAGAACTTCAAGACCATCACCGGCCACGCCGGCAAGGCGCGCCGTTTCCTGATCTACGAGACGGATGGCGGGCCTGACCCCGTGGAACTGGAGCGGCTCGATCTGCCGAAAGACATGTCCGTCCACGCGTACCACGGCGAGGATCACCCGTTGTTCCAATTGGGGCTCGCGGCGCTGGTGACCCAGGGGGCGGGGCAGGGCTTCGTGCAGCGGATGGGTCGCCATGGTATTACCGTCCACGCGACCAGTGAGTCCGACCCATTGTCGGCGGTCGCGCGGGTCGCGGCCGGTGTGCCGCTCGCCGCGGCCTTACCCCACGACCATGATCATGATCCGGAACTCGTTCAGATCCGGGAGCCCTGAGCCAACGGCACTGTGGTGCCCGTCGATGCTGTTGGCGTGCGCATCAACCTCGCTTATCAGGGCATCAGCGTAATCGCCATGTCGACTTTTCTGGGTTACGGGTAGGCTGGGGAACATCATCGCGCGACGCTGTCCGGCCATCCGTGGCGCCCGGCGTTCGCGGGGACCTGCCGGCACTACCGCCGGTTTCGCTGACCATTGGCCTCGACCTTCGGGACATTCGCCATGCTCGACAGCACTATGATCGAACTCTCGCGCTGGCAGTTCGCCGCCACCGCGATGTACCACTTTCTGTTTGTGCCCCTGACCCTGGGTCTCGCCTGGATCCTGGTGATCATGGAGACCGTCTATGTCATGACCGGGCGCGAGATCTACCGGGACATGACCAAGTTCTGGGGCAAGCTGTTCGGCATCAACTTCGCGCTGGGGGTCACCACCGGACTCACCATGGAGTTCCAGTTCGGTACGAACTGGGCCTACTACAGCCACTATGTCGGCGATGTCTTCGGGGCGCCGCTGGCCATTGAGGGACTGATGGCCTTCTTCCTGGAGTCCACCTTCATCGGCTTGTTCTTCCTCGGCTGGGAGCGGCTCAGCAAACTCCAGCATCTCACGGTGACCTTCCTCACCGCACTGGCCTCCAACCTCTCGGCACTGTGGATCCTGATCGCCAACGGCTGGATGCAGAACCCGGTGGGTTCGGAGTTCAGTTACGAGACCATGCGCATGGAAATGACCAGCTTCACCGAACTGCTGCTGAACCCGGTGGCGCAGGTCAAGTTCGTCCATACGGTGGCGGCCGGCTATGTCACCGCCTCCATGTTCGTGCTCGGCATCAGCGCCTGGTACATGCTCAAGGGCCGCGACCTGGCCTTCGCCAAGCGGTCCTTCTCGGTCGCCGTCGGTTTCGGGTTGGCGTCCATTCTCTCGGTGCTGCTGCTTGGGGACGAGTCCGGCTATGAGGTGGGTGATGTTCAGCGGGTCAAGCTCGCCGCCATCGAGGCGGAATGGGAGACCGAACCGGCACCGGCCGCCTTCACCGCGTACGGCTTCCCGAGCAACGCCGATGAAGAGACGCACGATGCGGTCAAGATCCCCTATTTGCTGGGGCTGATCGCCACCCGGTCGCTGGACACGCAAGTCGTTGGTCTGAAGGATCTGATGCGCGAGCACGAGGTGCGCATCCGCAGCGGCATGATCGCCTACGAATATCTCCAGCGGCTGCGCAATGGCGAGGACACCCCCGGCAATCGGGCCAGCTTCGAGGATCACAAGGCGGATTTGGGCTACGGCCTGCTGCTCAAGCGCTACACCGAGAACCCCGCCACCGCCACCGAGGAGCAGATCAAGCAGGCGGCCAAGGACTCGATCCCGGAAGTCGCGCCCGTATTCTGGGCCTTCCGGGTGATGGTGGGGGCGGGGGTCTGGATGTTGCTGCTGATCGTCCTGGGCTTCTATTTCAACGCCCGTCGCGTGATTGCGGATCGCCGCTTCCTGCTCTGGCTGTTCGTCTTGAGCATCCCGGTGCCCTGGCTCGCGGCCGAGACCGGCTGGTTCGTCGCCGAGTTCGGCCGTCAGCCTTGGGCGATCGGTGAGGTGCTGCCGACCGGCATCGCCGCCTCCAGCCTGACCGCGACCGACCTGCGGATCAGCCTGACCGGCTTCATCGTGTTCTACAGCATTCTGTTCCTCATCGAGATGTTCCTGATGTTCAAATTCGGACGCATGGGCCCGAGCGCCCTGCACACCGGTAAGTACCATCACGAGTGCCGCCGGGAATCGCCGGCAGCCCATGGCGGCGGCGCCACCCCGGCCACCGCACCGCACGATCAAGCGCCGTAGAGGACACCCCATCATGATCCTTGACTACGAAACGTTGAAGTTCGTCTGGTGGATACTGGTGGGCGTCCTGCTCATCGGGTTTGCCGTCACCGATGGGATGGACATGGGGGTCGGCACCTTGCTGCCCTTCCTGGGTAAGAATGACCTGGAGCGGCGGGTCATCATCAACACCGTGGGGCCGCACTGGGACGGCAATCAGGTGTGGCTGATCACCGCCGGCGGGGCGATCTTCGCCGCCTGGCCGCTGGTCTATGCCAGCGCCTTCTCCGGCTTTTATTTTGCCATGCTGCTGGCGCTGTTCGCCTTGTTCTTCCGGCCGGTCGGCTTCGACTACCGCAGCAAAATCGAGAATCCGACCTGGCGCAGCGCCTGGGACTGGGGGCTCTTCGTGGGTGGGGCCGTGCCCGCCCTGGTGTTCGGTATCGCCTTCGGCAACCTGATTCAGGGTGTCCCTTTTCATCTGGATGAGTTTCTGCGGCCTTGGTACACCGGCAGTTTCTTTGGTCTGCTCAATCCCTTCGCCCTGCTCGCCGGGGTGATCAGCCTGGGGATGTTGACCATGCATGGGGCGATCTGGCTGCAACTGCGCACCGAGGAGCCGATCGTCGGTCGAGCCAAGGTCTGGGCCAAGCAGACCGGGATCCTGACGATCGCCGCCTTTGCCTTAGCCGGCGTCTGGCTCAGTCTGGGGATCGACGGGTTCCGGGTGGTCTCGATGCCGGAACTCGGCGCGACCCCGAATCCGCTGACCAAGGAAGTCGTTCAGGAGTCCGGGGCCTGGCTGGCCAACTACCAGCAGTATCCCTGGACCCTGGTGTTTCCGCTCCTGGGATTCGCCGGACTGGGCGGGGCCGTCCTGCTGTCGATGAAAGAGCGTCCCGGTCTGGGGCTCGTGGTCAGCAGCCTGGGTTTGACCGGAGTCATCATGACCGCGGGGGCGGCCATGTTTCCCTTCATCATGCCCTCCAGTACCAACCCGAACTCCAGTCTGATCGCCTGGGACGCCGTGTCCAGTCATTTGACGCTGACGGTGATGTTCTGGGCGGCGCTGATCTTCGTGCCGCTGATCCTCATGTATACCGCCTGGACCTACACCAAGATGTGGCGGCGGGTGACGGTGGCCGAGATCAAAGCGCAAGACCACCTGGCCTACTGACGAATCGACCGGAGCAACATCCATGTGGTACTTCGCCTGGCTGCTGGGCGTCCTGTTGGCTTTGGCCTTCGGCGTCATCAATGTGATGTGGTATGAGTCCGAGCAATGTCTCGGGCCCGCGGATGATGACCGACCGGCGGCTTAGGCGCACTGACCCCGTGTCCACAGACGCCGGACTGATCGACGACTTTCGTGACGCGGGAAACCTCTCCCGACTCGGTACACCCTGGCGACTGATCACTGATCAGGTGATGGGCGGAGTGTCGCGGGGTCAGTTGGTTCGCGCGCCGCGTGACGGCCGATCCGCTCTCGGTCTGAGCGGTGAACTGAGTCTGGAAAACAACGGCGGCTTTGTGCAGGCGAATCTGGCACTGGCACCGGCAGGTCTGTTTGATGCGAGCGCGTACAGCGGCGTGCGGCTGCTGGTGCAGGGCGATGATCAGACCTATGGTCTGCACCTCAAGTCAGCGGACACCGACCTTCCCTGGCAGTCGTATCGGGCGGGGTTTGCCGCGCCGCCTGCCTGGCAGGACCTGCGGTTTCCCTTCACCGCATTCGTCCCCTACCGGGTGGCCGTGCCGCTCGCCCGGTCCCGCCTGCTGCGCCTCGGGGTCGTTGCCATCGGCCGAGTCACGCGTTTCGAAGTCTGGATCGCCGAGATCGGTTTCTATTGAACCCCGTCGGTTCTTCGAACGGCCGTTGCCTGACACCGGACGGGGCGATTCAGGATTGCAATTTGCTTGTGTCATTGGCACCCTCCCCACGCAGCCCTGAGCTCAACCCGCAACATCAGAAAATCGAGGACTCCTATGAAGCGTCGCTACCGGCTCTCGCCCGTCCTTCTGCTTGGTCTGGCCGGCGGCCTGGCCGCACAGGTGCCCGGCGTCGCCCCGCCCGCGGCGCCGGCTTACTGGTCGGTTCCTGGAACTCAGCAGTCGGCACCCGGTCAGGTTCCGCCGACCGAACGCGTCAGGGGCCCGCTCATGCAGGCGACCCTCACGCTCAAGGAGGGGATCGATAAGCTGCGTGCCTTCCTGGGTCAGCCCGATCTGCCGAACAAACTTCAGGTCGCCGCCTTTCTCGACCGGGAGATCGCGCCTTACTTCGATTTCGACTCTATGGCCAAATGGGCTGCCGGTCCCGGCTATGCGCGGTTGAGCGAACCGGAGCGTAAGGCCCTGGCCGCCCGCATCGAGTCCAATTTCCTGACCGCCCTGGGCGGTCAACTGGCCGGCTATCAGGGGCAGCAGGTGCGGATGCTGCGCCCGCGTCCGGGTGCCCGCGGCGCGGTGAGCGTGAACGTCGGGATCCTGCGTCCGGGCGCTTATCCATCGCGGTTGGAGTTTCGCATGTATCCATCCGGTCAGGCGGATCAGGCCTGGAAGGTCTATGACGTGATCGCCAATGGGCGCAGCGTCGCTTCGTACTATCGCGGACAGTTCCAGCGGATGGCCGAACAAGGCCAGGCGGCGGGTCGCTGAGTCGGCCTTCAGCCGCATGAAAGACCCAACCCCGAACAGCGAGGACAGCCCCTCCCGGCTGGGTCGCGCCATGCTGTTCGCGGCCTGGGTTGTCGGCCTGGCGCTCCTGGTCCTGTTCTTTAACGGCGTCATCGAGCGTCAGCGCAACCCCAACCCTGATCCGGTTGCCGGTACGACGCAGACCGGTGTGCCCCAGGTCGTGCTGCGCCGCAACCGGGCCGGTCATTACGTGGCCGGCGGATGGATCAATGGTCAGTCCGTCGTGTTCCTGGTGGATACCGGTGCCACCGACGTGGCCCTGCCGCTGTCGCTGGCCCGCCGGTTGGGTCTGGCGCTGCGCCCCGGCGGTATCAGCCAGACCGCCAACGGGACTGTCGAGACCTGGAGTACGCGTCTGGCGACCGTCGACCTTGGGGGCCTGGTGGCCCGTAACGTGCGCGCCAGCGTACTGCCCAACATGCCTGGTGATGAGGTCCTGCTGGGGATGAGTTATCTAAAACAACTCGAACTGATCCAGCGCGGGGAGACCCTGACCCTGCGGCCGCATTCGGGTCCATGACCATGGCCATCGCGGACGATAGCGATGCGGTCCCTGTTCCGGACTCACCCGCCTGGCCGGATCTCAGCGGAATCGTCGCGGGCTTCACCGTCGGCGCTGCGGTCGGTCCGATCCTGCCCCTGGGTAAAGGGCTGATCAACGACACCTTCGCGGTGACGACCGACAGCGGTCGCTACGTGCTCCAGCGCGTCAATCAGCGGGTCTTCCCACGCGCCGAGCGGATCATGACCAATCTGTCCGTACTCGCCGCTCATGCCGCGGGCACGGATGGGCTGCGGGTGCCGGCCCTGGTCCCCGCCGCCGACGGCCGACCCTACCTGCGCACAGCCGCCGGCGATCTCTGGCGGCTGATGGAACTGATTGCGGACGCGGTCACCCTGGAGCGGATCGGCACCGCGGCGCAGGCCGCGCAAGTCGGCCGCGCCCTGGGGCGCTTTCATCGTTTGACCCAGGATTTGGCCACGGACCGCCTGGAGTTCACGCTGCCCGGTTTTCATCAGACACCCGATTATATGTTGCGTCACCTGGCCCTGCGCGGGCAGGCCACCTGGGCCGCCGACGACGCCTCGGTGCGTGCCTGCACCGCCTTCATCGACACCCACGCCCCCTTGGCCTGGGTGCTGGAGGACGCCCTGGCCGCCGGCCGCATCCCCTTGCGGGTCACCCATGGCGATCCGAAGATCGACAACATCCTGTTCCACCGGGTGGACGGTCGGGCGCTGGCGCTGATCGACCTGGATACAGTCCAGCCCGGTCTGATCCAGCATGATCTTGGCGACTGTCTGCGCTCCTGCTGCAACCGCGGCGGCGAGTCCGGCCCGTCCGGCGACACCGGCGCGGTGCGTTTCGATCTGGACATCTGCGAGCAGATCCTCGGTGCCTATTTCGCGGAGACGCGCGGATTTCTCACCGCCGCCGACCTGGCGCTGTGCTACGACAGCATCCGCCTCATGCCCTTCGAGCTGGGCCTGCGTTTTCTCAACGATCACCTGGAACGCGACCGGTATTTTCGAGTCGCCTATCCGGGTCAGAACCTGCACAAGGCCACAATCCAGTTTGCGCTGGTCGCGTCCATCGAGGCCCAGGAGGCCGAAATTCGGGCGATCATTGCTCGGGGTGCCGCGGGCGAGTGATCTGGGCTCCAGCGCGGCGCGCTGCATGCCTACGTGCTCATGACCAATCATCTACACAGCGTTCATGCGGGTCTGATACTCGGCACCTTGAGCCTTGAACCACGCCAAAACATCATCAATGCGAAGTGCGATTTGAGTCTTTGCGAGATATAACGGCGCACGCAGAAGGCGCCGAAATATCTTTATATCAAACTACTATCAGTGTAAGTCCTACAGGCTGCCAGGTCGCGATATCACGTTCGACGTGATGTAGCAGGAGTCTTCCCCAACAAAAGCAAATTTTTTGCGTTTTTTTGCATCCATTTGCGGAAATCCATTCCGTTTTAGTCGATCCTGCACCAGGGTACCAACACCAGACCGCAATCGGAGGCCCCGCGTGCAGACCACCACCACCCCGCCCAGGCTCCTCGCCGACCAGCAGACCGAGTCCTTCGATGTCGAGTATGTGATTCCGCAACTCTGGGCGCTGATCGAACCCCATCTGGAGCCGCGCCTGGTGCGGCCGTCGCGCTTTCTGGATGTCGGCGGCGGCAATGGCATCTTTACCGATCGGGTGCTCGATGCCTATCCACGGGCGGAAGGGGTCATCGTGGAGCCCTCCCAGACGTTGCGCGAGCGCAATCTGCCGCATCCGTCCAAGACGTTGGTGAGCGGCACTTTTCAGGGTGCCGCGTTCGATCCGCGGCACCGGTTCGACGTCATCTTCTTCAACTGGGTCCTGCACCATTTTGTGGCCGATACCTATCGGCAAACCCAGGCGCTGCAACTGCAAGGCCTCATCGATGCACGCAAACTGCTGGCACCGGGCGGGATTCTGGTGATCTTCGAGAACTATTATCCCGGCCTGCTGATCGACGATCTGCCGTCGCGCCTGATCTACACGCTGACCGCAAGCCGCTTGCTCAAGGCCTTCACTCAGCGCCTGGGCGCCAATACCGCCGGGGTCGGCGTGTGTTTCCATTCGCTGCACGCTTGGTTGAGCAAAGTCAGTCAAGCCGGTCTGACGGTCGAGGCGACCCATCCGGGGTATCGCTACGGTACCCTGTCGCCGACCAAGCGACTGCTGCTCCACATGCGCAACGCGGAGGTCGGGGCCATCATCGCCAGGGCTGATGCTTGAACATGGGCCGGAACCCGCGGGTAGAAATCGGCTTCGGGCTTTCGTTATGCTAGGGGTTGCCGTGAAAGTCGGGCGGGCGCAGAGACAAGAACAATCCTCGCGGTCTCAATGAGACACGATAGGGGTACGGCGGTGGCCGGGCCTCCGGCGCTCGGTCAAGCACCACCCCCGTGGGTGCCTATAACTTCGCGGCCTTGGCGCGGCCCCCTAAGCATAGCCCAACTTTCATGGGCGGGGGCGAGCGCCCCGATCATGACCGTTGGGCTGACTCCGAAGGAGGACTCAACCGATGAATGCACTCCCGCATTACGACCCCGACGACCCCTATCCGGAGAGCGACGGACAGCCTATGGCGGAGAACACCGAACAGTATGAGTGGCTGGTCAAAATCAAGGAAAATCTTGAAATTCTCTTCGCCGGGGACCCCAATGTCTTCATCGCCGGGGACCTCTTTTGGTACCCGGTGCCCGAACGCCGCATCTCCGGACCGGTGGCGCCGGATGTAATGGTCGTGATCGGCCGACCGAAGGGTCGACGGGGTTCCTACAAACAATGGGAGGAGGGCGGTATCGCCCCGCAGGTGGTCTTCGAGATTCTCTCGCCGGCCAACAGTGCGATGGAGATGGCCGACAAGCTGGCCTTTTACGACACCTTCGGGGTCGAGGAATATTACGTCTACGACCCATCCCCCAACACGCTCGAGGTCTGGCTGCGCCAGGAAGCGCGGTTGCGCCGGATGTCCCATCTTCGGGGCTGGACCAGTCCGCGGCTCGGCATCCGTTTCGCCCTGACCGGCGAGACGCTGGAGATTTTCGATCCCCAAGGGCAGCCGTTTCTGAGTTCAGTGGAACTGGCGCAGCGCGCGCGCCAGGCCGCGTCCCTGGCGGAACAAGCGACCGCGCGCGCTGATGAGGCGGACGCCCGCGCCGCAGAGGCCAGCGCACGTGCCGCAGCGGCTGCCGCACATGCGGCGCAGGAGTCCATTCGTGCTGAACAGGCGACCGTGCGGGCGGAGCAGGAACGCGACCGGGCCGAACGTCTGGCCGAGCGTTTGCGTTCGTTGGGTATCGAGCCCTGAACTGGCTGCTAAATCGCCACCAACACCCGTCCATGGGTCTTGCCGGCGAGCACCCGTTCGAACACCTCGGGCAAGTCCGCGAGCCCGACCGTCTCCGAAGCCAGCCCGTCTAGATTCCGCGGCTGCCAGTCAGCGGCCAGGTGCTCCCAGAATGTCTTGCGCAGCGGGTAGGGCACGTCGACCGAGTTGCATCCCAGCAGGCTGACCCCGCGCAGGATGAAGGGCATGACGGTGGTGTGGAGTTCATGTCCGCCGACCAGCCCGATGCTTGCAATGTTGCCGCCGGGGACGACGGTGCGCGTGATCTGGGCCAGGAGTTCGCCGCCCACATTGTCCACCGCGCCGCCCCAGCGGGCCTGTTCCAGCGGGCGCCGGGCTTCCGCCAGCGCGTCGCGCGGCAGGATCTGTGTCGCGCCCAGTCCCTGCAGCCAGTCGGCGAGTTCCGGCTTGCCGGAGATGGCCGTCACCTGGAAGCCGAGCCGCGCGAGGATCCCCACCGCCATGGAGCCGACCCCGCCGCTGGCGCCGGTGACCAGCACCGGCCCCAGCGCCGGGTCCTGCCCGTTGTTCAACATGCGGTGCACCGCCAGCGCCGCCGTGAAGCCGGCGGTGCCCAGGATCATCGCGGTGCGGGTATCGAGCCCGGCGGGCATCGGCACCAGCCATTCCGCCGGGCAGCACAGATAGCCCGCGAAGCCGCCATCATGGTCGAAGGTGAGGCCCCAGCCGGTGACGATCACGGCGTCGCCCGGCTGATAGCAGGGATGGGCCGACTGCTCCACGACGCCGGCGGCATCGGCCCCGCCGACCAGCGGGAAGGTGCGCAGAATCTTGCCGCGCCCGGTCCCGGCCAGGGCGTCCTTATAGTTGACCCCCGAATACTGGACCCGGATCAGCACCTCGCCGTCCGCGGGAGTGGGCTTCGGCAGATCCTCGAGACCGGCGTGGTGACCGGCGGCGTCATGGTGGATGCGAAAGGCGGGGTAGGTGGTCATGATCGGATGCTCCTAAAGAAACGGTTGAGGCGATTGCCGTATGCCAATGCTGTTCCCTAACCCGCGACGGCCACCGGGATCTTGCCGATGCGGGCCCGCCACTGCGCCGGGCCCGTCGTATGGACCGACTCACCGCGGCTGTCGACCGCGACGGTCACCGGCATGTCGTCGACCTCGAACTCGCGGATCGCTTCCATCCCCAGGTCACCGAAGGCAACCAGTCGCGAGGACTTGATCGCCTTGGCGACCAGATAGGCCGCCCCGCCCACCGCCATCAGATAAACAGCGCCGTGACGGCGGATCGCCTCGATCGCCGCGGGTCCGCGCTCGGCCTTGCCGACCATGCCGATCAGCCCGGTCCGGCTCAGCATCTGCTCGGTAAACTTGTCCATCCGGGTGGCCGTCGTCGGACCGGCGGGGCCGACCACCTCGTCGCCGACCGGGTCGACCGGACCGACGTAATAGATGAAGCGCCCGCGCAGGTCCACGCCCTCCGGCAGGCCCTCGCCGCTGTTGAGCAGGTCCACCATCCGCTTATGGGCGGCGTCGCGCCCGGTCAGCAGTCGGCCGGAAAGCAGCAGGCGCTCGCCGGGCTGCCAGGTCGCGATCTCATCGCGGGTCACCGTGTCCAGATTCACCCGGCGTGCACCGGTGGTCGCGTCATAGGCGATGGTCGGCCAGTCGGCCAGGCGGGGCGGCTCAAGCGTAGCCGGACCGCTGCCGTCGAGGGTAAAGTCCAGATGCCGGGTCGCGGCACAGTTGGGGATCATGGCCACCGGCAGTGAGGCCGCATGGGTGGGGAAGCTCAGGATCTTCACATCCAGCACCGTGGTCAGACCGCCCAGCCCTTGGGCGCCGATGCCCAGCGCATTCACCTTCTCATAAAGTTCCAGGCGCAGTTCCTCGATGGGGTCCGCCGGGCCGCGGGCCTTGAGTTCCTGGATATCGATGTGTCCCAGCAAGGCCTCCTTGGCCATCAGCATCGCCTTTTCGGCCGAACCGCCGATGCCGATCCCGAGCATGCCCGGCGGGCACCAGCCGGCGCCCATGGTCGGGACCGTCTTGAGCACCCAGTCCACCAGGCTGTCGCTGGGGTTAAGGATGGTGAACTTGGACTTGTTCTCCGACCCGCCGCCCTTGGCCGCGAGACGCACCTCCACCTGATCGCCGGGCACCAACTCCACATGGACCACCGCCGGGGTGTTGTCGCCGGTGTTCTTACGCGCACCGATCGGCGGGGACACGATGGACGCGCGCAGGACATTGTCCGGGTACTGGTAGGCCAGCCGCACCCCGGCATCGACCAACTCCTGGATGCTGAGGAGCGTGTCCCAGCGCACCGCCATGCCGACCTTCAGAAAGGCCACCACCGAGCCCGTATCCTGGCAGATCGGTCGATGGCCCTCGGCGCACATGCGCGAGTTGACCAGGATTTGAGCCATGGCGTCCTTGGCCGCCGGGGATTCTTCCGCGTCATAGGCTGCTGCCAGTGCCTGGAGATAGTCGCGGGGGTGGTAATAAGAGATGAACTGGAGAGCGTCGGCGATACTCTGGACGAAATCGGACTCGCGGATGGTGGTCATGGGTTTGTTATGGTGGCGGTTGATGATCAGCGGATCTTAGCCCAGTTCGCCGGTCCTGGTACCTGGTTCCCCCGTGACACCGCTCCTGAGATTCCCTCGTGACACCGCTCCCGCGGTGTCACGCATGTCCTGGCGCTCTGCGCCCTGGTCTGCCAGTCGCGAAACACTTCGATCAACTCTTCCCCTCCCACAGAATTGCGCGCACTCGACCATCGCCAGTGCTGGGGTGTACCAGCACCAGGGTCGAGGCGCGGAGCGCCGGGGGAGCGTGACACCGCGAAGCGGTGTCACGAGATCCTGTTTTCGATGCCTCGACAAAGAAAAGATTTGCCAAGACCCCGGCAGGTCGTTAACATTGTGGGCTCTTGACGACAGGCGCGTAGCTCAGCTGGTTAGAGCACCACCTTGACATGGTGGGGGTCGTTGGTTCGAGTCCAATCGCGCCTACCAATATTCCAGCCGCACGCGGCCAGTCGCAAGCGTCCAGCCCGGTCTCGCCCGTCGTGGTGATTGCCGGGGGAGTGGATGCTGGTGACCGGCCGCTGGCGGCTGTTTCGTTTGGTTCCCGCCTGAAGTTCGCGTCAGGCGATCCGTCATGTGATCCTTGGTATCGATCACCACTGAATCAAAAGGATTCGCCCATGCCCCAGATAACACTTCCCGACGGTTCGCTCCGTCAGTTCGACGCCCCGGTGTCCGTGCATCAGGTGGCCGCGTCCATTGGTCCGGGTCTCGCCAAGGCGGCCCTGGCCGGACGGGTGGACGGCCGGCTGGTCGACACTTCGTTCGTGATCGACACCGACGCCATGCTCGCCATCGTTACCGCCAAGGACGAAACAGAGGCCCTGGAACTGCTGCGCCACGATGCCGCCCATGTCATGGCCCAGGCGGTGCAGGAACTCTATCCCGGTACCCAGGTAACCATCGGCCCCGCAATCGAAAACGGCTTCTATTACGACTTCGCCCGCGCCGCGCCCTTCACCCCGGACGACCTGGCGCTGATCGAAGCGCGCATGCACGAGATCGTCAAGCGCGATCTGCCGATCGTGCGCGAGGTCATGGACCGGGAGCAGGCCAAAGGGGTCTTCGCCGCGCTCGGCGAGACCTACAAGGTCGAGATCATCGAGGACCTCATCCCGGTGGGTGAAGAGGTCTCGATCTACCGCCAGGGCGACTGGTTCGATGTCTGCCGCGGGCCGCATCTGCCGAGCACCGGCCGCCTGGGCGAGGGCTTCAAGTTGACCAAGGTGGCCGGCGCCTACTGGCGCGGCGACTCGAAGAACGCCCAGTTGCAGCGCATCTACGGCACCGCCTGGCGCGACAAGAAAGAACTCAAAGCCTATCTGACCCGATTGGAAGAGGCCGAGAAGCGCGACCATCGCAAGCTCGGCAAGCAGCTCGATCTGTTCCACTTCCAGGACGAGGCGCCCGGCATGGCCTTCTGGCACGCCAAGGGCCGCATCATCTATCGCCTGGCCGAACAGTACATGCGCGAGAAGCTCATGGAGTACGGCTACGACGAGGTGGAGACGCCGCAGATTCTTGACCGTTCCCTATGGGAGCGTTCCGGTCACTGGGACAAGTTCGCCGGCGGCATGTACACCACCCATATCGACGAGCACGACTTCGCGATCAAGCCGATGAACTGCCCAGGGCACATCCAGCTCTACAACCAGGGGTGGAAGAGCTACCGTGACCTGCCCCTGCGCATCGCCGAGTTCGGGGTCGTGCACCGCAACGAGCCCTCCGGTACCCTGCATGGGCTGATGCGGGCGCGGCGCTTCACCCAGGACGATGCCCACGTCTTCTGTACCGAGGACCAGCTTCAGACCGAGGTCGCGACCCTCATCGATATGGTCTTTGAGACCTATCGTGACTTCGGTTTCGATCAGATCGCGCTGGCCCTGTCGCTGCGCCCCGAGAAGCGGGTCGGCAGCGACGACCTGTGGGACAAGGGCGAGGCGGCCCTGGATCTGGCGCTCAAGGCCAAGGGCCTGGAGTTCAAGGTCCAGCCGGGTGAGGGCGCTTTCTATGGCCCCAAGATCGAGTTTACCCTGCATGACAGCATCGGCCGTGCCTGGCAATGCGGGACCATCCAGGTGGATTTCTCCATGCCCGGACGCCTGGGCGCGCACTATATCGCCGAGGACAACAGCAAGCAGACTCCGGTGATGATTCACCGGGCGATTCTGGGCTCGGTGGAGCGCTTTATCGGGATTTTGATCGAGCATTACGCCGGTTTGTTGCCGGTCTGGCTCGCGCCGGTCCAGGCAGTGGTCCTGAATATCACCGATCGGCAGGCCCCGTATGCGACCGAAGTGGCTAACGCCTTGCGCAAAAAGGGCTTCCGTGTGGATTCGGACTTGAGAAACGAGAAGATCGGCTTTAAGATTCGCGAGTACACCCTGCAACGGGTCCCCTATTTGCTGGTCGTTGGTGATCGTGAGGTCGAAACCGGGCAGTTGACGGTCCGTGATCGCAAGGGCCAGGATCTCGGGTCATTCGATCTCGACGGGTTCACGGCCTGCTTAAGCGACGCGGTCGCGACGCGCGCACACTGAGGGCCGGGTGGCAGTATGGCCGTCGAACGTGATCACCGGACGTAGGGGCGGGTTTCTACCCGTCGTTGTTGGTTTTTCGTTTCGCGTTTTTCGTAATCCAATGTTTGATAGTCCTTCACTAAAAACGAAAACCGAAAACTCAAAACCGTTCCGTATCAAACCCGCCCCTACGGGTTTAAGACCGGCCCCTGCACCAAGGGCCTGTCTCGATATCAGGTGAGGAGGCTATAACAGGTTGCGGGGGGCGACCGGACGTCGCCACCCGCGGTCGGCGTCGGCGCACGCTGTGCCGACGTTCGACAACGCAAGCGCAGGCCGGGTCGCTCCCGGCACTCGGACATGGACGGCCTTTTTTTAATCCTTGTGGAGGAACCGGCAATCGCTGCACCAAAGAGAAACCGCGTCAATCGCGAGATCAACATTCCGGAAGTACGGTTGATCGGCGCGGACGGCAACCAGGTCGGAGTCGTCAGGGTCCGTGAGGCCCTGGAAATGGCGGAAGAGGCGGGCATGGATCTCGTGGAGATCGTCCCGACCGCTGAGCCCCCGGTATGCCGCCTCATGGACTACGGCAAATTTCGCTTCGACCAGAAAAAGAAGCAGAACGAAGCTAAGAAGAAGCAGAAGCAGGTCCAGATCAAGGAGATCAAGTTTCGCCCAGGGACGGACGAGGGCGACTATCAGGTCAAACTACGCAACCTGATACGTTTCCTCCAAGAAGGGGACAAGGCGAAGGTCACCATGCGGTTTCGTGGTCGCGAACATGCGCACCGTGAACTTGGGCTGGAGTTGCTCAAGCGCATCGAGACTGACCTCACCGAGTTGAGCATCGTGGAATCCCAACCCCAGATGGAAGGACGCCAGATGGTGATGGTGCTCGGCCCCAAGAAGAAATAACAGTTCGCCAATAGCGGAGTTGAGTACTATGCCCAAGATCAAGACCAATCGCGGGGCGGCCAAGCGTCTGAAGCGCACCGCCACCGGCGTCAAGTGTTATTCGGCTTTCCGGCGTCACATCCTGACCAAGAAGTCGACCAAGCGGAAGCGTCATCTGCGCGCGGCCCGGCTGGTCCATTCCTCGGACCTGAAGTCTGCCCTGCGAATGATTCCTTACTGCTGATCACTGATCGCACCTGATACCGGAGAGAGAAGATGCCACGCGTCAAACGGGGCGTAACCGCACACGCCCGTCACAAAAAGATCATGAAGTTGGCGAAAGGCTACTACGGTGCACGTAGTCGCGTCTTTCGCGTCGCCAAGCAGGCCGTCATCAAAGCCGGCCAGTATGCTTATCGCGACCGTCGCCAGAAGAAGCGCCAGTTCCGCGCCCTGTGGATCGCCCGTATCAACGCGGCCGCCCGCCACAACGGCTTGTCCTACAGCCGCCTGATCAACGGACTCAAGCAGGCCGGAATCGAGGTCGACCGCAAGATGCTGGCGGATATCGCCTACCACGACAGTGTCGCCTTTGCCGCCATCGCCGAACAGGCCAAGGGCGCCCTGGCGGCGGCCTGACGCCGCAGGCTTCGGACAGCGGTGCGGCCAACCGGATGAGTTGGACTTGTAGGGTGCGGTGAGGAACGAACCGCACCGCGGGTGGTGCGGTTCGCATGCTCACCGTACCCCAGATCGCAATCCGGTAGCCGGAACCATGATCACGGCCGCGTCGCACGCGCGCAAGGACGCGGCGACAATCGCAAAGCGATTGTGCGGATTTTTTTATTGATGTCACCGATGAACAATGAACGCGGATGTCTTTCTTCATCGGTGTTCAGCTTTCGCGTTCATTCGCGGACAATCTACTTCAACGGCAGGTTGGACTATGTCCGAACAAACCGGACTCGGAATCGATGCGTTGCGTGCGGCCGCGCTGGCGGCGATCGACGACGCCGCGGACCTGGCTCAACTCGATCAGGTGCGGGTGCGTTTTCTGGGCAAGAGTGGTGAGTTGACCGCGTTGCTCAAGCAACTCGGCACCCTGCCGAAAGAGGAGCGCCCGGCCGCCGGTCAGTGGATCAACCAGGCCAAGGACGCGCTTCAGCAGGCACTGGATGCGCGTAAAGCGGTGTTGGATCAGGCGGCACTGATGGCCCGTCTGGGTGCGGAATGGATCGACGTAACGCTGCCGGGGCGCGGCCGGCAGTCCGGCGGACTGCACCCGGTCACGCGGACGCTGCGGCGCATCGAGCGTCTGTTTGCCAATGCCGGTTTCGCGGTGGTGGAAGGCCCTGAAGTCGAGAGCGCTTACCATAACTTCGAGGCGCTCAATATCCCGGAGCATCACCCGGCGCGGGCGATGCACGACACCTTCTATTTCGACGCCGACCGGTTGCTGCGTACCCATACCTCGCCGGTCCAGATCCGGGTCATGACCGAGCAGGCGCCGCCGCTCAAAGTGATCGCCCCCGGACGCGTCTATCGGTGCGACTCGGACCTGACGCACACCCCGATGTTTCACCAGGTGGAGGGGCTGCTGGTAGACGAGCAGGTGAGCTTTGCGGACCTCAAGGGCGTGCTCTATGACTTCCTGTCGAACTTTTTCGAGCGCGACCTGAAGCTGCGCTTCCGGCCGTCGTATTTCCCCTTTACCGAGCCGTCCGCGGAAGTGGACATCCAGTGCGTGATGTGCGGCGGGACAGGTTGCCGGGTCTGCAAGCATACCGGCTGGCTCGAGGTCCTGGGCTGCGGCATGGTCTACCCCGAGGTCTTCCGTCATGTCGGCATCGACCCGGACCGCTATCTGGGATACGCCTTCGGTATGGGAGTGGAGCGGCTGGCGATGCTGCGTTACGGTATCGACGACATCCGCCTGTACTTCGAGAACGACTTGCGGTTTTTGCGGCAATTTGCCTGATCCCAGGAAGAGCGTCTTTTCCGGTTCACAGGTTTTCAGGTTCACAGATAGACTTGTCGTTGTTGGTTTCTCGTTTGTCGTTTTTCGTAACCCGATGCTTGATAAGCATTAACCAAGAACGGCAAACCGAAAACTCAAAACCGTTCCGTATAATTAGGAATCCCTCCAGATGCGTTTCAGTGAATCCTGGCTGCGGGAGTGGGTGAACCCACCGGTCGACAGCCGCACCCTGGCCGATCAGCTCAGCATGGCGGGGCTCGAGGTCGACTCCGCAACGGCCGCCGCGCCGGCGTTCCACGGTGTGCTCGTGGGCCTGGTCACCCAGGTCGAGCCCCACCCTGACGCCGTCAAACTGCGGGTGTGCACGGTCGAGGTGGCCGCGACCGCCCCCTTGCAGGTCATTTGCGGCGCGGCCAATGTGGCCGCCGGCCAGCGGGTGCCGGTGGCGACGATCGGCGCGGTCTTGCCCGGCGACGTGACGATCAAGCGTGCCAAGTTACGCGGTGTCGAGTCGTTCGGCATGATCTGCTCGGCGGTCGAACTGGGGCTGGCCGAGACCTCCAGCGGCATTTTGCCATTGCCGATGGAGGCCCCGATCGGCGCGGATTTTCGCGCGTGGCTCGGCCTCGACGACCTCTGTATCGAGGTCGATCTGACACCGGACCGCGGCGACTGTCTGTCCATCGCCGGACTGGCACGGGAGGTGGCGGCGATCAACCGGATCGACTTGACGCCGCTTGCAGCGGCTGCGGTCGCGCCCGCGATCGACGCGCACTTCCCGGTCCGTTTGGAGGCGCCCGCGGCCTGCCCGCGCTATGCCTGCCGCATCATTCGCGGGATCGACCCCTGCGCCGAGACGCCCTTGTGGATGCGCGAACGCCTGCGTCGCGGCGGGGTGCGTTCCATCAGTCCGGTGGTCGACGTGACCAACTACGTCATGCTGGAACTGGGTCAGCCCATGCACGGCTTCGATCTGGGCCGGCTGGATCGGGAGATTCGGGTGCGGCTCGCGGAGGCCGGTGAACAACTGACCCTGCTGAACGGCGACGCTATTGTGCTGCGCCCCGATACGCTGGTCATCGCCGACGCCGCCGGGCCGGTGGCGCTCGCCGGGATCATGGGCGGATCCCGCACCGCGGTGGCCAACGAAACCCGCGATATCCTGCTGGAAAGTGCGTATTTCGCACCGGCGCAGATTGCCGGCAAGGCCCGCGCCTACGGACTGCACACCGACTCCTCGCATCGCTTCGAGCGCGGCGTCGACCCCGGACTGCAGGTCCGGGCGATGGAGCGGGCGACCCGGCTGCTGCTCGATTGCGTAGGCGGTCAGCCCGGACCGGTGGTGAACGTGTTGGCCCCGGATCACTTGCCGCAGCGCGCCCCGCTGCTATTGCGCACGGCCCGTTGCACCCAGATCCTGGGGCTGGAGATCCCCGCCGAGACCATTGCCGAGCTGCTGGCGCGCCTGGGGATGGATCTGGAGGCAGTCGCCGAGGGTTGGAGGGTGACCCCGCCCAGCGCGCGCTTCGATCTGATTCATGAGGTGGACCTGATCGCCGATGTCGGGCGGATCCACGGTTACGAACGTATTCCGGTCAGCCATACCAACTCCGCGGCCGTCACCAAGGGCACCCCGGAGGCGGCCTTCGAGCTGGACCGTGCGCGTCTGCTCCTGGTGGATCGCGGGTTTCAGGAGGTCATCACCTACAGCTTCGTCAGCCCCGAGCAGCAGGCGCGGATCGAGCCGGGGGCCGAACCGCTGGTCTTGGCCAATCCGATCAGTGCCGACCTGTCCGTCATGCGCCTGTCACTGTGGACCGGTTTGCTGCACACGGCGCGCTACAATCAGGCTCGGCAGCAGGAGCGGGTGCGTATCTTCGAGACCGGCCTGCGGTTTCGCCCAGGGCGCGATGGACTGCGCCAGGAGGCGGTCATCGGCGGACTCGTCATCGGCAGCGTCGATGCCGAACAATGGGGACAGCCGGCCTGCCCCGCTGATTTTTTCGCCCTCAAGGCCGATGTCGAGGCTTTGCTGGCGCTGGGTACGGTCGGCGGCATCGCGGGATCCGGCTTCCGCTTCGTCCCGGCCAGCCATCCCGCGCTTCATCCGGGTCAGAGTGCGCTGATCGAACGCGACGGGCGCCCGGTGGGCCTCATGGGGATGCTTCATCCGAGCTTGGCCGCGGGGCTGGATCTGAATGGCGATGCCTTCCTGTTCGAGGTCGAGCAGGCCGCGCTCGGCACCGGCACATTGCCGCGATTTGCCCCGATCTCCCGCTTTCCGGCCATCCGCCGTGACCTGGCCATCGTGGTCGATGCCGCCGTTGCCTTTGGCGATGTCGCAGCCTGCATTCGCGCCAGCGCATCCGAGTTGCTGCGCGATCTGGTACTGTTTGATGTCTATGCCGGGGGAAATATCGATTCCGGCAGAAAAAGTCTGGCTTTGGGATTGATTTTACAAGCATCTTCTCAGACACTTACCGACCAGACGGTCGATGAAACGATTGCGCGGGTACTCGACCGTCTGGCGTCCGAGTTTGGTGCACGATTGAGGGATTGAAGCGATGGCGTTGACTAAGGCCGATATGGCAGAACATCTGTTCGAGGAACTCGGGCTGAACAAGCGCGAGGCCAAAGATATTGTCGAGCAGTTTTTTGAGGAGATCCGGGCGGCGCTGGAGCGCGGCGATCAGGTCAAGCTCTCCGGCTTCGGGAACTTCGATCTGCGTGAGAAAAAAGAGCGTCCCGGTCGTAATCCGAAGACCGGCGAAGAGATTCCGATCACTGCCCGCCGTGTCGTGACCTTTCGTCCCGGTCAAAAGCTGAAAGCGCGCGTGGAGGCCTATGCTGGAACCGAGCAATAGCGAGGTCGAGGTCGGATCGGGCGAACTGCCGCCGATCCCCGGCAAGCGCTATTTCACCATCGGTGAGGTGAGCGAACTGTGCGGCGTGAAGCCGCACGTTTTGCGCTACTGGGAACAGGAGTTCACCCAGCTCAATCCGGTCAAGCGGCGCGGCAACCGCCGCTATTACCAGCGCCACGATGTCCTGATGGTGCGGCAAATCCGGTCGTTGCTCTATGACCAGGGCTTCACCATCGGCGGCGCCCGCCTGCAACTCAGCGGTGAAGGGGCCAAGCACGACCTGAGCCAGACCCATCAGGTGTTGCGGCAGATGCGCATGGAACTCGAGGAGATCCTGCACGTTTTGCGCCGTTGATCCGCGGTGGGGTCCATGGCTGTTGTTCTTCGTGCGGTTGTTTGGGTGTGATCAGAACTGACGGGGCCGGGCCTCTCGGTAGGATGGGCAGAGCGAGAGCGATGCCCATCATCAAGCGTCGCGGTGGCCGGATGGGCATCGCTCTCGCTCTGCCCATCCTACGCGCATCTGCGACCACATCACTTTGGATCGCACCCCGGTTGGTTTCGCGGCTTGACACGGTCGGCCTCAAAACGTAATCTTACGCGTCCACCCGGGGCGTAGCGCAGCCTGGTAGCGCACCTGAATGGGGTTCAGGTGGTCGGAGGTTCAAATCCTCTCGCCCCGACCAAGTGACTGGGCGGCAACAGATGACTCTGTTGCCGCCCTTTTCGTTTGTGAGCCGCGGACATGGCGCGTCGCGCGCGGCTCAGCGTGTTCGTGGTCCAAGCTGTCAGTCCCTCCCATGCCGCTAAATAGCACCGAAGACATCATTGCCGAGCTGCGCGCCGGGCGCATGGTCGTCATCATGGACGACGAAGACCGCGAGAATGAGGGCGACCTCCTGCTGGCCGCCGACCAGGTGACCCCCGAGGCGATCAACTTCATGGCCAAGTTCGGCCGCGGCCTGATTTGTTTAACCTTGACCAAGGAGCGCTGCGAGCAGTTGCGCCTGCCGTTGATGGTTACCGACGGTCACGCCCCGCACGGTACCGCCTTCACCGTCTCGATCGAGGCTGCCGAGGGTGTGACGACCGGCATCTCGGCGGCTGACCGCGCGGCGACTGTGCGCGCCGCGATTGCTCCGGATGCGCAGCCGCGCGATCTGGTGCAGCCCGGCCACATCTTTCCGGTGATGGCGCAACCCGGCGGGGTCTTGGTGCGTGCCGGTCACACCGAGGCGGGCTGTGACCTGGTCCGGCTGGCCGGACTGGAACCCGCCGCCGTGATCGTCGAGATCCTGAACGAGGACGGCAGCATGGCGCGCCGGGCCGACCTGGAAGCCTTCGCGCAGACCCATGGGCTGAAGATCGGCACCATCGCCGATCTGATCCATTACCGGGTGCGCCACGAGAAGGCCGTCATCCAGGAGTGTGAGTGTGAAATGCCCACTGAATTCGGGGCCTTCCGGGTGCTGGCCTATCGCGACAGCATCGACAACGATCTGCACCTGGCGCTGACCATGGGCGAGATCGACCCGGAACGGCCAATCCTGGTGCGTGTTCACTTGCAGAACACCCTGTGCGACCTCTTCGCCCCGCGGCACCCGGCCTGCGGCTGGCCGCTGCAGGCCGTGATGCGCCAGATCGCGGAGGCGGGCGAGGGCGTCATCGTGGTCCTGCGCAATCGCGACAATGCCGCGGACCTGCTGGCGCGCCTGAAGGACCTGCAGTTGCATGACGGCGAGGATACGGTCCCGGCACGGCGTCACAAGGAACGCAGCGAACTGCGTACCTACGGCATCGGCGCCCAGATCCTGGCTGACCTGGGCGTGCGTAAAATGCGCGTGATGAGCGCCCCCAAAGCCATGCACGCCATCTCGGGGTTCGACCTGGAGGTCGTCGAGTACGTCAGCGGCGGGCGCTGAGGAGCCGTTCACTCATACGCGTAACAAGTCCATCGGGGAACGCCTGTGGCATCTCGGTCGTTGTCGTTGTCGTTGTCGTAATCAATGGGTGCGACCCGCGAGGATGCTCTCACACCCCGTTGTTTCGCTATCCGAGTTTTCCAAGCATCGAAACCAATCGTCGGGCCTGGCTTCGCCGATTACGACAACGACAACGACAACAACGACGGGTATATTCGTTGCGTAACTTATACCCGTCGTTGTTGGTTTTTCGTTTCTCGTTTTTCGTAACCCAATGTTTGATAGTCCTTAACTAAAAACGAAAAACCGAAAACTCAAAACCGTTCCGTATAATTGCTGACCCAGATCATCAGGAGTCCCCAGCATGAGCATCAAGACGATCGAGGGCGTCCTGCGCGCCGATCAGGCCCGTTTCTGTCTGGTGGTATCCCGTTGGAACGCCTTCATCGTGGAGAGTCTGGAGAAGGGCGCCGTCGATGCGCTGCTGCGCCACGGTGTGGCGGAGGAGCAGCTGACCATCGTCCGCGTCCCCGGCGCCTTCGAGATGCCCGTTGCCTGCGAGCACATCGCCAAGCGCGGCGGTGTCGATGCCATCGTCGCGCTGGGTGCCGTGATCCGCGGCGGTACCCCGCATTTCGAGTACGTGGCCGGTGAATGCGTCAAGGGCATGGCTCAGGTGAGCCTGAAATACGGCATCCCGGTCGCCTTTGGCGTGCTGACCGTCGACAGCATCGAGCAGGCGATCGAGCGGGCCGGCACCAAGGCCGGCAACAAGGGCGCCGAGGCGGCCTTGTCCGCCCTGGAGATGGTCGATCTGCTGCGGCGGCTGGAGTGACCCGGATGACCAAGTCGCCCGATCACGGCGGGGTCAGCCCGCGCAGTCAGGCGCGGCGCTATGCCGCGCTCGCGCTCTACCAGTGGCAGCTGACGCGGGAAGAACCGGCCACCATCCGGCAGCACATGCTCGACGATCCGGAATGGCTGGACGCCCTGGTGAACTCACTCAACGGCGCCGAGGATGACACCCCGGTCGATCCCAAGGACCGTTTCAACTTCAACCTGGAGTTGTTCGAGACCCTGGTGAAAGGCGTCCCCGCCGTGGTCAACGCGATCGATGCGGCACTCGACGCGGTCCTCGACCGGCCGATCAGTCAGGTCGACCCGGTGGAACTCGCCATCCTGCGGATCGGCGCCTACGAGATCCTTTTTTCCCCCGCCATCCCCGCCGGCGTGGCCATCAACGAGGCGGTCGAGCTCACCAAGCTCCTGGGCGCCCATGAGGGTCACCGTTACGTCAACGGCGTGCTGGATAAGGTGGCCCGCCGCGCCGCGGCCGCCGGTCGCGCGGGCGATTGATCCGCCAACCGCGGGCCACCCTGGGTTATCCTGCGCACTCTGCGTCGGCGTGCGGCCCGACTTCCGCTTGTCAGGATTACCCTTGTCCGAATTCGATCTGATCCGTACCCATTTTGCCGCGCTCGGGACGCCCCGGGCGGATGTCCTGTTGGGCGTGGGCGACGATTGCGCCGTGCTGGCCGTGCCGGCCGGGCAGCGCCTGGCCGTGAGTATCGACACGCTGGCGAGCGGGGTGCATTTCCTCGCCGACTGCGATGCCGAGGCGATCGGTCACAAGTCGCTGGCGGTCGGTCTGAGCGATCTGGCGGCGATGGGGGCGGAGCCGGCTTGGGCGACCCTGGCGCTGACGCTGCCGGCCGGGTTACCCGCCGCCGCACCGGACTGGCTCGCCGATTTCGCCCGCGGCTTCGGGCGACTGGCGCAGGCGCACGGGGTGAGTCTGGTGGGCGGCGATACGACGCGCGGTCCGCTCTCGATCACGGTTCAGGTGCATGGGTTCATCCCCGCGGGTGCCGAGGTGCGGCGCGGCGGTGCGCGCCCGGGCGATCTGATCTGTGTGAGCGGGACCCTGGGCGATGCGGGGCTCGCCCTGCGCGCATTGCTGGCCGGTCGGCTGCCGCCGCCGACCTCGCGGGGACGCCTCGAACGGCCGACCCCGCGGGTTGCGCTGGGGCTCGCCCTGCGCGGACGCGCCGACGCGATGATTGATGTCTCCGATGGTCTGGCGGCGGATCTGGGGCATATTCTCACGGCGAGCGGTCTGGCCGGCGTGCTCGATCTGGCGGCGCTGCCCTTGAGCGACGCGGTTGCCGCCGCCGTGCAAACGACCGGTGACTGGAGTCTGCCGCTGGCCTCGGGTGACGACTATGAACTGTGTTTCTGCCTGCCGTCGGGTGACCGCGATCGGCTCGCCGACCTCGGCGCGCGCTGCGGGTGCCCGCTGACCGTCATCGGGCGGGTCGAGCACGGGGCCGGGCTGGTCTGCACCACACCCGCGGGCGCTCCTTACGCGCTTACTCATGCGGGTTTCGACCACTTTGCGTCGCCGGGCGCGCGCGATGCCTCCTGATATCGCTCCCGCGGTGCCCGGCGGGATCAGGGCAGGGTTCGACCCGCGCCGCCCACACCACTGGATCGCCTGCGGATTCGGTTCCGGTCTGGCCCCGTGGGCGCCCGGCACCTTCGGGACCCTGGCGGCGCTGCCGCTCTACCTGAGCCTGGCCCCCTTGCCGCTCGGCGCCTACCTGGCGGTGCTGGCGGTCCTGATCCTCGTCGGCGTCTGGGCCTGTGACCGCACCGCCCGCGATCTGGGCAGCGCCGACCCCGGCGCGATCGTCTGGGATGAGTTCGCCGGTCTGTTGGTGACTCTCACCGCGGCGCCGCCCGGCTGGATGTGGGTGCTTGCCGGATTCCTGCTGTTCCGCGGCTTCGATATCCTCAAACCCTGGCCCATCAATTGGCTGGAGCGGCGGGTGAGCGGCGGTTTGGGCATCATGCTCGACGATCTGGCGGCCGGGCTTGCGGCCTGGGGCTGTCTGCACTTGGTTCATCAAGCGGTGGCTTGAGGTGATTTCAGGAACATCGGATATCGCCTTCGGACGTGATAACCGGATATAGAAACGGGTCTTAAACCCGCCCCTACACGACGGTCTGTCTGGATATCAGGTGCGAACGCTATACCACTCACCATCGGCCCGGACGCAGGTGCGACTGAAGTCGCACCTACACTGACCGGTCTCCACAGTGTCGGAAGTCACCTTCGCCAAGTGTAAGCGCGGCGCTGAGGCGCCGCGTGACTCCAACCCGTCAGAGCTTGATGACGATAACGTTCACGCCGTCTTCTTGACCGAGATCGAAGGTGTTGTGGCTTAGTTTGGCGACCGCGCCGATCGTCTCGACAACGAAGGCGGGATCGGCACCTGCATTGATGACCAGACCATTGCCCGACCCGTCGTTGACTACGAGCGTCGCCGCATCCGGCCTGGTCACCGAGATGCCCTCCGCGGGTGAAAGGATGGTGAGATCCGCGTTCAGAAAACGCACCGACAGCGACGAGGCATCGCGATTGGCCTCGACGAACGCATCGGCCGCGTCGACCGCTCCCGCCTTGACCTTCTCGACCAGACCTAGGGCCGCCGCTTTCGCCTTGCCCGCGATCTCGCGCGCGTTTTCGCTGGTGGCAGCCTCTTTGACAGCCGCAACCGCTTTGTCGAGTTGTTCTTGCCAGCTCATCGTCGTTTCCTCTTGGTTGATTGTCTATCGAAACAGTGATTTGGAGAACGATATTGGGAATTGTTCAAGTCCGGGCGGCGCTAGGTCCGGACCGGAAGCCGGCTCCGGCGCGAGACGAGGCGGAGCGCTCATGTGTAGGAAGTATAGAATGCGTTTGACCCCTGTGGAGCGGATCGTACAGACCGGGTGCGAGCCCGGAGACCAGCGTCGTAACACCGGATCGCAGTCCATTCTGATTGAACGCCAGCGGTTCGACATTGCGGAGGAGAAAATAGTTCTTTCCCGCGGAGACGAGCGGCACCGTCGATGCGCCCGCGGGTGCAATCCGACCGGCGGGCGGCGCGGCGAATGCTCGCCGCCCGCTGTCGATCGGGTCCGGATCGTTATACTGTATCCGCGACCTTGTTCAAGCGTCCCTCACCGCAGCCCCCCGAGGCCCTATGCCCATGCTCACCATCCCCGCGGCCGAGTCGCTTCAACCCTTGCGCCGGCAACTGCGTTGCAGTTTTCCGCAGCTCGACCAGGTGTTCCCGGACTGTATCGCCGAGGCTCAAGCGCTGCTGAGTCCGGCGGGGATCAACGATTATCTGGAGGGAGCCTCGCTGATCTGCCGCATCGGCCGGGGTTTCGAGCCGGTCCTGGTCTATCTGGAGGAGCTGCCGCAGGTCGCCGCCGAGCTGGGCGAGCAGACCCTGGGGCTGGTTTCGCAGACGGTGTGGACGATCTCGCGCAGTCCGAACGGCAAGGCGATTCTGCCCTTTCTTCAGAGTATTGCCGCGGTGTCGCGCCGGCTCGCCAGCGCCGAATTGGTGGGTCGCTATATCGAGATGATCCTGAATTTCATGGAGCGGACCACGGGCTCCATCCACGGCTTTCATACCACCATCCCGAGTCCGAGCCTGCCGGATCTGCTGGAGCGCATCCCGTACCTGCTCAGTCAGCTCACCTGCCATGGGCTGAGTAATTGGATCGAATACGGCCTGCGCCACTATGCCGATCACCCGGACCGTCAGCGCGATTATTTCAGCCTGCAATCGACCGACAGCCGTGCCGTGCTCCAGCGCGAGCGTCATGGCACCCTGTTCGTCGACCATGCGCGCCAGCTCGATCTCTATTTGCGGTCTTTGTGGTGCGAGCACCGGCTGTTCGTTCCTTATTCGGACGCCTTCGACACACTGCGCAAACCCATGCCCTATGTCGACGCGCTGGGGGTGCGGGTGCCGGATGTCTACGATGACCGCGCCGGCGTGGCCGGGATCGATCGCTACCGCGCCTTGCTGGCCCACGTCGCCGCGCATTTGCGCTGGAGCGGTTCGCTGATCGCCGACAACCTGAGCCCCTTCCAGCGGGTGGCCGTCGAGACCTTCGAGGACTGTCGGGTCGACTGCCTGGCGATCCGCGAATACCCTGGGCTGCGGCGGCTGTTCCTGGCCCTGCACCCGCGGCCGGAAGAAGACGCCTGCGACCCCGAGCAGGAGTCCTGCATCCGCCATCGCCTGGCCATGTTCTCGCGCGCCGTGCTCGACCCGGATCACGGCTACCGCAACCCCGAGATGCTCGACTTCGTCGCCCGGTTCCACGCCGAGTTGGCCGGCGGCGCGTCCAGCACCCAGGCCCTCGCCGAGTTGGCGATCACCTATATCGCCCGCACCCGCCGCCGGCAGGATCGCTCACCCAAGGTCTATTTCACCGACACCGAGGTCGATTACCGCGACGATAACCGCCATCTGTGGCGCTATATCGAGCAAGGCGATGAAGAAGAGTCATTCGCAGAGCGCAAGCCGCCCCCGGCCGAAGAGGCGCAGATCCTGCCGCCCCGCCATTACCCGGAGTGGGACTATCAGAGCAAGACCTACCGTCCCGACTGGGTGAGTCTCTACGAGGCACTGCATCCCGCGGGCGACCCGGCCCGGATCGACGCGCTGCTCGACAAGCACCGGATGCTGGCCAAGCGGCTCAAGCAGATTCTCGATCTGCTCAAGCCGCAGCAGTATGTGCGCCTGCGTTATCAGGAGGAGGGCAGCGAGCTGGATCTGGATGTGGCCATCCGCTCGCTCATCGACTACCGCGGCGGAGCCACCCCGGACCCGCGCATCAACATGAGCCACCGGCACGACGGGCGTGATATTGCCGTGATGCTCCTGCTGGACCTCTCCCAGTCGCTCAATCAGGTCCCGGACGGCTGCACCCAGAGTATTCTGGAATTGAGCCAGGAGGCGGTCGCCCTGCTCGGCTGGGCCATCGAGCACCTGGGTGACGAATTCGCCATCGCCGGCTTCTCCTCCAACACCCGCCATGAGGTGCGCTATCAGCACATCAAGGGCTATCGCGAACACTGGGACGATCAGGTCAAGGCGCGTCTCGCCGCCATGGAGGCCGGCTACTCCACCCGCATGGGCGCCGCCTTGCGTCACGCCGCCCATTACCTGGAGGCCCGCCAGGCGGAGAAAAAGCTGATGCTCATCCTCACCGACGGTCAGCCCCATGACATCGACGTGCAGGACGAACGCCTGCTCATCGAAGACACACACAAGGCCGTGCAGGAACTCGATCAGCAGGGCATCTATACCTATTGCATCAGTCTCGATGCCCATGCCGACGATTATGTCCGCGACTGTTTCGGCAATCGCTTCACCGTCATCGACCGGGTGGAGCGGTTGCCGGAGAAGCTGCCGCGGTTGTTTATGGCGTTGACCAAGTGAGCCTGGCGGGGTGTCCGGCCTCGATCAATCCAGCCACTTGGGCTTGTCGGGTGCGTAGTCAGGCCATCCTGGCCTGACACCGTCAGGGCTGGAAGCCCTGACTACGCACGCCGCTGGCCGGGATTACGATCAAGGCCGGGTGTCCGGCGGGCGGCAATGCCGGTGATCCGCGCGGCGGACCAGGAGGGAACGGATCAATGGAATGGACGACGGCTGGGGCTGAGTGCAGAATCCTTACCCCGATCAGGCAACACTGGAGCATCATCAATGATTGAGCGGCTATACATTCATAACTTCCAGTGTTTCGAGAATTTCACGTTCGAACCGAAAGGACTGTCAACCGTGCTCTTACTCGGGGCCAACGGTGTTGGTAAATCGACAATCCGTCTCATCTTGACGATGTTGCAGCGCATCGGCCGCGGTACCAACCGTGCCCGTGACTTGGTTGGTATCACCGATTTTGCCCAAGGGCGAACGGGCGACCCCATGCGCATCGAGATCGAGGCAACGATCACCGGTCGCAGTTACCACTACAGCCTCGCGTGGGAGTTCCCGCCAGGCTTCAAGGAACTGAGAATATTCGAGGAAAGGCTCAGCGTGGAGGGCAGTCCGATCTATTCCCGGTCCCAGGCCCAAGTCACCGTACATGGTGCCCCAGCACGAGGGGAGGCCAGGTTTCGCGTCGACTGGCATCTCGTCGCGCTACCGGTCATCCAAGTTCAGGGTGATCCCGACGACTTGGCCATCTTCAAGCGCTGGCTGGCGCAGATGATCATCCTGACCCCACTCCCCGCGCTGATGACCGGGGATTCGGTGGACGCTGTCTTGGAACCGGAGCCTGACGGAAGCAACTTTGGCGAGTGGTTCTCCGGCGTACTCGGCAGCTATCCCGCGGCCTACGCGCGCATCGACGGCTATTTGCGCGACGCGCCCATGACGGACTTTGGCGACATCCGCCAGATGCTGGTAGGACCCAAGAGCAAGCAAATGTTGGTCTCATTCCAGAAGAATGGAACGACCCTTCAGGTGTCATTTGACAACCTGTCCGACGGCGAGAAGTGTCTGTTGCTCGGTGCTCTGGTCCTGGCCGCCAACCACGTCGCTGGCCCCCTCTTCTGTTTTTGGGATGAACCTGACAATTATCTATCCCTCTCCGAAGTCGGACGCTTCGTCACGGAACTGCGTCGCGCATTCGGTCCAGGGGCGCAACTCATCGCTACCTCGCACAATCCCGAGGCCATTCGTCGGTTCGCGGACGAGAATACCTTTGTTCTGTTTCGGAACAGTCATCTCGAACCGACGCAAGTCCGACTGCTATCCGATCTGGACATTCGAGGCGATCTTGTCGAAGCGCTGATCCGCGGGGACGTTGGATCCCAGGGCGTTGCGCCCTCATGAATCAGTATCGACCGCATCTCCTGGTGCTGCCCGAGGACGATGCCAACCGGCAGTTGGCGAACGGATTCCTGCTCCATCCCGCGGTTGATCCCGGCCGCATCCAGGTGTTGACACCGGCCGGAGGCTGGGTAAAAGTCATCGCGGCCTTCAATCGCGATCAGCTTGCCAACTTGCGTTGGCTTCCAGACAGATACCTGTTGCTGGTGATCGACTTCGATGGCGATGCAGACCGTATGCGAGACGTCAAGGCACGCATACCAGAGGATGTGCGTGGACGGGTCTTTATACTCGGTGCCTGCCATGAACCTGAAAATGTTCGGCGCGCCCTGTCGCGCATCGGTTCGTTGGAGAAGATCGGTACCGCGCTGGCCGGGAATTGCCAGGGTGACGAACCCGCGGTTTGGACCCATCCGGAGCTCGCTTGCAACACTGACGAGTTGGAGCGGATGACACCGATCGTCGAGCCCTGGTTATTTCGGTCCATAACGATCTGATGTCCGACCTGACGACGCTGCTTGACCGAGCCGAGCGCTCGACCTAACCTGCCTGTGTGAGGACGGTTGACTGCACTGCCGCATGTTTCAGCGCCATTCCAGGCCGTAAATCCATGAGCCAACTTGCAAACAAAACCCCAACCAGCTGTCGCGAAATTCACTGCTCCGGCGGCGAGGCAACGCTAGCCTTTGCCGATGCATTACAGGTTTATGCGAATTGGCCGCTGCCCACCGTCATCGTTGCTGACGGCCCCTATGGTCTGGGCAAATTCCCAGGTGATCCGCCAACAACGGATGCCCTTGCGGATTGGTATGAACCTCATGTGGCTGCTTGGACCGAGTACGCGTTGCCGGAAACCACGCTCTGGTTCTGGTGTACCGAGCTCGGCTGGGCGGAGGTCCATCCGGTGCTGAAGCGCTATGGCTGGCGCTATCGGGCTGCTCACATTTGGGATAAGGGCGTCGCCCACGTCGCGGGCAACTGCAATGGCGATACCATTCGGAGCTTTCCGGTCGTTACCGAGATTTGTGTTCAATATGTCCGTGAGGTCTGTCTTCCAGATGGCGCTGGTCATTCGCTACCCCTCAAGGTTTGGTTGCGTCGCGAATGGCAGCGTACCGGGCTCCCGCTCAACAGCACCAATGAGGCCTGCGGGGTGCGTAACGCGGCGACCAGAAAGTATTTTACCCAATGTCATTTGTGGTATTTCCCGCCGCCGGATAAGCTGTTGCAGCTTGCGGACTATGCGAGCCGGCACGGCAGATCCACCAGCAGACCTTACTTTTCGCTCGACGGTGAGAGCCCGCTGACGGCGGTTGCTTGGTCACGGTTGAGGGCGAAATGGAACCACACGCACGGCATCACGAATGTTTGGACCGAGCCCGCGGTCCGTGGTAGCGAACGGCTGAAGGTGGATAAAGGGCTCAAGGGTCTGCACGCCAACCAGAAGCCACTGAAACTCCTGGATCGCATCATCCATGCCTCCAGCGACCCGGGCGATGTGATCTGGGAGCCCTTCGCGGGGCTTGCCGGTGCGCTCGTCGTCGCCTTACGCCAGGCCCGCCGCGGCTTTGGTGCGGAGATTAATCCCCAGTTTTTTCGCAATGCCTGCGAGCGCCTGTGTTCGGAGTCTCAAGGAGACCTGTTGGATGTCATCTACTATCCCGAGCAAGCCGGTTGATAGCGGCCCGGCACCCGCTTGGCCGAATTATCCGCTCTATATTGGGGTCAAGGACGCGTTGCACCGTCTTCCCGAGTCTTTTCGCTCGCCGCTCCATATTCATGGTGTTCTCGCGACTGATCTTTTCGCCTTTAACTCATCGTTGAGTGCGACGATCGAAGAGCAGGTCGTCGATGCCTTGAACGGGCTGCGGGGAGTCTGGGATCCGCAGGGCATGTACGATCTGTACGCGTTCGAGCGCCGGCCACAAACGTTTCCCGATGTGGTGCTTCGCACTAGGGTGCCCGGCAAGGTGCCTCCCATCCTCTTGGGGTTAGAACTCAAAGGCTGGTATGTGCTCGCCAAAGAGGGTGAGCCCAGCTTTCGCTATAAAGTGACTCCCGCTGTCTGCGCGCCGGCTGATCTGATCGTAATCGTGCCCTGGACCTTGAGTGAGGTGATTTCTGGTACCCCAATTGTTCACGATCCCTATATTACCCACGCCCGATTTGCGGCTGAGTACCGCAACTGGTGGTGGACGTGGGGCAGGAAATGGAAAGCGGCGCCCGGGGCGAGTGTACAAGACTCCGCCATCGCCGCCGGCTTGCGCATTACCCGGAGAGCCCCGGTCAGCACATCGGCGCAACGCGCCGGCACGCTGCATGTGCGCCTACGGCGTGTTCCGCCGCGCTTGGGGCAAGCGTCGTCTGCTGTGCCTCCTCGTCCTGCTGTTCGCCGTTCCGCCGTCGGTGCTGGGGCAGACCCCGCTGATGCCGCCCGCGGGAACCTGCCGACCGATACTCTATCAGGGGACACTGGGACCGAACGCGGACCTGCGGTTGTCGCTCGTGCGCCAGGGTGATGCCTTGACCGGGTTCTGGCACCGCGAGAGCGAAGGCGTGTATGACGCCGCCGCGAACCGCTTCAGGCATCGGCGCGTGGAACTGAGCGGCCCGCTCGCCGCGGACGGCGGATTCGTGCTGACACAGACCGACCCCGAACAGCCGACCGAGCCGCGCGTCCACGGACGCGCCACCGGTACCTTCGATGCGCGCGGCGCCCTCACGGGAACCTGGGAGGGCGGGGCGGGTGAGCCCGCGTTGGCGTTCCACTTGGAGCCTATCGACAGTCTGGAGCAGGGGCGGCAGCCGCGCTTTCGGTTGCGCTTTGCCGCCGGCGGGGACGATGGTGATGCGGAGCGGGTCTGGCTGAGTATTGACGGCGGCCCGGAGCTGCTCCTGACCGGTTCTCGGAATGAAGTCGCGCGTCCGTGTTATGGCGGCCTTGACCTCGAGTCGGTCGTGGTGCGTCAGTTGAGCGGGACACCGGATTTGTATTGGATCACCTATGACATCACCGGCGAAACGGGCAGTTCGCGGAGTACCGAGCGACGTCACCGCATCGTGCCCGTCGACCGGGTCGAAGCGCCTCTTTTCGATGAGTGGCTGAACAGTTACAGCGGCGGCAATCAAGGGTTTGACGCGACACAGGACGAACAGACGGACATCACCTACGAAGATGCGACACTGCGGATCGAAACGACCAGCGCGCGCGGTGAGGACAGCGACGGTCAGGATTGCGAGCTGTGCGGCTACGCGCAGGATCACTGTGCCTCCTATTGCCGGGATTTCATCTGCGAAATCGCTACGATCGGCGCGACGATGAAGGGCGATCGGGAATCCTGCGAGACGGCCTGTCTGGGCAATTGCCAAGCGGCGGACTTTCCGGCGCGCTGTGCTGCCGAAAAGGCCACCCTGGTGCAGTCCAGCGGCAAGCGGTTGCGTTTGATTGCGGCCCCAACCGGCCGCGTGCTGTCTGACGAGCGCACTTGGGATAAGACCTTCTTCCCCAGCTGGTTTCGCTGCGCCGCGGAAGGCGCCGCGGCGCCCCTGACATTTTCGATAGGTGATGACGGCCGCGCCGGTCGGCTGCAGGTGCGCTCGGGACCCGGGCCCGATCCGGCGACGGACAGGGCCGGGAGCGATCAGCCGTCGCCGTCCCCAACGGCACTGGCGGATTGTTGGCTGTACAGTCGAGTGCCGGAGGATGGCCCGCCGCCGGATCAGTTGCGTGTTGGTCATTTCGTGCCGGACGACTGCTGTGTCGTTGAGACCCCTGCCGGCGGCCAACGAACCCTAATCTATGAGCGGGCCAAGGACGCGCGTGGAGACACGACCCAGGGGCGTCCGCTGGTGCTGTTCGATACGCCCTCGCGCCTTTGCTACAACGCCAATCTCGCCGCGGACGGCCCTTGGGGCCGGCCCTGGGTCGAGGCGGTGGTCGCGCCGGAGCGGCTGACCCTCGGGCTGGGCGTGATCCGCGAGGCGCCTGATCCGGCCGCCGCGGAGCTTGTCTATCGCAACCGCCTCGACGCCGACTGGCAGCGAATCGGCAGCGGTACCCTGGTTTTGACCCTGGGTCGCCAGGCGTTCAGCAGCCGTGTCGCCGGGGTCGAGGACCACTGGTACTACGTGGCAGCGCCGCAGGGCGTTTTCGGCTGGGCTTTCGGCAGCGATCTCACGCCCTTCGATTCCTCACATCCGCAACGGGCTTACCGGGTGGTCCTGGAGCGGCAACGCGTCGCCGCTCAGGACCCGGCGCAGCAGGCTGATGGTCAGGCGTTCATCGGGCGGGTCCGCGCCGAGACGCCCAAGCGGTTTATCGAGCGGGGCGGCGCTGCGGCTGACCCGCGCCGCGTCCTGGAGCGCTTCGCGGCGTTTGTCGAAACCTGCCGGACGCCTCGCGCGGTGCAGGATGGCGTTCGGGATGCGCCGCGGGTGGAGTCGGTCGCACGCCACGCGCGCATCACGGTGGTCCCGGGAGTGCGCCTGCGTCCCGACCCCGAACCAGGCTGCGGTCAACTCGAACGCCTCGCACTGGGGACGGTGGTTACGGTGCGCAAGCGGACTGTCGTTCCCAGCCGCGTCGATGGCGTCGCGGGGCGTTGGTACCAGGTAGAGTCACCGGCAGGCATCAGCGGCTGGGTCTTCGGCGGTCTGCTTGCACCGCATGATCCGACGCATCCCCTGTTGTCCTACGGTGAGATTCTGGAACGTCACCTGGCCTCCGCGCCCAAGTCGCTGCGGGCTGAGCTGGAGTTCCTGGAGTGGCTCGCGCGGGTGCGTCCAACGCTTGCCGAGGACCTGGCTGCCGACGTAGAACTGGCCCGCTTGCAGGGTCTCGGCCGGGTGCTGGCCCTGGGCTTTTCCTGTAACGACCTGCCGCCTGCTTTTTCGCTGTCTCTCGCCGATGCCCCGAGCGTGGCGGCGTTGTTCAGGGGTCTCGAGACCTATGTGAAGCCCGTTTGGGAAGAGGGTCCCGAACGGCTCGATCCCGCCGCCTATTGGGCCTTGCACGAGCGTTTTCGCGGGCGGCCGACGGCCGAACGGCTGGCCTGGGCGGCGGCGCGGGCGTCCGGCAGCGATCCAGTGACCGTGAAAATCGCGGTCGATTGCCTCGTGGGGAATGAAGAGGACGAGGGTGGGGGCGGCATGCAAGACGCCCTGGCGTCGCTGGTCGATGACGGGTTGGTCCGTTACCTCGCGGACTATCCGGCCGGCGCCCATACCGAGATGGCGGTTGAGTCGCTTGCCCGGGCACTGGCGGCGGGAGTCGAGGCAGCGGACCTGAATCCAGGTGCGGTGTGTGATCCAGATGTGCAGGCGGGGTTGCGGGCCGCGCTGCGCGTGCTGGCGCCGCTCGCGGGCGAGCAGGCCGCCGCGGCCCGCGCGCAGATCAGTCAATTGGTCGATCGTCCCCCTGGTTCGGCTCCAGTACCAGATTGATACGGTTATCGCCGATGCGCTGAACCGTGGACAGACTGCGGTAGCCGGGGGCGATCACCATCACCTCGATCCGCGCGCCGGCCGGTTCCCGCAGCGCGATGATAAAGCGGCCAAAGCGGTCGGTTTCACTGCGTGCCGCGCGGGTGGGAATGAACACGCGGACCCCGGGGATCGGTTTACCGCTGCGCTCCCAGACGAAGCCGGCAATGCCGCTGCTTGCGGCGATGGGCTCCGCGGGCGGCAGCGGCGCCGGCGTGTCAGGCTCCAGCCACCACACCAGGCCCAAGGCAGCGAATGCCAGTCCGGCACCCAGTCGGAGTAACCGGTTGCCCAGTCGGGTGTCCAGGCCCGCCAGCCAGGTGAGCAGGCGCGCGCCGACACCCTGGTCCTGACGGATCCGGGCCTGGGGCCAGACCGCGAGCAGCGCCTGGGAAGGGATCAGCAACCCGTCCGATCCCGGGGTGTCGGCGGCGACCACCAGACCCAGCACGGAGCCGCGGATCGGGTCCCAGGCGCCGGTTCCGGTGAAACTGCCGTCGATGCTGCCGTGATCGGTTTCCAGGCCGGTGATGGCCTGCGCGTCTTCATCGGCACAGTCCGCGTGGATGCGCAGCCCGGTCGGATGCTCCGGTGGAAACCCCAGACAGAACACCGCCCGGTTGCGGTAAGCCGCGGGTGCGAGCAGCTCCAACTCAGCCGCGACCACGTGCTCCGGCACCGGCTCGGTCAGTTCCAGCACGGCCAGCCCCGGCGGCGGCGCACCGGGGAGCGTCCAGCGCGGGTCCAATCCGGCGTGCGGTGCCCAGGCCGCGACCCGTCCCCGCCCGCGGTGCGGGTTGGGCAGCAGCGGCAGCAGCACAGGGATCTCACCAGTCGGCGCCGCGGCGCCGACCGCTCCCCCCAGCGCGGCGGCGACCACGCTGGCGCAGGTCATCACATGCCGGGCATCAATGAGTACACCGGCGCCGACCCATTCCTCATCAAAGTCGGCGGAGCGGCGGCCGATGCGTATCTGCCAGGGGTATCCGTCGTGCATAACTTGTCAGGCGCTGCCTCAGGTTTGGTAACCGGAACGCCCCGGCGTGCTTGGCGCCTTGGCGTGACAACCGCGCGATTCGGTGTATATACCTGTCGTTGTTGGTTTTTCGTTTCGCGTTTTTCGCAACTCAATGTTTGATAGTCCTTAACTGAAAACGAAAAACCGAAAACTCGAAACCGTTCCGTATAACACCCTGAACTCTGAACTCCGACTCCCGGCTTTGCTACAGTAGCGAAGCGGCCACGCCGGTCGCGCGCGAGACAACCCCGGGGAGGCTTCCATGCTGGTGACCTTTGAAACCAAGGCCCATGCCAATATCACGATGTTCGGCGAGGTGGCGGTAACCCTGATCAAGCTGATGGGTCACAGCGGCACCGTGCCGGGGGCGCTGCTGGCGGCGGATGTGCCGGCCGCGCTGGAACGGCTGCGTCGGGCGGTCTCGGAGCACCCGGACACGCCGCTCGACCCCAAGACCGGGGGCGGTGCCGCGGACGATGGCGAAGAGCGGCATGTCAGTCTGGCCAACCGCGCGCTCCCCTTGATCGCGTTATTGAGCGACGCGGCCGCGGCGGGGGAGAACGTGATGTGGAGCAGTCCCTAAGCGTCGCGGCGTGGTCAGCGGTTTAAGTGGCTGGGCAATGATCCGATACCCGTCGTTGTTGGTTTTTCGTTTCTTGTTTTTCGTAACCCAATGTTTGATAGTTCTTAACTAAAAACGAAAAACCGAAAACTCAAAACCGTTCCGTATAATCCCGGCCAGGTTAGCGACCGCGGCGGCTGGTCCGCGAGGCGGCTGGTCCGCACAGCGGACCCTACGGACCGACGCGCTCAGCGGGCCAGGCCGACGAACCAGGACTTGTGATCCATCCGGGCCATCCGGTGGGCGCGCCCTTGCATTATGCGGCCCGTGTCCAGCGCGCTCAGGCGCGGCCCGACCGGGTGCCGCAGTGAGCGAAAGCCGCGGATCTCCGCGCTGGTGCGAATCCCTGCCGATGTCTGTAACTTGATCATGACCGCCAACCTCTCGATTTAAAACAGCGTTTCGTGTGGTGCGGACGCCAGGAGCCCCCGTTGCACGGTGTGGCGCCGGCCTGGACCGCCGCTGACCATCGGAGATCGCCCCCCGCCCGTCCTTATGATAGGCCAAACGCGTGAGATGTCACGGGTTGGGTGCTCAATGCGTGCCGCGGTTCGCAGCGCGGTCGAATTGAATTCTTTACTGACCGCTTCCAGGTTCCTGCCCCGACCCCAAGCCAGCCGCGCCAAGCGCAAGACCGCAACGGTCCTGGGGTCGCGGCTGTGCCCAACAATCTCACCAGGAGCGGTCCCATCCCATGAATATCCCGGCAGTGTCCATCGCGGCAGCCAAGCAGGCGCTGATCGAGCAGTACACCGACCCTTTGCTGCGCCGCCGCGCCTCGATGCTGTGGGGCACCCGCGGCGTGGGCAAATCGTCCATCGTGCACCAGGTGGCCGCGCACTTCGGCGTGCCGCTGGTGGACTTGCGCCTCACCACCATCGAGCCGGTGGACATCCGCGGCGCGATCTGGGTGGACGAGCGGCAGTCCAAGACCCTGTGGTTTCCGCCCGAATTCCTGCCCGGGCAGGATGAGCCCGACGGCATCCTGTTTCTCGACGAACTGACGGCGGCCGATCAACGCCTACAGATCTCGGCCTATTCGTTGATCCTGGATCGCCGCGTCGGTCACTATTGCCTGCCGGATGGGTGGCAGGTGATCGCGGCGGGGAACGCCAGCTTCCACGGGGCGGTCGCCCACGATATGGGCACGGCGCTCGCTGACCGGATGTTCCATTTCAACGTACAGACCGCCATCGACGCTTTTCTGGCCCACGCCCTGATCAGGGGGTTTGCCCCGGAGGTGCTGGCTTATCTCAAGGTGCGGCCCGACAAGCTCGACGATACCCAGGCGCAACTCGCCAACGATCATCTGGTGGGGGCAAGCCCGCGCGGTTGGGAAGACGTCTCCAACGTGCTCAAGTCCGGCCTGTCGGAACCGGCCAAGCGGGTGTTCGTCCAGGGACGCATCGGCGCGGCCAACGCGGCCGAGTTCTTCGGCGTGCTGCGTGAAATCCAGGCGGGGGTCGACGTGCTGCGGCTGCTCGCCGCCCGGCCCGGGGCCGAGACCGCGGCGCTGTTGCCGACCAGCCTCGATGCGCTGTACGGCATGATCTACGGACTGCTGGCGGCGACCCAGGACGCCGCGACCCTTATCCGCGCACTGGAGATCATCGAGCAACTGCCCGACGCCCGCGCCGCCACCCCGCTGCCGATCCGCGAGGCCCAGACCCTGGTGATGGAGCTGCTGTTTCAGCGCGCTCTGGAATCCGGTCTGGAGGCGGCGATCTTCGACAGCCCGGCGTATCGGCGCTACAGCGAGCAGCGCAAGGCCGAGGGGCTGGCCGACTAGATCTCCCTCGAAAGCATGGGCGATCGGTCTCGCCCATCCTGGCAAGTCCGGTTCCCGTGCAAACTCAAACTGCGTGCTGACCACGCTGTCTCAAGGTCTCGCGAGCCCCGGCGACTCGTCAAGTGTCAATTGTGCCCCGACCGCCTGGCCGCGGGCGGCATTCCCGCCTGTTGCGATGCCTGTCTCACCGGTGCGAGCCTGTTCGGGCGCTTGCCTGACCTGTTGACCGAGGCCCATCGCCGCCTGACCTTCAAGCCGGGCGAGCAGCAGCAGTATCCGGTGCGCCGTTTGGACGGCGATGAGCAACTCGAACAGCTTGGCGCGTCCTGGCGGAGTGGGGCGCGACACTGCGGGCGAAGGTCGGCAGCCCCTCCTGACGGCAATAGCGGCGTCATAGTGCGCCTTTCACGGTAAACTTCCGCCTTCCCAGTTCATTATTAGCACCAGTAGAGGGCGTTCATGCACATCCACCGCGGCACCCGGGCGATTCAGCGGTTGGTCGAATATGCGCCCTCCAGCGGCGGTCTGGCCCTCTGGGTCAAACACCTCGACCGCGATGATGTGCCCGATACCCTGGCTGCCGCCAACGACGGCACCGCCATCTTTTACGGCCCGCTGTTCGTGACCTTACCGCTGACCCAGCAGGCCGGACTGGTCGCCCACGAGGTGCTGCATGTCGCACTGCGTCACCGCCAGCGCTATGTGGCATTGCGTGGTCTTCTGGGCGATGTGGATCTGCAACTCTTCAATTGCTGTGCCGATGCCATCGTCAACAGTGCGCTCGGGCATTTGACCTGGCTGGAACTGCCCCCGGGCGCGGTCGGTCTGGACAGCATCCTGGACACGGCGCTCGGCCTTCGGGAACCGGTCGAAAAATCGCTGCTGGAATGGGATCTGGAGCGGCTCTATCGCGCCATCGACGATCGTCGCCTGCCGCAGGTGTCGGGTCCATCCGCCAGCCGCATGCCGTCCCAGTCCGGCAAAGCCGGTGCCGGCGCCCAGCACCAGGGTCCGAGTGACACCCACGAGCAAGAGCAGGAGAGTGAAACGACGGGACGCTGGACGACGCGGTTCGACGGTCCACGGGCCGCGCGGGTCCGGGGTCTGGCGTCGCGGATCCAGGAAGACCTCTGGCCCGGTGCCGACGAGAGCCGTCCCGAGGCCGAAATGGAAGAGGCACGGGAGTGGGGCCAGCGCCTCGCGCGGGCCCACACCGGTGACGGCACCTTCTCGTTGCTGCGCGTGCTGCTGGCGGATCTCCCGAGGGTCCGGACACCCTGGGAGCATCTGCTGCGCACCCATCTCACCCGCGGCCTGTCGCTGGCGCCGGGACTGTCCTGGTCGCGTCCATCGCGTTCCTACCTGGCGAACCAGGGCCGCGTCGGTACCCGCGGGCGCATGCCGTGGGAGCCGGGACGGGTCGCCGCGCGCGCCGTCGCCCGACTGGTGGTCATGGTGGATCTCTCGGGTTCCATCGACGCCCCGCTGCTCGACCGCTTCGCCCGCGAGCTACAGGCGGTGACCCGACGCCTGGAGGCACGGGTGATCGTCATTCTCGGTGATGACCGGGTGACCGGGGTCGAGATCTACGAACCCGGCCGCTTCCGCCTGCCCGACCTGGTTTGCGATGGCGGCGGCGGCACCGATTTCACCCCCTTGCTGCGCGAGGCCGACCGTCATTGTCCGGATATTGGCCTGTTTCTGACCGACCTGGATGGTCCCGCCGACTTCCGCCCCCGCTGGCCGGTGATCTGGGCGGTGCCGGTCGCCAACGAGCAGGCCGCGGCACCCTTTGGGCGCAAGTTGGTGTTGGGCTGAGTGGATCGTTCAGGGTTTTTTCCAGGAGTGTCGGGTGATGCGACTTGTCCAGACCTCACCCGATTCCAAGAGACAACACCGCCGCCTTAGTCGGCGAATCGTAGAACTGCCACTGAATCGCCGTTAGGATAGCGTCAGGCACCTCAGGCAGGTCGCGCTTATTCTCGCTCGGGATCAGGATGCGCTTGGCGCCGGCCTCGACCGCGAGCTGCATACGCTCGGGCAGTGCATTGACCTTGAGCAGCAGGCCCTGGATGCTCATCTCGCCCAGCACGACGGTCTGGCTCTGTACGGGTTTATCGAGCAGGCTGGACACCATGGCGATGAAAAAGGCGACGGCGGTCTCGGCTCCCTCCTGCGCCTGATTCAGGTTGATCGCCTGCACCGTGAAGTCGTAGGCCTTCAGATCATGGTCGATGCCCAGATTCTTCAGATTGGCTTTGAGATAGGCGTCCGCGGTCTTGAGTGCCTCCTTCATCTTGGACGACAGGTTGCCGAGCGCCACGATGCGTCCGGACCCAGGGTTCATTTGGGTTTGAAGCAAGAACAGCGAGAGGCGATTGTCGGCCGTGTCGCTGCCGATGGTGTAGACGCTTCCGGCTGGCAAGCAGTCCTCGGTGATGATGGTGCAGCCGCCCATTTCCGGCAGCGGCACGAAGGTCTCCCGCCCGGACTGCTTGTCGATAAAGGAGAAGCTGGTATCCCAATACTCCAGGCCGCCCCGCTTCTTGAGTTGCTCCTTGACCCGGCGCCGCATCTCCATCGCGTAACCGACGTACTCAGTCAACTCCTCCTTGGTCGCCTCACCGTTCGGGTTGAGTAGCTTGACCAGGCCTGATACCGTCTTGCGCACGGCCTTTTGGTCGCGTCCGCCCAAATGGCTGCCGAAGCGCAGTTCGCGCTCTGCATAGTCGGCATAGCTGCGCTTGCGCAGTTCCCGAAAGACCTCGGCGAGATAATCGGTCACAACCCCGAAGTGATCCGTATAGGTCGCATCCGACGTTTTCTGGAACTCCCAACCTGGAATATAGGCATGAATACGGTCAAAAAAGGCCGTATCCATCTCCTTGGGCATGGGGTAGAAGAGGTTCGAGGTCCGGACGATGGTCTCGATGTCGCCGTCGATATTGCCCACGAAGACGACTGCCCCCTCGGCGGTAATGATGTCGCGTCCGCGGCTGAAGGTGCCGTCCTCCATGTACCCCTTCATGATGTTGATGCCGCTCTTATCCGTGAAGCGGATGCCCGCCGCCTCGTCGAACGCGACCACATCCCACAGCGCCACCAGGCCCCGCTGCCCGGTGCTCAAGTTGACGAACATCTGGGCCGTCGTGGTCTGCCCCCCGGAGACCAAGTGGCAGTAGGGGCTGAGCTGTTGATACACGAAGCTCTTGCCGGTCCCCCGTGGCCCGAGCTCGACGAGGTTGAAGTTCTTTTCGACGAACGGGACCAGGCGCAGCATGTAGTGCAGTTTGCGCCGTCGCGTGTAGTAGGGATGACTGGGCTCGTAACCCATCGACCGCATGATGAGATCGAGCCATTGGTCGCTGGAGAAGCGACCGCGGGCCGCGATGAAGCTGTCGATATTGCGGTTCGACAGTTGAATGGGGCGCAGGCTCTCGACAAAGAACGGGCGATTCTGGCCCTTGAAGACATAGGCGTCATCGTACCGCAGCACGATCTCCGCCCAGATGCCGCCCATCAGCAATCGATCATGCGCGTGGACCAGACTGTCCTCGACATTGATATAATCCAGATCGAGGTTCGACAGGCGACCCCAGTACTTGTCGTGAGTCTCGACCAGCCGTACCGAGATCTTGTCGATGATCTCGTAGCGCGTATGGCGCTTGATGGCAGACTTCACCGCTTCCCGTTCGTCTGGTTTGACATACTTGGCCGTCAGGGTTTCGCGAACGAATTCCAGACCCTCCTGGATAACCTCTTCATCCGTGGATGCGCAGTACTTGCCCAGCAGGAACTCGATCACGAAGGCCGGCACGCCATAGGCGCTACGCATGCGGCGCAGCAGGTCTTTGCGCACCACCAGGCCGGGGAAGGTCTCGTTGGCGAGGCGATCCAGGTCGTCCACCATCAGCGGGCCGTCGCTCATAATCGTTTCACCACCAAGACACCAAGACACCAAGAATTGAAGAGAGGGCTAACTACCAAGGCACGAAACCACGAAGAATGAAAAATGATATATCCCAGTTTCCCCCAAAATTTCTTCTTGGTGCCTTCGTGTCTTGGTGGTGAATACTGTTTCTACATATCCCGGCCAATGCTCAGCTTGATGCCGCCCGCGGGGAACTGTTCGGTTGTCTCGCTATCGCGGATATCCAGGTCCAACAGTTCACCTTGTTTGAAGGATGCGGCCGTGTGGAAGAACAGCGTTACGGTCTGCTCCTGGTCCTGGGCTTCGAGCCGTAGCTCCTTGGGTCCTGATGCCAGCACCGAGCCCGTACCCGCCGCCGCGCTCCCACCGTAGCGCCGAACGTCCAGTGTGAGCGTCCTGCCTGTTTCAGCGAACAGCGACAGTTGGCCGTGCGCCGACGGTGCGGCCGTCGGCCGCAGGATGACCTTCACGGCCGTGCGCACCAACTGGGTGGTCGGTATCACGACCTCGACCCCGATTCGTTTCGCGGTTACCGGATAGCTCTTCGAGGTCAGGTGCGGGATGATCAGTTCCTGAACCGCGGCACCACCGTGCGAAAACGACTTCTCCGCCATGAAGAAGGCCAAACCCGGTGGGACCGCGACGCGAACGCTGGCGTCCCAGGGGCAGGCGAAGGTGGCGAGCGGCAGGTCCGGCCCCGCGGGGACCAGGGCGTAACGCTCCTTGCGGACGTGACACCAATCCTTCTCGCACGGCACCTCGTCCGGTAGCTGCTCCTCATCCAGCAGGATGAAGCCGTGGTCGGTGACCACATGGACCCGCTCGAAGCCCCAGCGGTGGAGCTTTCGGACCAACCTGGCGAGTCGCTCCACCTCGATCTGCAGGTGGCGGATCAGGGTCTGGGCCTCCCCGTGGCCGATGCTGTCGACCTCGTCGTGGCCTGACACCACCAACAGGTCGCCCAGTCCGGCGGGCGGCTCGGAGTAGCCATCCAACTCGGCGATCTCGCGACACTGGGCGCCACAAGCGGTGAGCCAATCCAGGCGATTGGCGCGCACCGAGGTGTCCTTGCCATTGACCAGCGGTTGCACCGTGTTGCCCTTCCAGGCCAGCGTCACCGCCGCCTTGCCCAGGGGCAGGAGGGCGGTCATGCCAACCGCAGTGACGGTGGGCAGGGCCGCGACCACCGGTTCGACCTCGACCTCGTGCCCGCGCAGTGCGTCGCGCAACGCGAGCGCGCAGTCGTAGCGCAGGGCATCCACGATGACGACCGCGCGCTTGCCTTTCGCGGACCACAGGGTCTTTTCCAGGCGACCCGTGATCGGCGGGATGCCGGGGATTGTGACCGAGCCCGCGTCGGCAATGCTCTTGAAGAACCGGTTGTTGAGAACATTGGCATAGGCCCCGTAGCAGCGATTCAGGACCCGGGTCACGCCCGGCAGGCCCTCCTCTTCGGCCCGTGCGCGCAGGCGGACGTGTTGCCGTTCGATGCTGTCCGCGGCCTCGACATAGACCCGCACCAGCGCCGCGCTGCCGGTCGCCTGCTCGGCCCGGCTCCTCGCCTGGGCACAGGCGCCGACAAAGAGACCCAGATCGCGCAAGACCGACCAGGCCCCGACAGGTGCGGAACTGGCCTTGGCATATTCGCACTCCCGCTGGATCAAGTCCCCGTGGTCCTGGAAAAACAGGTCCACCGCCGACGACTTCGACGCCGCGGCATCGAAGGCCAGGCGCACCTCGTCCCAACGCAGTCGGACCAGGTGCGGAAACCCGAACGAACACCCCGGCCGCCCCTTCGCCCAGGCAGTGAGGTCCAGCTTGTGCTCGACCTCCAGTATCCAGCGGTCCCAGGCCCCCCGGCCCTCGCTGTCGCGCAACCAGCGCTGGAGCAACTGCAACTGGTGTGGACGCAGGGTCAGCGGCGGCAGCCGGGTCATGAAGGGGAAGTCCGCCGGCTCCCCGTAGCCGACGTAGGTCTCGGTCAGGGCCAACACCCCAACCAGCTCGCGAACCCAGTCGTCCGGCGAGAGCATCGGATATTCAAAGCCGTAGCGTTCGCGAACCGCGACGATCAACTCGTCCTGCAAGCCATCGTCGCCCAGGCCCTTCCAGGTCGATTCCGGATCGACGCTCAGGTCCAAGAGTGTCCGGTCCAGGTCGCCCAAGAGGCGCGACTGGGCGAGCGCCGGCGTGAGGGTCTCGCTCCAGAACTGGGCCGGTCGGTCGACGAAGCGACCGACATACTTGGCGAGCACCGAGTCCTGCCCACCCTCGTACAGGCGCCGCTGCTCGCCCACCCCGGACGGCAAGGCCGCACCCGCCTGGCGCAGCAACCCGAACAGGGTCGGCCGCTTGCCGTTGATGCGCCAGTCGATCCCGCCAATCCGATATTCGGTCAGTAGGTCGAGCGGCGGCTCGCCGGCAGCACCCGGCCGTTCGAGGCGTTCCTCCGGCACGGGCAGATAGACGACGAAACGCAGCGCCCCCCGTAGCTCGGGTGCGACCGCCGCCAGGGTCCGATGGATCTGGTACTTGACCCAGACCTGCCCGCGCCCCTGCTCCAAGTCATAGCGCAGGAGGCGAAAAGGCGCCTGGACCATGGCCGCCAGATACCCCTCGAAGGCGTCCAGCAGGCGCGCGAATTCCCGGCGCTCGTCGAACCACAGACACACCTGGGCGCGCTTCTCGTGCTGGAAGCGCTGGCTGAGTTGGTTCATGAGTGCATCGAGGATCATAGCCGTCCTACGCCTCGCCCAACTCCGCGAGCACCGCAGAGACCAGTTGCGGGTGATAGCGGATACCTGCACTCGTCGCGCGCTCCACATAAGGACGAATGGCTGAGAACAAGCCAAGCTGCTTGGCCCTGCCCAGCAGTCCAAGCGACCCGGTGACGGTCAGTCCCATCGCAAGGGCCACACGCTGTCCCTTCCAGTCATCGATGGCCACGGGCGTCGACCCAAGCTCCAGGGCGAGTTGAATCACTGCCGTCTCCCCGAGATCCAACCCCACCAGGCCGAATGCCGCCGCCGGCGAGGACAAGCCACGCACGCCGAGCCACGGGGGCCTAATCCCTGGATGACCGGCGTGTTCACCTGCGTCGAGCTCGCAGCGCACTTCGGTCGGACAGAGGATCGCGAATGGGAGGCGCCCGATCAGGTCAAGGCATCCCATCCGCTCGAAGGCGATCAATGGGCCGGTGTTGATGACCAGGAGGTCAGCCACCGCGAATAAACCCCAATTCGACGTCCACATCCTCCGGGCGCAGGTTGCTCATAGCAACGCCAACGCGCGGCAACGAAAACAGGAAATCGACGCGGCCCTTGCCACACAGCCCGGCTGCCTGGCCCGAGCTCAGGCGACCGAGTTCATACAGCTTTGCCGCCAGGAGAAACTTGGCCTCGGCCTCGAAGTCGTCCTTGGGCATCGCCGCCGAAACCAGCACATCGTCGCCGTACTCGATATTCAGTTGGTGTGTCACAGGGACCTCCATCCGATAATATTCATAGCCGAGCCGTTTCACCACCAAGGCACCAAGGCACCAAGACACGAAGAAACCGAATCAAAATTCTTCTTGGTGTCTTCGTGTCTTGGTGGTAAAGAATTCATTCAAATGACCTTCGCAACCCGCAGCACGCTGGCCTTTTGCAGGGGCTCGATGTTGACCTTGACGCCGTCGTCGAGATCCGGGTCCCAGCCCTTCGGCCGCTCGTCGGGGGCCTTCCAGGGCGTCAGGATGCGGTAGTCCCGCTCGCCGCCCTCGGCGCCCTCATGGCGCCCCTCTTGGATCGCCTGGAGCTTCAGGTCCAGCGCCTGCACCTCTTCGAGCTTAGCCTGCCACTCCAGCCGGTCCGCGGTCGCCCCGGCCTTGTCGGCCAGGCCGGACTCGCGCCGGAACTCCTCGACGGCATCGCGCAGGTAGGTCGCGCGCAGCTTTGCCAGGCGGTTCCGGTCGAAACGGTGGTAGTGGACCAGGGCGCCGAAGGCAAAGCGGGCGGTGCCCTGGGCCGAGGCGATGTGCCAGAAGATGGGGCGGTTCTTGTAGAGCCCGCAGTGGTACTCGAAGAAGGCGTTGTCCAGCCAGGCGTCGAGGCTTGCGCACCGGCGGTAGCCCTTCACCGATTGATTCAGCTCGTTGACGATCTCCACCTCGACCTGGCTCACATCGCGGTCGGGGAAGAGCGCGGCTAGTTCATGCCGCACGCGCTCGACGAGGCGGGGCTCGCCGTTCACCGCGTTGAAGGGGACTATGCCGTCGTCGTCGGCCTCCAGGACGCGCTTTACCGCGTAGGAGAGGAGGCGCCAGACGTGCTCCATGCGCTTCTGGTCCGCAGTCTTGCCCTCCATTTGAGGCCAGAGGATTTCTGGCGGACGATCTCCAAGCGTCTCCTCGATACGCTCTCTAGTGTTGTCGGGAACACCGTAGAGCCTGTAGACCTTATCGTTGAGGTCGTCGTAGTCGCAACGAAGCTGCGCTTCGGCCGCGTTCTCGAAGGTTGCGAGCGCATTTAGACCGTCCGGGATCGCAAGTCGCAAGTCTATCCAGCGTGACCCTAGGACCCATGGCGTTTGGAAGGAGGTTGAGGTTTCGTTTCCTTTGTCCCAGGATGCCTTGGCGTCGTAGATGGCTCTTGCCAAGTCCACAATGCCTTCCTTTTGTTTGGCGCTGCCCTGCGCAATAGGCAGCCGCTTGATGACGCCGACTTCCCACGAGCCGAACGACATCAGTCCTTGCAGTAGATACTCAGCCAGCGGGGAGTTAGCGATGCCGAGGATGTGGTAAGTGTCATCCGCGGAAGGGGGGAATATCGCTGGACCCTTATCAGCGAAAACGCATCCCTCTGGAAGAACGCGAAGGTTAAATCCCCGTTGTGTCCTTCGAGGCCAAGTGAGACCGGGTTTGAAGTACCACTCCTGGCTGTAGACCCGTTTGGTCTCTGAGCCGCACTTCTCGACGACGAAACGCTTGAGAGCCTGTCCGTCGTTTGCCCACAGGATCACGAGCGACACATCCGCGTAGAACCTCGCAAAATTCCCACCCTTGGCGAATCTCGCCCAGCGCAGATTGCGCCCGATTTCGTCCCGATGTGCCTCCCAATGGCAGCGCACCCATCGCTCATCCTCGGACGTTGCCAGCCCTTGTTTAACCACGGCAAATCCAGTATCGAGAGCTGGGGCGTCGCGGAAAATCGGCGCCATAACGCCAACCCTCCTGTAGGCTAAAGGAGCCCCCTCAATCGCGCTAAAGTCGCGGCGGGCGACATAGAACCGCGCCTTTCCGACATTTCCTTGAAGCGAAGAACAGAAAATCTCGTGCCGTCGATCAGGCTCGCCTTTCCCTCCTTTGAATCGCTCAAGATCGAAAAACGTTGTTCGTTCGGCTTCGGTGACCACGTAGTACGCCCGCTCCGCCTGCTCGCGTGTGGTCTCGATGCCCTCTCTCGCCTGGATCGCCTGGATGGCGGGTACCATCAATTCCCGGCGGAGGTCCCGGTTCGCCAGGATTGCTCGCACATTGACGCGCCTGAGCTCAGCCATGGTCGGCCTCCCAACGCACGAGGGCTTCGCCTGCCCATTCCTCGATCAGAAGGGCGAGCGGACCGTAGTCCTTGTCCAGTCGTCCAGACTCACAGGCAGAGAAGTAGCGTTCCTGATCCTTGCGCCGGTCGTAAAAGTTGAGCGGAAGAAGGTCGTTTTGCATGAGTATCAGGTTGCCGAGAATGAAAGCCGTTCTGCCGTTGCCCTCGCGGAACGGGTGGATGGCGAGAAACTCGTTCATCATCTCGCTGGCAAATGCGAAAACGCTCGGATTATCCGAGGACAGGAATGGCGTCCTGGCGAGCACATCGCGTGAGAATACGTCCATAATCGGGCGGATGCCGCAAGGGGGAAGCGGCCACTTGGTCGCACCCTCACCCTTGTGCAAAGGCACCGTCCGCCATCGACCGGCGAAGGGATAGATTGCTCCCAGTAGTTCAGAGTGAAGATCCTGTATAACTTTGGTGCTGATGGGGCGTGGCTCCGGTCTCTCGACGAGTCGCATGACCATCTCCATTGCACGCTGCACCCCCTCGTCTTCTCGTCGTTCAATCTCCTCGCGGTCAAGGCAGCCGGCATAGTTGAGCGAGATACCGTCCGCGGTGGTAATCCAATCCCAGTCGCGGTCATAGTCGCTCCAAGGCGTCGGCACCACGCGCGGTGAGGAGGAGACTGTCGCGGATTTTGCGAGCTCATCGAGCCGGTCCTTCGCGAGCTTCCGCTGGCTGGCCGGGACTATGTAGAACTCACCCGCACTCGCGGCCTGATAGTACTCGGCCTTCTTACGGCCGGTGCCGCCGAGGAAGCGAAAACCAAAGTCTTTCTCCTCCCACCGCCAACGAACGCGAGTCATCGCCGGTCTCCGGAATTGAACCACCAAGGCACCAAGACACAAAGAAAAGAAATGATTCTTCTTGGTGTCTTCGTGTCTTGGTGGTGAACATTCATCGCCCACCCCCGCGCAGCACAATCGCCGCCGCTTCGACAGTCGCATCATCAAGGATGCCGAACCCGAGGTCGAGCATGACCATAAGCGGGTTGCGCTTGAGAAGAATCTCGGTGCGTAGCTTCTCGAACGAGGTCAGGTTCACAAAGGTCGCGGAGACCAAGGCCCCCACATAGCCCTCGCGTTCGGTCAACTGCGTCGCCCGATCGATGAAGGTCGCATAGATGTCATTCGCCGTGAGTGGGTAGGCGGCCTTCACGAAGTCCTTTACCTTCGGGATGAAGGCCCCGTAGGGCGGGTTCATGACCACCACGTCGTAGTGCCGTGAGAGGATCTGGAGAAGCTTCAGGCCGCGGGCCGTATCCTCCGCAAACAGGCGCTCGGCCGGGTCGCCACCCATTTCAGCGGCCTCCTCTTCGATGGCGGCTAGCAGCTCCTGCTGGAGCTGGCGCGCCTCGGCTTCCAGGAGCCGCCGTTCGAGTTGGAGCTGTCGGGCCTGTTCCCGCTCCAGGTCCGCAAGGATCGATCCGAGCTCAAGCTGCGGGTGCTCAACCGAGCCGAATACCTGGGTGAGTCCCTTTTCCCGGGCGCGAGCTTCTACCCAGTCGTCCAGTACGCGCTCGACGCCCTCGCGGACCTGCACGAGGCTGCCGAGCTCGCTGACGTGCTGGAGGTTTCCCCAGATGACCTTGAACAGCCTTGCGGCAACCTCTCGGGTCTGTGCGCTCTTGGTGCCCTGGCGGTTCAACACGTCCTCGACCAGTTGACGCAACCGCTCGGCGCCCAGGTCCACGGCGTTGGCGACCACCAGGTTGCTGCGCTGAATCTTCACATCCAAGGGCGAGAAACCCTGCTTGAGCGCCGCCTCCTTGGCGGTCATGAGCAGCGACAGGGAGGCGATCTGGATCGCCCGTGGGTCGATATCGACGCCGAAGAGGTTGTGCTCGATGATGGCGGCCGGGATCTCGCGGGGCTCGCCAACCGAGGGCTCGGCGGGCCAACCGGGCTGGCCGGCATGCTCGATCTCGTCCAGGTACATCCGGTGGAAGAGGCCGAAGGCATACTGGCCGAAGTGCATGGTCCCGCAGGCGGGGTCGAGCAGGGCGATGTCACGGGCACGCTTGAAGGTCTCGACCTGGCCGTCATCGGTCAACCGTTGGTAGCGGATGCGCTCGCCGGTGCGCGGGATCAGGTAGTCGGCGACGGGCGCGTCGGAGGTCCGCTCATCGGGCAAGGGCGGCGGGGCGGTGGCGGCGAGGGCCGAGTCCGGGTGCATCTGGAGCCAGAGCCGGCCGAGGGTATTGTCGACTAGGACCTTTACCACCCAGGAGGGCGTATAGAACTGGTTGAGAACAGACAGCTCATGAGAGGAACGGGGCGTTCCCTTGGTCTCTTCGCGGATCTTGTCTTTTTCAGATTGTTTCTGCCCGGGCATGGGTCTACCGACAAAGAACTGGTAGACCCAACCGAGGAAGTCCTGGGCGCGGTAGGCGTCTTCAGGCAGGTCCTCGTTGATCGTCTTGAGGACGCTCACCAAGGCTGCATGGGTCGGCCAGAGGCAGGCGTATTCGTGGTCCGGGTCGAAGAGGACCCGGATGTCGTGGGTGATGTGTCGAAACGCCGCGGTGAGTCCGTCGCGGAGCAGTCGCTCCTCGGCGTCATCGTCGTACTTGTATTGGCTGCCGCCCGCGGCCCGGTAGTCGCGCAGGTAGCGCGAGCGCGCCTGACCGGGGACGGGCGTGATCACCTCGGTCTGCTCCGGTGTGCCGTGCGGCGCCGACGGTGGCGGAAGGTAAAGGATCTGCCGCACCTCCATGGCCTTGAGGCCGACGAGCCGGTTAAGGAGGGTGTAGGCGAGCTCGCGCTTGACGTTCTCGTAGCCGCGCTCGGCCGAACCCTCAACGATGGCGTCGCGGGCGATGAGCGCCGCCACCCGGCCGCGGACCGCCGCGGCCTCCTCGGGCAGGCGCATCTGATCGAGGGGCTTGTGCTTGCCGTTCGGCTGGAGCCCAAGGCGTTTGAGCTGGGCCGCGAATTCGTCCTCGATGAGCAGACGGACCTTGGGCACCCAGGCGCGCACGGCCTCCTTGTGCTGGTCGGAGAGCGCCTGTCGGCTCACGGCGCCTTGCGCTGGGGTCGGTCCGTTGGTCGAGGTCATTTGACCACCACCGTGAACCCTTCGCGGATCTGGGCCTTGAGATCATCCGCCACCTCGTCCAAGGCTTGATCCACCTCGTCCTCGGTCTTGAAGCGCCGGCCGGCCAGGACCGTCACCGGACGCCACTCGAAGACCCGCTCTCCAGGTTCGGGCGGCGGTAGCACCAGGGTTCGCAGTTCGGACTCCACCTGTGCCCGGTAGGCGGGTAACGCGACGAGGGCCTGATCGAGTGCGGAGAGGCTGCGTTTACCGGCGGCCGTGAGCAACGTCTCCACGGTGGCGAGGGTGAGCGGGGCATAGTGGCCCAGCTTGCCGACACCGAAGACCTTGTCGACGACCGCGTCGCGCCGGGCGGTCGGGGCATCTTGATAGGCCGCCCCCGCCTTAATTTCCTCGACCTGGGTCTCGGCCGCCTTCCGGACCTGGTCATAGGTCTGGAGGTAGACATCCCGGTAGGTGGCGAAGGCCGTGTCGAAGGCCGCGCGGTAGTCGCTCCAACGTGCGATGACCGTCTTTTCTGCGGCGATGGCGGCCAGGTCTTGCTCGGCCTGCACGAAGGCGGCGCGCTTGGGGTGTCCGTCCGGGATGGGATGATCCGCGGCCAGGCCGATCAGCCTCCGTGAGGTCTCGTAGTCCTGATGCCGGTTGGCATCCAGGAAGGCTCGCAAGGCGTCCAGCCCCTTCTTGAACGCCTTCCACTCCTTCTCCTTGGCGAGGAAGGCGGTCACGACGGTGGTCGGGTCCTTGGCGGTGGTGGGCTCAGCCAGGGCGGATTCGGCTTTCAATACCACATCGGGGATCGGGAGTCCTTGCTCGTGGCGGCTCTTGGCCTCCTGTATCCCTGACCCCAGCGCAAGCCCCAGGTCGCGCACCGCGGATGCGATGGCGTTGCCCGACTCGGGCGTACCGCTGCGACCCAACGCGATGAGGGCCTTGCTCGCGTGCTTGATCTGATCCACCGACAGACTGGTTTCGGCGACCCGAAAGGTGGTCTTTCTGAAGGTGGTGATCTTCGAGAAGATCTCCTCGGTGCCCTGGTAGTCGTAGAGTGGGGACGGCCCCAAGGGGGTCTGCTTCTCGATGAAAATGGCACCGGCTCTGAAGCATCCGGCGAGTACCAGGCGCACCAATTCCTCCGGCCAGCCGAAAGGCGGCCGGAGAAAGCCTTTGAAGCCATTATCGTCCTTGGCGTCGAGCAGTCGCGCTCCCTCGGGTTCCAGGCCCTCGTCCGCGAGGTCGGCGAGCACTTCGAGGACCTGGCCCACCAGGGCGGATTCGCGTTGCAGACTTCCCTGCGTGTCGAAGAGGTTTAACTCGGGTGCGACCTGGTGCAGATTCGTGGTCGCGGGGTTGAGCAGCCCCTTGAGCTGCTTGGCGAAGTCGAAGGCACGGTCAGCCAGGTGAAAACGCGGGTAGACGTTCGGGATGAGTGCCTGGAAGGCCGTCAGGATGGGGTCCTTCAGGTCGGCGACGCCTTCAAGATCGACCTCTTGGCCGCCGTAGAGCAGCGTGCCCCCGAGGAAGGCCCGCTCGAGGTCCCTGACCAGGGCAACCTTCAGCTCATCGCGCTCCTTGCGCTTCTCGGCGAGGGCATCCTGGGTTTCGGCGGAGCTATCTTCCGTGAAGCGCTTGTCGCTGGTGACCTTCACCAGGGACTCGTAGCGCTTCAAGCGGCCTTCCAGGTTTTGGGGCGTGTCCGCCAGCCACCAGGCGATCCTGCCCTTGGCGCCGCCGGCCTGATTCTGCTGCCCGATCTCTTCGATCGCCGCGGTGCGGCCGGGCGCCAAGGGAGACAGGAAACGAACCTCCAGTTCCGGCCCGGTATCGACTGCTTCGCCGTCCAGATAGACACCGTAGCCAAAGGTGACCTTGGTCGCGCCGTGGGCGACGGCAAAGTTCCCCAAGCGTTTACGGGTAAGCAGTTCGTCTTTGCAGATCTGCTGAGAGGTCCGGCGCACGGTGGCGAGGCTGATGCTTTTCGCACCACCGGGGCGGACCATCTCCTGGATGGCCTGCTCGATGGTGCGCTCGCGTTCGTTGAGGAACTTCCATTCGCCCGTCGCCTCGTCGCGGGCAACGTAACCGGCCTCCTGCAACGGCAGGAGGGTCGCCTCCACATCCGTGCGAAGCTGCACGATGTCGGCGGTGAGGGCATTGGTCAGGAGCTTGGCCAGGGTCTCCGGTACCCGCGGAACCCAGGCCACCCGTTGGAGCAGCCAGAGGACCTTCAACACGCGCGCCGGCAGCACCGGCGTATTGGGCACGCGCTCGTCCGACTCGTAGATGGCCCGCACGCCCGAGGCACCGAGGTACTCCTGGGAGAGCAGGTCGTTCTGTACGGCATCGAAGACCTGATCGAAGCTGACGATGACGCCGACGGGCTCGTCGGCCAAGTCCTGTAAGGCCTCCATCACCACGCTGATCATTGAACGTACGCCGCCCGAGATGCGAAATCCGGAGAGTGCCTCGAAGATGTCCTGCGCCAGGCTGATCTGGTGGGGCAGGAAGGGATAGCAGTCAATAAAGCTGCGCTCGCTCAGTCGCCCCAACTGCCGGCTGGCCTTGAGGTCCGCAAGCTGGGCAATGTGTCCCTCGTGGGCCTGGTAGAGACCCTGAAGAATCGCCTCCTGCGACGGGTGCTTCTTGAGGATGCGTTCCGATACCACCTTGTTGATCTCGTCCGAGATCAGGTGCGGTTTCAGCTCGAAGCGGGCGTTGAGCCGTCCGACGAGTGCCGGCTGGAAGTTGGTGCGGTCTACCACGCGCTCCAGGTCCTGCTGGCTGGTCACGATCAACCAGACGCGGCCCTTGCCCTTGTTGCCGATCATCTCGGCAAGGCTGTTCAATTCGCTGATACGATCCGTCGAATCACCGATAAAGGTCCCCATCTCGTCAATGACGAAGACGAGGTGTGCGACCTTGCCGCCGGTGGTCTTCTGGGCGCTGACCCAGGCCACCAGCTCGTCCGCGATCCCTTCCGCGGTCAACTGCTGGTAGTCGAACATGTCCTTGACCGCCTGCTTTGCGGTCTTTTCATCCGGGTACTCGGCGGGCTCAACGACGGGTAGCAGCTGGGCGATGCGACGCCGGACCGACATCAGGTCATCGCGTCCCTCGGGACCCTGCCAAGGTTTGCCGTAGCTGGTTTCATACTCGGCGACGAACTTCTCGTAGAGTCCCAACTGTTGGAGCCGGCGTTCGATACGGGCCACCACGACATTCTCCGCGAGGCCGATGCTGCGGTAGAATTCGGACAGCAGGATCTCGCCCACTGAATTCGGATTGCTGAGCGATTGCCGGCTCTTGATCTCAAAAAAGATGGTCCGGATATCCGTGTTGAGCTTGAGCTCGCGCAGGCGCAGGCGCAAGTCGCGGCCGGCGGGTGCGTCGGAGAGGTGCTTGACGAAGGCGTCAATGCAGTGTTCGGAGCCCACATCATCGAGCGGGGTATTATGGAGAATGTGGCCTAATACCTTTGCCAAGTGGGACTTGCCGGAACCGAAAAATCCCGAGGCCCAGATGCCCATGACGTCACGGGCGGCGCCGCCACGTCGCAGTGTCTCGCTGACCTGGGTGAAGGTGTCGAAGATTCGCTTGAGCTCGTGCTCGATCTTGTCGGTGACGACATACTCGCGGATTTCGGTCGCCAGGGATGCGCGATCGAAGACCTTGACCACGCCTTCGATCTTGACCCCAATATCGCGCTTGATGATTTCCCGAATCGTGGGCACCGGCATTCTTCCTATTCTATTGATTCTTGATCGCGACCGTTGAGCGCGATCAGGGCCAGGATATCTTGACCGCGAGGTAATTCCCGCCGTCCGGTTGATTCATGAAATGCAATCGTCCCCCGCGCTCCTCTCCCGGAAATGCGAGGATGATTCGACAATTGAGGTCGCGCAGACACTTCAGGACCTCGCCGAAGCGGACCAAGGGGTAGACAGCGACGCTGGCATAGACGATTACGTTACCGCCGGGATGCTGATCGGCGATTGCCCTCAGGCGAGCCTGGAGATTGGTTTCAACACGCTTGGACAGACCCTGAAGAAGCCATTTGTAGTCGTCGATTTCGTCTTCCTGGAGTCCTTCGATATCTTGCTCGCTCAGATCCTTGAACATGAAGCCTGTCAGGTCGAGGAGGTGGCATGGAATGGCCCGCGCGGCCAATGCCGGCACAAAGGTATCCAACAGTTGCTCGCGAAAATCGAGCTCGTTGTTTGGTGGGTAGATCAGGAGCACAGAGTCATCGGTCTTCACGCCAAGGTCCGCCCTGACGGGATGCGCCATGATGGCCATCAGCGACTCGAACATCGGCTGCATCAGGCGGCCTCCGGAAGGTCGATCTCGACGACATCGCCTTGCATCCTGAAGCGCAGATCGCCGCGACGATTGAGGTCGCCGAGGGTGTCGATGACCTCCGATGAATCGATTCCGAGCAATCTGAAGACGGGGGATTTCACCAAATCCAGAAACGGTGTGCCGACCAACCGCAATGCGGTCACGATCAGTCGCACCGGCGCGCCGTACAGGGACGGCCGAACAGTTCTCTTATGGACGGCACCGGCAGCAAGCCCGAAGTCACGAATGCTGGCACAGTATTTTTGGGTGACGGCTCGCGTGGTTTCCTCGGACCAGTCGAGCACTTCAGGGTGTTGCTCGGCAGAGCGCACGAGGAAGGCCCGGACATCAGTCGCCCGGACCTCCATGGGTGCTCGGCGAAGCAGCGGGAACAGCCAGCCCATCCCAAGGTCTGCCACCAGACGATCGTTCAGCGCAAACAACACATAGGCGGTCAGCGTGCGCTCGGTCTCTGAACCACTGCGCTGCCACTGCGTCCAAAAGGCTGAAAAGAGCGGATCGCCCGCATCAAGCCGATAGCGAGAACGCAGTTCCTTCCACAGTTTGCGCCGGGAAGCGACCGACGACCGCGCCAGGCAGTTGTCGTCAACGACCAGGCCGCGGTAATGCTCGGCGGTCAGAGCCGCATCCTGGGCCTCTAAGAGCAGGCGAAAATCTGTGTAAAGCGCGGACCGCGCAGATAGACGAGAGTAATACGGTGCATCGGGATCGAGCCCGGGAACCTGCGTTGCTTGGGGACGCACGCCCCCGGCGGCTGAGGTAGCCACGGCTAGTCATTCTCGGGCGGCGCGGTCTCAGGCTCACTGCCGGGCGACTTGGTGTCCCCGGTCTTAACCCAAGCGTCTACGTCGGACAACTGGGCTTCCCAGAGCCGACCAATCTTGTGCACAGGCAGCCCCCTGCGGTCGATCCAACGGTACACGGAGTCCTTGGCGATGCCGAGGTGGTTTGCGACGTCTTCAACGGAAACCCAGGGTTCGGTCGGCATTGGATGCTCGTTTCTTCAGGGCACGGGGTCGTGTCGCAGGGCACGGACGCCATCGGGGCTGACCAGCCGCGCCCGCGGTTCCCCCGCGCCCCATTGTTGGCCTCCTGGCGCCTCTATTATGCAGTTTCTTACAGGCAAAAGTCTTTGGCGATCGCGCAAACGCGGTTTGTCAGGGGGCGGGTAAGGGTCACCACTGCAGGCCGGGTTGCCGACCCGCAGTAGCGCAGCGCCATACGCTGCGCTACTGCGCCCAACGGGTTTCACGAAGAAATTCCAGAATCCGCCCCTCCACCCAATAGACCGGCCGCCAGGGCCGATTGCCGGCGACGAAGCCGACATGACCGCCGTGACGGGTGAGTTCCAGGGTGACCGCGGGGCCGAGTTCGTGCGCGAACGGGACCGTAGACGGGAACATGAAGGGGTCATCCTGCGCATGGATGATCAGGGTCGGGGTGGTGATGCGGGGCAGGAATTGACGGCAACTGGCGCGGGTGTAGTAGTCGAAAACACCGGCGAAGCCGCACAGCGGGGCGGTCACCTGATCGTCGAACTGATTGAAGCTGTGAATGGCGTCGATGTTCACGTCCAGAGGGCAGGGGAGGGCGGCGAACTTGCGCCGGAAGGCCTGCTTGAGCTTAGCGACCAGGTAGCGGCGATAGAGGCGCGATGCACCGAGATCCAGCCGCAGCATGGCGTCGCGCAGGACGAAGGGGACCGACACCGCGATGCCGGCGCCGAGCAGCGGGGCGCGGTCCCCGGTCTCGCCGCCGCGCTCACCCAGGTATTTGAGCAGCAGGTTGCCGCCCAGTGAGAAGCCGATGGCCGCCAGGGGGAAGCCCGCGGGGTCTTGGGCCAGGTGGGTGAGGACCTCGTGCAGATCCTCGCTGGCCCCCGAGTGGTAGGAGCGCGCCAGCCGGTTGGGCTCACCCGAGCAGCCGCGCAGGTGCATGAAGATCGGCTGGTAGCCCGCGCGGCTCAGGGCGTCGAGCAGGCTGCCGGCGTAGTGCGACTGCAGGTCGCCTTCCAGTCCGTGGATCACCAGAACCCGCGGGCCTGAGCCCGCACCCACCGCGAGATCGATGAAGTCGCCGTCCGCCAGTTCGATGCGCCGCCGGGTGAGTTGCAAGCGCGGACGCTGCCGCGCCAGGCTGGGCCAGATGGTCTGGAGATGCGGTCCCGGCAGCCACCAGGCCGCGCGAAATTCGCTGTCGATGATCCGGCCCATGGGGTGCTCCGGTTGGTCAGGGTCGTTGGAAAGTGGGTCAGCGATTCAGTCTAGACGGGCATCGCTCGCGCTCTGCCGATCCTCCGTGTGTCTGCGACCACATCACTTTGGACGGCGTGCGCTATGCCCCTTTACATTGAGCCGGATCGCCCTCGTCGCCTATACTCAGCGGCCTTGAGGGGCAACTCCTCCAGCCGCCCTTGCGCCAGGAATTTTCAGATGCGGAAACTTCTTACTTTGCTGATCGCGGCCCTGTTGGCCGGGCCTGCGGCCCTGGTCACCCCCGTGGTCCGCGCCGACGATCTGCTCCAGATCTACGACATTGCCGTGCAAAGCGACCCCTTGTTGCGCGAGGCCGAGCAGCGGCTCTTCGCCACCAAGGAGATCGAGCCCCAGGCGCGTGCTCTGCTGCTGCCAAATGTCGCGGTGCAGGGGACCGCCGATTACACCAATGTCACCTTGAGTGGTCGGGGTGTCAACGGAGGCAACCGTAGCGACAGCTTCGTGGAACAGGGCATCCGGGCAGTGGTCAATCAAACCGTTTACAATCGAGCCAATTGGATGACGCTGAAGCAAACCGGTGACACGATCGCTCAGGCGGAAGCGCAGTACCGCAACGCGCAAATCGAACTCATGGTGCGTACCACGCAAGCCTATTTTGATGTGCTGCAGGCGGCGGATGCGGTAACCGTGTCGGAGGCGCTGGTGCGTGCCGACGAGCGTCAGTTGGAGCAGTCCAAACAGCGCTTCGAGGTCGGCCTGGTCGCTATCACCGACGTCAACGACAGCCAGGCGTCGTACGATCGGTCCAAGGCCAACCTGATCACCGCCAAGCGCACGCTGGACAACGCCTGGGAGGCCCTGCGGGTGATCGTTGGACCCTTGAGCGTGCCGCTCGCCAGGCTGGGCGACACCTTGCCGCTGGCGCCGCCGGAACCCAATGATGTTCAGGTCTGGGCAGACAGCGCCCGGCGCAACAACTTCGGCATCATCGCCTCCACCGAGGCGGTGGCTGCCGCCAAGGTCCAGATCGAGATCGAGAAGTCGGGCTTCTACCCGACCTTGGGGCTCCAGGCGGGTTACGACATCGCCCGCTCCGGGGCCGAGTTCAACACCGACTCGAATACGGCTTATGTCGGCTTGACTCTGAATGTTCCGATCTATCAGGGCGGTGCGGTGGTCTCCCAAACCCGGCAGGCCGGCTACAATTTCCGCGCCGCGCAGGATCAACTGGACCAGACCCGTCGTCAGGTCGATCAGCAAGTCAAAGATGCCTTCCGCGGCATCATTTCCAGCATTGAGGACGTGAAAGCCCGTCAGGCCGCGGTCGTCTCGGCCCGCTCCTCACTGGAGTCCACCGAGGCCGGTCTGGAGGTCGGCACCCGCACCCAGGTCGACGTGCTCAACGCCCAGCGGCAGCTCTTTCAGGCCGAGTACGACTATCTCGCGTCGCGGTATACCTACATCATCAACGGGGTCAAGCTTCACCAGGCGACCAGCACGCTGAGCCGGGATGTGCTGGCCAAGGGTAATGCCTGGCTGAAACCGAGTGATCTGGTGTCGCCGCCGGCGTACTAGAAATGTCCGGCAATAGTTTCGGCAAGCTTTTCGTCGTCACCGGTTTCGGTGAGAGTCACGGTCCGGCGATCGGCGGGGTGGTGGACGGCTGTCCGCCTGGACTGGCGCTGTGCGCGGCCGATCTGCAGCGCGATCTGGATCGGCGCAAGCCGGGGCAGTCGCGGCACACCACGCAACGCCGTGAGTCCGATCAGGTCGAGATCCTCTCCGGCGTCTTTGAAGGGATCACCACCGGCGCACCGATCGGACTGCTGATCCGCAATGAGGATCAGCGCTCCAAGGACTACGCCGAGATCGCCGCCCGGTACCGGCCGGGCCACGCCGATTACACCTACGATCAGAAATACGGGCGTCGCGACTACCGCGGCGGCGGACGCTCCTCGGCACGCGAGACCGCGGTGCGGGTGGCGGCCGGGGCTATCGCCAAGAAATACCTGGCCGAGCGATACGGTGTCCTGGTGCGTGGTTATCTCTCCCAGTTGGGGCCGATCCGACCGCAGGGGTTTGCCTGGGAACAGGTGGAGCAAAATCCTTTCTTCTGCCCCTGTGCCGCCACCGTGCCCCGATTGGAAGCCTTCATGGACGCGCTGCGCAAAGAGGGCAACTCCATCGGCGCGGCGGTGACCGTGGTGGCCGGCGGTGTACCGGCCGGCTGGGGTGAACCCATCTTCGACCGGCTGGACGCGGACATCGCCCATGCGCTGATGAGCATCAACGCGGTCAAGGGGGTGGAGATCGGTGCCGGCTTCGGCTGTATCGAGCAGAAAGGGACCGAGCATCGCGACGAACTGACACCGGACGGATTCCTGTCGAACAACGCGGGCGGCATTCTGGGCGGCATCTCGTCCGGGCAGGCGATCATCGCCCGGATGGCGCTCAAACCGACCTCCAGCATTCGTTTGCCGGGGCGCACCATCGACACCGACGGCCGGCCCGCCGTGGTCGTGACCACCGGCCGTCATGACCCCTGCGTCGGCATCCGTGCCACCCCTATCGCCGAGGCTATGCTGGCGCTGGTACTGATGGATCATTGCCTGCGCCAGCGCGGCCAGAACGCCGATGTGACCCCGCCGACGCCGCCGATCCCCGCCGCGGCGCCGCCCGGCACTGTCGAGGCCCCATGACCTTGGGCAGTGCCCGCCGCCGACCGCTGCTCCGCGGATGACCACCGGCGCCGCCGCCGGGCTGCCGTACTGGCGGCTCTCGGCCTATTACCTTTTTTACTTCGCCGCACTGGGCGCGCTGGTGCCTTATTGGGGCCTGTTTCTCCAATCCCGCGGGTTCGGTGCCCTGGCGGTCGGCCAGTTGATGGCCATTCTGGCGATCACCAAGGTCATTGCCCCGATGCTCTGGGGACACCTGGTCGACCGCTCCGGGCAGCGGATGCCCCTGGTGCGCCAAGCCTCACTGGGGGCGATCCTGGTGTTCGGTGTCGTGTTCATCGCCGACGGCTTCTGGCCCATGGCGATGGCCATGACACTGTTCAGTTTTTTCTGGAATGCCTCGCTGCCGCAGGTGGAGGCGGTCACCTTCAATCACCTGGGTGCGCGGGTCTCGCGCTACGCCCTGGTGCGGGTCTGGGGGTCGGTGGGTTTCGTTCTGGTCGTCGGCGTGCTGGGGTTCCACCTGGAACAGGCGCCGCTTTCCATCGTGCCGATGTGGGTCCTGGCGCTGTACGTGGGGGTCTGGATCAGTGCGCTGTGGATTCCGGATTGCCCATCGGCCACGGCGAGCGGTCCGACGCCGTCACTGCGCGGGCTGCTGCGCCGGCCCGAGGTCCTGGCGTTCCTGACCGCCTGTTTTCTGATGCAATTGAGTCACGGCACCTACTACGCCTTCTACTCCATTCATCTCAAGGAGGCCGGTTATTCGACCGGTGCGGTGGGCGCGCTGTGGGTACTGGGGGTGGGGGCGGAAGTGCTGGTCTTTCTGGTCATGCACCGGCTGTTGGCGCGCTTCGGGGCACGTCGGGTGTTGATCATGAGTCTTGCCCTGGCCGTCGTCCGCTGGCTGCTGATCGGGGCCTGCGTCGAGTTCGTCGCCGTTCAGGTCATGGCGCAGTGTCTGCACGCGGCTACCTTTGGCACGTTTCATGCGTCTGCAATCCATATGGTCCACCACTATTTTCCTGGGCCCACCCAGGGGCGGGGTCAGGCCATCTACAACAGCCTGAGCTTTGGTGCCGGCGGTGCCCTCGGGAGCTTGATCGGCGGCCTGCTCTGGACCACGCCTGGACCCTTCGCCGCCTTCGGCGTCGGGGCCGCCGCGGCGGCGAGCGGACTCTGGGCCGTGTGGCGCTGGGTGGACCTCGGGCATCGGTACTGAGCGTGTCGGCGCAGGGAGTCGGTCGCGGATCGGTGGTGAGGGTTTTCGCGATTTGAGATCTGATTCGCCGTTTGCGTTGCCGCTCCTATGCCGTAATATGCGCCGAGCGACAGACCGACAATGAATTTTGTTAATTTCGTTAATGCTGTCTGTCAATCATAGGGCTGATTTCGGATACTATACCCGCCGGGCTGAGACTGATCTCGCCCGTGCGGCGGTCTATCCGAATCTGGCTCAGCGGCATACATTGTTCTATTACAAAGGAACTTACACTATCATGTCAGAGTCCAGACCCTATCCGATCCTCCCCGGCCGCCGCTATCCGCCGGGCGCCACGGTTGAAGAAACGGGCGTGAACTTTTCCGTGTACAGCCGTCACGCGGTTGGGGCCGAACTGCTGCTCTACGCCGGTGCGGACAGCGACCAACCTTTTCAGGTGATCCGGCTCGACCCGGAGCTCAATCACAGCTTTTTCTCCTGGCACGTCCTGGTCGTCGATCTGCCCCCAGGGACTCACTACACCTGGCGTATGGACGGACCCAATGACCCGCGCGGACACGGGTGGTGCTTCGATCCGGGTATCGAGCTGCTCGATCCTTGGGCGCGTGCGGTCAATGTGTCCAATTGGGACCGCTGGCGCCGCCAGACCGAAGGGGTGCAGCCGCACGACTCGCCGCGCGCCGTGGTGCTCGCCGACGAGTATCACTGGTGCGGGGATACGCCGATCCGCGTGTCCTCGGAGCAGATGATCATCTATGAGATGCACGTGGGCGGTTTCACCCGGCACCCGTCGTCCGGCGTGCAGCACCCCGGCACCTTCGCCGGGCTGATCGAGAAGGTGCCGTATTTGCAGGATCTGGGCGTCACTCATGTCGAGCTGATGCCGGTGATGGCCTTCGACGAACAGGACGTGCCGGAGGCGGTCTGGGCGGCGGGCTTGCGCAATTATTGGGGTTACAGCAGTTTCGGCTTCTTCTCGCCGCACCCCGGCTATTGCGTGACCCCGGAGCAGGGCAGTCACCGACGCGAGTTCAGGGACATGGTGCGCACCCTGCACCAGGCCGGTATCGGGGTCATCCTGGACGTGGTCTTCAACCATACCTGCGAGGGCAACGGGCGGGGTCCGACCCTGTCATTCAAGGGGTTCGGCAACGAGACCTTCTACTGCCTGGATCAGCTCGACAAGACCATCTATCTGGACTTCACCGGCTGCGGCAACACCGTCAGCGCCAACCACCCCTTCGTCGCGCGCTACATTCTGGACTGCCTGGAGTATTGGGTGCGCGAGATGCATGTGGACGGGTTCCGTTTCGACCTGGCGAGCGCCATGGCGCGCGACGCCAACGGTCATCCCATGGAGCACCCGCCGGTGCTCTGGGGGATCGAACTCTCGGACACCCTGGCGGCCAGCAAGATCATCGCCGAGGCCTGGGATGCGGCCGGGCTCTACCAGGTCGGCTCATTCCCCGGCTATCGCTGGATGGAGTGGAACGGCCGCTACCGGGACAGTATCCGCCGGTTCGTGCGCGGTGACTCCGGCATGATCCCGGAAGTGGCGACCCGGCTCGCAGGCAGCAGCGACCTCTACGGGGCCAACCTGCGCCAGCCGATCAACAGCATCAATTTCGTCACCTGTCACGACGGCTTCACCCTGTGGGACCTGGTTTCCTATCACACCAAGCGCAATGCGGCCAACCGCGAGGGCAACCGCGACGGCAACAATGACAACCTGAGCTGGAACTGCGGCATCGAAGGCGAGACCACCGACGCCGAGGTCCTGGCCCTGCGACGGCGTCAGGCCAAGAACCTGCTGACCCTGCTGTTCCTCAGTCAGGGCATTCCCATGTTGCTGGCCGGCGACGAGGTGCTGCGCGGACAATCCGGCAACAACAACGCCTGGTGCCAGGACAACCCGCTCGGCTGGTTCGACTGGTCGCTGGTCGAAACCAATCGCGAGCACCTGCGTTTCGTGCGCGGCCTGATCGCCCTGCGCAAGCGTCACCCCAGCCTGCGCCGCCGCCGCTTTCTGGCCGGCCAGAGTCGCAACGGCGCCGACATGGCCGACGTTACCTGGCACGGCACCCAGGTCGGCACCCCGCCGTGGGACGACCCCACCGCCCAGACCCTGTCCTTCACCCTGGCTCCGGTCGAAGCCGACGAGCCGCCCCTGTACATCGCCATCAACATGGCCGCCGCGGCCCAGCGCTTCGAACTGCCGGTGCTGCCGGGACGGGTCTGGTATCGCGCGCTCGACACCGGCGGCGCCGCGCCGCTCGACGTCACCCGGCCCGAGGACCAGATCGCGCTTGAACCCGGCCCGCTGGTGCTGCGCTCACGCAGCGTGATCGTGCTTGAGGGCCGGCCGGAACGCCGCTAACTGGCGACGGTGTTGACCGTATGCCCGTTGGCCGCGGGGCAGCGGTTAGAGGACGAGCCGCTCGACTCCGAATTCGAGTTATACGGAACGGTTTTGAGTTTTCGGTTTTTCGTTTTTAGTTAAGGACTATCAAACATTGGGTTACGAAAAACGAGAAACGAAAAACCAACAACGACGGGTATACGGGTGTGGGCGCGGGTTCCCTCGACGGGTCAGCTGCTGCGTTGGCTGTTGGGGGCCGGGGATAATGTCGAGGTGCTCGCACCGCCCGACTTACGCCGCGTGATGGCGGTGCAAGCGGCGAAGATGGCGGCACGCTATGCTGATCCGGATGGCGACTAGCCTGCTCCGGCGGCCCTCATCGTTGCGGCAATCGCCTCAGTGCAAGGCACTCGGCCGCGCGTCGGTGTCCTTCGCCGGCAGCAGGTCGACGAACCGGCCTTGCACCTCGGTGGAGTGCTGATACTCCGGTTCGCCGAAGGTGCGCCGTTTCTTCGAGGCCCCCTTGGGCTTGACCGGCACCTGGGCCAGCCACAGACCGTGACGGGTTTCCAGTGAGAAGGACACCACATCAATGCGGTAGGGTGAGGCGCCGATGGAGCCGTAGCGCTCTAGGATTTCCTTGTACCGGTGCACCTTGTCGCGCGGCAGGCCCCAGGCATCCATGATGACGAAGATGAAGTCGGCCTGATGGATCGCGGCCAACTGGCGAATCAGAAAGGCCGAGTCGTCCTTGGTCTGCTCGGAGGCCGCGTTCATCATGACCTGGTGCGTCTCGCCGGTGGTCAGGTTGCCGACGAAGGCGACCGGCACGAGTTGCTCGCCCTCTTCAAGGATGTTGCGGGCCACCACGACCAGCGGGTCGATGATGTTCCGATAGGCAGTTGGAATCGTGCTCATGCAGGACACCCGTTGAGGGCGGCGTAGCCGCCGGAAACCGCCAGTTTAGGCGATTTCAGTTGAAGTTTGTCTGAAGAAAAACCTTGCGGGATCACTCGGTCGTCGGTATGCTGAACGAGTGCAGTGTTTTCCTGTAGTGTTTCGGCAGTACCTCCTCTCCGTAGTGCGTGGCAGATCTTCCGTAATATCCCGACAGTTGTCTGCATACACACACGTTCAGTTCAGTCCAGAGGTTTCCGCAATGGCAACAGGTACGGTCAAGTGGTTCAGTGACGAGAAAGGCTTCGGCTTTATCGCTCCTTCCGACGGCAGCAAGGACGTTTTCGTCCACCACAGCGCCGTCCAGGGTAGTGGTTTCAAATCGCTGGCCGAAGGGCAAACCGTCTCCTACAACGTTGAGCAAGGCCACAAAGGTCCGAGCGCGACCAACGTCGTACCCCAGTAACACTGGGTACCAGGTGCCGGGCACTTGGTGATAGAAAGCCCCGCCCATTGGCGGGGTTTTTTTTGTGATCCGTCGAACGACGGTGCCCCGTCGTTCACGCCCTCCGCTTCGTGATGAGCGTTTACAGCAGCTTGACCAGCGCCGCCATCGCACCGACCTGAGCGAACATGAGTGGGATGAGCCACATCAGCAGGGTATTGCGGCTGCGCTCGATCGCGGTCGTGACCTCGCCGCGCAATTGCTCGAGCTGGGTCTTGACCTCGCCGCGCAATTGCTCGATCTGGGTCTTGACCTCGCCGCGCAATTGCTCGATCTGGGTCGTGACCTCACCGCGCAACTGTTCGATGTCGGTCTTGACCTCGCCGCGCAACTGTTCGATGTCGGTCTTGACCTCACCGCGCAACTGTTCGATCCGCAAGCTGAGGTCGGCGCGTACCTGCTCGATCTCTTTCTGGAGTCGCAGTTCGGTCTCGCGCAACTGTTGATTGGTGACCAGATCCGGCAAGTGCGGGTAACGCTCTTCCAGACGCTCAAAGGCCGCGGCGATCACCCGCGCTCGGGTTCGCTCGTCCGGCGCGCTGGCCAGGGCTTCATACAACTCGACGACAGAGCCCATGGGATCGGTCCCTCCAAGAGATGCATAGGGCGATTGCCGATAGTGTAGCCGATCAAGGGCTCACGCCTTGGACTCCAGGGCAGCGGCGCGGTGTCGCCCGGTCTCACCCGGTGCCCGCGGTACACTGAACCAGGCCGCGTAAAGCGCCGGCAGGAACCCCAGCGTCAGCACGGTCGCGGCCAGGATACCGCCCATCATTGCCACCGCCATGGGGCCGAAGAAGGCGCTGTGGACCAGCGCACAATCATGGCGAGCACGGCGGCGGCGGCAGTCAAGATGATCGGCCGGAAGCGCCGGGTCGTGGCACCGATGATGGCCTCGCGCTGCGTTGCCCCGGCGGCACGGTCCTGTTCGATCTGGTCGACCAGGATGATGAAGTTGCGCATGATGATGCCGGAGAGCGCAATAGTGCCGAGCATGGCCGCGAAACCGAACGGCAGACCGAACATCAGCAGCCCCGCGGTGACGCCCAACACGCGCGCCTTGTTCTGATCGACCCGCCGGCGGTGCTGGTATAGGCGAAGCTGCCGGCCAAGGCCAGCATGATCATGAGATACAGGACGAGCGAGCGATATGGCGATGCTCCGGGGGTTGACCCTGCGGTGGACACGCGCGGCGCAGTCCATCAGTGCCGGCGGCGGTTTCGCTCAAGTGCCCGCAATACGGTCGTAGTAGCGCGCCCGATAGATCAGCCGCGGCACCGGCCCGTCGGTGAAGCCGGTGCGGGTGTGCAGCACGTTGTTGCAGATCAGGCCCCAGCCGGGTTCCAGACGGCCTTCGAGGTGCCAGGGAGCAGGCGTGTACAGGACCGTCTTGAGACAATCCACGGCCGCGGCACTGAGCGGGTCGTCGCGCCACCGGATGTTGCGGGCGCGATTGGTATAACGCATGTGCAGTCGGCCGTCGGGGCGGACCGAGAACACGGGGCCGGATTGCTCGGCACGCGTCACCGTGCCGCCGGTCGGGGCCTCGCCCTCATTGGCCGGAATCGTCATGCACTCCGGGTGCATCAGGGCGCGGATGAACTCGGGGTCGCGGTCACGGACCAGGCAATAGACGATCTCGTGGTCGAGCAGGGCGTTGGCGCCGCCCGCGGCGGCCGGGTGGACACAGTGCAGCAGCACCCCATGGATCTGCCGCTCGGGGGTGTTGTAGTAGCCGTCGGTATGCCAGGCGATGGGCCGGTCGGTATAGGGGATGTACCCGAGATGACGCGCGTCGGTCTGGACTTTGAGTGAGGTGACCGCGTCCTCGTCCGCGCCGTGATTGTGGTCCAGCCGGTGCAGACCGAAGCGGGCGCCCAGCGCCACCGGGATCGACTTGGCCGGATCATCGCCGGTCCGGCCGGCATAGATCGCCATATTGGCACGTCGGCAGCGGTCAAGGAGGGCGTCGAACTGCGCCTGCGTCAGTTGGCGCGGGTCCTCGACTTCCACCACCAGATCCGCAAGCCGGGTGGGCGCCGCGGCGAGCCGGGCATCGCGCCAGCGCGCATAGCCGTCGGCGTTGTCGAGGTCGAACGGGGAGGGGGTCCCGGTCGGCGCGGCGGCCGGTGCTAACGTGGGTTGCATCGTTACAGCTCCTGGGGTTAGGCGATTTCCATCATAACTTGTTTCGGGGGCCGGCGGCGGCCTCGACCCAGGCTTCCGGCCACTTGGGGCGACTCAGGCGGAGGTCAGCCGGCTGGACTTCCAGCAAACCTGGGCGCGACCCGCGCGCCAGAGTGATTTCCCGGATGCCAAGCACTGCCTGGTGCGTGTCAAGGACCCGAAGGGGCAGGGTTCGCTGATCCACGCCCTGTTCTGGGCCCTGGTCCTCGTGGTTGTCGGCAGCCTGGTCGGGGAGTGGCGCGGCATCATCAATCTGCTGGGGGCCTTCTGGTTCTGGCTCGGCCACCAGCGCTGGGAATATCTGGAGCTCGGTCGGTTCTGGCAGGTGCTGCTGATGCGTGGGTGTCAACCGCCGCACCTCAGGGCGGCGCGATCTCCAGCAGCACCTCATCCGGATTGACCGCGTCCCCCTTGATGACATAGACGGCGATGACGGTGCCGGCGATGGGTGCCTGGATCTCAGTCTCCATCTTCATGGCCTCGGTGATCAGGACCGATTGTCCGGCGGCGACGGTGTCGCCTTCCTTGATCAGTACATCGACGATGTTGCCCGGCATGGAGGTGGTCACATGGCCGGCAGCGCTGGGTTTGGGACGCTTGCCGACGATCGCCTTCTTGACCGCACCCTCGGTGCCGCCGGTGAGGACGATCTCATCCAGGGTTTCGACCACGACCTCTTCGGGGACGCCGTCGATGTTCAGATAGAAGTGTCGGTCGGCCTGGCCCTTGTGGCCCGCACCCGTGACCTTGACGTGGTAGGTCTCGCCATGGACCGCGATGTTGAACTCGGTGGGGGCGCTGCCGGCCGCCTGGGCGCTCGGCGGCGGCTCCAGGGGTTCCGGCTGCAGGGTCCCGGCCGCCCGCTGTTCCAGGAAGGAGCGGCCGATCTCCGGGAACATGGCATAGATCAGCACATCATCCGCGGAGTGGGCGAGCGGTCCGATATCCTGGGTCAGCCGCTCCATCTCGGGTTTGAGCAAGTCGGCCGGGCGGCATTCCACCAGTTCCTCGTTGCCGATGGCCTGCTGTTGCAGGGTCGGGTTGACCGGTGCCGGGGCGCGGCCGTAGCGGCCCTGAAGATAGAGTTTCACCTCGTTGGTGATGGTCTGGTAGCGCTTGTCGGTCAGAACATTGATGACCGCCTGGGTCCCGACGATCTGCGACGTGGGGGTGACCAGGGGCGGATAGCCCAGGTCTTTGCGCACTTTCGGGATCTCCTCCAGCACCGCGGACATGCGCTCCAGCGCGTTCTGTTCCTTCAGTTGGTGGGCCAGATTGGAGATCATGCCGCCGGGGACCTGATTGATCTGCACCCGCGTATCGACCCCGGTGAACTCGCTTTCGAACTGGTGGTAGCGTTTACGAATCTGGTAGAAATAGATACCGATGTCCTGAATCGCTTGCAGGTCCAGCCCGGTGTCGTATCGCGTGCCGCGCAGCGCGGCGACCATGCTCTCGGTGGGCGGATGGGAGGTGCCGCCGGCCAGGGAGGAGATGGCGGTGTCGATGGTGTCGCACCCGTTCTCGATCGCCTTCAGGTGACACATGTCCGCCAGGCCCGAGGTGGCATGGGAGTGCAGATGCAGCGGCAGATCCACCGCGTCCTTCAGGGCGCGAACCAATTCGGCCGTGACGAAGGGCGTCAACAGCCCCGCCATGTCCTTGAGTGCGATGGAGTCGCAGCCCATCGCCGCCAACTCCTTTCCCATCTGCACGAACCCGGCCACGCTATGGACCGGGCTCTGGGTGTAACAGATGGTGCCCTGCGCATGTTTACCGGCGGTCTTGGTGGCCGCGATGGCGGTCTGGAGATTGCGCACGTCATTCAGCGCATCGAAAATGCGAAAAACGTCCATGCCGTGTTCAGCGGAGCGTTTCACGAACGCGCGCACCACGTCATCGGAATAATGGCGGTAGCCCAGCAGATTCTGACCGCGCAACAGCATCTGCAGCCGGGTGCGGGGCAGGGCCGCGCGCAGTTGACGCAGACGGTCCCAGGGATCTTCTTTCAGGAAGCGCACGCAGGCATCGAAGGTGGCGCCGCCCCAGCATTCCAATGACCAATAGCCGATGGCGTCGAGCTTCGGGCAGATCGGCAGCAGGTCCTCGGTGCGCATCCGCGTGGCGAGCAACGATTGATGAGCGTCGCGCAGACAAACGTCGGTGATGTTGATCTTGGGCATGATGAGAACCTGAATCCGATAAAGCAGTTACAGCCCGGCGTGCGCCGCGATGGCGGCCGCCAGGGCCGCGGCCACATGTTCCTTGCGGCGTTTCTCTGAATACTCCAGGAGTTCTGGATGGGCGTCCAGGTAGCCGGTATTGAAGTGACCGGAACGGAATTGCGGATCGCGCAGGATCTCCTGGTAGAAAGGGATGGTGGTCTTGATGCCGAAGAGGCCCAGGTCGCGCAGGGTGCGGGAACCGCGATTGAGGACATCCTCCCAGGATAGTGCCCAGACGATCACCTTGGCGAGCATGGAATCGTAATGCGGAGGCACCGTGTAGCCGGTATAGATACAGGTATCGGTGCGCACCCCGGGACCGCCCGGCGCGTAATAGCGCGAGATGCGCCCAAAGCTGGGCAGGAAGTTGTTCTTGGGGTCTTCCGCATTGATGCGGAATTGCATGGCGAAGCCGCGTCGGCCGATTTCATGCTGCTTGAAACGCAGCGGCAGCCCGGCGGCGATGCGAATCTGTTCCTCGACCAGGTCCACACCGGTAATGGTCTCGGTGATGGTGTGCTCCACCTGGATGCGGGTATTCATTTCCATGAAATAAAAACGCCCGTCGGTGTCCTGCAGGAACTCGACCGTCCCGGCATTGGTATAATTCACCGAGCGGGCGGCCAGCACCGCGAGTCCGCCGATGTACTGACGCTCGGCCTCGTCGATCTGGGGGGAGGGCGCGATCTCGATCAGCTTCTGATTCCGTCGCTGGATGGAGCAATCACGTTCGAACAGATGGACCCAGTTGCCATGGTGGTCGCCCAGCACCTGGACCTCGATATGGCGCGGGTTGACGATGCACTTTTCGAGAAAGACCGCGGCTCGTCCGAAGGCCTTGGTCGCCTCCGAGATCACCCGCTCGAAGTTGTTGCGCAGTGCCTTGGCGTCGTCGCAACGGCGGATGCCGCGGCCGCCGCCGCCGGAGGTCGCCTTGAGCATCACCGGATAACCGATCTGATCGGCCACCCGCAGCGCCTCGTCCAGGTGCGCCAGGTTACCGGCGCTGCCCGGGGTCACCGGCACCCCGGCGTTGTGCATGGCGAGGCGCGCCTGCGTCTTGTCGCCCATGCGTTCGATCACCGCGGCCGTCGGCCCGATGAACGTGAGTCCGCGCCTGGTGCAGGCCAGCGCCAGTTCCGGATTCTCGGAGAGGAAACCGTAGCCGGGATGGATGGCGTCGCAGCCCGTGGTGAGCGCCAGGTTCACGATATTGTGAACGTTGAGATAGCCGGCCAGGGGGTCGCCGCCCAGGCTGTACGCCTCATCGGCTTTCTTGACATGGAGCGAATGACGGTCCGCCTCCGCAAAGACGGCCGCCGACCGGATACCCATCTCCGCACAAGCGCGGATTACCCGCACGGCAATCTCGCCACGGTTGGCGATCAGGATCTTTCGCAGCATCTTGGGGCCTCCGCGGCGTGCCGTTGGGGCTGATGAACCGGGCTCGGGGAAACGGCCGCACAGCGCTGCGCCGCCGATGTTGCTTTGCAGCAATATACCGGACTGGGGCGAATCCGCAAGCCTTGGAGTGGCAGCGGCGAGTTCGACCCGCGGGCGTATACTTTAAGAAACAGTGGATCTCACAACGGCGAACGAGGCATGCGATGACAACCGAGACTTATTCCCGTCTGTTGGCGGCAGTGGACTTCGAACCGAACGGTGAGCCGGTGATCGACCGCGCCCAGCGGCTGCGCGTCTTGTTTGGGGCGCGCCTGACCCTGCTGCATGTGCTGGAGCATGTTCCGCCGGCGCCGGATTATATGCCGCTCGGCTTCGGCGGGGACTTGCCGACGCCGGATGACCTGGGGCTGGAGCAGGAGCTCGTGGATATCGCCTGTCGGCAACTGGACGTCCTGGGCGAACGTTTGGGCGTCGCGCCGGTCGACCGGCTGGTCCGGGTCGGTCCCACCAGTCATACCATCGACGAAGTCGCCGATGAAATCGCCGCGGACCTGGTGATCATCGGCAGCCACGGTCGCCATGGTTTCCTGGGGCTGTTCGGCTCGACCGCCAAAGCGGTGCTGCGCAGCGTCAAATGCGATGTCCTGTGTGTGAAACTGCAGGATGCAGCGCCGACCTGAATAGACCGGCGCAAACGCATCGACCGGATCACGCGGGCTCTTCGTTCGGCTTCAGGGGGCGATCACGCCTTCTCATCCGAACGCGTTCTCAATCAACTGGGTGACTTCCTGCGTGATGCGTTCGTTCATCGTTTCGGGCAGTTTGAACCGGTCATACATCCCGTTCTGACCAGTGAACAGCAGCAGCATCTGGCGGCCAAGGTCCCGCGGGTCGTCGAACTGCCAGCCGACCATGCCGGCGCTGCCCCGGACATACTGACCCCGGCACATGAGCCGCAGGACGTGCAGGACGGTATCCCCCACCTTCTCGCAAAAATGGAACCAATAGGGCCACTCCGCCGTCACGTCCAGGAAAAAGGAGCGGATCTCCGGGATCTCCGCGGTCTCGCGCGGGTCCTGATCCCAGCCATCGAAATAGAAGGTCAGTTTGCCTTCCCACTTGAGGGCCGCCGCGCGGGTGCCCGAGAGCAGTGAGAGCTTTTCGAGCAGCGGGCGGATGTCGCCGGTGTCCACCGATTCGCGGGTGATGGCGATCACCACGAGCTCGTCTTTTGCCGGAGAGAAATGGGCCAGCGGGTACTTGGGTTTTTTCATGGTGTCAGTGGTGCAGGCGCCGCACCCGCGGCAGCTCGGTCCGATAGTTTACGAAATCCTACCTGCGCGCGCCCGGTCGTGCGAGCGGTGGATTCCGTCGTTCGCCGCGGCACACGGGCACCACGCCCGGGCGCGCCGCGCGACCGGTGATTCCGCCGGACGGGGTCCGCGTGAATAAAATACCGTGGTACATAATTGCGTATTACGTGGTACAAAAAAGCGCTTCGTGCGCTGTTGAATATCAGATGTAATACGTGATAATCCCCGCTTATCCCGTCCGGACCGAAAAATTGCCCCGTTCGGCGGGAATTTCGGTACACCCTCCGCCGGCCGGGCGACCCCGCAGACCGTCCGGAAACGGGGGCAACTCCCCCGGGCGGCAGGCGCCGGACCGCCACCCGGTGCCCGCGACCCGCGGTCACCAGCACGGCCGCCTGCCGGGTTGCGGTCACCGGCCCCGCTCCGCTCGCCGACGGGGGCGTCATCCGCGGCGTCGTGGACTCAGTGCGCGTGCGATCTGATCCATCGACGCAAAGACGTGGTCCGGGCCATGGGCGCGCAGCGCCTGTGCACTGTTATAGCCCCAGAGGACCGCGCCGGCCGCCATGCCCACACCGCGCGCGGCCTCGATATCCCGGATCTCGTCGCCGATATAGATCGCCTGCGCAGGGGCCGCCCGGGCGGCGCGCAGCACCTGCCGCAGCCGCGCCTGTTTACCATGGAGCGCCGCACCGCATTCCAGATAGCGGACCGGACGCAAATTCTCCGGCCCCAGCAGCCGACACACCGTGCGCTCCGCGTTGGAACTCACGATCCCCAAGGCCAGACCGGCGTCGGCCAACTCGCGCAGCAGGGGGGCGACTCCGGCAAAGAGCCGGATGCCGTCCACGTCGTCGGCCATGCGCCGCCGCAGCGCGTGGGCGACCGCCGGCAGTTTCCACCAGGTCACACCCAGCTGACGCAGGACCATGTGCGCGGGTAGGTCCCGCAGGCGGTCACGCTCGGCCGGTGCGATCGGCCGGAAGCGATAGCGCGGCGCGATCCCGTTCAAAGCCTGGACGAACCAATCGAAGCTATCGGCCAAGGTCCCGTCGAAATCGAAGACGACCAGCCGATAGTCGCTCCGTGCGGACGCCTGGGGTAGGGGTTTGAGAATCATCGATAGGACTATCCAAAGTGTTTCATCATTGCGTCAATGACTCAGTCGGCCCTGGGACCACCGCGGACCGGGTGCGGCTGCGCTTTCTGTGCGCTTCCCCAGCGCTGGTCGCGCTGGGTCTATGACGCGCCGGCCGCGCTCGACGGCATCCTCTACCCCTCCCGATTGCTGCCGGACCACGAAAACACCGCGCTCTTTGATCGTTGCCGGGACCGCTTGGAGGAGGACCTTGGCACCTTGGCGCGGTGACGGTGCAGCGCGACCGGCCAAGACATTCTGGACATCCGCGACGCGCAGGGTTGGGGCCTCGTTTAAGCCAAGGCCGACGTCTCCCAACCAGCCGGCACCAACCACCCCGTCTGGCCAGTGACCCTGGGGCGCATCCTGACACCCCGAAAGCGCGTCCTACCACTGGAGGCGCGGAGCACCGTAGAATTCGGACAGTGGCGCTTTACGGCAGTTTCTGAAGTGATGAGGGCAGGGCGATGCGGCGCTGGGTCCATCCCGAGAAGGCGCGGTACTACCAGGCCGATCTGGTCGAGGACCTGCTCGGCGGCTGGTCGGTGGTCACCGCCTGGGGCGGGCTCGGCTCACGGCGCGGCCGGATGCGGACGGCCTGGGTGGCGACGCGGGAGGAGGGGATGGCGCGGCTGGCGGCGATCGAGAAGCGACGGCGGCAGCGGGGCTATCACAGCATCGACACCGAACCAGCAAGATAGGGAGGGCGACTGAGGGCGAAGTCAAAACCGCTGTCCGGACGTCTTTACACAGCCCGCCGCAGCGCGGCCAGGTCATCGACGCCGAGTCCGGCAATTGGCGTGAGATACGTTTATTACTTTGGCTCACTTTCGAGTACAGTTCATCCGCCCGTCGGACTCAATGACCGGCGCCGCGGGTCTCGGCCGTTTCCGCGACGAAGTCCGCGATGAGCCCCACCACCAGATCCACGCGGCTGTGGTGCAGTCCGTGGCCGGCCCCCGGGATCACGACCTGGCGCGCCCTGGGGGCCTCCAGGATCAGGCGGTCGGCATGATTCCAGGCGGGAACCAGGTCGTCCGCGTCGCCCGTGATGAGCAGGAGCGGGACCTGGATGCGCGCGTAGCCGGCCCGCTGCTCGGCGAGAAAGGGGCTCAGGCGGCGCACATCTTCCGCGTTGGCCAGAAAGGTCCGCGGCCGCAGGCTGAGGTCCACCCCGGTGCGGGACCGGTAGCCATCCGGGACCGGGTCCGGGGACAGGACCTCCGCAATCCCGCCGTCGATGGCAAGCGGGCCCAGTGCCCCGCCCACGGTGTAGGCGAACAGCGACCCCAGCACGGGGACCCCCGCCAGGTCGTTGTACCAGGCCACGCCTCCCTCCCAGGGGTGGGTCCCGCCGGCCAGGAGCACCGCGCCCGCCGCCTCGCCAGGGTAGGCGAGCAGATAGGCGAGAACCAGAGCGCCGGCCCAAGAGTGCCCGACCAGCATCGGGCGCTCCACGCCCAACGCCTGTGCCAGGCCGTGAATGATGCGGGCCTGGGCCAATGGATTCGGCCAGGCAGCGGCAGGACGCTCACTGTAGCCGTGACCCGGGCGGTCCACGGCGATCACCCGGTGCCGCGCGGCCAGGGGCCCGGCGATGCTGGCGTGGAAGTCCAGCAGGCTGGTGCTCGCACCGTGGACCAAGATGAGCGGCCGGCCCTGCCCCTGGTCCGTGTAGTGGATGCGCAGGCCGTCAACCGCGGCGAACCGCCCGATGGGTGGATGGGCCGACTCGGCCCGCCACGCGGTGACCTGGGTGTAGGCCGCGGACCCGCCGAGCAGGGCAAACAGCAACGCGATCGACCAATACAGTGGTTGGATGCGGTCGCCGGGAGGACAGCGGATGGCGCTCATGCGCCGCGCATCCGTGCGCCGCGTGCCGGCTGCGCCGCGGTGAGGGCGATCGGTTCTTGGAGCGCCGGTCAGCACGGCTGCTGCTGCGCCGGCGTCAGTGCGACAAGCTGCTGCTCGGCGGCCGGGAGCGCGGGACGCGCCTGAGCGACCCCGACCGGGCGGACAGCGTCGCTGACGCGAACGTGGCGCAGTTCCGCCGCCCGTGCAACGGCGGTCTCGCTGTCCGGGTCAAGGCGGACCATGAGGCTGGTGGGCACGGTGGCCATGGCAGAAGTCCTCATGCTGAGAGTGGAGAGCGCAAAAGGTAGAGCGCTCAATGACGCGAAATCGACACCGAATCCCTGGTGTGAGCATTCTACCGTATGATCGCCACGCATTACCTCGATCGTCAGGCCGTCCGGGACAGCTATTTCGAGTATTGGGTCAACGAACCGCTGCTGGACGCCAAGGGTCGGCCGATACTCGATACCCGGGGCGCACCGCGCACCGTCCGTCGCCGCATCAGCGGTTTCGATGAGTTCCCGACCATCTCCGGCGGGGGCCTGACCATCACCGTCAGCGACCAGAGCCTGTCCCTCGCACGCGGCCGCGACGATGCCAAGGGTGCGCCGGCGCGGACCAATCAGCCCGGACTCGGGTGGGGCCGCTGCGGCGCCCTCTATGATGGTCATCTGGCGCCCCGCGGTGCAGGCCCTGCACCGGCTCCTGCTGCGCCAGGACGCCTTCGGCCGGGTGCGGCTGCTGTCCCTGCGGCTGACCAACGACGAGGCCCGCGTCCGCGATCTGTGCGGCCGGCCCGATGGCGCGGCGCCCACTGCCAACCCCCGGCGCCGGCGCCTCATCTGGGTCTCGAGCGACTGTGTGGCCTCACCCTGGGCCGGCGCCGCCGCGCTTGTCGACCTGCTCCGCGATCACTCCGACCACTCAAGCGGAATCGGCTGCCGCACTGGAGCGGGTACTCGACCTGATCCAGGCCCGTGCGGTCGTGGAACTCGGTCCTGCCGCCCTGGACGATGCCCGGCGTCGGGTCGGCGACGTGCTCGTCTGTACCGGCGTGCCAGGCGGCGCCCCCGGGTCGGACCGGCTGGCGGCCGATCCGCGCCTGGTCGAGTCCTTCCGGTTGCTGTGGGAATCCGTCCGCATTACGGCGAGTGGCGCTGCAGTGGCTGCCAGTAGCGCTGCAGTAGCCGCGAGCAGCGGCGAGCAGCCACTGGCAACGGATCCCAGTGGCCCCGAGACGGGCTCCTACCGGGTGATTCGCGGCGGCTCCTGGCTCCACACCGCCGACTACTGCCGCTCGGCGTCCCGCTCCACTGGCATCCGTCCTACCGCTTCTACATCCTCGGTTTCCGCCTTTCGAGGACTGGCCCTTTACACTCTTACCCTTTTACCCTTGTCCCGCCGAAGCCGGAACCAAAGCTCGACCCCATCCCCAACCTGCGCGACCCGCTCCCTGACGGGACCCAAGGCCCGGCGATGGTCTGGCTGCCGGGCGGCACCTTCACCATGGGACAGGACGACAGTCAGTGGGACGACGAAAAACCAGCCCACCCGGTGCGGGTCAGCGCCTTTTCCATCGGCCGGTACCCGGTGAGGCGCCCGGTCCGCACAGCGGACCTACCGAGACCTCGTAGGGTCCGCTGCGCGGACCGATGACCGCGACGATCGCTCAGCGCTACGGTGGCGAGCGGCCTCTGGCCAGTGCGCAGCAGCACTCGCCAATTGCTGCAGCACACTCGCGCTCTACTGGCGTCTACTCGCAGCCTGCTGCAGTCGATGCGAGTGGCGTGCAGCAGCCTGCCAGTGAGAATCCCAGTGGCCCCGAGACGGGCTCCGGCCGGGTGATTCGCGGCGGCTCCTGGGACTGCTCCGCCGGCAGCTGCCGCTCGGCGTTCCGCAGCTTCAGGCGTCCGTCCGACCTCGACGGCGACCTCGGTTTCCGCCTTTCGAGGACCGTATAGCTTGGCACTTTTACCCTCTTACCCTGGTCCGCGCCGGGATGTTTGGCGCCGCTCCGATGCAGCACCGCGGCGCAGTCCCCGCGTGCGCAGCCGCGAGGACTGCGCACCGGTGCATATCATCCTGAGGTCGCGCTGATGCTGATCCGGGTCTTCACCCTGGCCTTTTCGAGCCAATGACCGGGCGTTTCAACGACGACCCGGTGCGCGACTTCATCGTCGACAAAGAGGTCGCCACGATCAGCGACCACCTCGACGGTTTCGGCGACGCCAAGCTGAAGAAATACGGCGCCGAGCTGCTGGCGCTCATCGCCAAGGCCGGTCCGCGCCCGCCGGACGCCGCCAATGCCGGGCAATGAGCCGGAGGAACTGCCGATCTTCACCCATTGGGTACAGTTCTTGGAGTGGCTGTTGCCGGCCACCGAGCGCTTCCCCAAGCGGGTGCGCTTCACCTTCTCCGAATACAGTTCATCCGCCCGTCGGGCGCCGTATACGGATTGCGCCCCTGTGCATCAGGTCTGTCCAACCCCGTCGTGCCTGCGCCGGCAGTTGCCGGACAAAAAGCCCCTGGCCCCCGGCGTCTGGTAGCCGAGCGCGCGCGAGATGGCGCACCAGCGCGGCAAAAAAGTCGTCGCCGATGACCGCGGCCGTTCCCGCGACGATCTCCTGAAGGACCCGGTCGACACCGTGCTCGCGCGTCTCTTGCATCTGCTGTCTCTGACCGCCATAGGGAGGTAAGGGCGATGCCCGTTGAGTTCGGCCCGGGGGTGCGCGGCCCGCGGCCGCCGGCCATCGTTGCCGACCGGTCGACAGACAAGGAGCCGGGTGCGCTACGCGGTCGCATCCGGGCCTGCGATCCGAACCGGGCCAGTGCCGACCATGGTACCCCGCGCTCTGTCGCGGGACCACCGCCAGCCGTGGCCTGGTGCGCGCGGAAGGCCGGATGAATTCGTCATTTTATCATTTTAAAGCATTTACTTAACGTCTTTTCTCGCGATGGCACGATGCCTGCTCCAGCGTTCGCACCTGACATCCGGACAGACCACCGTGTCGGGGCGGGTTTGAAACTTCAGGACCGACTCATCCATCCACCAACGCGGAGCCTTCCATTTCATGATCAAGCCGATAATCGCAGCGGGGTTATTTCTCATGTCATCACTGGCGAACGCCGAAACCATCGTCCTCGGCATGGGTTGCTTTTGGGGCGCAGAAAAACGGATGGCAGAGTTGCCCGGCGTGCTCGACGTCGAGAGCGGCTACGCCAATGGGGAGGTGCCCGGCACCTACGAGGCCGTGCTCGCTCATGAACGACGCCTCAAGGCGGGCAAGGCCGGCGGTCGCAACCATGCCGAGGTGATCAAGGTGACGTTCGATCCGCAAGTGGTCGGGCTGGAACAGGTGCTTGCGCGCTTCTGGGAAAGCCACGATCCGACCCAAGGCGACCGCCAGGGGAACGACGTCGGCAGCAATTACCGCAGCGCCATCTACACCAACGATGAGGCCCAACTGGCGCTCGCGAAGCGGACCCGCGACATCTACCAGGCGGCGCTAAAGGACGCCGGTCGCGGTGCCATCACGTCCGAGATCGCGCCGCTGAAGGTCTATTTCAGTGCCGAGGACTACCACCAGGACTACCTGAAGAAGAACCCGGACGGCTACTGCGGTCTCGGCGGCACCGGCGTGAAATACCCAGGCTCAGTGCAGTCGGCCACGGCGTCCGCGCCGGCCAAGCCCCTCGACCCCAAGGCCCTCAACGCGCAACGCCAGTTGATCGTCTTCGAGGCGACGGACTGCGCCTACTGCAAGCAGTTCAAGGCGGAGGTCCTGGACGGCTGGCGGTCGGAGGTGGACATCGCCCGCACCCTGAGCGTCGAGCCGCCGGCGGGCTGGAAACTGGAGAAGGCGCTGTTCGCCACGCCGACCATCGTGTTGTTCGAGAACGGCCGTGAGGTCGCGCGCTTTACCGGCTGGCAAGGCGATCAGCCGCGCTTCTGGAAATGGCTCGGCTTCCATCTGCTGACGCCCGAGCAGCAGCAGATCGCCTTCGAGCAAGGCACCGAGCGGCCCGGCTCCGGTTCGCACCTCGACGAGAAGCGCCCCGGCACTTTCGTCGATCCGATCACCGGCGCGGCGCTGTTCCGCAGCGACACCAAGTTCGACAGCGGCACCGGCTGGCCGAGCTTCTTCAACCCGTTACCCGGCGCGCTCACCGAGCATACCGACCATGCCCACGGCATGCGCCGCGTCGAGGTCAGGAGCGCCAGTTCCGGCATTCACTTGGGCCATGTCTTCGATGACGGCCCACCGCCCACCGGCAAACGCTACTGCATCAACGGAAACGTGCTGAAATTCGTGCCGGATCATTGAAGCGACGGCTCCGTCGGTAGCTCACGGACACGCGTCACGAAGTCCGTCCGACACACGGGCTGCCAGGTCCGACCAATGACTAGGCCGCGTTCAGCGCATCGAGCAGTTGCGCGGGCTCGGCTTCGTCGAGCCCGGCGAAGAGTGCGCTGGCGCGCCGTTCCAGTTCGCGGGTGTCGGCGTCCAGGATGATTTCTTTGATGCCGAGGAGGGCGCCCGGCTGCATGCTGAAACGCCGTAAACCCAGTCCGAGCAGCAGGCGGGTGAAACGCGGGTCGCCGGCCATCTCACCGCACATGGCGACCGGGGTGGCGAGTGCCCGGCCGGCTTCGATGGTCATCCGCACCAGCCGCAGGATGGCCGGGTGGATGGGATCGAACAGGTAATTGACACTGTCGTCCAGGCGGTCGATGGCGAGCGTGTATTGGATCAGGTCGTTGGTTCCGATGGACAGGAAGTCCACGCGTTTGGCCAGGGCGCGGGCGGCCAGCGCAGCGGCGGGGATCTCGACCATAGCGCCGACCTGGAGCGCCGGATCGAAGGCGAGTCCCTCGTGGGTCAGTTCTTCTTTGAGTTCGGCGATGATGGCAAGGACGGACGCGACCTCCTGCAGGTTGGTGACCATCGGCAGCATCGCCCGCACCGGTCCCAGTGCGCCGGCGCGCAGGATGGCCCGCAGTTGCGGACGGAACAGCCCCGGTTCCTTGAGGCAAAGGCGGATGCCGCGCAGCCCCAGGGCCGGGTTGCAGCAGCTTGCCGCGGGGTCGCCCAGGGCCTCACTGCGTTTGTCCACGCCCAGGTCGAGGGTGCGGATGGTCAGGGGCAGTCCATCCAGCGCGTCCACGATGGTCAGGTAGGTCGCCAGGTGTTCGGCTTCATCCGGCAAGTCATTCCGGTTCATGTACAGGAATTCGGTACGATAGAGTCCGACGCCGACGGCTCCGTTGAAGCGTGCGGCCTGGGCATCCGCCGGCAGGTCCAGGTTGGCGAGCAGGTTGATGGTCACGCCGTCGCGCGTAATGGCGGGCCGATCCACCAGGGTGCGCAGATGGCGGCGCCGTGCTTCGATTGCCCCCAGTCGCTGACGATAATACGCGAGGGTCTGGGCATCGGCGTTCGCCAGGACGGTGCCCGTATCCCCATCGACCACCAGGTGCTCGCCGGAGCGGATATAGCGCGTGATGTTGTGCACCCCCACCACGGCCGGGACCGAGAGGCTGCGTGCCAGGATGGCGGTGTGAGACACCGGGCCGCCAAACTCGGTGACGAAGGCCGCCGCGCCCCGATTGCGCAGGGTGATGGCGTCGGCCGGCATCAGATCGCGTGCGACCACGACACAGCCTTCCAGGTCGCGACCGGTTGCTTCCAGTTGGGTTGGCGCCCCATGCAGGAAGGACATGATCTGATCGACCACATGCTCCACGTCGTCGCGGCGGTTGCGCAGGTAAGGGTCATCCATCGCGTCGAAGACGCTCACCAGGGTGTCGCGCTGCAACTGGAGCGCCCAGTCGGCGCTGAAGAGCTGGTCGCGGATGATCTTGCGGACCTCGTCGATCAAGGCCACGTCATCGAGCATCAACAAGTGGGTGTCGATGAACTCGGCGATATTGCGCGGCGTGGAGGGCGGGATCTGACTGCGCACTGCCTTGAGCGCCCGGCGTGCCTGCGCGACGGCCGTGTTGAGCCGGTCGAGTTCGTCGCCGACCTGATCGGCGTCGATCAGGGTTTGGGTCGCGGTGTGTATGCCATGTCCGGTGACAAAGGCCGGCCCGATCGCGACCGACTGGCTCGCGGCCACCCCGATGCCCTGGAATGCGATGGTCACTCGCCTTCCCCGAAACGGTTGCGGATGAGCGCCTCGATCGCCGCGATAGCAGCTTCTTCGTCCTCTCCGGTGGCGTCGACGGTGATCCATGAGCCGCGGCTGGCGGCGAGCATCATGATGCCCATGATGCTCTTACAGTTGACCCGCTGGCCGCGCCGTTCAACTTCGATGAAGCTGGCGAAGCCGGCGGCGCAGTTGACCAACTTCGCCGCCGCACGCGCGTGCAGCCCAAGTTTGTTGATGATTTCCAGTTCTTTACGCACCACCGACAGCACCCTCCAGCCCATCGCGCGGGCACCTGCAGACGCCGTCGCGACCGCCCGCCAGGGCCTTCTCGACCACGCTATCCAGGTCCAGACCCGCGTAGGTCAGGGCGCGCAGCAGCATCGGCAGATTGACCCCGGCGACCACGCGGGTGCGCGGGTGGCGATCACGCAGGGCCAGCGCCAGGTTGGCCGGGGTGGCGCCATACAGATCGGTCAGCACGAGCAGGCCGTCGCCCTCGTCGAGCTGTTGCGCGAGTCCCTGCGCCTGCGCCAACACCTGTTCGCCGGGGGCGTCGTTTTCCACCTCGAGCGCCTCGGCGCGCGCGGGGCGGGTCCCGTAAATCGCGGTGGCCACGCGCAGCAGGTCGCCGCCCAAGGGCTGATGGGTGATCAACAGGAGACCGACGGTCACGGCAGCTCCCGGTGTCGCACCATGACCTTGTGTCCGCCGCGCTCGAAGTGCTCGCAGAGGGTCTCCACGAGATAGACCGAACGGTGTTGACCGCCGGTGCAGCCGATGGCGATGGTGAGATAGAAGCGCCCATCGGTTTCGAACCGCGGAATCCAGCGGTCGAAAAAGGCCGCGATGTCCGTGCGCATCTCGATGACCGCCGGGCTGGCCTCCAGGAACTCCACGACCGGCCGGTCGCGTCCCGTGAGGGGTTTGAGTTCGGTCTGCCAATGGGGGTTGGGCAGGCACCGCACGTCGAACAGAAAGTCCACATCGTGCGGTATGCCGTGTTTGAAGCCGAAGGATTGCAGCAGGATCGACGCTTTGGGCGACACCTCGCCGGCGAGCCGCACGCGGATCAGGTCGCGTAATTCGTGAACATTGGTCAGCGTGGTCTCGATGCGGATATCGGCCGCCTGGCGAATCGGTTCGAGCAGTTGCCGCTCCAGCTTGATGGCCTCCGCCAGTGGACGGTCGGTTCGGGTCAAGGGGTGGCGGCGGCGGGTCTCGCTGAAGCGGCGGATCAGGGTATCGGTGTGCGCATCGAGGAAGACCACCTGGCAGGCCACACCGCGTTCCTGGGCGGCCTCGATCAGACCCGGCAGGTTCTTGAGTTCGCCTGGGTTGCTGCGGGCGTCGACGCCGACGGCCGTGTCTGTGAACGCCTCACTGCCGGCATCTTTCAGGCCCAGCGCGAGGTCCTTGAGCAGGAACAGCGGCAGGTTGTCGATGCAATAGTATCCCAGGTCCTCGAGCGTGCGCAGCGCCACACTCTTGCCGGAGCCGGACAATCCGCTGACGATGACGAGTCTCATGGCGAGGTCCGTGGGTCGATGGGTTGCGGGATGAGGTCAGGTGCCCGAACGCGCGTGTCCGTCGGGTGTGGCGTCCGCGGCCGCGGGTTCGGCCGCCGCACCGGACCTGGAGCCTGGTGGGTCGGGGTGATCGTTGCTGATCGCGCGCGTCTGCCGGTCAATGAAGTCTACACCGGCATCGTAGCCGCGGATGCGCAGGATCTGATGGCGGACGGCCGCCTCCACAATGATCGCAAGATTACGCCCAGGGGCGACCGGCATGGTGATGCGCGGTACGGCCACGCCCAGGATGTTGGTGGCGGACAGACTCCCGGCGAGTCGGTCGATGCGGTCGAGTTGGGTCTGATCGAGCGGTTTCAGGTCGATGATCAGGTTGAGCGTCTTGCGGCGTACCACCGCGCCCTCGCCGAACATGGCGCGGATGTTGAGAATGCCCAAACCCCGTACCTCGAGAAAATCGATCAGCGGTTCGGGGCAGGAGCCCTCCAGCTTCTCCGGGGCGATCCGCGCGAACTGGGGGGCGTCGTCGGCGATCAGGCGGTGTCCGCGGGTGATCAGGTCCAGTGCCAGTTCGCTCTTGCCGACCGCCGGGTCGCCGACCAGCAGGACCCCCATGCCCAGCACCTCGATGAAGACGCCGTGGACGATGGTGCGTTCCGCCAGGGCATGGGTGAGGTAATAGCGCAGTTGATTGATCAAGTCATCGTCGGTGACGGGCGATCCGACCAGCGGGGTGTGGGTGCGCTCGGCCCATTCCCAAAAGGTGGCCGCGGGTTCGATGCCGTCGGCAAAGATCACCGCCGCCGGCCGCTCGCTGAAGAGTTTTTCGACGGTCTCCCTGAACGCGGTTGGACCAAGACCCGCCAGGTAGACCAATTCCGCGCGGCCGATGACCTGGAGCCGGTTGGGGTGGATGCAATTCAACGATCCGATCAACGCCTGCCTGGCCGTTTCCGGACAAGTCCCCCGGACGGAGTGGGGCGTCTGTGGTTCGGGCGTCAGCCAGTTCAGCCGGGCGCGCGGCCAGGTGAGTCGGATCAGTGACTGTAGACTGTCGGCCATGGGTCGGTGTCCGTGCTTGGCTAATGGCCGCTGAACACGTGGAGGATGGCGCTCGGCGATTCGGCCTCGCGCAATCGCTTGCGGACCTGGGGGTCGTTGAAGCGGCCCGCCAGTTGGGCCAGGAGTTGCAAGTGCTCGTCGGTGGCCGCCTCGGGCACGAGTAAAGCGAAGGCCAGATCGACCGGCTCGCCGTCGACGGCATCGTAGTCCACCCCCTGGCTGAGCGAGACGAAGGCCCCGATGGATTGCGTCACCTCCTTGACGCGGGCGTGCGGCAGCGCAATGCCGTGGCCGAGGCCGGTACTGCCGAGTCGCTCACGCTCCAGGAGGCTGTCGAAGACCAGGTCCGCGTCCAACCGCGGATGGTCGGCGGCCAGGAGGCTTGCCAGGGTTTCGAGCAGGCGCTTCTTGCTCGCAATGACGAGGCGACAGCCAAGCCGCTGCTCGGTGATGAAGTCGGGCCGGAACATGGGTCAGCGTCCCCCGCGCGTGGTGCGAGGCGAGATCGAGGGGGTGGTGCGCAAGTTTGCACCGGGCTGGTCATTGGGGGTCATGTCGGTTGTTTCCTCTGGGCCATCCGGACGGTGCGGGAGCATCACAGTAGCTCGGATTCGCTCCCGTCTCAATGAAAACACCTTGAACGAGACCGTTCAAGGTGTCTGCTCGGTCGGGGGTACCGGTCGGCCCGTGGTGCGGGCGGCGCGTTACTCGGACTCGCCGCTCTTGGCGCCGGTGGCCGCGACCGGCCGGTGGTTCGCCTTTTTCTCTTTATGGCGAAGGATTTGACGGTCCAGCTTGTCGATTAGAGTGTCGATGGCGGCATACATGTCCTCATGCACGGAGTCGGCATGCAGCTTGCCGCCGTTGACATGCAGGGTCGCCTCGGCCTTCTGGGCCAGCTTTTCCACGCTCAGAATCACATGAGCGTTGATGACGTGGTCGAAGTGGCGAGCGAGTCGCTCGAACTTGTTATCGACGTAGCCTTTGAGTGCTTCCGTTACGTCGATGTGGTGACCCGTCAGGTTGATTTGCATAGTGTGCTCCTTAGGTTTCAAACAGCCTGTCAAGCCAGGCGTTTGCGTTCGTTCGAGGGGGGGATCCCCAGGGCCTCGCGGTACTTGGCGACCGTGCGTCGGGCGACATTGATGCCCTGATCAGCCAATTCGTCTGCGATCTTGCTGTCACTCAGCGGCCTCCTGGCCGATTCGCCGGTGATCATCTTACGGATCAGGGCACGAATTGCCGTGGACGAACACTCGCCTCCGGACGCGGTGTTCACGTGTGATGAGAAGAAGAATTTGAACTCGAAGGTGCCGCGCGGGGTGTGCATGTATTTTTGCGTGGTCACCCGCGAGACCGTCGATTCATGCAGTTCGAGCGCTTCGGAGATGTCGCGCAGGATCAGCGGCTTCATGGCGACCTCGCCCTGTTCGAGAAACTCCTGCTGGAGCTCGACGATCTTGGAGGCGACCCGCAGCACCGTGTCGTTGCGGCTCGACAGGCTCTTGATGAACCACCGGGCTTCTTGCAGATGACTTTTCAAGGCGATGCTGTCGGCACTCTGGTCGCCGCGCCGGATCAGGCGCGCATAATCCGCGTTCACTCTCAGTTTAGGTGTCGTTTCCGGATTCAGCTCGACGTGCCAGGCACCCTCGGTGCGCCGCACCAGGACGTCGGGGACCACATACTCCGCCGGGACCTCCGCGATCAGGGTACCGGGCCGCGGGTTGAGGTGACGGATCAGCTCCAGGGCGGCCAGGATGGCGTCTTCCGTGGTTTGCAGCAGGCGCGCCAAGGCCGCCACGTCATTGCGCGGCAGGTGGTCGAAGCCGCGGGTGCAGATGGCGATCGCCAGGTCGCGCATCGGCGCGCGATCCGGTATCTGGCTCAGTTGGATCAGCAGGCACTCGCGCAGGTCACGGGCGCCTACCCCCGGGGGATCGAACGATTGGACGCGATGGATCACCGTGGTCACCTCCTCCGGGGAGATGTCCGGGTCGCCGACCGTGGTCAGCAATTCATCCACATCGGTGCGCAGGTAACCGTTCGCGTCGATGGCGTCGACCACCGCCCGGGCGATCGCATGGTCTCGTTCACTGAGTTTGGTCAGGTTGAGCTGCCAGAGCAAGTGGTCGTGCAGGGTCTCCGGGCGGCTCTGTTGGGAGAAGGGATCGAAATCGTCGTCGCCGCCGCCCTGGCTGCTGGTCGGCAGATAGTTTTCGTAGACGTCATCCCACTGGGTGTCGACCGGGAGTTCGTCCGGCATGTCCTGGGATTCGACCTGAATCTCCCGCTCCACCGTCTGCTCCTGGACCGTGGCGGTCGGGGGTTCCGCCGTCTGGTCATGGGGCAGGCGGATGTCGGCCGCGTCGGCGGCCTGGAAGCGCTCGGACTCCTCGCCTTCTTCGAGCATGAAGTTGGTATCCAGTGCCTCCTGGATTTCCTGCTGAAGTTCCAGACTGGACAGTTGCAGCAGCTTGATGGCCTGCTGCAACTGCGGCGTCATCGACAGGTGCTGACCTAGTCGAAGCTGGATGGACTGCTTCATGGATGCGTTAATGGGCGTGATCCGGTTCATGAAAGCAATAACGGTGCCTTCCTTGATTCTAGCCTACCGCGGCGCGCGGCGGAATGCGTGTCGTCATCTGCGGTCTCACATCGAGAAGTCGGTTCCAAGATAAACCTCCCGAACCTGCTGGTCGGCGAGCAACTGCGTCGGTGTGCCGGCGGCGATCACGGTGCCGGCGTTGATGATGTAGCCGCGGTCGCAGATGTCCAGGGTCTCGCGGACGTTGTGGTCAGTGATGAGGACGCCGATCTGCCGCTCGCGCAGATGCGCGACGATGGCCTGGATATCGCCGACGGCGATCGGATCGACGCCCGCAAAGGGTTCGTCGAGCAGCATCACGACCGGGTCCACGGCCAGGGCGCGGGCAATCTCCAGGCGCCGCCGCTCGCCGCCGGACAGGCTCAGCGCCAGCGAGGCCCCGACGTGGGCGATGCCCAGTTCTTCGAGTAGCTGATCGCAGCGTTGCCGCTGCGCGCCGCGACTCAGGTCACGCCGGGTCTCCAGGATCGCCAGAATGTTCTCGCGCGCCGTCAGTTTGCGAAACACCGATGCCTCCTGAGCCAGGTAGCTCAGGCCGGCGCGCGCCCGGGTATGCATCGGCTGCAAGGTGAGGTCGCGTCCGTTCAGTTCGATACGGCCATGATCGCTGGCGATCAGCCCGACGATCAGATAGAAGCAGGTGGTCTTGCCGGCGCCGTTCGGGCCGAGCAGACCAACGACCTCGCCGGCGTCGACCTCGACGCTGACGTCATGCAGCACCTGCCGGCTGCGGTAGCGCTTTTTCAGCTGGGTGGCGCGCAGGGTGGTCACGGACGACTCGCGGGGGCGCGCGGCGGCACGGCCGGAGGCTTGGGCGGAGTGCCGCCGCCGGCCGGGGCGCCGTTCTTGGCATCTGGAGTAAAGGTGATCTTGACCCGGCCGCTGCCGCCGGCCTGCATCCGCGCTTTGGCCCGATCGTAGACGATCCGATCGCTGGTGATGCGGTCCGTGCCCTGAATCAGGAGCGCCTCGTCGGTCAGGACCAGTTCATCCCGCTCCGCGTCGTAATCCATGCGCTTGGCGAAGGCCTGCACCTCGCCCTGGTCGCCGTCCATCTGCTGTTTGTAGGATGCCGGGTTGCCGCGCGCGATGATGAATTTGATGCGGCGATCACTGCGATGGTGCACCGTCACCTGATCGGCGAGCAGACGCATGGTGCCCTGGTCGACCTGGACCCGGCCGACATAGAGGCTGGTGCCCTTGGCCTCGTCGACCTCGACCGTATCGGCCTCGATCAACATGGGTTGTTGGTCGTCGCCGGTGAGTGCGGCCGCCCGCTGGATGATGAACCCAAGGCTCAGGGCGATGCCGACGGCAAGGATGCGGCTGGTCAGGGCGCGCGGCGGCCGGAGTTTCATGGGACGGCCGCGCTCCGGGCGGGAGCGATGGAGATGTGCACGCGGCCGGGGTACTCGGCGCGGGCGGGTCGTGCATACCACAGGCGCACACCATTCGCTGTCAGCCAGTCGCGATCACTCTCGATTCTCACGGGTTGGTCTCCTTGGGCATAGTCCCGTTTGGGCCACAGGGTCAGTTCGGAGGTGGCGAGTCGGATGGAACGGGACAAGGCGGTGCCGGCCCGTTCGACGGTGACCGTGTCGCTCAGACGCACCTCGTCCCCGCCGGATAACAGCAGGCCGCGTTTGGCCCTGATCTCCCAGGGCGGCGCGCCGTCGGGTTCAAACAAGGTCAGCGCCGGCACGTCGAGCTCGGACAGGTCTTCGGGAACGAACTGTCGCAGTTGTGCGGCGACCAGGCGCCGCGTCGGTCGGCCGGTCGGGTCGGTCTCGATGGCGCGAAAATCGGTCACGACATAGTTTGGCGCACGCTCGCGCGCGCGCGGCGGCGGTTCCTCGTCCAGGCTCCGCGACAGCCACCAGCCCGCCCCGCCGAGCACGGCGAACACCATCGCGAGCCGGCCTTGTCTGGTGGTCCACACGCCTGCCGTCCAACCCTAACCGGGGAGGTCAGCGGGGAGGCTCGACCATGGTGTCCCAGGTGCCCTGGGCCTCCATGATCAACTCACACACCTCGCGCACGGCACCCCGTCCACCGGGTGCGTCGGTGCACCAGTGGGCATGCTGGCGGACCAGCGGATGGGCATCGCCCACGGCGATCGCCAGACCGACCCGGCGCATGACCGGCAGGTCGATCACATCGTCGCCGACGTAGGCGCAGGCGTCGTCGGGCAGTTCCAGGATCTGTTTCAGCTCATCGTAGGCCGGCACTTTGTCACGGCACCCCTGATAGACATGGGCGACACCCAGGTGTTCCATGCGGATGCGCACCAGGTTCGAGTTGCGCCCGCTGATCACCGCCAGGCGTACGCCGGTCTCCTGCAGCAATACCATACCATGACCGTCACGGGCGTTGAACGCTTTGAATTCCTGGCCATCGTCACCCAGGAACAGGCTGCCGTCGGTCAAGACCCCGTCGACGTCGAGGATCACCAGGCGGATGCGGGCGGCGCGCTTGCGAATCGCTTGTTTGCTCACGGTTCCTCTCAGACTACGCCGGCGCGCAGCAGGTCATGCATGTTGAGCGCCCCGGTCGGACAGCCTTCGGCGTCGACCACCAGCAGCGCGTTGATTGATTTCGCCTCCATCAGCCGCAGGGCCTCGGCGGCCAGGTCCGCGGCGGCGACGGTGACACAGCCGGCCGTCATCACCGTGTCGATCAGGGTCCGTCGGACATCGATCCCGCGGTCGAGGGCGCGGCGCAGGTCGCCGTCGGTGAAGATGCCGGCCAGCCGGCCCTGGGGGTCGACCACCGCGGTCATGCCCAGCCCGGCGCGTGACATTTCTTCCAGGGTGGCGAGCAGCGCGGTTCCCAGCGGGACCCGCGGCACCTGCTCGCCGCGGTGCATGATATCCTCGACATGCAGCAGCAGGCGCCGTCCCAGGGTGCCGGCGGGGTGCGAGCGGGCAAAATCGTCGGCGGTGAAGCCGCGGCTCTCCAGCAAGGCGATCGCCAGAGCGTCGCCCATCGCCAGGGTGGCGGTGGTGCTGGAGGTGGGTGCCAGACCCAGGGGACAGGCCTCGCGGGTGACGCTGACATCCAGGTTGATATCCGCCTCACGGGCCAGGGTCGAATCGGTACGCCCGGTCATGGTGATCAGCGGTACGCTCAACCGCTTGATTAGAGGAAGAATAGTCAGCAATTCAGCGGTTTCACCCGAGTTGGAGAGGGCCAGTACCACGTCGCGCGGAGTGATCATCCCCAGATCGCCATGACTGGCCTCACCCGGATGAACGAAGAAGGCCGGGCTGCCGGTGCTGGCCAGAGTCGCGGCGATCTTGCCGCCGATGTGTCCGGACTTGCCCATGCCCAGCACGACGATCCGCCCCTCGCAAGCCAGCAGGAAGCGACAGGCGTCAACGAATCCGCCATCCAGCCGCGCGCCCAAGGCCGCGACCGCGGCGGCCTCGGTCTCGATCACTGCCCGGCCCAGGTCGCGGATGCGCGCCTCCTGACCGGGGGCCAGGGTCTGCTTGCGGGTGCCGAGTCTGCGTGGTTCAGTCATGAGATTCGCGTGTGGTTCTGCACCGACGGCTATCTCGCCGCCGGTGGACCATATAACCATACACTAAACCGCGCCCAGCGCGGTATGCGATGTTTTTGGATGGGATCGGTCCCGGCGGACTCGACGATGGCTGGAGCTGGCGCGGTCTACAGTCTGAAAAAGTATCAATATTCAACCGCGTCTCCACCGAGGTCGGTGAAATCGCCAAGGCCGCACACAACATGAAAACTACGCATTCCGCGCTGGACGCGGCTTAACCACTAACCACTAACCACTGCCAACATGCCCTTGCTTCCCGTGCGCTCTGGTTGGGACCCCCGGTCGGGCGATGACCCTTTTTTTCCGGATGATCTTCCGGAAGAATGGCGGCTCGCATACTTCGCCAACGTCTGCTGGGCGGTCGCGGTCCCGGCCGCGCGCTGGCGTGCGGCGGGGATTGCCGGTGCCTACGACTGGGCGCGTGATACCCCGCCGCGCTTTCGGTTTTACCTGGAGGCCGAGCCGGGGTTGCCGACCGTCCTGGCGGCGCCGGTTGCCGCGGCGCTTGGGGAGCGCTTCGGCGGTCTGCTCGGGTCGCCGCCGGGCGCTGATCAGGCGTTTGAACTGGAACCCCGGCCGATTCTGGACCCCCGCGTCGGGCCGGGCAGGGACCCGTCCGCGACCAGGGGGCTGGCCTGGACGGTGCCCGCGGCGGTCATCGACGACCCGCGCGCGGCCCGCGCCTGGATTGAGCGGCGGGTGTCGGCGTCCCCCGCGGGGCTGATCGTGGCTCGGCTCGGGCCGTGCCCGGAGGCGGCGGTCGAGCGGTGGCAGACGCTGGTGGAATTGATGGGCTGTTAGCCGACTTGACTAACCGCTTCCGCGAATCTTAGTGCGGGGTATAGAGATATGTTTCGTTCAGTGCTAGTGATGTTTTTTGCGGGCTTGATTTCGATAAACGCACATTCATCGCAAGTGACTTGCGATGAGTCTGTTCCGATGTCGCCCGCAACCTATAAGACATTTGTTGACTCCTACCAAACGGATTACTCAAAACTGAAAGAGGAGTCTAGGAATTGGCAAAAAACGGCGGACGTGCTCTTCACCCTCACACTTATAGTGACCCTTCTCGGCGCAACTGTAACAATACTACAACCACTACCAGAAGCTTCGTGGAAAAAGTGGGTTCTTGCATTCATCGGCATTACCATAGCAAGCGCAACTCACTTTAAGGATAATTTACCAGATGGTTCGTACAAGACTTACCAGCAGGCGATAAACAAGGCGAAAGTTGAGGAAAGAGAAATCGAAAAGGGTTTTAAGCTTGTCAATACTAGTGGAGTCAATCCCGACGACCTTAAGGTGTATATCGGTTTTATTTGTACGAAACTGAGGGTTTTGCAGGATTTAAGTTCAAATTATTCATCGACATTCCCTCCTATCTTGGATTACTTTATTCGACCAGCAAAAGCCGGATCAGATGTCCCGAATTGGGTTACAGCGCCGCCGGAAGGAGTCGGCATGATCGTCGCTAAAGGTGAAGGACCATCGATCAGCGCAGCCAAGGCGGATGCCGAACAAAATGGCGCTCGCATGATATCCTCCGCTCTTCAAGATTCAATAGATAAATCACTGACAAAAGAAATCTACAAACCACTAAAGAGTTCAATAGCAAAGTCACTGGCCACTACTGTCACAACAAAGGACGTCTATTTCGACACTGACGCTAATTCCAGTTCGTACTGGGTTTTGTATAAGATCGATGACAAGAAAATCAAGAGGCTGCTCGACGGAATAAACTTTCCTTTAACGATATTTTCTACCGACGTTATCGCCGATAAAGTTGAAACACTCAAGAGCAAACTCACAGAGCTGGGCTTTGCTGTCACGGTTAGCCCGGCGCCAAGGGGTCCTGCCAGTGAAACCAACGCCATTTTCGCTGGCGAAGGTGTGCCGGTGATCGCAATACAGGAAGCGGCCCTCATTTTGATAGAGCAAAATATCGGATTGAGAGCAATTGTATATCCCTGGGCTTTTAAAAAGAGCAGTTTACCTGAGACCCAGAAGCTGAACCACCTCCAGATCGGCGGATCTCGGGAGTTCGAAACATGGCCGGAACTCCAACAAAGCGATTTAGATCGGCTGAAAGCTGTTTCGACGCCACTTGAATTGGAGGCGTTTTGCAAGAACGCTACGGATAAGCTAAAGGAAGCTTGGGGCCTATAACCGACCAGCGTCGGCAGTTCGGCAGGTCGCCCGGATGATTCCGGAGGCGGCCGCGGCGGTGCAGGAGAAGGCTCAGGCCGCGGTCGAACAAGCACTGGCCGCGGAGGAGTTTGCCGCGTTCGCAGGGTACGATTGACATGGTGGAGCGCGCATTTGACAGAGGACCGCTGTAATCGAACTGACCACAGATCGCTTCGTGCCTGATGGTTCTCAGCCCGTTGCGCGGGCCTTGAGCGTCAGTCGACCCCGAGGATCCACCCTTCGATGTCGGCCAGGGCGCGCTGCGGCGGCGTCAGGGCGGGTGCGAGGGCGTCTTGCAGGCGGCCGTCCAGATCGGCTTGGCGCAGCCAGGCGGCGACGCTCCAGGCGTCGTGCTGGTCCGGGGTGCGTCCGTCCGGCGGGAACAGATGCTTCCACCGGGCCGGGTAAACCTCGGCCACCATCGAGCGCCCGGCCGGGACCTGCCAGCCGTCGAACGGCCAGCAGTGGAGCCGGTCGCCCAGGTGCCGGCGCAGATAGAGCAGCCATGGCAGACCGGCGTGGGTGGACTTGGCGACCGAACCTTGCGCGTCGAAATGGAAGACCGACTTGGCCGCGCCCGCGCGCGTCTCGGTCAGGCGACGCCAGCGGGCGCTGCCCATCCGCGCGGCGCCATTGCCGACGTTACCGTAGCGGACAAAATCCACGTAGATGTCGTCGTCGGTCGGCCAATGGTGCTGGAAGTCCGCGAGGAAGGCCGGCCAATCGAGGGGCAGGTGGTGGACCTCGAAATAGGCTAACGGAAACGAAAAACCGTGGTCGATGCCGATCAGGGTGGGTTGATCTTCGGCCAGACGGTCCACCAGCCATTCCGCGATCCCGCGCCGCGTCCAGTATTTGCGCGGGCTGGGCGGCGGCACGACCTCCGCGGGCAGCGCTGCCCGATCCGCCTGGTAGACACGCAGCCCCTGGAGGCTGGACCTGGGCGTGGCGGCGCCCGAGTAGTCGATACCGATATAGCGGGCGAAGGCCGGGTTGGGGTTGCTGTTCATACCGCGGGGATGATCTCACACCGAGGCGTCAAGCGCGTCGGAACTGCCAGGATCGCAACGTCGATCCCCCGGCTTTGGACCGGGATGCCCAGACTGAGACGCCGCCGTGGTCCGGCGCCGATCTGGCGTTGATCCTGGGGCCGTGCGATGATCGCCATTGTGGGTACGACCCCGTTCGAGGGCCGGCCGGAGCCGCGGTGGGAACCGATGACAAGCACTCTCTTTCACGCCCTTGGGCTGCACATGCATCAGCCGCCGGGTAATCTGCGCCTGTTGATCGAAGCCAACCCCTGGGAGGCCGAGCAGATCATCCGCTGTTACGAGCGCCCGGTTCGCTACGCCGCGCGGTATCGTGACGTGGCCCGGCTGCACGTCGGTTTCTCCGGTGGGCTGCTCGATCAACTGCTGGACCAGCGGGTGGTCGATCTTTACCGCCACATCCTGGATATTCCCGCGATGCTCGATGGTTACGCCCAGGCGGACAACATCGAACTGATCGGCATGGGCCAGCATCATCCGATCTTTCCGCTCATCCCGCGGGAGGATTGGCCCGAGCAACTGGAACTGGGACGCGTCACCATGCAGCGCGCCTTCGGCCGCATGCCCCGCGGCTTCTGGCCGCCGGAGTTGGCTTTCACCATGGAGATGATCCCGGCCCTGGTCGAGGCGGGTTTCGACTACGTGGTGGCCGACGGCATCCATGTGCTGCCCGAGGACGGCATCAGCGATGTCTTCCGCCCGTACCTGGCCTGCTATAACGGTGTGTGTATAACCGTGGTGCCGCGGGATCGCGATGTGTCCGCCGCCCAGCACACCGGACTCGACGCCACCTGGTTCCAGAACGAGGTGCGCTGGCGCACCGGGGGTTCGCCGCGACCTCATGAGCCGCGGTTGGTTACCACCTGGTCCGATGGGGAGAACGGCAACTGGTTTCGTGAACCCCACGAGGGATCCGGGTTTTTCGGCTATTTCTTCGCCCCTTACATGGAGCACTACCGTGGCGGGGAGTATCCGGTCAACCCCGTAACTCTGAGTGCCTATCTCGAACAGCATCCACCGCAGGCCTATGCCCAGGTGCAGACCGGCAGTTGGAATGTCGGCGTGGATTTCGTGCCGGATCTGTCCCAATGGGCCGGCAGCGCGGAACAGAAAGCGGCGGTGGAGGAGGTCACCCGTTTGAGCGCGCGTTATTGGGACCTGCACACGCGTCTGCATGCGACCCGGCGCGTCCATCATTGCTGGGAGGCGCTGGAACGTGCCCGCCGCCTGCTCCTGGAGGCCGAGACCAGTTGTTACTTTGTGTGGGGCGATTCGTGGATTCCGCTGCTGTATAAACGGACCGCGTCGGCGTTCAAAGACCTGGACACGGTCGCGACGGCCCTGGAGGCCGCGCTGAGCCCGCCGGTTTCCGGGAAGGTGCAGTCGCAACCCGAACCGGTCGCTCAGGCCGCCACCCCGAGCGTTCAGGCCGTGACCGAGTTGCCGGCCGAACCGCCGGTGGAGCTGCCGGGCGAGCAGCCGCCCGAGCTGCCGGGCGAGCAGCCGCCCGAGCTGCCGGGCGAGCAGCCGCCTGAGCTGCCGGGTGAGCAACCGTTTGAGTTCGCAACGGCCGGGGATCCGCTGGATACCCTGCCGGACACGACGACCACTGCGCCGCGTCCCGGCTCGCCGCCTGCCGGGGTGCATCCCGGCGGCGGCCAGACCGGACCCAAGCGGACACCGAGGCGTTGACAGGGTGAACCGTGCTTGACCGCGGATGCACGCGGGCCGCGTCGCGCCCGGTGATCAGCACGCGAACCGGGAGTGCTGCGCGACGGTCCAGGGGACCGGCATGAGCACGGAACGAGAGACCTCGGAACCAGGGTCGCCGCCTGCTCATCCGGGGTCGGACGGCCCCCGTCCGCCCGCTGTCGCGGCCGATGTGACCGCCGACTTGGCACCGCAATTTCCCGGCGAGGAGCGCGGCACCGGCGTGGTGCTCTATGGTGCCGCCCGCGGTGTCCTGCGGGTTCACTGGCGCCTGGAACCGGACACGCTGGAGCAGGCGGTCGGCTCCTTTCCCGTGGCCGGCGGGCGCCCCACGCTGGTGCTGCGCCTGCGGCGCCGGCGGCCGGATGGCGGCTCGGATCAACTCGATGAGGTCCGGTTGGCCGCGGTCGCCCGGTCGGGAAGCGGGTTTCGCGAGTTCAGCGTGCCGCTTGACCACGGACGCTACCGCGCGGAACTTGGTCTGATCAATGAGGATGGCGGGTGGCTGATGCTGGCCCGCTCGAACGACCAGGACAATGTCGCCCGGGTCGGGGTCGATCTCACCCACCTGGCCGCGGCGGTTCCCCGCGCCGCGGCGCCCGCCACGCCATTCGCCCCGATCGCTCAGGACACGGCTGAATCAGTCGGGGAACCAGCCGACCAGCGGTCGACTGAGGCACGGCCCGCGTCGCTCTTTCCGCTGCTGTCGCGCCTGGTCGTGGAGCGCACCGGCCATGCGCCGCCGGGCGCCGGTTCAATCCCGCCGATCGAGCCCGCCAGTCCGGCACCGGTCGCGCCGCTCGCCCCGGGCGTGCCGACCTCGTCCGCCGCCGCGCCCGGGAATGATGTGACCCTTGGGGTCATGCTGGCCTCTCCGGCCCAGGGGTTGCCGGTGCTGCAGGAGCGGTGCGCGCCGGGCGGGGACGAGGAACGGGCGGATTCACCGGAGTATCCGCCGTTGCCGGTCCGTCCGGTGTTTCCGGAGTTGCCGACCGCGGCGGAACCGGTGGCGGCCGCGGCGGTGACCTATGGACCGATCGCACCCCTGTCCTACGGCCGGGAACCCGTCCGGACCTTGGGTGTGCAGATCCTGGCGGAACTGCGGATCAGCGGTCAGGCGGCGCCCGGCACCGAGATCGATCTGTGCGGTCAGCCCTATCGGGTGGGGCCCGGCGGTCGGTTCCAACTGGTCGTGCTGGTGGATGATCCCGAACTGCTGCGCCTGGCACTGGCACTGCATCCGCCACCGGAACTGCGCGAGAAGCGTGACGACTGAGCCCCATGGGGTGTCGGTTGCGCACTGGCGTATACTGGCACCCTTGCATCCGATAACGACTGAGGCGACGCGGAGCGCTGCCGACACACGAGCGAATCAAGGGGGTAGGGCTCATGTACATCGCGATGGTCAGCGCCGAGTGCGCGCCGATTGCCAAGGCCGGCGGTCTTGGGGACTTCGTCCAGGGCCTGGCGCGGGAACTCGCCATCCGCGGCAACCAGGTCGAGATCTTCCTCCCCAAGTACGACGTGTTGCGTTTCGATCGCATCTGGGGTCTGACCAAGTGTCATCGGGATCTGTGGGTACCCTATTACGACCAATGGGTTCACTGCGACGTCGAATGTGGCGAGGTCGACGGACTCAAATGCTGGTTCATCGACGAGCATGCCCGCGAGAACTTCTTTCGGCGCGGCAAGATCTATGGTGAGCCGGATGATCCCAACCGCTTCGCCTTTTTTTGCCGCGCGGTACTGGAGTTCATGTACAAGTCCGGCCGCCATCCGGATGTCATCCATTGCAATGACTGGCAGACCGGTCTGGTGCCGGTTCTCCTGTATGAGATTTATCAGGCGCTGGGGATGCGCCATTCGCGGGTCTGCTACACGCTCCATAACATGGGCCATCAGGGTGTGGTGGGCGAACACGTACTGCGTCAGGTCGGCCTGCGGCCCGATCGCCTGTTGGTCATGGAGCGGCTGCTCGACCCGGTCAGTCACCGCGCGGGCAACCTGATGAAGGGCGGCATCGTTTTCTCCAACTTCGTCACCACGGTATCGCCCCGCTACGCCTGGGAAATCCAGCACACCGATCAGGGGATGGGCTTGCAGGGGGTGCTGCAATACTACGACCGGAAATTCGGCGGCGTCCTGAACGGTATCGATTATTCGGTGTGGAATCCGGAGCTGGATACCCATCTGCCCAAGCCCTATGGCCCCGACAGCCTGCCCAACAAGGCGGCAAGCAAGCGCGCCCTGCGCGACCGGGTCGGGCTGGAAGACGTGTTCAAGCCGATCATCTCGGTGGTCAGTCGGCTGGATCGGCAGAAGGGTGTGGACCTGATCCGTCACGCCATCTATCACACGCTGAAAAGCGGCTGTCAGTTCGTGCTCCTCGGCTCGGCCCCGGAGCCGAAAGTCAATGAGCTGTTCTGGGGCATCAAGCACGAGATGGATGCCAATCCCGATTGCCACCTGGAATTGACCTATAACGAAGAGCTGTCGCACCTGATCTATGGCGGGGCCGACATGATCCTGATTCCCAGCGTCTATGAGCCCTGCGGTTTGACGCAGATGATCGCCATGAAATACGGCGTGGTGCCGATCGTGCGGCGGGTCGGCGGGTTGGCGGATACGGTCTTCGACGCCAACTATTCGGATAAGCCGTTCGAGGAGCGCAACGGCTACCTGTTCGACGAGCTCACGCCGGCCAGTCTGGAGGCCGCGATGGACCGCGCCATCGGGCTCTGGTTCCGCTTCCCGGAATATTTCAGGCAGTTGCGGACCAACGGCATGCGCGCCGACAACTCCTGGAACAAGCCGGGCCGGCAGTATCTCGATATCTATCATCACCTGCGTGGGTGAGGGCCGCCGCGATGCCGCCGACCGCGACCGATCAACTGCCGCATGCGCTTTACCGGGCCGCGCAGGTCCGGGCACTGGACCGTGCGGCCATCGAGACGCACGGCATTCCGGGAATCGAGCTGATGACCCGCGCCGGGACCGTGGCCTACGATCTGCTGCGCGCCCGCTGGCCGGCGGCCGAGCGTGTCACCGTGCTGGCCGGGCTGGGCAACAATGGCGGCGATGGCTACGTGGTCGCCCGCCTGGCCCGGGCCGACGGTCTTCAGGTGCAGGTCTTGCTGGTCGGCGATCCGCAGCGGGTCGGCGGCGATGCGGCACTGGCCCTGGCGGCCTATCGTGCGTCCGGCGGCCTGGTCGAACCATTCGGCGGCCTGCCACGCCGGCCCGGCGTCATTGTGGATGCGCTGTTCGGTATCGGGCTCGATCGACCGGTGAGCGGTCTCGCGGCCGCGGCCATCACGTCGGTCAATGGCGCGGGCGTCCCGGTTCTGGCGATCGACCTGCCCTCGGGGTTGGCCGCGGACACCGGCGCGGTGCTGGGAATCGCCGTGCGGGCCGATGCCACCATCAGTTTCATCGGCCTGAAACAGGGGCTCTTCACCGGCGCCGGCCCGGACCACTGCGGCGCCATCCATTTCAGCACGCTGGACGTGCCCCCGCTGGTCTATTCCCAGCAGATCCTCGCGGCCCGGCGGATCGACTGGACACAGCAGTCCACCCGCCTGGGCCGGCGTCGTCGCGGCGCTCACAAGGGCGACTTTGGTCATGTGCTGGTGGTCGGCGGAGCGCCCGGCATGTCCGGCGCGGCGCGGCTGGCAGGCGAGGGCGCGCTGCGCGCCGGGGCCGGATTGGTCACGATCGCCACCCATCCGGCCCATGCCGATGTGCTCAATCTGACCCGACCGGAACTCATGGTCAGCGCGGTGGCGGACCGGCGGACACTGGATTCTTTGATCGCACGGGTCGAGGTCATCGCCATCGGTCCCGGACTGGGGCGCGGTCCCTGGGGACGCGCACTCTGGCAGCGGGTCCGCGGCTGCGGCAAACCGCTGGTGGTCGACGCCGATGCGCTGAATCTCCTGGCCGAGCAGCCCGGCGCCGGTCCGGGCTGGGTGCTGACCCCGCATCCGGGGGAGGCCGGGCGGCTGCTCGGCTTGAGCACGGCGCAGATCGGCCAGGACCGCTTTGCGGCGGTGGATATGTTGCGACAACGCTACGGCGGAGTCGCGGTCCTGAAGGGGGCCGGGACCCTGATTCAGGGCCAATCGCAGCGTCCACCGGCCCTGTGTTCAGACGGCAATCCGGGCATGGCCACCGCGGGTGCGGGCGACGTGCTGACCGGGGTCATCGCCGCGTTATGCGCCCAGGGCCTGGACGCGGAAGACGCCGCCGCCGCCGGCGTCTGCCTGCACGCGGCGGCGGGCGACCAGGCGGCACGGGACGGCGAACAGGGTTTGCTCGCCGGTGACATCCTGACGGCACTGCGGCCGGTCGCCAATGGCGTACTCAAGCGTCCTTGAGTAACGAGTCAAGAACAGGCTAACCAACGAATACAATCGTTGTCGTTGTCGTTGTCGTAATCGAAGAAGCGATTCAACTTGGGCAGCCTCGCGGGTATCATCACCTCGATTACGATTACGACAACGACCAAGACGCCAAAGGCGTTCCGTAACAGATGAACACAGATGATCACGGGTCGATCGCGATCCGGCTGCCAGACGCCGAGGCGCAGACCGCGTTTGGCACGGCCCTGGCCGCGCACTTGCCCGAACACCTGGTGATCTATCTGCGCGGCGAGCTGGGAACCGGCAAGACCACCCTGGCACGCGGCATCCTGCGCGGCCTGGGTCACCGGGGAGCCGCGCGCAGCCCCACCTATACCTTGATCGAACCCTATGAAATCGGCGCCATCCGGGTCTTGCACCTGGATCTGTATCGCCTGGCCGACCCCGAGGAACTGGACTATCTGGGGCTGCGCGATCTGCTTGCAGAGACGGCGCTCTGGCTGGTGGAATGGCCGGAGCGCGGTGCCGGATTTCTGCCCGCGCCCGATCTGACGATCGCCATCGACTATCTCGATGCGGGTCGACGGCTGCAATTGACGGCTCAAGGCCCGGCGGCGGGCGGTTTGATCGAGGGGCTGCGGTCCGCTGCTGGAGTGCGGTAAACCTGCAACACGCAGTCAGCCTCCTCATCATTGGTTATCGCCGTCGTTGTTCATTTCTCGTTTATCGTTTTCGTAATTCGGTACTTGATAAGCATTTACCACGAACGAAAAACCGAAAACTCAAAACCGTTCCGTATAACGGGCCTGCGGAGACTTAGCGCATGACCGATGTCGATCCATCTCAGGTGCTCGAATGCGAACGGGAGCGCTTGGCCAACTCGGGGCTCATCCAATCCTATGGTGTGCTGCTGTTTATGGACAAGCAGTCCGGTGCGTTCCGCTATGTCAGCGCCAACTCGGCGTCACTGCTCGGTGACGACCCGCAGACCCTGCTGGGTCAGGATGGCCGGGATTGGTTGGATCGCTATCTGCCGGAGCTGGTGGATTTGCCGACCAGCGCGGGCAAGCGTATCCACCTGCTTGGGGCACTGGACCTGGGCCGCGGCGAACTCGATGTGCTGATCTCCCCGACCAGCGCCGGCTGGCACCTGGAGTTCGAACCCACGATTCCGGATCAGAGTGACCCCGGCGCGCACCGGCTCTTAGCGCTCCAACCGCCGATCGATGCCGCAAAACTCCGGCAACTGCAGCAAAGTCTGGTGGAGGTGGTGAGTGCGGTGACGGGTTACGACCGGGTGATGCTCTACCAGTTTCATCCCGATTGGTCGGGTGAGGTGTTGGCTGAAACAGTGCAGCTGTCCACGGGCACCTATCTGGGACTGCGCTTCCCCGCGTCGGACATCCCCGCTATCGCCCGGGGGCTCTATGCCCAGACACCCTATCGACACATTCCGGACGCGGCGGCGGCCCCGATCGCCCTGGTGAGCCGCAGCGGCGATGCGACCATGCTCGAACAGACCTGGTCGGACTTGCGTTCGGTCTCGGCTGTACACGCTCAGTACCTCCGCAATATGAACGTGCGCTCGTCATTCTCCGTGTCCATCAATGTGGAAGGCAAGCTGTGGGGACTGATCGCCTGCCATCACCCTGAGCCAAGACGCATTTCGCTGCAGCGCCGCCAGCGCTGCAAGGAACTCGCCGCGGAATTCGTCGAGTCGCAGCAGACCGTCCGCACGACGGCGCGGCGGGCAATCTATGAGACGCTGACGGCCTGTCTGGCACCGATCAAGGCCAATGTGGCCCTGGGAATGACGCTGCCCGAGGCCGTCGCACGCGCATTCCCCACGCTCGCCCAAGTGTTCGGCGCGCCCAGCGGCGCCCTTTTTATCGACAACGCACCTTGCCTGTTCGGCGTGCCGCAAGATCCTGGGACAGTGCAGGCCCTGCACCAGTGGTGCCTGCGCAATCAGGGCGAGGCCATCTTCGCGCTGGATCACTTGCCCGCGGCCCTGGTGCCGGCGCTCCAGCCCGGCGACGACCAGGTGCATGGGGTCTTGTCCGTCAGTCTGCGGGCCAAACGCCTCGGCAATGTGCCGGTCAACATCTACCTGCTGCGCCCCGAGGAGGCCGGAGAAATCGCCTGGGCCGGCAATCCCGAAAAACCCCTGGAGTTGACTCCCGACGGTCAGCGCCTGTCGCCGCGCCATTCATTCGAGAAATGGGTGCAGGTGCGCCACGGCTACTCCAGGGCCTGGGATGAGGAGAGTCTGTTTGCGGCCATGCAATTGCGCGAACAGCTGCTGACCTGGCTTTAGGCGATTATCGGAACAGCACGTCGCTTTCGCCATTCAGCCAATCGCTGTAAGGAACCGTTCACAACGCGTCAAGGAGCACCCCCCTTGCCAATCACCGACTGGGTCAACTCGTCCCTGGAATTGCTGGCGCCTCATCTCGGCAGCATCGTTTGCTATCGGGTTTCGACCATCGAGGGTTGCCCGGAACAATGGGTCTGTGGTGATACGCAAGGTCTGCTGGGGCATGCCCTCGAGGCCTTCACGGGTGAGCAATTACTCAGTCTCGATGAGCTGGTGTTGCCCGCGGACCGGATGCGGATCAAGCGCGAACGCGACAATCAGCTCCGCCGCGGTGACGGTTACACTGTTGCTTACCGTCTGGTGCGGCCCGACGGCGCCGAGGTCTGGGTGCGCGATGCCGGGCGGGGGTTGCGTGAAGGGGGCCTGTGTGTCGCCCGCGAGGGTTTGATCGCCGATGTCACGGAGCAACGCCGGACCAACCAGCGCCTGGCCAAGTTACAGCAGCAAGTGGACAGCAGTCGCGGCCTCCTGCACTCCATCACCGAGGCCATGGAGTCCCATGTCCTGGTGCTCGATGGCGACGCGCAGATCCTGATGGTCAACAATGCCTGGCTCGATTATGAGTTGGCCCGCGGCCACGCCAGGACCACCCCGGCGGCTTGGCAAGGCCTCATTTTTCATGGCATCGTCGCCGCGGACCAGGATACCGCTCTGGGTGGCAACGCCTTTTCAGCGGGGGTGCGCGAGGTCTTGGCGGGTGAGCGCAGCCAGTTCCAGATCGAGGTCGCCGCCGAACTGGCGTGGGACACCCACTGGTTCCATCTGGTCGCGACCCGCCTGCAAGGGGATTTTCAGGGGGCGCTGATCGTTCGCCAGAACGTCACCGCGCTCAAGCGGGCCGAACTGGCGCTCCTGGAGCAGCGCACCTTCCTCAACAGCATTCTCGACTCCTCGCGCCATCTCGGTATCTTCGCCATCGACGGCGAACATCGCATCGCTTTTTTCAACCCCGCGGCAGAGTCTATCTTCGGCCTGGGCAAACAGGATGCCATTGGTCGGCCGCTGGAGGTGGTGCGGGATGCCCTGGGTCTGGACCCCGAACACATTCGTCAGGGTCTGCAGGCCGTCCATGAGGGCCGGGAATACGTCTTCGAGGCGACCGCGTTCAAGGGGCTGCCGGACCAGGTCGTCGAGATCCGGATCACGCCGGTCTGTGCGCCCAACGGCGACTGGTTGGGTAGTGTTGTGCTGACGCGGGATATTTCCGAGCAGCGCGCCTATGCGCTGCGCATGCAGCGGCTCAACGAGGAACTGGAAGAACGTGTCCGCCACCGGACCCGCGACCTCGAATACAGCCGGGCGAGCCTGGAAAGTGCGCAGCGCATTGCTTGCGTCGGCAGTTGGAACTGGGATCTGCTGACCGATGCGGTCACCTGGTCGCCGCAGATGTATAGCATTTTCGGTCTCCGGCCGGAGACCTTCGTCCCGAATAAGGACACCATCGTTGCGCTCGCCCATCCTGACGACCGCGCGGCGCTGCAGGCGGTGATCCAAGACCTGGCGGCACACCCCGACAAGGTGTATGAGATTCAATATCGGATCATTCGCTTCGAGCACGAGGAGCGGGTCCTGATGGCGCTCGGCCAGATGTTCCACGACGAGGACGGCCGGCCGGCACGGCTGGTGGGGACCATCCAGGACATTACCGACCGGGTCCGGCTGATGGCCGAACTGGTGCGGGCCAAGGAGGCGGCGGAGCAGGCCAGTCAGGCGAAATCGGTGTTTCTGGCCAACATGAGCCACGAGATCCGGACCCCGATGAACGCGATCATGGGGATGACCGAGCTGGTTCTGGAGACACAACTCGACGATCAGCAGTACAAGCTGCTGCGCTCGGTGTCAACGGCGGCGAAGTCGCTGATGACGATTCTCAATGATATTCTCGACGTCTCCAAGCTCGAATCCGGCAGGATGGAACTCGAGGTCATCCCCTTCAGCATCCTGGCGCTGGCGACCAGCGTTGCGGAATTGGTTGAAATCAACGCGACACGTAAGGGCCTGGAGGTCTTTGTGCGCGTGGACGACCGCCTCCCGCCGTGTAGTCTGGGGGATCCGACCAAGCTGCGGCAGGTGCTCATCAATCTGATGGGTAACGCGGTCAAATTCACCCCCGTCGGCAGCGTCACACTCGACATCAAGCCCGGCCCGAACAATGACGACGTTCATTTCTGCGTGATCGACACTGGGATCGGCATCGCGCCGTCCAACCTGGCCCGGGTCTTCGAGCGCTTTTCTCAAGCGGATCAATCGACAACCCGCATATTCGGCGGTACCGGCCTGGGCACCACCATTTGTCACGGGATTGTCGAGGAGATGGGCGGGCGCATCTGGGCGGAAAGTGCGGAGGGCGTCGGCAGCACCTTTCAATTCGTCGTCGCATTGCCTCCGGCCCCGGGGATCACCGACTGCAGCAGTCAGGACGACCAGCGGCTGAAGATCGATCGCTGGACGCGTCCGCTCAAGATCCTGCTCGTCGAAGACATCCAGCTCAATCAGGAACTGGTGGTGATGCGCATGACCCAGCGCCATCATCTGATCACCATTGCCGAAAACGGCCGCGAGGCGGTCGACAAGTTCGACCAGGAGCCGTTCGATCTCGTGCTGATGGACGCGCACATGCCGGTGATGAACGGCTTCGATGCGATTCGCGCCATTCGTGCGCGCGAACGCGGGACTGAGGGACATATCCCCATCATCATGCTCACCGCCAGCGTTCTGGAAAGCGATCAACAACTCTGTTTTGACGCGGGCGCTGATGACTTCGTTCCTAAACCGATCAACTTTGACGACCTGTATCACAAAATCGCCCGGCATTTCCCTTCGTTCTCACAGGTGCCGAGCCTCACGGACACGCATAGCGAGCGCCTGGAAAGCTGGGGCCTGCGGATGATCGATGTGCGTGCCGGGTTGGAATTGTGGAAAGACCCGGTTATTTACCGCAAGTCGCTCATCAAATTGGGCACCGACTTCGCCGATGCCCACGCGCGGCTGGTCAAGCTGGTGGCGGCTGAGCAATACGAGGATGCGAAACACCTCCTGCATACGCTCAAAGGAGTCACGGCGAATCTCGGTGTGCGCGAAGTGCCCGTCATCAGCAATGAAATCGAGGTGAGAATCAAAGCGGGGAATTACGCGTTTTCCGCGTTACTGGAGCAATTGCGCTCGACCATGGACCGGTTGCAGGCGGATTTGCGGGTCGTCGCCGAGGCGGCGGCCGCGGCGGACAACCATCCCGCGGGTGTCAAGCCGATGAATGCCGAGCGCGTCATCGCGTTGCTCGATGCCTTGATCCTGGCGCTCGAAAAAGCCGAGTTCGATGATGATGCGGTCAATGGGCTGCGCGAGGCCCTTGACCCGGAGACCTTCGAGCCGTTGGAGGAGTTGTTGGATCGCTTCGAGTTTGTGCAAGCCGGCGACTGCGCCATGCAACTGAAGTCAAGCATTCTGGAGTGCAGTGCAAGCGATGAGTAAGCAAAAGATACTGGTCGTCGATGATGAGCCGGGGAACCTGAGTTTGCTCAGGCAGATCCTCAAGCACGAGTATGATCTGGCGTTTGCCAAGTCCGGGGCGGACGCGTTGGACAATGTCTTCAAGCTCAAACCCGATCTGCTGCTGCTGGACGTGATGATGCCGGGCATGGATGGTTACGCCGTGTGCGAACGCATCAAGGAGGACCCCCGTTCCAGCGACATTCCAATCATCTTTTGCACGGCGATGAGCGACGAAGTCGACGAGGTCAAGGGGTTCAGTTTGGGGGCCGCGGACTACATCACCAAGCCCGTGCGTCCGGCAGTGGTCCTGGCCCGCGTCAAGACCCAACTCGCCTTGAGCGATCAGAATCATGCCTTCCGGAATAGAATCAATGTGATCCATGCGGATCTGCTGGAGTCGCGGCTCACGGCGCTGCAAATGCTTGGGCGTGCGGCCGAATTCAAGGACAACGAGACCGGCCGGCACGTGATTCGGATGTCTCACTACGCACAATTGTTGGCGCGCGCCAGCGGTTGGCAAGAAGAAGAATGCGACATCCTGCTCAATGCGGCGCCCATGCATGACATCGGCAAGATTGGCACGCCGGATCACATCCTGCGCAAGCCGGGTCAGCTCACCGCTGAAGAGATGTTGATCATGAGGCAGCACTGCGCCTCAGGCGCCAAGATCATCGGCGAGTGCGAGGGCGAATCGAAGCTGTTCGAAATGGCAAGAATCATCGCCTTGACCCACCATGAAAAGTGGGATGGTTCAGGTTATCCGGCGGGTTTGTGCGGCGAGGAGATTCCCATTGCAGGACGGATCGTCGCCGTAGCCGACGTCTTCGACGCACTGACGTCCCGGCGTCCCTACAAGGAGTCCTGGCCGGTGGAGCAAACAGTCGATTATCTGAAGAATCAAGCCGGCAAGCATTTTGATCCCACGCTGATTGCTGTATTACTCGAGATCTTGCCGGAGGCACGTGCGGTAATGCAGAAGTGGCAGGACCAATGATTGATCGCCCTGGGGAGCAGGCTTACTTCGGAAGCGGCAGCAGTCGCGGCTCGGCACGGATGTCGAAGTCCCGGCCCCAGGCGTTCACTGCCTCGACGAACCAGCGGTCATCCCGCGGATGGGATCGAATGACATCGTGCTCGACGAAAAAGCTGCCATCCTCATGAAACACCAGCCCGCCGAGTTTGCGGCCCCGTGGGTCCCGCCATTCGCCGACCAGGCTGTGCTGTCCCGAGGCGGGGTCCCGCTCCAGCCGGTAGCCGACCTCTGCCGGGTCGGCGATGGTGATCGTGCCGGCGATGAAGCCGAGTTTGTCCAATTCAGCCAGCAGGGCGGCATGGATCGCTTGAGCCAGTGGATCGATTTGATCGTAGCGTGCTTGGGCCTGGTTCATCGTGGACAAACGCTCCTGGCATGGCGGAAAACCCGGCGAATCGAAACCCGATAGGCGGCGGGCCGCGTGCCCGGTCTTGGTCATAACCCCCGGCCGTTTTGCGATCCGCCTGATCGTTGGTCCGCACAGCGGACCCTACAGACTCAGGCCGCGATTGATGCCGGTTCGTGGGTGAGGCACTTCTTGGGGCAGACCCGCGCGCAGGCCTCACAGCCGATACAGTCCAGCAGATCCTTGAGGTTCATGACCATGCCCGGTGCTTCTTCGAAATCGTCATCATCATCGCCGTCATCCGCCTCCATCTCTTCAAGGTCCAGGTCGTCCCGATCGACCAGTTCGAAGACGTCCCGCGGGCAGACTTTGTAACAGCGGCCGCAGCCGATGCAGCGGGTCTGGTTGATGTTGGTGACGAAGGCGGGGGTCCAGGCGAGGCCGCCGCGGGTGATTCCGGTAATGGTGCTCATACTGGGTAAACTCTTGATACGTCTAATTCAGGCGCCGGCCGTCGTGGCGGCTTTCAAACGCGCTTCGGCGTCGGCCCAGGCGCGACAGGCGTCATAGGTGGCTTGGGCGATGCCGGGGATCTCGTCATAGGCGGCCGGCAGGCGTTCTTCCACCAGATCGTGCAGTTCGCCGGCCCGTTCGCTGGCAATCCGCTTCGCCTTCTTGACGGCTTTCTCCAATTCGCCGATGGTTACTTCAGTCATGCGGTGTCTCCCATCCCGAGTCGTCGCCTACAGCCCCTACAGCCCGGCGACCTTCGGGTATTCGCCAATCATGTTCAGAGCCACGGACAGGATCTTGTCGGCCTCATCCTTCATCTTGGAGAGCGATGGGAAGCCGAAACGGTGCACATCGCGCAAGGTCCGATCCATCACGACCAGTCGGCCGACGGTGATCAGCGCCCGGCCGAAACCCTCGTGGGTGAGGTTGAGCATAGGTACGGCCATGAGTCCGCATTCCTTCTCGATCATCGCGGAGATCGCGTTGTAGAAGGCCTTGACCCGCGCCAGCACGATTTCGTCCGGGTCGCCGATGATGGGGATCTCGCGCTTCTTTTCCTTGGTGAGGACGAAGGGCTCAAGAATGCGCTCCACCGGCCAACTGTCGAAGGTACCGTAGCTGTCGATGGCCCGCATCTGGCGTACCATCTCCACGGCAAAGTCGGTCTTCAGGACCGGGTCGTTTTCCGTCACTGCGGCAACTGCCACGCTCATTGGTTGGCCTCGCGTCTGTTGTTGAGTTTGAAATCTGTTGAAACTGAATGCGTGAGGTCCGGATAGCGGACCGACCCATGATTTACTCGCTCCAGCCCTCCGACTCCATCGCATCGAAGCGCTGCTCGTCGCGCGGCCGCTGCCGCGCCTCGAGTGCCCGCGCCAACCAGGACGAAGGTCCGGCCCGCAGTTCTTCCTGGAGAGCCTCGATCAGGTCGCTCACCTTGGCGTCGGGAGTGACCTTGATCGGCTGAATGCCTCTGGCCCGCAACTGATTTACCGCCGAAGACCCGACCGCCTGGCAGTAGATGGCGATGCAGCCATCCAATGCGGCGAACTTCGCGGCCAGCTTATCCTCGTTGCCGTCCATGACCATCCGATCGAACTGCGCCACTTCGACCAGGTGCGCGCCGGCGGGGTCGATCGCATAGATTGCGAAGGACACGGCGGCACCGAAGTGCTGATCGACATGACGCATGTCGCCGGTGGCAAAGGCAACCTTGACTGTTGTCTTGTCATCCATCGTATCGGCCCCGCTATTCACGATCTTGAGACGTCGTTCCAGTGTCATTACATTTGCCCCGGCTGCTGTGATCCCACGTGGGCTTTGATCATCGTTCCGGCCCTAGGGTGGATCAGCGATAGCGCAGCCCACCTCGGCGCCTGACTAATGCGTGTGTCGCAGCGGTTCGTCCGGCCGTGGCGACAGGCGGGAGTAATAGGGATGGATCTCACCGCGCTCCAACGTCAACAGCAGGTTGGCCAGGTCGAACAATGCGGTACGCGCACCCTGATAGCCGATCCAGGTCCGCTGATAGCCGCCGACCCGATCGTATTGGGGAAAGCCGGCACGCAGGAGCGGGATGCCCAGGCGCTGCGCCGTGTGCACCGCATGGGAACTGCCGATCAGGATTTCGGCATCCCGTTCGCGGGCCATCGACTCCAGGTCTTCCAGATCGCCGATGGCCACCCGGTCGCAGCACACGTGTTCCAATGCCGGAGCCGTGGCCGGGGCCACCACCGCAACGGTCTCGGCGCCGACGCCCGCGAGGAAGTGGCTGAACCCGATCAGCAGATCCGCGTCCGCGGCGATGGCGATACGGGTCAGCCCGAGCATGAAGTGACAGTCGAGCATCGCGTCCTGGAGTTGCGCACGCTGCCGCTCGACACGCTCCGGCACCGGATTGCCTGAGATCGTGATCAGAGTCTGCACCAGCGCGTCGACCGCGGTCAGCCCCATCAGGTGCTGGAAGCGATGCTCGGGGACTCCGGTGCGGTCCCGCAGCAGGTCCGCCGCCGCGTCCATTGAGGCGCCGATTACCAGCGTCGCCGCAGCGTCGCCCAGGGTCGCCAGCTCGTTCACCAGTGCACCGCCGATGGTGAGCGGATTGAACTCTTCCGCCGGCAAGTGCCCGTCGAGCGAATCGGAGAGGTCCGGCAGGACCACCGGACGCAGCCCGAAGGATTCGATCAGATCCTTCAGATGTTCCAGATCGCCTGGCGTCAGGGCGGAGCCGGCCAGCACATTGACCTGGCGGCGGCGGCGGCCGGGCTTGGTGCCGGCGCTCACGGCGTCCGGCACCAGGTCGTCGATGATGGCACGCACGGCCAGTGCGTATCCGGATTCCATGCAGCCGGTGAAGTCCGGGGTGGCGACCGCCACCACCGGGATTGCATCGTACTGCGGATAGTTGGCGCGAAACTCCCGTACGGCCATGTGGATATCCGTCCCCTGCGTCTCCGCCAATCCGGTGGTCGGTAGCCCGATCAGGTCCGGCTGATTCTTTTCGCACAGGACCCGTAGTCCTTCCGCCACGTTCGCGTTGGCGCCCATGATGGCGCTCACCTGCTCCATGGCGGTGGACTGGATCGGAATCGGCTCACGGAAGTGACGCACAAAGAATACCTTGCCGAAGGCGGTGCAGCCCTGTGAGCCGTGCAGCATGGGGATCGCCCGGCGGAACCCCAGAAAGGCGAGGGCGGCTCCCAGGGTCGCGCTGGTCTTCAGCGGGTTGACCGAGAGTGCTTTGGTGCGCTTGAGGATTTCTGGTTTCATGACGTCAGGCACGGGCCACCTCCGGAGCGGATGCGTCGCCCGCATCCGCGATGATGGATTGGGCAGCGGTGGCGGCCGCGGTGCGGGCAGCGGACCCGCCGATGGCCCAAGGCGCTGGTCGCCGTACCGCGTCCCAGATCGGGCTCTCGATCGTCAGGCAGAGCTGCTTCGCCAGTTCGAGCATGCCGACATAGCCCTCGTAGCCGAATTCACGCTCCTGATTGATGTCGAGGAAGGGAATGCGCGCCTTGAGCGCCGTGTAGAGATTGCGCCCGCCGGCGATGAGACAGTCGACCCGCTGCTCGTGCACGATCTTGATCAGCGCCCGCGGGTTGCCGTCGTCGATCATCACCGCATCCTCGCCCATCAGGGCGCGGATGCGTGCCTTATCCTCCTCCGTGGACTTCTTGGTGCCGGTGGCGACCACGCTCATGCCCAAATCCTGCAAGGCGGAGACGATGGACCAGGACTTGACCCCGCCGGTATAGAGCAGCACCCGCTTGCCCTTGAGCCGGGCGCGCCAGGGTTCGAGCCGCGCGTTGATCGCCGCTTCCTCGCGGGCGATGACCGCCTCGGTGCGCGCGGTCAGGTCCGGGTCCGCGATGATGCGTGCAAAGTCGCGCAAGGCCTGGGACACGTCGGCGACGCCATAGAAACTGCCCTCGAACCAGGGCGTCCCGTAGGTCTCTTCAAGCTTGCGGGCGACGTTGATCATCGCCTTGGAGCAGACCATCATGTTGACTTGCGAACGGTGCATGGTCTGCACGTCCCGAAAGCGGGCATCCCCCGACAGGGTGCAGAGTACGCGCAGACCCAACTCATCGAAGAGCGGCAGCACATGCCACTGCTCGCCCGCGATGTTGTATTCACCCACCAGGGCGATGTCGTGCACCTTGAAGTCCGGACGCTCGATCCCCGCCGGCACCGGATCGGGCTCACGGGTTCCGCAGACATACTTGACCATCGCCTCGCCGGCGATGCGGTTACCCAGGTTCTTGGTCCCATAGAAACCGGCCGCGTCCACTGGCACCACCGGCGTGCCCCAGCGGGCCTGAGCCTGCTTGCAGACGGCCTCGATATCGTCGCCGATCATGGCCGGAATGCAGGTGTTGTAGACAAAGACCGCCGCCGGCCGGTAAGAGTCGATCGCCTGTTTGATGGCATGGAACAGGCGCTTTTCGCCCCGGCCCATGATCACGTCCTGCTCAGTCAGATCCGTGGTCATGCCGATCTTGAACAGCGTCGGGCCGGACGAGCGGGTGCCGCGGCTGTCCCAGGAACTCCCGGCACAGGCGATGGAGCCGTGCACGATGTGGGCCACGTCGGCGATCGGCAACAGGGCGATCTGGGCGCCGTCGAAGGCGCAGCCGCCCGCGGTGGCCCCCGGCTTGGGCTTCGAGCAGCCGGCCTTGGCCTTCTGATTGTGCGCGCAGGCCGGCTCGTCGAGCAGGGCGGCGATGTCTTTGCGGTTCATGGACACTGCCGGTGTCTCCGGTGTGGGGTGTCTTAAGTTTGCGATAGCTTATGCAGACCTTGTGCCAGTTTCTAAATGATTGTCTTCTATAAGGCGTCTGCACGATGGGGTCTGTCGTGTCTGCGACAAAAGCGGGGCGCTGGAGGATCGGTTACAGTGGGTGTGGATGGCGCCGGTCGGCAAGGGTGTGATCGGCAGTGATGGGGCCAGGCCTTATTGGTCGGATGGGCAGAGCGCGAGCGATGCCCATCCTCAAGCGTCGCGGTGGCCGGATGGGCATCGCTCTTGCCCTGCTCAATCCTACGCACCTCCGCGACCGCAGCACTGATCGAATGCTCTGCAATCACAGGAGATAGCATCCACATGACCGACTCCCTTCGGCGCTTCCCGAGGTGCGCGATCCTGATCGGCGCCGCGGTCGCTGGTTGCGCCAACCCGCGGGAGGATGTGCGCTTGACCCTCTGCAAGGACATGGTCGCGGTCGAACTCGGCGCGGTACCATCCTGGCAGGGGAGCGCGGTGCAACTTCGCGGCTACCAGGGCGCGACCGTGACGGTGCGCTTTGCGACCGCGGACGGCACCCAACAGGCGGCCTGTGAGTACGCGTACGACGCCGTGGATGATACGGCGTTGATCCTGGCCAATCCGATCGAGGCGTACTCCACCTCGCCCGCGCAGCTGACCATCAATGGCCGCACCCTCACCGGCCCTGAGTTGGCCCGCGCGGTGCAGCGCGCGATGCAGAAACAAGGCCGTGAGTTCCTCGATCGGGTCCGGGAGACGCTCAACGGCCAGTAAACCGGCCGGGATTCCCGTAGGATCGGGCAGCGTGCAACGAAACCCATCCACCGTGCCGACAGGATTGCCATGACCGCGACCCTCCTCGTGTTCACCGCCGCCGCCATCGCCGTGCTGGCGTTGGTGGTGCTGGCCGCCCGTCGCCTGTGGTGGCTGGCGCTGCCCGCGCTGATATTGGCACTGTTGGTCATAGTCGCCGAGGGCCCGCACGCCGCCGCCGAGATCTGGGGCGAGCGGCTCCCCGGCGTGGTGGCCGCCACCCGTTGCCTGCCTTTGCACAGCCCGCTCTGTCTCGATCGGTCTTGACAAGCCTCGGATCGGCGTGTATCTCATTTTCGCAATTTATGATGGGCGGGGTCGAAAGCACCGCGTCGGCGAACGCGAACCGGCTGATCGGCTGGCTCGACATCGACCAACTGCCTTTCCCCAAACCGGAATTCGATCCGCAGCCGACCAAAAGGCGCGGGGTCAAGTTCACCCAGGCCGACTACGAAAGCCTCGGCGCGGCCATCGACCGGGTGTTCCAACATTACACGCGCTCCTGAGCCGCCCCGCGGCGGCCAACGGACGGCCCCGGAGATCGCCGGGGCGGTCGGTTGCGGGCATCCCTCGTTCACTCGGGTGCACGCGTGCAGTGAGCGATCTGTGCTCGCGCGGCGGGTAGTCCGCGACGCCAACGGTAAGCCCTTCCGTGGAGATCTTAAGATGAGCAGAAGACGGACAACCGCGGACCTGCCGTATCCCGGCTCGGCTTTCCCATTCGCCTCGGCGGCCGAACTGGCGGAAGCGGACCTGTTTTGGGAAGAACTGATGTGGGGCGCGTCGGGCCGGCGGCGCGGCGCGCGCACGCGCGATCCGGGGCTAGCGCCGGGATCGGCGGCGCCCGCCGGGCAACGGCGCGCGGATCGGCTCTGGGAAGGGGTGACCCTGGCCCCCGCGATTCGGCAGCGGGCGACGCCGCCCACACGGGTGTCGGCCCCGACGGCCCCGACGCCTCAGACACCCCCGACCGCGCCGCCCGCGTCGGCGGCGCAGCCCGGGCCACTGGGTGCCCGGACTATCCCCGGATCGGACTGGCTCGCCGCGCCCGGCGGGGATTGGGGCGCCGACCCGACCGGCGACGCGGGCTGGGAGCCGGCCGAGCCGGAGTGGATTCCCGACGCCGACAGCGCCGAGGATGCCGCCGACTTCTATTCGTGGCCCAATCTGCCCGCCGGCAGCACGCTCCCCGACGAGATCGTCGCCCGGGTGCTCGCCGAGCGCGGCCGAATCGTCGTGCGCACCGCCGAACTCAAACCTCATCCCAATCGCAAAGCGCCTACAGGCTATTCGGCGGGGGGCAGGACTTTTACCCCCGACCGGATGTTCTCCCCGGAGGAGGAGCGCAACCCGCGGCTGAAGGAGATACTCGCCAGGCTCCATCTGGACCTCAAGGGGGAAGGAGGCACCTCCGCGGTGATGACCGGAGACTCGGCCCGGTTTACCTGGGGCCGGGGCTACGCGCACCGGTTTTCGCTGGAAATCTGGGCGGGCGACTTTCTGGCCTCGTGCCCGCCGGCGAAGACGCTGCTCTTGGATCTCGGGATCGCGCTGAGCGGTCGCGTGTGGAAGATCGTCGATACGGATCTCAAGGTCGTCAAAGAAGGCGAAAGGGCGATCGACCTGGTCGATGGCAGAGAGCCCGCCGAGCAGAAAACGCTGCTGCTCTCCATTTTCCTGGAAGTGGCGGAGCGGTTCGGCAAGGAGGCGGCCAGTGCCCAGTGGCGGCTGACCAAGAGGGATTTCTTCTACAAGCGGTCGTCGCCGCAGGCGTCGGGCCCCCTCAGGACGTTATCGACAATGCGGGCGCATGGTCCGCCAAGGCCATTTGCTACGTCATCCATTGCGGCATGTGGGGTACATTCGCCGACTGGCAGCGCTTCAAGGCAACCGGCGGCGATCTGAAAAAAATTCTCCGCCTGGAAGTCGATTACACCGGATTTTACGAGGACCGGGGCAGCTACCTCCTGGTCCCGGCGGAGTACCGGCTCAAGAGCGGACACAAAATATTTCCTGCGAACACGATGCTGCGCAATATGGGTGCCGGCTGCATGATCGACGACGGCATCGTCCGGCTCAGTTGTTTGATGGGGCGGTCCAAGCGCAGACAGTCCACCTGCCAGCGCTGCCAGGTCACGGGTGCATCGGTGCTGTCGTCCAGCCAATCCCGCGCCAAGGACGGCGAGGGCAGCGGCAACTCCGCGGTGCCGGGCAGCCGGAGCGTGCCGCTCACCAAGGCGTCGTCGAGCGGCGACACGATGGTCTGCGCACCCAGCGCCTCGACCAAGGTTGGCCAATCCGCGCGGGTCAGGTGAAACGGATGCACGGGAAGGCCGTCCTCGCGCCGTGCGGCGCCGCGCTTCAGGGTTTCCGCCCAGAGCAGGAAAACCCCGGTCTGGACGAAGGCGTCGGTGACCTCGGGTAACCAGAAAGCGTGCAGGATCTGCATGGATGTCAGACAATCGGCAACTTGGGCAATGACGAGCGCGGCCGGTTCCCGCCGCGGCGCGGTCTCAGCCTGTGAATGCTTGTAGTGTATCCGCTGAGGCCCCGGCGGCTCCAGCCGCGTTGGGACGCCACACCGGACGCAGATGAAGCGGACCCGCGTTTCCACCCTCAGCTGACGGCTGCTTGGCAGCGGTTGCCTGTAAGCGGAAGGCGTCAACAAGGCGATTCAATTTCAGAAATGATGACGGCAGACCACAGCACGAACCCCATCGATCCCACCCCAGATACGCCGGCCGGGGCTGTCGCCGACTACGATCCGCGTCGGCCGGTCTTTTTTGTCCCCTACCGCGCACTCGGGCCTGAGTTCATCGGCCGGGAGGGGACCCTGGAGGCGGTGCGGCAACAGCTCGAGGCCGGGCGTCGCACCACCATCACCCAGGCCGGGGGAGGCCCGGGCCGCGGCGGTCTGGGCAAGACCCAGGTCGCGGTGGAGTACGCCTATCGCTATCGGGATCACTACCCCAACGGCGTCATCTGGCTGTCCGCCGATTGGGATCTGGATGCCCAGCTCGCGGAGGTCGCCGTCACGGCGCGCTGGGTCGCGCCCGAGTCCGAACGCCGCACCATCCTGGAGATCGCCCGCCACCGGCTGCGCAGCGTCGCGGATTGCCTGATCGTCTTCGACAACGTGCAAGACCCGGCGTCGCTGCGCGACTATCTGCCCGAGCCGCCCGCGGCCCCGCATCTCCTGATCACCAGCCGCACCGAACAACCGGACACCGCGACGGTCTTCATCGATCGGCTGAACCCGACGGACGCCGCGCGGCTGCTGATCCAGACGGCCGGCCGCGTGCCGGACGGCGCGGCGGAACAGGACGCCGCCGGCGCGCTTGCCCAGATCCTGGACGGCCAGCCGCTGGCCCTGGAACTGGCCGGCGGTCTGCTGGGGCATGGCGCGATGGGGTTCCAGGACGTACTCCAGCGGCTCCGGCAGGACGGCGAGCACCGCTCAACGGACCGGCACGCGGCCGTTCTGGAATCGATTCTGCGCGGCGACGCTGAAGTCGCCGCCAGGCAGCCGCTCCTGGCGGCCGTCTTGGACCTGCTCGCCTGGAGTGGTCCGGCACCCATGGGTCGCGACCTGCTGGCCGCCCTGGTCGGCACCGGTGACGGTGCCGAACTCAGCGCCGCGCTGGAGCTCGGCAGCGCGCTGCGCCTCATCCGGCCGGTTCCGGAGGCCACCCGGTATGCCCTGCACCAGCAGGTCGGGGCGGTCCGCCGCGCGTTGGCCCCCATTGCCGATCGCCCCGCTTGGGCGGCGCAACAGTGCACGCGGGTGATCGCCTGGTTCAGTGCCCTGCTCGGTGACCCGCAACAGGTGTCGCGCTTCGAGGCCGAGCTGGATCATCTGCGTGAATGGCATGACCACGCGGTGCGCTTTGCGCCGACGCTTGCCGCCCGACTCACCTGGCTGCGCATCTATGTGCCCTTGCAGCGCGGCCAACCGCAGGAGATCCGGCGGCTGATCGAACAAGGTCTGGACGAATACCAGCAGCATCAGTGCCATGACAAGGCGCTCTTTGCCTGCCTGCACCACGATCTGGCCTTCGCGCTGGACGCGCTCGGCGACCCCAAACGCGCGCTGGAAGAGGCGGGGCGGGCACTCGCCATCCGCCGCGGACTCTTTGGTGATGCGCATCCGGATACCGCCAGATCGCTCGGCAATGTGGCCAACTACGCCGCCAACCTCAATGACGCCTTGCGTGCCCTGGAATTGAGCGAGCAGTCGCTCGCCATCCGCCGCGGACTCTACGGCGACCGCCATCGCGACACCGCCGCGTCCCTCAATAACATCGCCACCTTCACCTTTGCCCTGGGCAACCAGCAACACGCCCTGGACATGGCCGGTCAGGCGCTCGACATCCACCGTACCCTCTACGGCGACCGTCATCCCGACACCGCCGCGTCGCTCATCAGCGTCGCCTATTACACTCATGCGCTTGGCGACACACGGCGGGCCATGGAACTGGCCGGGCAGGCCCTGATCATCCGCCGTGATTTGTTCGGCGACCGGCACCCCGATACGGCCATGAGCCTCAACACCCTGGCCACCTATGCCGACGCGCTGGGCGATCAGCAGCGCGCGCTGGATCTGGCCCAGCAGGGGCTTGCCATCCAGCACGAAATCTTCGGTCTGCGCCACCCGGCCACGGCCAAGTGTCTGCACCACACCGCGGGCTATCTGCTGAAGCTCGGCAAGACCAACGAGGCCTATACGCAGGCCCAGGCGGCGTATGACCTGTTCCGGCAACTCCTCGGCATCAAGCATCCGCAGACGCTGAGCACCGCCAAGCTCCTCAGCCGGATCAAACGCCCCGGCTTTCGGCTGCCCTCGCTCAAGAAGGGCGGCGCCGGTAAGAAGGCGAAACCGCGGAAATAGCTGATTGGCGGTCTTGACGGAACATCAGACCGTGCCCCGTGGGAGCGGCCTGCGGCCGCGATGCGATCTGCGGCCGCGATGCGATGCTGCGGCGAACCGCGATGGTTGGGATCCCGCGAGGCCCCATCGCGGCCGCAGGCCGCTCCCACGGGGGTGGATCGCTGATCCGCCTAATGGGGCGGCCGCGACTTTCCATGCCTGGCATCTCCTTCCGCGGAATGCTGTAATCGGGTTCTGGTTCCACCCTTGCGGAGTGCCGCGATGTCTAATCTTGCCGAGATTCCGTTCATCAGCGTCGACGACTATCTGGCCGGCGAGACCCTCGCCCTGGTCAAACACGAATACGTCGACGGCGAGGTCTTTGCGATGGCCGGGGCGACCGAGCAGCACGTCACCATCACCCTCAACGTCGCCGCGATGCTGCGCGCTCATGTTCGCGGCGGACCCTGCCGCGTCTACATGGCGGACATGAAGCTCCGCATCGAGGCGGCGCGCGCCTTTTTTTACCCCGATGTGTTCGTGACCTGCGACCCGGCGGACGGCGTCCGGCCGCTCGTCAAGGAACGCGCCCGCGTCGTCATCGAGGTCCTGTCCGACTCCAGCGAGGCCTATGACCGCGGCGGCAAGTTCGCGTCCTACCGGCAACTGGCGACGCTCGAAGAGTATGTCCTGATCGACTCGCGTGCGCCCGCGGTCGAGGTGTTCCGCCGCCACCCGCAGGGCTGGATGCTGCAATCCGTCCCCGCGAATGGCCCGCTTTGTCTTCATACGCTCGGCTTTGAGTGCACCCTGGATGCGGTCTATGAGGACGTGCGCTTCCCGGCCGCGTCGGCGGAACAGACTGATGGCCTCGATCAAGACTCAGGTCACTTGGGCTCGCCGGGTGCGTAGTCAGGCCATCCTGGCGTGACGCCGTCAGGGCAGGAAGCCCTGACGATGCAACAGGATGCTCCGGCAATCGCCTACAGGTGTTCCGCCGCCCCGGTGAGCCGATCCGCCAGGATCTCGAGCAGCGCCGGGTGGCTGCCGACCGGTGGGGTGGGGTGGGCTTGGAAGCCGGGGAAGTCGGCCTGCGCCGCGGCGCAGATGGCGGCGATGTCCCCGCCGGGTCCGGCGTGGCGGCCGGGCGCGAGGAACAGCAGGGCGACGATCACCGGGGAGGTCGGGTCCGCGGCGGCAAGGCGGTGCAGCACCAGGTCCAGGAGGTCGCCGTTGAAGTCGTATTCAGGGCCTGGCCGCCGTTCCATCGCGGCCTCGGTCAGCACGGCCCCGGGATCGATCCGCTCGCGCACACGCTGTGCTAGCCAGGTGCGCACGGCGGTGACCTGGGGAATCGGCGAGCCGTGGTCGACCAGCACCAGCCGGCGGGGGGCGATGGCTCGGGCCGCGGCGGTCGCGCGGATCTGTTCGGCCAGGAGGTCCGCGAGACGCGGCTCGCCGCGCGGCAGGGGGCACAGTTCAGGGGCGAGGCGGACCTGGAATGGACCATGGACGCGGCGCAGGTCGGCCACCAGGTCGGGGATGAACCGGCTCAGCGCGCGGCTGGGTCCGAACAGGAGGGGTATCAGATGAAACTCCCGCTCACCACCGGCGAGGGCGCGGCGCAAATAGGATTCGAGGGTGTCCGCGGGTCGGCCGTCCAGGGCGGCGGCGGGAATCCGCTCCGCGTGCAGGAGCGAGACCGGGCAGACCGCGGCGCCGGTGCGCCGGCCGAGTGCCTGGGCCAGGTCGCGCAGGGCCAGGGTTGAGTCCGGGCGCGACGAGCCGTTGTCGATCAAGAGTGTTGCGGGCATCGGGCAATCCTGGCAGCGGTCGCGTGGAGCGGCGAAAGATGGCCGCGAGTGGAGCGAAATGCAACCGAGACGCGCCGGCCGGTCGCGGCATCAGGCCCTGCACAGGGCAGGAGGGCGCGCAGCGCAAGAGAATCCGGATGACCCGGTGCGCCGCTGGGAGTCTAATGTCGGGTGTGAGCACATTCGCAACATGTTTTGCCCGACGTCGCCGACCGCTGTCGACCCTGTTTCCATGGGTCGCGGCCATGGTTGGTGTGTGCTGGTGGGTGAGCGGTTGGGCCACGCCGCCGGCGGGCGAGACCGGCGGGGCCGCGGACGTGGCGGGTGCGCCCTTGACCCCGATCTCGGTGCAGCTCCAGTGGCGTCATCAATGGCAGTTCGCCGGTTTCTACGCGGCCCTGGAGCAGGGGTACTATCGGGACGCCGGGCTCGCGGTGGAATTGCGCGAGTACGCCGAGGGCATCGACATCATCGATGCCGTGGTCACCGGACGCGCCGATTTAGGCACTTACTACAGCACGGTCATCGCCGAACGGATGCGCGGGCGGCCGATCCGCTTGCTTGCCTCCTATCTCAAGCGCTCGCCGCTGGTGCTGCTGGTGCGGCCGGGTCTCTATTCCCCGGCCGACCTGAAGGGGCTGCGGGTCATGGCCGATCCGAAGGAACTCGGCAGCGCCAACATCCGGCAAATGCTCAAACTCGGCGGTCTGACCGAAAGCGATCTCCGCGTGGTCCCCCACAGCTTTTCGGTAGAGCCCTTCGTGCGCGGTGAGGTGGACGCCATGACGGCCTTCACCACCAACGAGCCCTTCTATCTGCATCAACGCGGCGTGCCTTTCAATGTCATCGACCCGAGTGACTACGGGATCGCGCTCTATGATCTGAATCTGTTCGCCGCCGCGGACTATGCGGCGGCCCATCCCGAGCGGATACGCGCCTTCGTGGCGGCGACTAACCGGGGCTGGGAGTACGCCCTGGCCCATCCGGACGCGTTGGTGGAGCTGATTCTGGCGCGTTATAACACGCAGGGTAAAGCGCGCGATCACCTGCGCTTCGAGGCGAATCAGACCCACTCCGCCATTCTGCCCGAGGTCTACCCGATCGGGTCGATCGATCCGCTCCAACTGAACCGGATTCAAGACCTCTTCGTGGCGACCGGGCTGGCCGCGCAGGCACTGCCCAGTGCGGAGCTGGTGTTCGATCCGCAGGCGGCCGGGTCGCCGCCGCTCCCGGATGCCCCCTTGGTCCTGACCGACGCGGAGCGCGCCGCCATCGCCGCCCATCCGCGGCTGCGGGTCGTCTTTGCCGAGATCGCGCCCTACGCATTGATGCGTGACGGCCGCCCCACCGGCTATACGGTGGAGCTGCTGGAACGCATGGCGCAAGTGGCCGGACTGGAGCTGGACTGGCAGGACCAGGACCTCGGGCAGTCCTACCGGGACTTGCGGGAGGGCCGTGCGGACCTGACCATCAACAGTCTGGTGACCACGGAGCGAGAACGCTTCCTGCGTTTCAGCGCCCGCCGTTACCCGGTCCCGTTCACGATTTTCGCGCGCCCCGACTGCACCGATTGCGCCGACCTCGACGCCTTGCGCGGCAAGACCCTGGCCACTCCCGCCGAGTCGGGTCCGATGCAGTGGCTGGCCCGGAGTCACCCGGAAATTCAGCACCTACTCGTGGCCGGTTACCGCGAGGCCTTGGAAGCCGTCGCCGCGGGGCGCGCGGATGCCGCGATCCTGGAGCGGCAGAATGGTCGTTATCTACTCGCGGAGCACCTGATCGGAGGCGTCGAAGCCAAGGGGGCGACGGATCTCGACGACGGCACGACGCCGCGGCAGGCGGCCCTGTTCGCGATGCGTCGCGATCTGGAACCGTTGGTCGGGGTCCTGGACAAGGCGCGCGACGCTTTGGGGACCGGCGAGCTGCAGTCGATCTGGGACCGTTGGTTTCATGATACGACAGCGACCACGGTCCCGCGGCCGACCCAACCACCGACGCTGACTCAGCCGGAGCGGGAGTTCCTGGCCACCCACTCCTGGCTCCGGGTCGTGTACACGGATGCGCCGCCGGCCTCGACCCGGCGGGACGGCCGCCACACCGGCTATACCGTGGAATTGATCGAACGGGCTGCGGCAGTCTTGGGTCTGACGGTTGAGCTGCGCCAAACGTCCCTGGTCGAGGCCTTTGCCGCGGTCAAGCAGGGGCGGGCGGATCTCGTCCTCAATGCCGCGCAGACCCGCGACCGGGCGGCTGATTTTCGCTTCGGGCAACGCACGATGCGGGTCGCGGAGTACATTTATGCGCCAACGAAGCGTCCGGACCTGACCGACTTGCGGTCCTTGGCCAAGGCGCGCGTCGCCGTCTGGCCCGGCTATATCTATGTCGACCTCCTGCGCCAAGCGGCCCCGGGAGTCCGGTTGGTGGAGGTGGCCGACTACGTTGATGCCGTCCGTGCGGTGGATGACGGGCGGGCTGACGCGGCCATCATCGCCCCATTGGTGGCCCGCGCCGTGCTGGCCGAGCGGGTGATCACCGATGTAGTCGAACGCGCTCCAGCCGATTTCGGTGAGTCGGGCTGGACCACGGTCAGCCATTTCGCCGTGGCGCGGCACCAGGAGGTGCTTGCCGCCCTGCTCGACAAGGCGATCGACGGCTTGGACCCCGGTGAGCTGCAGCGCTTGCATGCGCGCTGGTTCGGCGAGGGCGATCCTGCCGCTGCGCTCCGTGCCCAGGTGCACCTGACCGACGCCGAGCGTGTCGACATCGCCGCGCGGCCCAACCTGGTGTTGGGTGTGGACGAGGACTGGTCACCGCTGATCAGCCGGAATCCGGACGGCAGTTTCTCGGGGATCGACGCCGACACGGCGGCACTGATCGATCGGGTCATCGGGACCCGCATTCGTTTCGAACCCGGCCCCTGGGCGCAGCAGGTGAGCCGGGCGCAGCAGGGGCTCATCGATGGGCTGTCCGCCTCGGCCGTCCATTCCGAGCGAGCGTCCCATTTTCTGTTCACCGTGCCCTATACCGAACTCGGGCGGCGGGTCTTCGTCAAGATCGGCAACCCCCTGGGGCTGCGTGGGCTGGAAGACCTGACGAATCGGCGGGTCGCCTATCTGCGCGGCAATCTGAGCGATGAGAAATCCCTGACCGCGGTCGCCGGGGTCCGTGCGGTGCCGGTGGACTCCGCGCTGGCGGGAGCCAACCAGGTGCTGGCGGGAGACGTCGAGGCCCTGATTGCCGATGACTCCTTTGGCCACTGGTTGGCGGAGCGCCGCATCGAGAACATCGAGACCGCCTTCGTCCTGCCCGCGCCGCTGCCGTTGGTGTTCTCGATTCGCAAGGACCGTCCGTTGCTGGTCAGCGCCATCGACAAGGTGCTGACCGCGTTGTCGCGCGAGCAGCGGCAGGCCATTCGCAGCCGCTATCTGAGCGCCCCCGGCGCGGCCGCCATACCCCGCATGCCGGTGCTGAGCGCGGCTGAACAAGCGTATCTGGACGACAAGGGCGGGGTGCTGACCTATTGTTTCAGCCCCGTCTGGACTCCTTACGATTACCTGGAGAACGGTGAACACCGGGGGATTTTTCGGGATTATCTGGATCTGTTCGCCCGCAAGCTTGAAATCGCGCTGCAGCCGTTGCCCTCGCGGACCTGGTCCGAGGCCTTGGAATTTGCCCGCGCGCGCCGCTGCGACCTGATTTCCGGGGCGGTGCCGACCGCCGAGCGGGCGGATTACCTGGCCTTTACCTCACCTTATGTCCAGCTGACCCATGTCCTGCTGGCGCGTGATGAGGCGCCCTTCGTCGCCGGCATCGAGAGTCTCGCCGGCCGACCGATCGCGGTGCCCGGGGGTTCCGCCGTCGCCGCCCACCTGCAGGCCCGCTATCCGCAACAGCCGTTCATTCCACTCGATAGTGACGCGCAGTTTGAGTACGCCATCGCCAGCGGGCAGGCCTACGCGGCCGTTGCCACCCTGGAGCACGCGGCGGATTTGGTCGAGCGGGGACTGGGGCGTTATCGCATCATCGCCAAGCTCGATGATCCCTATCCGATCGCGGTGGCGGTGCGCAATGATCAGCCGGAATTGCTCGCCATCATGCAGAAGGTGGTTGCAGCCACCACCCCCGCCGAGCGCGACCAGATCACCCGGCGGCGAACCACCTTCCACATCGAGCAGGCCCTCGACCTGAGCCGGCTGTGGCAGTTCCTGGGGCTCTTTGTCGTGGTGGGCGCTTTCCTTGGCTGGCGGCACTGGGAGCTGACCCGGCTCAACCGGCGTCTGCGGCGGGCCAAGGAAGCCGCGGAACTGGCCAATCGCGCCAAGAGCGACTTCCTGGCCAACATGAGCCATGAGATCCGCACCCCCCTCAACGCGGTGCTGAACCTGGCCGCCCTGGGGGCGCGCGCCCCGGAGACGACGCGGCTGCGCGACTATCTGGCCGAGATCGAGCGCGCGGGTCGCTCGCTGCTGGCGGTGGTCAATGAAATCCTGGATTTCTCCCGACTGGAAGGCGGTGCCGATACCCCGCGCGATGCGCCCTTCCAACTCCGGGAACCGGTCGCCGCGGTCCTGTCGATCGGCGCGCCCTTGGCGGCCGAGAAGGGGTTGGCGCTGGAGTGCGTCGTCGACCCGGACCTGGACGGCACCTGGTCGGGCGACGCTCACAAGATCGAGCGGGTGTTGATCAACCTGATCGCCAACGCGGTCAAGTTCACCGACCAGGGCCGCGTCACGCTGCGGGTCGCCGCGGACGGCGCCGCGACCGATGGCGAGCGTGTCGTGTTCACCGTCGAGGATACCGGAATCGGGATTGCCGCGGACCAGTTGCCAACCCTGTTTACGCCCTTCAACCAGGGTGATAACTCACTCGCCCGGCGTCACGGCGGTACCGGGCTGGGGCTCGCCATTGTCAAGCAGTTGACTGGCCTGATGAACGGGGAGGTCGGGGTAGACAGCCGCCCGGGCGCGGGGGCGCGCTTTACGGTGGTGATCCCGTTGCGGCGTCTGGCTGCCGAGGACCAGGGTCCGGCACCCACGGGGGCCGCGACCGGCGGGGAGCAGTCGCCCGGCGTGCCGGCCGCTACCATCGCGTGCGGGGGAGTACCGGTTGACCCGGTTGCGGCCCGGCCGGTGCTGGTGGTCGAGGATAATCTGGTCAACCAACGGATCGTAGTGGAATTCCTGAGCCGACTCGGCATCGCGGCGGAGCCGGTGGCCGATGGCGAGACGGCCCTGGACCGACTGCGGCAGGCACCCACGGGCTACGCGCTGGTGCTGATGGATATTCAGATGCCCGGCATGGACGGCTATGAGACGACCCGGCGGCTGCGCGCCGACCCGCGCCTGCGCGACCTGCCGGTGATCGCCATCACGGCCCATGTGCTGGCCGGCGACCAGCAGCGCTGTCAGGCGGCGGGGATGAACGACCATATCGCAAAACCCTTCGATCAGGCAGTCTTTGCCACTACCCTGGCACGGTGGATGACGCTGCCGACGGTACCGGTCACGCCTGCGGCGGCGACCGGTCCGGCAGCCGGATCGCGGGATGCCGCTGGAGCGACGGCGCTGCCGGAACGGCCATGGATCGATGTCGCGGCCGGGGTCAGGCGGGTGGGGGGCGATCCCGATCTTTACTTGAGTTTGCTTGATGAATTTCTGTCGAGCTACGGCCCGCGCTTGGAGGCGCTGGTGCCGGAGGCGGCGGAGTCGGGCGGGGATACCGTGGCCCGGCTCGCCCACATGCTGCGCGGTACGGCCCCGGTGTTGGGCGCCGAGCGCGTCGCCGCACTCGCGGCCGCCGCTGACGCGCGGTGCCGGCCGGGGCCGTCCGCGGCTGCCGCCTATATCGCCGAACTGCGTGCCGCACTCGCCCGGACGCTGGACGCGGCGCGGACCATCAAGGCCGCCGGCGTGGCGGGTTTGGGGCCGCCGCTGCCCGCACCGACACCGGCGACGCTTTGCCGGTCGGAGTCCGGCGCGCCGTGCGCACTGGTGCTGATCGTCGACGACGATCCGCTGGCGGCCGGGCTCCTGTTGCAGTTGCTGGGCGAGGAGTATCGGGTGGCAACCGCCGGCACGGGTGATGCGGCGCTGGCGCTGGCGCGGGGACGGCCGCGCCCTGACCTGATCCTGCTGGATGTGATGATGGCGGGGATGGACGGCTATCAGGTGTGCCGGGCGCTCAAGGCCGACCCGGGCACGCGCGATATCCCGGTGATCTTCGTGAGCGGGCGCGGCGGCGCCGAGAACGAAAGTCAGGGTTTGGATCTGGGTGCCGTGGACTATGTGCACAAACCTTTCGACGCGCAGGTGGTGCGGGCACGGGTGCGCAACCACCTGGCCGCCAAGCGACAGGGTGACTCGCTGGCGCGCCTGTCGGAGTTGGATGCCCTCACCGGGTTGGCCAATCGGCGCCGGCTCGATGCCTACCTGGCGGAACAATGGCAATGGGCCATCAGCAACGGCGCCTGGTTGGGTCTGTTGATGATGGATGTGGATCACTTCAAGGCGTACAACGATTGCTATGGGCACGGAGCCGGCGACCAGTGTTTGTGCCAGGTGGCGACCGCGCTGCGCCGCGTCCAGCGGCGCGAGGAGGGCTTGGTCGCGCGCTATGGGGGTGAGGAGTTTGTGCGGGTGATGCCGGGCGCCGATCCGGCCGCCGCGCGCGCCGCCGCCGCGCGCAACCTGGAGGCCGTGCGCGCGGCGGCGATCCCCCATCAGGCCACGCCCGGTCGGTCCATCGTCACCCTGAGTATCGGCGTTTGGGCCAGTCAGCCCCGGCCCGACGACCGGCTCGGCGACTTTCTGGCGCAGGCCGACCGGCGACTCTATCAGGCCAAGTCCGAGGGACGTGACCGCTTCGTGGTCTGAACCAGCCCACATTGATGCCGCGCGGAACGCGCGCTGTCTGCTGTAGACGTATTTTTTTTCACTTGTAGTCTAAAGACGGACAGAGATCAGGCACATCTTCCGCTATTTTCGACAGGATGGAGACGAAGACTCGCTCGATCTGGTCCAGATTGCCGCTCGATCAGGAGATTGATCCGCCGTGAACCGGGATTTAGCGCGCTCCAGGCTGCTGGTGGTGGATGATGATCCGCTGCTCGTCCGCCTGGTCTGTCATCAACTGGCGGAGGCCGGGATGCAGCCCTGCGGTGTCGGGTCGGGCCGTGAGGCGCGCGCCCGGCTAGCGGTCGAGCGCTTCGAGCTGATCTTGCTCGACGTGCAATTGCCCGATGAGAGCGGGTATGAACTCTGTCGCGATCTGAAATCACAGCCGGGCTATGGCGATCTGCCGGTTATTTTCATGACCGCCCACGGGACTGAGTCCGAAGTGCTGCGGGGTTTTGATGCCGGCGGTGTGGATTTTGTGGTCAAGCCCTTCGATGCGCGCGTCCTGCTCGCCCGCGTCAGTACCCATGCCACGCTGGCGCGCCTGTCGCGGCGCCTGCACGAGGACTTGGATGCCCGGACCGCGAGTCTGCACCGCGCTCATCGCCGGATGCGCGAGATGGACGCCGCGCTCTGTTTGGCGGGGGAGCGGGAACGACGGTGTCTGGCGGATCAACTGCACGACAGTACCATCCAGCAACTGGCGCTCGCGCGGATTCTGCTTGATTCCGGGCCCGGCACGGTGCCTGGCGACGCCTCGCCGCGCACACAGCGGTTGCGGGAACTACTCGACCTGTCGTTGGCTCAGTTGCGCACCCTGGTGTTCGAACTCAGCCCTCCGGTCCTCTATCAGGGCGGGTTGTTCGCGGCCGTGCAGTGGCTTGGGGGCGAATTGAGCGGACGCTGGTCAGTTCGTTTCGACTGTCGGCAGGAAGGCGCGTTGCCGGTGCTTCCTGATGACCTCAAGGTCACGTTGTTTCAGGCGGCGCGTGAGCTGATGACCAACGTCTGCAAACACGCCCAGGCGACCCGCGCCGAGGTCCGGATCAGTGGTGCACCGGGCACCGCTTACTTAACGGTGCGGGATGACGGCATCGGCATCGATCCGGCGCGACTGGCTGGTCAGACCGCGGGACCCAGGGGCGAAGGGTTCGGGCTCTTCAGCCTGCGGTCCCGGATCGAATTGATCGGTGGTCGGCTGTTCATGCAAGCAGCGCCGGGCGGCGGCACCGCGGTCAGCCTGTGGGTCCCGGTCAGTCGGTTGCCTGATCCGGTGCCGTCGGAATAAGCCTGGTGAAAAAAGGTCGGTCATGATGACGATACGCGTTCTGCTGGCGGATGATCATACGATGGTGCGCGATGCCTTGGCCTGTATGTTACGTGCCGAGGAGGATATCGAGTTTGTCGGCGTCGCGTCGAATGGTCTCGAGGCCGTCACCCAGACGCAGTTGTTGCGGCCGGACGTGGTCGTTCTGGACGTGAGCATGCCCGAGATGAATGGGATCGAGGCGGCCGCCTGTATCCGCAAAGCCGTCCCGGCGTGTCGTGTGCTCGCGTTATCGGCTTTGGGTGATGCCTGCTTCGTGGACCAGATGGTGGCAGTGGGTGCCAAAGGCTACCTGGTCAAGAGCGAGTCGGTGAACTCGCTGATTCAAGCGGTACGACATGTCCATGCGGGTGGACTGTGGTTACCCAACCACCCGTCGCTGCCGCTACGCGCTAACCGCACGCTGCTGTCACGGCGGGAGCGGGAGGTCCTGGGTCTGATCGCCGGCGGGCGTCGTGCCGGTCAGATCGCGGACGATCTGGGTGTGGCCGTCAAGACCGTCGATACGTACCGGCGGCGGATGATGCACAAACTGGGTTTCCAGTCACAGACCGAGTTGGTGCGTTATGCGGTTGCCCTGGGGGAGACACGGGTCGCTCCCCTGGTTGACGCGCAATGCGCGGCAACTGCGGCAATCAAGAAAAAGCCATCATAACGATCGCTATGATGGCTGACGCGGCTCGCGGATTTTTCTAGCGTGCGCCTTCGGCTTCGGCAGTACCCTAGCTGCTTGCCGGCCATCGCGTGCGCGCGGTGGGCGTCCTGCCTTATGTGTTGCGACCGCGGCGCCGGCCGGGTCGGGCTCTTGGCGATCGGAGCCTGGCTACCTCAGTTCATCGCCGTGCGGGTGCGGACATCCAAGGCTTGCGCTTGGATCGCTTGCTCGATCTGGCTCGTCGCGTTGGCCGCGACTGAAGGTCCAAAGGCGAAACGTGCGTCGGGGTCCAGGGTATACCAGGTGGACGAGACGACGCTGAAGCTGATCCAGAGAATGATTTTCGGGCTCATGGCTTGACCCCTGTGATGGTGGTGCCGGTAGTTGCTTGACGTCAGTATTGCATCACGCGTGCCACTCTTTTGATCAATGTAAAACAACATGTTAGCTTGATGCCTCCGGGCGGTTGACAGATATCGTCCGAGCCTGCAGCCGATTTTGCGAAGCGGTCCGCATGGGCGTGCGCCGCCGTTGCAGATTGCGATGAAGGCTGCCATTCGCTCGCGCTTCGGGGGCGATGATCCGGCCCTGCTGGCAGTTATCCGGCGCTCGGGGTAGCATCCGGGTTCACTACTGCCAACACGCCTGCGGTGTCCCCATGAACGAAGTGACCCAAGCCGACCGCCATTTCATGGATCGGGCCATTGAGACCTTCATCCGCATCGCGCTGCTCGCGATCCTGGCGGTCTGGTGCTTCGATATCGTGCGGCCCTTTATCGTCCCCGGCCTGTGGGGCGCGATCATCGCTGTCGGTCTCTATCCGGCTTATCAACGGCTGGTCGATGCCTTGGGCGGCCGCTCGGTGCCGGCCGCGATCCTGATGTCGCTGTTGACGCTTGCCGTGCTGCTGGTCCCGGCGGTGCTGCTCAGCGACTCCGTGGTCGGGGGGGCCGAGGGGTTGGTGCGCGGGTTCGAGGACGGCTCGCTGGATGTTCCCCCGCCGCCGGCCTGGGTCAGTGGTGTCCCCGTGGTGGGGTCGTACGCCCACGGCTTGTGGGATGACGCATCGAACAATCTGGAAGACGCCCTGCGCCAGATCACCCCGCAGATCAAGGTGGCGCTGCGCTGGCTGGGCGGACTGGCGGCCGGGGCGGGCATCGGCATCCTCCAATTTGTCTTCGCCATCGCAATCGCGGGGGTGCTGCTCGCTCATGAGGAGGGCGCCCTGCGGGCGGCACGGATTGTCGCCAACCGCCTGGCCGGCACGCGCGGGGTCGAATTTTCCGGGCTGGCGGCGGCGACCGTGCGCAGTGTCACCCGCGGCATTCTGGGCGTCGCCCTGATTCAGTCGATCCTGGCCGGGCTCGGGTGGCTTGCGGCCGGAGTTCCCGCGGCCGGCCTGTGGGCGCTGCTGGCGCTGTTGCTGAGCACGATCCAGGTCGGAATCTTGCCCATCGCGCTGCCGATCCTCATCTACGTATTCACCACGGCCGACACGACGACATTCATCGCCCTGCTGGTGTGGACACTCCTCGTCGGCAGCCTCGACAACATCCTGAAACCTATCTTGCTCGGCCGCGGGGTGGAGGTGCCGATGACGGTTATCTTCGTCGGCGCCATCGGCGGATTCCTGAGTTCCGGCATTATCGGACTGTTCGTCGGTTCAGTGGTGCTGGTGTTGGGCTACAAGGTGTTTATCGCCTGGCTCGATGAGGGACCGGCGGTGATCGACTGAGCCCGGAGTGAGCCGATGAAACGGCGAGCCTGGTTGGCCTGGTGCGCGGCGGGCCTGGTAACCAGTGCGGTGCGCCCGGTCCGTGCGCAATCGGTCGTGATGATCAGCGGCCCGCTGGCGGGCAGCGTCTATTTCACGCGCGACACGCCGGGGATCTGGGTGAGTGAGGTGGACCGGCACCTGCCGGAGATCAAGACCGAGTCCGCGCCCGGTCTGACCACCGCGGTCACCATCCGCACCCCGCACCCGATGGACGGCTACCGGCATTACATTCTCAAGCACAAACTGCTGGACGCGCGCCTGCGGCTGCTGAGTCAGAAGACCTTCAATCCCGAGCGTGATCAGCCGGTCTCCCGCCACGTGCTGCCCGCCGGCTACAGCGGTCCGATCTACGCGGTGAGCATCTGCAATCTGCACGACGTTTGGATCGAAGGGGTCGTTGTCGCTGGGAGCGCTGGAGCCTGGGAGCCGGATCGCGAAGCGAAACCAGTCCGTTAGGAACGCCTTAAGGCGGTTTATAACATTCGGGCGTGATAACCGGACCTAGACGTCGGCTGTCGTTTCCGGGAGTACCGCCTCGCGCTTCCAGATCCCGCCGCGATGCACCAGCACCTCGCCGCGGTCGGGGTGCCAGTCGGCGAGTACGGTGCGGCGTGCCGGCTGACCGTTGACGGTCAGTTCATGGTCGGCCGGGCGATGGGTGTGTCCGTGAATCAAGTGGGTCGCCTGATAGCGGCTCAGGTACGCCTGCACGGCAGCGGGGTTGGCGTCCATGATCGCCGCGGTCTTGGCGGCCATGGCCGCCGCACTGCGGCGCCGCGAGTCGTTTGCGACGGCCCGCCGCTTGCTCAGGCTGCGCCAGAGAAACAGGCGCTGCACCAGGGGGTTGCGGACCCGACGTCGAAACCGCAAGTAGTCGATGTCAGCGGTGCACAGCAGATCGCCGTGCATCAACAGGGTTCTGGCCCCGTCGATCTCGAGCAGTGCCGGATCGCCCAGCAGGGTGCAGCCGGTGTCGCGGCAGAAGGCGCGGCCGAGCAGGAAGTCCCGATTGCCGTGCAGCAGGGCACAGGCGGTCCCACCGCTGGTCAGTCGGCGCAGCGCCGCCCGGATCTCAGGCAACGGCGGGGTATCGTCATCGTCGCCGATCCAGGCGTCGAACAGGTCGCCCAGCAGATAGAGACGCGCGGCCCGTGGTGCGCGGCCGGCCAGAAAACGCAGGAACAGGCGGACGGTCTCCGGGCGTTCCGGCGCCAGATGCAGGTCCGCGCTGAACAGTGTCTCGGCGCCCTCCGGCAGCGTCTCCCGTGTTCGCGGCGGCCGACCCGCGGCGTTGCTCATGACGGTGCGTCGATGACCTCGGCGCGCATGATCGCGACGTCTTCCGCGGGCACGTCCTGATGACCATGTCGACTGCCGGTCTTGACACCTTTGATCGCGTTGACCACCTCCATGCCGTCGACCACCCGGCCGAACACGCAGTAGCCCCAACCGTCCTGACCCGGATAGTCCAGAAAGGCGTTGTCCGCGACATTGATAAAAAACTGGGAACTGGCCGAATGGGGGTCCATGGTGCGGGCCATGGCGATGGTGCCGATCAGATTCCTGAGCCCGTTGTTGGCTTCGTTCCGGATCGGGGGGCGGGTCGGTTTCGGCGTGAAGTCGGCCTGCACGCCGCCGCCTTGGATCATGAAGCCGTCGATCACCCGATGGAACAGGGTGCCGTCGTACTGTCCGTCGCGGACATAACGTTCGAAGTTGACGCAGGTGGCGGGGGCCTTGGCGGCATCGAGTTCGATCAGGATGTCACCGTGGCTGGTTGTCAGTTTGATCATGCGGTCTCCAATAGCGCCCCGAGGGCGGTGTGTGTCGGCGCGGCAGCGACCGCGACCGCGCTCTTGTACTGCATGTTAAGTGCTTTGGTCGGGGCGGAAAAGCCCGATCGTCACGCGTCCCCCCTGGCCGGCGGCGGCGGATTCTCCCGGATCGGACCGATCCGGCTTTGTTACCATGTGGCGCACACCACCGCCCATCCTTGATCGGCTTTGTCGGATACTTCTGAAATGCTTGAGATTTACAATAGCCTGACGCGTGCGAAAGCCCCTTTCACCCCGCTCGATCCCGCTCGGGTGGGGATGTACGTGTGCGGCATGACGGTGTATGACCTCTGCCATCTTGGCCATGCCCGGGTCATGGTCGTCTTCGATGTGGTCTACCGTTACCTGCGCGCCTTGGGTTATCCGGTCACCTATGTCCGCAACATCACGGATATCGACGACAAGATCATCCGTCGCGCCGCGGAGCGGGGTGAGCCTTATGGGGCGCTCACGGCGCGCTTCATTACGGCGATGCACGAGGATGCGGCAGCCCTGGGCTGTCTGGCGCCGGATGCCGAGCCCCGCGCCACCGCGCATATCCCCGCGATCCTGGACATGATCGCGACGCTGCTCGAGCGCGGACTCGCGTACACCGCGACCAATGGGGATGTGTACTTCGCGGTCGGTGCCTTTCCCGGTTACGGCCGACTGTCCGGCAAGGATCCCGCCGCTCTGCGGGCCGGAGCGCGGGTGGACGTCGAAGAGGCGAAACGCGACCCGCTCGACTTCGCCCTGTGGAAGGCGGCCAAACCCGGCGAGCCCGCCTGGGATGCGCCCTGGGGCGCGGGACGCCCCGGCTGGCACATCGAGTGTTCGGCCATGTCGACCTGCTGCCTGGGCAATCACTTCGACATTCACGGCGGCGGCGCCGATCTGCAGTTTCCCCACCATGAGAACGAGATCGCTCAATCCGAGGGGGCGACCGGCGAGCCCTTCGTCGAGGTGTGGATGCACAATGGTTTCGTGCGGGTGAACGAGGAAAAAATGTCCAAGTCGCTGGGCAACTTCTTCACCGTGCGAGAGATTCTGGCACGCTATCGGCCGGAGGAGGTGCGCTATTTCATTCTCACCAGCCACTACCGCAGCCCGCTCAACTATGACGAGGAGCACCTGACCAACGCCCGCGCGGCCCTGACCCGCTTCTACACCGCCCTGCGCGGCCTGCCGTCCGCCGCGCCGGCGGGCGGCGAGGCCTTCCGGACCCGTTTCAGCGCCGCCATGGACGACGACTTCAATACGCCGGTGGCCCTGGCCGTGCTCTTCGATCTGGCACGGGAAATCAATCGGGTGCGATGCCTGGATGAAGCAGCGGCCGCGGGTCTGGGGGCTGAGCTGCGTTCAATGGGCGCGGTGCTGGGGTTGGTTCAGGGGGATGCTGAGGCTTACCTGAAGGGTATCGATTCAATCAGCATTGGGTCTCCATCGATTGGAACCGGCACTGTCGCGCTCACGGACGAGGCGATCGACCGCCACATTGAAGAGCGCCTGGCCGCCCGCCAGTCCAGGAACTGGGCCGCGGCCGACCGCATCCGCGACGAACTGGCCGCCGCCGGTATCGTGCTGGAAGACGGCCCGGGCGGAACCACCTGGCGGCGGGCCTGAAGGTCACACACTCCGGCCTTGATCATCATTCCGGCCATCGCGTCTCAATGCAGGGTGCGGTGCGTTCCCGTAGGATGCGGTGAGGAACGAACCGCATCACCGACCGTGCGACCTGCGATGCGGTTCGTTCCTCACCGCATCCTACGGGTGTTTGGTAGCCTTGCGTGATTGTTTGCACAGCGACTGAGCAACGGGCTTACTCGGATGCGCCACATGGTCCAGACAAGCGATCGATCAATCCCTGCAAGTCGGCGAGGCCGACCGGTTTGACGAGATGGCGATCAAAGCCGGCAGCCGCGGTGGCTTGGTGGTGTCGGTCCTGACCCCAGCCGCTCAGGGCCACGATGACCACGCCGGCACCGGCCGGCTCGGCGCGTAGGCGCCGACAGGCGTCATAGCCATTCAAGCGCGGCATGCCAAGGTCCATCAGCACCAACTCGGGTTTGAACTGCGCCGCGATCTCAAGCGCTTCCATGCCGTCCCTGGCGGTCCGCACCTCATGCCCGAGGATGTCGAGCAACAGTGTCATGCTGTCCGCGACATCGACATCGTCATCCGCGACCAGAATCCGACGGCGCACCGGGCGTGTTGCCGGTTCGCTCCGACTGGGCGCCGCCGCCGGGGTCGGCGCGCTGACGCGCGGCAAACGGACGATGAACTCGGCGCCGGTGCCTTCACCCGCGCTCTGCGCGGCGATGGTGCCCCCATGCAGGGCGAGGAGTTGTTTGACGATATTCAGTCCGATACCGAGTCCGCCGGGGCACCGTTCCCGCGACCGGTTGACCTGGGCGAACATGTCGAAGACCCGATCGAGCATCGCCGTCGGAATGCCGATGCCCGCGTCCTTGACCCGGAGCACGATGGTGTCGCCCTCCTGCGTAACGCGCAGATCAATGCGCCCGCCGGGCTCGGAGTACTTGGCGGAATTGTTGAGCAGATTCGAAACCACCTGCGCCAACCGGATCAAGTCGCCCTTCACGCCCAGAGGCTGCGCGGGGAGGTGCAGGAACAGGTCGTGCCGGCGTGCCGCGATCAGCGGCCGGCTGGTCTCCACCGCCCGCTGGACGATGTCCGCGACGGCAAGCGATTCCTGATGGAGCTCGATCTTGCCGCTGCTGATCCGGGCGATGTCGAGCAGATCGTCGACCAGTCGGGTCAGGTGTTGCACCTGGCGCTCGATCAGTTCGCGACACCAGGCGACCGCGGCGCCATCGTCGGCCGAGCGTGCGAGGATGTCGGTCGCGCTGCGAATCGGGGCGAGCGGATTGCGCAGTTCATGCGCCAGGACGGCGAGGAACTCATCCTTGCGGCGGTCGACATCGCGCAGCGCCTCATCGATCTGTTTGCGTTCGGTAATGTCCTGGGAGGTGCCGAAGCCGCCCAGCAGTTTTCCCCCATCGCTGAACTCCAGCTCAGCTTTTTCGTGGATCCATTTGACCTGCCCATCCACGATGGCCCGATGCTCGATGTCGTAGGGCTCCCCTTGAATCGCCGCCAGCCACGCTTGATTGACAGCCGCCTGATCATCGGGATGGACGGCGCTCAGGAAGGTTTCATAGGTCATCGGCGTGCCGACCGGGATGCCGAAGATGCGATGGTTCTCCGCCGACCAGGTGAGCACGTTACGTTGGACATCCAGCCGCCAACTTCCGATCTTGCCCACGGCTTGCGCCCGTTGCAGATCGTCCTGGCTGATGCGCAGGGCGGCCTCGACCGCTTTTTGTCTGGTGATGTCGAGCGCCATCACCAGGATGCGCAGCACCCGACCCGCGGCGTCCTTCAGCGGTACTTTGTCGGTGCGGATCCAGCGCTGCTCGCCGGACGGCAGGCGATAGGGTTCTTCGATCCCGAGGCGCGGTGCGCCGGTCTGAATGACAATGAGGTCGTCCTGATAATAGCGATCGGCTTCCGCCGGATAGAGCTCGGCGCAATTGCGGCCTTCGATCTGCGCTTTCGGCAGGCCAAGTGAATCGGCGACCGCTTGATTGGCGCGCAGAATGCGATTCGTCGTGTCCTTGTACCAAACCAGCGCCGGCAACGCATCCAGAATGAGTTCCTGCTCCTGCTGCATTTGCCGCACGGCCTCCTCGCTCTTCAATCGCTCGGAAAGATCGCGGCAAATGGTCGTAACGAACTCAATGTCGCCGGTCTCATCGCCGCGGTGCACCATGACGAGTTGCGATACCGGAACCTCGATCCCATCGTAGCGTCGCAACGCGGTATCGCCGAGCCATTGGCCGTGTTGCTTGGCCGCGGCGAGGCCTTCGGTGATGATCCGTTGGTAGGCCCAGCTCGGGAAGCAGTCGGCGATACGCAGCTGCCCCAGATCGTCCAGTGCATCGATTCCCAGGAGGGCCCGCCCGGCTTGGTTGATATAGTCGATCCGACCGTTCAGGCTGCCGCTCGCAATCAGGTCGGTGCTGGCCTCGATGATGGCGGCCAACCGCCAATGCGGCGCCGCGGTGCGCTGGTGCGGTTCGGGGGGGGGGAGAGCCGACTCGGTGGTTTGTTGGGCAACGCGTGAGCGTTCACGATCGAGTCGCTGATTCTCCTGTTCAGCCCATTGTTGCTCGGTGATGTCGCACAGGGTGCCGGCGCTGCGCACCGGTGCGCCGGCGGCATCGCGTTCGATGACGCGGCCGCGGCCGCGCAGCCAACGCCATTCGCCGTCCTGATGCCGGATGCGGAATTGCGCTTCGACCACCTGGAGGTCACCCGCCACCGCGGCCTCCATCCAGTGCCGCAGCCGCGGCCGATCCTGCGGGTGGACCAACGCGAACCAGCCGTCATCGGGACGTTCCGCTTGATATCGACCGAGCATCGCGGCCACCCGCGCGCACCAGCGCGGCTGGCCGTCGCGATGGCGATACTCCCACAGGCCCGTGGCGCCGGCATCCAGCAGCTGCAGGACAGACTGCGGATCGCACGGTAACAGGTCCAACGCGGGTTCTTGAGACATGTGCGTCATTCTGCAGCTCGGATCAGGTGTGAATGATCGTCGGATCACGACTCGCGCAGCGCCGCGGTGACGGCCAGGGTTGCGGCACGCAGTGCCGGGAAGAGCCCGCCGATGAAGCCGATGCCCAGCGCCCACAGCAGCCCGTGGAACATGAGTGCCGGAGTAACTTGAAACTCAAACACGATTTGACTGAAGTTCGAGCCGAGGGTGGAGACCGCGTAGCCGTTGAATATGGCCCAGGCAATACCTGCACCCAAGACCCCGCCGGCCAGGGCCAGCGTCATGGTTTCCAACATCACCGCGACCACCACCGGGACCGCCGTGAATCCCAGGGCACGCACTGTCGCAATCTCGCGCGCCCGCGCGGCGACGGCCGCATACATGGTGTTGAGTGCGCCGACCACGGCACCCAGCGCCATGATGACCGCCACCCCGGTGCCGATGCCGCGGCTGATCCGGGTGAGGCGTTCCGACTGTTTGCTGTAGTAGGCGCTGGTGGTCTCCACGTCGACCCGCAACCGTGGGTCGGCGGCCAGTGCCGTGCGCAGATTCGCGATGGCCGCCGGTGTCGTCAAGCGCGCCGTGACCGACTGAAACCCATTGCGTCGATAGGCCGCCATCAGGGATTCGGCATCGCCCCAGACCTCTGATTCATGGGTGTCGCCCGAGCCGAAGACGCCGACGATCCACCAGTCCTGACTGTTCAGCCGCAGTCGGCTGCCGATCCCCAGTCCGTTGAACTGGCGCAGGGCACCCGCGCCGACGATCAATTCGCGTCGACCGGGGGTGAAGCGCCGGCCGCTCGCGATGCGGACCTGCGGGCGCAGTCCCCAGACATCCCGGCCGACACCGCGGATCTCCAGATTCGCATCGGTCCCGGTGGCGCGTTTGGCGACATTGGCCACCACGACGATCTCGGCCGAGGCGATGGGAAGATCGCGGGCATCGCGGGCGATCCCCGGCGCCTGCATAATGAGCGTGACCGCCGGCCGATCGAGTGCCGAGGACAACTCGGCATTGGCCCCGGCCCGCAGCACCAGGACGGTGTCGTCGCGCCCGGCCGCCGCCAGCGTGGCCGCGAACCCCGCCGCCATCGCCTGCAAGGCGACCAGCACACCCACCACCCCGGCGATGCCCACCACCACCGAGGTGGCGCCCAGCCGCTCGGGGACCGTGGCGAGGCCGATCCAGGTGATCGCCAGTGACTGACGCCCGCTGCGGGTCAGCAGTAGCCAGCCGGTCAGCAGGATGCCGAGTGCGGCCAGCAATGGCAGTGGCATGCCGCGGCCGCTCAGCCGCCGTGCCGCTTGCGGTAGCCGTCGAGGAAGCGGCCGATCCGCTCCATGGCGTCGCCCAGGTCGTCGGTGTTGGGCAGGAAGACGACACGCAGATGGTCCGGATGGGGCCAGTTGAAACCGCTGCCCTGCACCACCAGCACCTTTTCCTCCAGCAGCAGATCCAGAATGAAGTGCTGGTCATTGACGATGGGATAGACCTTGGGGTCCAGCCGCGGGAACAGATATAGGGCCGCCTGCGGCTTGTGACAGGTCACGCCGGGAATGGAGGTCAAAATGTCGTGGGCGAGATCGCGCTGTTTGCACAGCCGCCCGCCGGGTGCGACCAGATCGTCGATGCTCTGATAACCGCCCAGCGCAGTCTGGATCGCGTACTGGGCCGGCACATTCGCGCACAACCGCATCGAGGCGAGGATATCCAGCCCCTCGACATAGTCGCGGGCGTGGCGTTTCTCACCGGACACCACGACCCAGCCGGCGCGGTAGCCGCAGGCGCGGTAATTCTTCGACAAGCCGTTGAAGGTCAGGAACAGCACATCCTCCGCCAGCGCGGCAATGGAGGTATGGACGGCACCGTCGTAGAGCACCTTGTCGTAGATCTCGTCGGCGTAGATGATCAACTGGTGGGTGCGGGCGATCTCCACCAGCTCCCGCAGCAGCTCCACCGGGTACAGGGCGCCGGTCGGGTTGTTGGGGTTGATGACGACGATGGCGCGGGTGGCCGGGGTGATCTTGGCGCGGATATCGTTGAGATCCGGCAGCCAACCCGACCCCTCGTCGCAGATGTAGTGGCAGGGCGTGCCGCCGGCCAGGGAGACCGCGGCGGTCCACAAGGGATAGTCCGGCGCCGGCACCAGCACCTCGTCGCCGCTGTCGAGCAGTGCCTGAATGGTCATCACGATCAGTTCGGAGACCCCGTTGCCGACATAGATATCACCTACCTGAACGCCGGGGATTTGCTTCTCTTGCGTGTAATGCATGATCGCCTTGCGCGCGGCGAACAGCCCCTTGGACTCGATATAGCCGGCGGCGTTGGGCAGATTGTGGATCACGTCGCGCACGATCTCGTCCGGCGCCTCAAACCCGAACACGGCGGGATTGCCGATGTTGAGTTTGATGATGCGGTGGCCCTCTTCCTCCATCTGGTAGGCGCGGGCCATCACCGGCCCGCGGATGTCGTAGCAGACATTGGCCAGTTTGGTGGATTTGAGGACGGGCTGCATGGCGGGTACTTCCGGTTGGTGGGGGTGCGGGACGCGGTCCGATGAACCGAATGCGCCGGGATGGCGCGGCCGGAACGCGGATCGGGGCCGTTCTTGGCAAGCCGGTCAAGGTACTAGATCCCGCCGGGGGCTGGCAAATCCCGCGGCAACTACCGGCGCTGCGTCGGATGGGCAGAGCGAGAGCGATGCCCATCCGACCACCGCGACGCTTGAGGATCGGCAGCGCTATCGCTCCGCCGGATATTCGGGCTTGGCCTTTGCGTTGGGGCGGGTTAAAACCCACCCTACATCCTTCAAGACTCCGGTTGCGCGACGCTTGGGGTCTTGTCCGTCAGCCCGCGACCGGAGAGGTGACCGATGGAAGCATTCAAACTGCAAACCCTCGCGGACCTGCTCGTCTTTCCGGAGGAGCGGGTGGAACTGATCGGCGGCGAGATCGTGCGCCGACCGATGGCGCGTTTCGCCCACGGCCGGGCGCAGGGGTGCACCTTTCGTCACTTGGGGGCCTTCGACAGCGGCAGCGGCCCGGGCGGCGGCTGGTGGATCGCCACCGAAATCAGCGTCGCCTACGAGGCCCACGAATGCCCGTCCCATGACCTTGCCGGCTGGCGCCGCGCGCGGCTGCCGCGACTGCCCGACGGCGTCATCGACCTGCCGCCGGACTGGGTCTGCGAGATCGTCTCCCCTGGCCATGAGCACAAGGACACCCGCCATTTGCCGCTGCTGCTGAAGCGCCACCGGGTGCCGTATTACTGGTTGATCTGGCCCGAGGCGCGCACCCTGGTCGCCCATGCGCTGCAGGACGGCGAGTGGCGCGTCGTCATGACGCTGACAGCGACGGAGCAGGCGGCCGGTCGGGGGCGGGCGCGCATCCCGCCCTTCGATGCCATCGAACTGGATCTGGCCGATCTGCTGGGGATTGCCGGCGAGGACCCGCGGGCGTAGGAGAGCGGCTGCCGATGGATACCTTTGGGTGATTTCCGGGACATGATCTACCGACGTGTAGGGGCGACTTTAGTCGCCCCTACAGCGTCCTGCGGATCTTGCTGCACCCGCATAACAGAACAGGAAGTCGAGGTTTCAGCCGAGCGCGGTGCCGCCCCCCGCCAACGCGTCGACCTCCGGGCGCGTCGCACCGGTCACCGGAGGTTGAGCCCGCGTGGTACGAAGCTCTTCGGAAATCGCCTTAGGTGAAGTTGTGCGGGTACCAAAGATCGTACGCGTCTGCGGCCAAACCCCCGGCCCGGTAATCGATCAATGGCTCCACGGATTGGCGCGACGCCCGATATTGGATACCATGGGGTAAAAGCCTGCGGCACTTGCCGTCGGGGGCAGGGGAGACGCTCAGGGTCGTCGATACAACAGGGATCTTTCGTTTTGGAATCAGTGGACCAAAGGCTCGCACGGCTGGTGGACCGCGTCCTTCAAGGCGGGGTCGTGCCGTTCGTCGGGGCTGGCATCAGCGTTGCCGCACGTGTTCCGGGGTCCGATCTGGAGCCGACCGTAGGGTGCATGGCTGGTGCCCTTCGGCAGGCTATACAGGGCTGCCTGGACGATTGTCGGGAGAGCGCGACGGACCCGGACCCGGCGGCACCCTGGGTCCTCCGGCCGCCGGCCCATCCGCGCGGACCGGAGTGCGCCACCCTGCGGGAATTGTTTGAGCATACCGGGGAAAAAGCCCTCTCTCAACTGGCCGAGATCGGCCAACTCCTGTGGGGTGCCAACGCGGTCTGCCAGACCCTGCGGATCGATGAATTCGCCGCCCTGGAGCCCTTGCCGGCCCATCGCTATCTCGCCTATCTGGCGCGCGAGGGTCTCATCACCGAGATCATCAGCACCAACTACGATTGCTGCATCGAGCGCGCCTACCGGCGCAGCCTGGGTCCGGACCTTTGCCCTAACCCCAACGATCTGGACGGCGTAACGCCCGCCGTCATCCGCAATCTGGATGAGTACCGCGCCAAGGCGAACCGCCGCGGTGGGTGGACCCAGGGCATTTGCCGGCCCATCTTGCGTCTGTACAAGATCAACGGCTGCGCCGACGCCTATCGCGACGCACGACGCGACGCCGAGCGTCATCCCGGCAGGGAGTACGACGAGGCGCTGGCTCGCCAGGCGGAGCGCATCATCCTCACCGAGCGTCAGCTCCAGAGCTTCCGCAAAGAAAACTGGGCACTCGACCTCTTTCGCGACCGTGCCCGGACCCGCAATCTGCTGTTCTGCGGCTTCGGCAGCGAAGAGCCGCAGGTGCGCCACGCCGCTCTGTCGATCACTCAGGAGTTTCAGAACTGCCGCTTGCCTGTTCCGGCCGACGAAGCCGCCAGTCTTCCTAATGCCCCCTGGGTTGCCGCATACGAGCAATTGCAATTTTATCAGGTGCAGATCCTCACTGGGTTCGTCCATGCGCATGCGGGCGCGACGGTGAACGGTCCGCCCCTGGCCTGCCAGGTCGCCGCGCTGCTCCATAACGTCTTTCTGGGGCCGGACGCCTGCGCCCTTGGCGGCGAGACACCAAAACTCACCGCGGACCTCTTTCTGCAGGCGCTCTACGAGCGGACGTTCTCCGCGTTGCTGAGGATCGAGCTGGCAGACGACAGTCGTCTTGCCGGTTGGCTGCGCGCCAATGCGCCCGATCGCTGGCGCTTGTGGCTGGACTGCCTCTTTCCGCTCGCGGCACCCGCGCAGACTGTCGGCGACGGGACCGCGATTGCCGATCGAGCGACCGGGCTGGCCGCGGGCTGTAAGGCGCTGCTGCAACCCACCGGACTCAGTGCGCCTCTGCGTTTGTGGACCTGGATCTGGGCCATGTACAAACCGGCTAGGGCGACCCAACCGCCCCCGTTGTGGTACCTGCCCTTGACCGAAGACCCGTTGTCGATCTTGGTTCCACTCCTGTTGGCAAGCGCCATCGCGGCGAAGGAGCAGGCGTCGGACGCCGGCGGTACAGGCGCGCCCGGTGCGCAACCGCTCGCGCCCTGGTGGGACGGATTGCGGCCGGTCGAACAGCAAGGCCTGGAGATCCGCTTGGCAGCGACAGCGAGCGGTATGGCCCGCGCTGTCTATCTGGTCCAGGAACAGGCACTGGTCCCCCGGACGCGGCGCACGGCAGCAGCGCCACAGCGGCTGGTACGTTATCTCAGCGTGCCCTCGACCCGCTTCGCGGTCGATCGGCTCAGGATCGAAAACCCTCCGCGGGAGGAGGGCGGCATCGGCACCCTCTATATTGGCCACCGCGAAACCCTGAGCGCCGCCGAACTGATCCGCCGCGCCCGTGACCCCCAGCGTGTCGCAGCGGTGCTGGCCGAGCTAGTCGCCGCGTCACGGGTCGAGCCCAGGGTGCGGCTGACACGTTTTCAGGGTTCTTTGGTCGATTCAACGGAGTCATCTACATGAGCGAGACGCCAGGCCCCGGCGCTAAGCAAGACCCCGAGCAGGATAGGCGCAAGCGCGACGCGCTGCTGGAGCGTTACCGGCTGGTCGCCGCGGAGCAGAGGCCGCCGGCTGCCCGCCACTGGTGGAGGCGCGAGGGGATTTATCTCAGCGATGTCTGCCTCGCCGTTTGGGTGTCCCCATCCTTCAACGAATTGAAGCCGCCGGACGAGGCGCAGGCTCAGGACGCCCTTTACACCTATCTGCGCCGGGTCGCGCAGACCGCCATGGAGCACGATTATCTGCGCCCCTTGACCTGTGTGCTGGCACCGGGGCCGGTCGTGCCGTCCAATGAGACGGCCGTGCGGTTGCGGGCCTGGTCCGCGGCCCAGGACTGGCATCGGGGCGCCTACACCCTGTATGTCGAGCTGCCGGACGCGGCGGGGGCGGGTCCGTCCGGCTCGGATTCGGATTGCGACTGCGGCCCCGTTCCAACGTGGGATCACCTCTATCGATTGGCGGATCTGCTGGACCCCCAAGCCAAGGCGTTGGTGTTGCCCGAGCTCAAGCCCGTGACTCGGGACCAGATCGTCGAGGGTCTCAAGGAAGCGCTCGACACGCGCCCCCCGACGGACCCGCGGGAGGCAAGCTATGCGCGTGAGCTGGGAGGGTTGATTGATGACACCATCGGCTACTGGGCCGATTATTATGCGCAGCCGCAGGACAAGCGGGGAAAACAGCATTCGCCGCTGCACGCCTGGGGTGATCACGTCGCGTCCGCCGCTGCCCGGATTGCAGAGGAGACGCGTTCATGACGGCACCATCGGGGATCGCGATCAATCGTATTGAGACGTTGGTTCTCAATGACTTTCGAGGCTTTACCGGCGAGCACCGGATCGACGTGGATGCGGATCTGGTGCTGATCACGGCCCCAAACGGTTACGGCAAGAGCAGCCTGCTGGAGGCCATCACCCTGCTGCTGACCGGTTGGTATTGGCCCTACGGATCGAACGGAGCGGTCGGCGACGCCGACCTGAGGTCGCGCTATGCAACGCGTGGGGTTGGGTTTCGACTGGAGGCGGCGGTTAGGGGCTATGCACATCCCGTCTCGCTGGAACCGGCCAACGGCGGGATCCCGTTGCCGACCTGGGGTGAGGGAAACGATCTGGACCACCGTTTTCGCCTGATTCGGGATGCCAATCGTTATGAAGACCGGGAGCTCCCGGCACGACTGACCGCATTCTTTCAGGACCGCATCGACAAACTCTTCGATGAGGCGGTGCAGGGCAATACGCTGCGCGACATGTACGAGCCACTTCCCGCGGGTGTCGATGTGTTGCTCACCGAGAACCGAACCGGGGTGCTCTGCAACACCCCGGAGGATGCACTGAGCAAGGCCAAGCAGCTGTTGCAGCAACCGCCGCCGGACGCGGAGGACAAGGCGAAGGCGGATCTGAACGCCACCTTGGTCATGGCCTATCGTGGTCTGCGTCAACCCTATCTGGAGTTGGCGGCGATGGCCAAAGACTGGCCGGGAGCGGCAGAAACACCGGTGACGATCGAAGACGATGGCACGTTGGATCCCTGGGCCGCCAAGGTTCGCAAGGCGGCGGGGTACCCGGAAGGCGGGGACCGCTCCGATCTGCGTAAGGATTTCGCCGCGGCACTGACCGCCGAAATCGAGCGACAGATCGGTGACGCGAAGAAACGGGCGCTGGGCGCAAGCGAAGATGCCGCCGGTATACGAGAGGAACTTGAGAAGGTAAAGACCCGAATCGCCGAGATTGACCATCAGTATCCCGATCTCGCCCGCGAGGTCAGGGCCTTTGCGGCAAGCGATCCGGGTCAACCGGACGCGGCGCAGCTGTTCCGCACCTTGGCCGACAACGCACCGCGCTGGAGCCGGGTGAAAGTGCCGGCAGACGCACCTGCCGGCGAGGAGCGCTTTCAACGGGCGCTGGCCGAGTTGGCTGCGGTCGATGCCGATCAGGCACGCCAGTGTGCGCAAGCCATTGAAGACTGGCTTGTTCCCCGTCGGCAGGCGTTCACGCTGTGGCAGCGGCTCGACAAAGAGCATGTAGAGCTAGAAGAGCGTCTTCGACGGGCCGTTGCCTCAGTTGAGGTCGCCGAGCTGGAGGCCAGGCAGAAGGCCCTGAGCGGTGCCTTGCGCGAGCTGCGCGATCCCTGGACGCGGCGGCATGCGTTGCGGGCCTGGGAGGATCGTGAGCCGCAACGCCGAGAGGCCCTTGCATCCATCGTTGCCGCCCAGCGCGCCGTGATCTGGTGCCGGGAGCGCATCCTGGAAATCGCCCGCCCCGGCCCGAACTGCGAGCTGATGTGTGCCGTTCAAGGTCTGGCCAATACGGTCCTGCGCCGTTTCAGCCTCGTCGACGGCATCCTGCCCCTACGGCTGGCCGCGGATGAGCAGCGGATTGCAATCCCTTCCGCCGACACCGACGCACCGCCCCAGACCCGACGCGTCTACCAGGTACTCACCGCTGACGGTCGCGAACTCCGCCATCTGTCCACCGGCCAGCGCGCCCAGATTGCGGTGTCCTTCCTGACCTCCCAGAACCTGGCCGTGCCCCAGTATCTGAACCACCGGGTGCTGGTGCTGGACGACGTGACGACCGCCTACGATCTCTCGAACCTCACCCGCGAGGCGGTGCTGTGGCGTCAACTCGCCTATGCCGATGACCAGGATCAGCGCAAGCGCCAGGTCTTTATCTCCAGCCATCACGAGGACATGACCAACCAACTCCTGGACCTGCTGGTGCCGCCCGCGGGCAAGAAAATGCGTCTGCTGCGCTTCACCGGCTGGACACGGGAGAAGGGTCCGACCATCGAGCAGTTCGACGTGACGGCAACGCGCGCCGCGGGGACCTCGACCCAGCCCGGCGCGGGCCGGGCGGCACTGGCACGCGACCTGGAAGCCTTTTGACCGAAGGAGACCCCCATGATCTCGGAGTTGAGGTTGAACCTGCGGGTGCTGACACCCTTGTTTCTGGGCGACGCCGAGCAAGAGGCGGAGTTGCGGGCACCCGGCATCAAAGGTCCGTTGCGCTACTGGTACCGGGCAGCGGACCCCGGTTTCGGTCGGCCCTGGGCGCCGGGCGCGCGGCTGACGCGGGAGGACCGGTTCTTCGGCGGCACGCGCCCTGGTGCCGGTCAGTCGCCTTGTCTGCTGCGGATCGAGTCGAACCCGCCGACCCGCGTCGATTGGCCCGGTCTGCGCCCGGAGCGCTTCAACCGGGGGCAGGGCCGCGATACCCGCAATGGCCTGATCTATCTAGGCTATCCGTTCGGGATGGGGGACAACCGCGCGCGGACCGCCATCGTCCCGGATCATGAATTCAAGGTGCGCTGCGTGCTGCCGCGGCGGGGCGATGCCGATCCCGCCCAGGGCCGCGACCTGCGCCGCGCATGGACCGCCGCCTGGTGGCTGCTCGGTCATCTGGGCGGACTCGGCAGTCGGTCCCGGCGGGGTTTCGGCTCGGTGGCGCTGATCGGCTGGGAGGGCAGCGGCGAGGATTGGCCTGAGTTGGCCGAGCTGCCGCTGCTTGCCGATGCCGCCGATGCAACAGGGGCGCGGGCCGCCCTGAGTGCCGGCCTGGCCCGGATTCGGCAATGGTTCGCGACCGATGGAGCGGCTTGGGCCAAGGATGCGCTGCACCCGCACCTGGGGCAGTTGTCGCGCTCGGGTCTGTTGGAGCCGGGGCACGCGCGCTGGGATGCCGCGCTGGCGGAGGCGGGGTCGCGGATGCAGGAATTCCGGCTGCGGCGGGCGCCGGATTATCAGATGGTCAAGGACCATGTGCTCGCGCGGACCCGCCAGGGCGGGCAGCTCATGCGGGCGACGCCGGAGCGGGCCAGCTTCGGCCTGCCGCTGACCTTCCGCTTTACGTCCGTCAGTGCACCGCCGCTGACCCTGGTGCCCCACGACGCCCGCGGGGGCGGCCACTTCGAGCGCCACGGCAGTCTGCTGCACTTGCGGTTGCTGGCCATCGCGGGTCGGCTGCATCCGCTGTTCGTGCGGCTGGACGGCGCCGTGCCCGGCGCGTATCCGCCGGCCATGATACGCGACGAATCCCGACCGCTGGAGCCCTTTGCGGCCAATGCGATGGATCGGTTTATGGATTCGCTGCCTGGAGCACAGACCCATGGATAAGACGGCGTTTTGGCAGCAGAAGCTCATCCAGTTTTTTCATGATCCGCCGGCCAAGCCCTATTTTCGCTATGGTCGGTCAAAATGGTTTGAGGCGTTGGTCCAGCGGATTATGGGGGAGGAAGACGGCAACAAGCTCTTGGCGAAAAAGTCGCTCAAGGGACACAAGCGAATTGCGGCGGCGCTATATCAGGCGCAGTCGGGAATGGAATTAAAGTACACCATCGGAGCGCCCGACTGGTGTGCGGGCGGTGCCGACCGCCCGCTGCTCTATGCGCGCAACCGCTCTGACTCGGTGAATGTCTATTGGTCCGAACCTGCGAATCGCATCATCGTTCACCCGCTTGCGGAAGGTTATCAGTTGCAGGTCGAGCCCTTGCTGGGTGACGACGACCTCACGCGCCGCGAACTTGCCCAATCGCTCCTTGAGGCCGAGATGGAGGTGGCGGCGGACCAGGACCTGCCGCACCCCGTTTGGGACGATCCCGAAGGACTTGAGGTCGCGTTTGTGACGCTCTGGAGGCGGTTTCGTGATGAGCTTATCGCCCGGCGTAACCCGCTGGACGGGCGCCCAGGCAGCGACCCACTGTGGGAGGAGATGCCCGCCGACAGCCGCTGCCCCGACCATTCGATCTGGGACCACCTGCGGGTCACCACCGCGCTGGCCTTCCTCAAACCCCACCGGATGAACGAACGGGCCTGGCTCGACAATCAATGGTCCGAGGGCGCCCGCGAACCCTGGCTGCTGCGCTTCTCGATCGGCCCCGCCCAGGGTTTCATCGCCGAGGCGCGCACCGGCCGGGATCTTTGGACCGGCTCCATGCTGCTGGCCGAGTTGGCCTGGGCCGCGATGCAGCCCTTTGTCGAGCGGTATGGCCCGGACTGCATCCTCTACCCCGACCTGCGCGCCAACCCGCGGGTGGATACCTGGCTCTATGACGCCTATCCGGACGCGCTGCGACCGGGTGCCAATCCAAGCAGCTTTGCGGCCATATTGCCTAACGCCTTCGTCGTGCTAGTGCCGAAGGGCGGGGCAGGGCATCTGGAGTCGCTTGAGACCCTGGCCGCGGCGGCCACACACGCGGTCACCCGGCATTGGGCCGAATTGGCCGCCAAGGTCCGAGCCTGGTTAGAGAGCACTGTGGGGCAGGGCGCCTGGACCGCCATTTGGGACCGCCAACTCAAGGAGCCGCCGCTCTATTGCATCTGGACCGCCGTGCCCTGGCTCCCGCTCGGCTGCATCCAGGACCCGGAGCATCTGCTCGGACGTGCGCTGCCCGTCCAAAAGGCCGGTTTCCGCGCGCCCAAGGACCCGGCCGGCGCCGCGCGTGACCGCCAGGTGATGAACGACCGTACCGCGCGGCTGCGCCCCTGGGTCCCGCCCGAGGTTTGGGCCTTGTATGAGCGCACCCGCTACACCTATGCCGCGAGCAAGCTGGAGTATCACCAAATGGAGCGGGGCTTCGATTATGCCCTGACCCATCACCAGCTCTCAGCCCGCCATGCCCTGCGCAAGCGGAGCTATCCGGTCCCCGAGAACGCGCTGGCGGACGAGCACGGGGAAAAATGCACCCTCTGCGGCAAGCGCCAGGCACTGACCAACGCGGGCGGCACAGTGGACGGACTGGACCATCTGCGCCAACAGGCGCGCGACTTCTGGAGGCGCAAAGCGCTCGACCCGGACGAGACGGGTGCCGAGCGTCTGTGCGGCGTTTGTACCCTCAAGCGCTTTCTCGTGACCGCGGATCAGGACGACAACCGGCTTGTATTCAACCATGTCTGGGCCGGTACGAACCCAGAGGACAGGTACAGGGACAGAGACGAGAAGCTGCGTGTCCCCTTTCCATCGACCGCGACCGTGGCTGCTCAAAGATTCATTGCCGCGGTGCTGAAGGACACCGCGCTGCGTCCGCAGCTCGATGCCCTGCTCGCCGCCTGCGACGCTGCCGGTCTGGAGCGCACCAGCTTCGCACGCAGCCTGCCGCGCCTCGCCGCCCAGGCCGCAGGCCTGACGGGCGCGCTGCGAGCATTTCTTGAGTACGAGCCGGAGGATTTGCTGTTTCCGGATGCCATTGAGGGCAAGGCGCGGGGCCTGCGGGATCGCGCCGGGCGTGCACCCGATGCGGCGCACCTGGTTCACCGTGCGGACGCGCTCGGCAAGGTCGCGGCGGCATCCCGCGACCTCTTGAAGACCGCCCGGAAGCGCTGGACGCCGTCCCGTCAAGGCTCCCGTGAACGCCCGGCTGAGCCAACCCCCGGTTTCGGCCTGGCCAGCGTTCGCAATGTTGATCAACTGCCGACCAGCCCCGGTACCCAGATCGCCGTGATCCGAATGGACGGCGACCGGATGGGCCGTCTGTTGCTGGGCGATGCGGATTCGATCGCCACCCGCTGGCGCGACGTGATCCATCCGGACGCCGTGGCGCAACTGAAGGACAGCGAGTCCCTGCAAAAAGCCGGCTGGGGCGACCTGCTGGACGCCAAGCGCCTGATGGGTCCGTCCCTGCACGCTTTCGTTACCCGCGCGCTGGGTCATTTCGGCCACCGGATCGTGCCCTGGGTGGTGGAGATGGAGTTTTCGGGCCGGCTGATCTATGCGGGCGGCGATGACCTGCTCTGTCTCGCCCCGGCCGATGAGGCACTGGACCTGGCGGCCCGGCTCCAGCAGCTTTACTCTGCGGCCTGGGTGGTGGATACCGATCCGTCATTAGATCTCAAGGCCGATCCCTGGGCCTGGCGGCATCGCGACTGGCAGGGGTCCTACGACCAAGACCGGGCGCGCCGCCGTTTCGCAATCCCGCTCATGGGTCCGGATAAGGCGCCGATCCGTCTCCCGGTCGAGCGTGGCGACTTGCTGGAGCCGCACTCGGCCGACACTTCAAATAGCGCGTCCTTGCCGGTCGAAGGGCCGCTGCTGCCGATGCTGGGCCGCGGTGTCAGCCTGTCCGCCGGGATCGCCTTCGGTCATTACAAAACCCCGCTTTCGGTGCTGCTTGCGCGGTCCCAGGCCTTACTGAAGTTCGCCAAGGAGCCGGATACCGATGGCGGACCGCCGCCGGGGGCGATCTGGACAGGACGCCGCGCACTGGCGGTTGGGCACGCCTCCCGGGGTGGCGAAAAGACCCGCTTCGCGCTGCCCTGGAATGGCCCCGACGATGCGCCGGACGAGTCACCCAGGGCGCATCGTGCCATGACCCTGGTGCGCGACGCTTTCCGCGACGGGGGCCTATCATCTCGCCTGCCCTATAAGCTGCGTGAGCGTGCCCCGGCGGTGCAGCAGGCGTTGCAGGAAATCGCCAAGCACCCGCTTGTCGAGCCGGACGAAGACGATCGGGAAGAACGCCTGCTCCGCGGCCTGCTGCGGACCTGTCTTGGCGGCCCGGAAATCGCCCAGGATCGACAGAACGCGGCGCTCGCCCTCTGGCGCCAGGGTATCCGGCTCCATCCGAACGATCCGGACCGTTATACCGATGGGCTGCTGTTCTGCCGCGCCCTGGCCGGCGGCGGCGATAGCGAGGGGGAGGGACCATGAGCGATACCACCATTACCCGCTTTCTGGTGGAGCCGCTGGAGCCCATCACCTTCGGCGCCCCCCATTCGTTTGCGGCAGGGGAGGCCCACCGGCTGCGCTCGGAGTTTCCGCCCTCGCCCCGGACCTTCCAGGGCCTGGTGCGCAGTCAACTGTTGCGCGGGGCCACCCCGCCGCTGGATCTGGATGACTGGTCGGGCCGCGCCAAGGACGCGCGCGCCGCACTGGTCGGCGGCCCCGACGCACTGCCGCCCGGCTGGCAACTCCAGGGGCCTTTGCCGGCGTGTATCCGCTTGTCCGCGGATGAGGAGACGCCGCCCGTGGTGGAGCCCTGGGTGCCGGCGCCGCGATTTCTGCTGCGGCAGGGTCAGCGGGCGGTCCGCGCCCATCCGGTCGAGTCGACCCATCCGAACCTCAGCGACCTGGGACCCGACCGGCTCCTGGTGGGACGCCCCGACTTGCCGGACGCCGAGCCGCTGACCGGCTGGCTGAGCCCGACAGGTCTGCAGGCCGCTCTGACCGGCGAGGGCACCTTGACCCTGGACCGCATCACCTTCGGTCCGTTGCCGCCCTTCGTCACCAGCGAGTACCAGCCGGGTCTCGCCATCGACCGCGCCGCGCGCGCTGCCCAGGGCACCGCCCGTCACGGCCTGCTGTATTTTCTGCAAGCCTTGCGTTTTCAACGTGACAGCGGTCTGCTCGGCGGACTGCGCGCCGACTTGCAGTCGCCCCTGCGGCGTGGCGCGCTGGAGGATGCCGGGGGCACGGCCGGCCGCAAAGGGCGGTTGGTCCGCTTTCACGCGATCGAGCGTCTGGTCCCGACCTGGGAGCGCATCCTGGCCGGTGCCCATCTCCCGGAGGCCGTCGCCGACGGCGAACGCTTCTGGCTGATGACCCTGACCCCGGTGTTTCTGGCGCGTCCGGACCGACCGGAGTTGCGCGGTGCGGGTAGCGGCAGCGTCGAGGTCCGCATCGTCGCCGCCCTGACCGGTCACCCGCTGACCCTGGGCGGATTCGATATGACCCGTGCCCGTCCACGCCCCAACCGGGCCTATGTCCCGGCCGGGAGCGCCTGGTTGATCGAGATGCGGGGCGGCACCCCGCGGCAGCGCCGCGAGAGGCTGCTCGCCCTGCATGATGCCCATCCCCTGGGCGCCCGCGAGGAAGCCGCCTTCGGCTTCGGACACACCCTGGTGGGGCTCGGCCCACGGCTATCGGAGGACAACCTATGAGCGTCTGGAATCGGTCCGCGTTACTCGGCATCTACACCCTGACACCTACCCATTGCGGGACCGGCCAAACCACCGGTGCGGTGGACCTGCCCATCGCCCGTGACGCCGCCACCGGCTTTCCGATCCTGCCCGCGACCGGCGTCAAGGGCGTGGCGCGCGACGTGTTGGAGCAGGATCGAACACTCCAGAGCGGGCAGATCGACGAGCTCTTCGGCCCGAGTCTCGACGGGGCCGAGCGACCCGACGCGATCCGCGCCGGGCTCCTCGCCTTCACCGAGGCGCGCCTGCTCGCTTATCCGGTGCGCTCGCTCAGCCGGCCCTTTCTCCATGTCACCTGCCCCTTGATCCTGGAGCATTTCGCCCGCGACCTGCGTACGCTCGGACTGCCGCCCTTGTTGGGAATCGACTGGTCCGTTCCGCGGGCGGCGGACGATCGGACCACGGTGTTGGTCAGCGATGCGGCGCTCGGGCGGACCACCCTGGTGCTGGAAGACCTGATCTATCCAGCCGATGAGGTCGGTCATCTGGAATCGGTGAAGACCCTGGCCGGCCACCTGGCGACGCTGCTGCCGGCGGAGGAAAAGGACAGCCGTTCCCGGCTGGAGAGCGGGTTGGTGATCATTCCGGACCCGGATTTCGCGTGTCTGCTGGAGACCGCCATCCCGGTCCAGGCGCGGATCAAGCTCACCGGCGGCAAGACCACCGACGCCTGGGAGAACCCGGAGACCGACGAGACCGAGACAGGCAGTCTATGGTACGAGGAGCAGCTTCCGTCGGACTGTCTGTTCGTCGCCCTGATCGGCGAGCGGCGCCAGCGCACGGCCGCGACCGGAGCCGCGGCCGGCGGTGCCGGGTCGGCCGGTCTCGACGACCTGCTGGCGCAAGCGCAGGTGCTTGGCGCGGTGCAGATCGGCGGCAACGAGACGGTCGGCCAGGGGCTCTGCCTCTGGACCCTGGTCTCCAAGTGAGGAGGGGATAATGATAAGCGAATGCAAAGACCGCAGTCTGACCGCGGCGCGCGCCCGGTTCGCTTACCGGGAGGTCGCGGACTGGAGCGCCAACCTGCGCAAGAAGGCCACCCCGCGAGTGCGCGGCCTGCCGGTTCAGGTGCGTACCCAGGGCCTGCAGGTCACGGTCGCTGCCTTGCTGCGCGACGACAAGGCCGAGGTGCGATATCTGGTCGATCTGCTGGCCAAATGGCTCTTGCGGGACAGTCCGCGGCATCCCTTCGGTTCCGCGGCGACCACCGGTGCTACAGACCCACGGGCGCTGTTGGCCGCCTGTGTCGCGGCGGACCGGAGCGACTATCTGGCCGCCCGTGCAGAGGCGATCGCCTTCCTGGATCAGGTGAAGCTCTATGCCGACGCCTTGGACAGCGAGGAGGCGCAGCGGTCATGAACGGACACTTTGCATTGGTCCCGGGACCAACCCAGGTCCTGCCGGGGCGGGGCCCCATGGTCCCGCGCGACGCCAACGCCGGCTTGGTTTGGGCCCGCTATCTGGCCATGTGGGAGGGCACGCCCGAGCGCCCGCGCCCACCCAAGGAGATCAAGCCGGTCTTGGACGCATTCGCCAACGGGTTCAATGAGCGCGGCACCGGCGCCCGCAACCCGGCGCGCGATCTGCTGCGTCTCAATCGGGAGCGACTCGAACGCGCCCTGAACGCCTGGGTGCGCCCTCGCCGTTGGTCCGCGGTGACCTTGAATGCCCGCGTGAGTTGGCGTCTGGTCACCGGGCTGGGCAACCCGCACCCGGCCGGGGTGAATCTGGCATTCGATTCGACCATTGGCGTGCCCTTCCTCCCCGGATCGACGGTCAAGGGTCTCTGCCGACAGGCCGCGGCGGTATTGGATGAGCCGGAATCCGCGATCGATCGGCTGTTCGGTCCTGAAATCGTGGTTGCCCAGGATCGAACAATGCGGGGCCAAGTCGCCTTTTTTGATGCCTATCCGCGGCGTTGGCCAACGCTGGTGGTCGATCTGATCAACTGCCACCATCCGGACTATTACGGTCAGTCGGCGATCGACCAGGTCAAAGGTCCTGCCGAGACCGAGAGCCCGGTCCCGGTCACTTTCCTCTGTATCGGGGAGGGAACCGATTTCGTCTTTCCCCTGGCGGCCGCCTCCGCCGGCGATCTGCAACACATCCGCGAGATCCTGACGAGCGGTCTGGAGATCCTTGGTATCGGCGGAAAAACCGCGGTAGGATACGGCGTCATGGCGTCTGCGCCACCGGCACCGGACAGCCGCCGGCGCGACGGTTGAACCGCCCTTGGTTTCAACTGCTCAGGGGAGCACCGTACCGGCGACCTGGGCCTTGATCGTAACCCGTTGCGTAGTCAGGGCTTCCGGCCCTGTCGGTGTCAGGCCAAGATGGCCCGATTTCCGCGAAAAATCCAACCCGTAGGAGCCCGCTTGCGGGCGACGGGTCAATGCCATTAAGTTAAGCGCCGACGGCACGGCTTCTCGTTCCCACGCTCCGCGTGGGAATGCCGGGCGGGCGCTCCGCGTCCGGTCTTGGCGCCGGACGCGGAGCGCCCGCACGTGCTCCCACGCAGGAGCGTGGGAGCCAGG
>CAYYAY010000002.1:0-181386 GCA_964470155.1 uncultured Lamprocystis sp. | reverse complement strand
GAAGTTCCAGATTATCGGGAACGAAAAACCGAAAATCGCTATCGCTTGAGTATATTACGGTTTGTATCTTTCGCCGAGTGGGTATAGATCGCCTTGTCGGTGGTCCGGGTGTAGGTCCACTTCGCTGTTACCGCAAACGGCCTCCCGAGCGCCACCGCCTCGATATAGTCGATGGCCATCTCAAAGGTTTCTCCAAGGGTTAATTCCCCTGGCCCCGGCGGTGTCGCGTCTCGGCCACGCTGAAAGGCATCACGATCATCGGACGCCGCAGCGGCGGTGGCAACAGCAGCCGCTGCCGCAACCAGTCCGGCCGCGACATAACTGGTGCCACCTCCACCAGCGCGAACACCGCAACAATCATCCTCGTCCGTGCTAGTGCCACCCGTACCGCCGCCAACGGTTACGGATCCGGTGCCATCGACCGCTTCGGCGATCGCCGCCGCAATGAGGAGCAGTAAAGCAAGGATACAGAGCAACACCTTCCACCATGGATCCTGGAACGGTAAATCGCCGTCCGTACCGGCAAAAGGCGGTGTCGGAATCCATTCGTATCGCACCGAAATAGGGAGATACCCAGGAGGGCAGAACAGAAAGCCGTTCTCGTGATACTGGAATAGATCCGCGAGATCGTGGATCGAGGACCGCTTCAGGTTCCGGCGCACCGGACGTTTATCATCCGGGCAGCCCGGATCCCGATCTTCGCGCGGTGGCTCGTTCTCGCGTTCCGGCACTGTACCTCGGCCGCAGCAGCAGTCGAGCCGTGGGCGGGAGAGTGCCTCGAACCGAGCACGCATCACACCTTCTGGCACTTCAGCTACAAACGCGCTGTCGGTCTCGTCGAAGTGAACGCCGAGCACAAATATCTTTTTGATAATCCGATCACGCGTGGTGCCACGCTCGACGATGATGCTGACAAAATGCAGACCTGGTGAGCAGTTGCGAAAATCAGCCGTCCAAGCGAGAACGGTCGTACCACCACCTGCTAGCGGGCCGACAAAATGAGTGCGCGGGGCTACTACGATACCTGGGTTTGACACGCTCTCGATGTAGACAGAGCTGGAGCCAAACGTGGAAGCCCCAGCATTGTTGAGATGCACATTAATATTCTGTCGACCAAGCATGGTAACAAAGATACCGTCCGGCAGCATCAATCCGGTGATCAGATCTGAGGCAAAAGGCCGGTTGGGGATGGTGATTTGAGCCATTTTGTCAACCCTCCTGCGTGGTCGTGTCATAGGGAAGCACAAGCACGCTCGTGCCACCTATCGTGCGTTTACCGTCGCGCTGAATGAGATGTATTAGAACAGAACCGCCTTCTACCGTGCCGACGAGTGTTTGGTCGGTCTTGCCATACGCGGCAATCATCATTTCGAGACCAGCCTCAAGCTCGTTGGTATTCTCGATCTGATCTTCGTTGGCGCAACGATCCTCGACAATCGCCGCGCGGGTAAGTTTGCCTCGAAGATCTATGGACCCGAGGTCCATGCCGAGCGTTTTGGAAAGCGGTTTCAGATGTTGCATCTCGCCAAGTTCCAGGGCTAGTGAAAACGTGCGCTCGATCCGAGCGACATTGAACACGCGAAAATTAAAGCGGAAGAATCCATTGCGTGCCGCGACGACAACAGCCAGGTTCCGTTGGGCTACATGCCGATCAGTCGAGACATCGAAAGTGATCGTAGGCGGAAGTGGATCACCGGAGACATGGAAAACTTCCGCGAGGACACATTCATGGCCGTTATTGACGAACTCGGGTATCCAAGGCTGGAGACAAAGAGTCTCACCGACTTGCCCGGCACTAAGAGAGATAAACGAAGTGCCTACTTGATGGGCCGTGTTTCGGTCGAAACCAGTGGATGGATCGGCCCAATAAAAGCGGACTTGAGCATCTTGAACGCTGCTCGAGCCATTGTTACGCACGCTGGCCCAAAGAAAAGCTGGCGTACCCACAATCGGCAACCCAGGAGGTCCTTCCGGATCCGCGCCAGGAACTACCCAGATATCTGGACTCAACCACCACGGTTCCCCATCACGTATTTCTAGCTCGATCGCCATCAGTTGCTCCTCGTTAAGTGCTCATTCAAATACCGCGGATGACTATGAAAAGCGTAGCCCAAGCAGACTGAAAAGGATACCGCGCCATGGCAGTTTAGGTAGTTATACGCAGCTTAATTGATTGGGTTACGGCACCTCTGAGCAAGACGTCAGGTCGGGCGTTGAGCGACTGGCCGCGGGAGCGGCCGGACGGCATTCCCACGCGGGAGCGTGGGAACGCGAAGAAGCCGGCCGCTCAATGCGGCTGCTGCAAAGCGCTTAACGTTACCAGTGCCTGATCGTAATCGAAGGCATTGATCTGACGCGACAGGGTCTCGGCCGGCTCCCCCAGCGTTTCCCGCAGCGCTGCCGCGGACTCGCGCATCAGGTGGTTGGCGGCGATGTCGCCGACGCTCAGCAGGTCCGTCAGGCGTTCGACCAGGGCGCTTAAGGCCAGGGGGGTGAGTGCCGTTGGCGGAGTGGGCACCGCTTTTGGCGCGGCAACGCCGGCACCGACCGCATCGACCTGACCATCGTCCAGCCACCGGCACAGCGCTGCAAACAGGGTACCCGGGTCGACCGGCTTGGCGACATGATCATCCATTCCGGCGTCCAGGCAGGCTTGGCGATGTTCCGCAAAAACATTGGCGGTCATGGCCAGGATGGGCGTGCTCGCCCGCCCCGGCAGACGACGGATGGCACGGGTCGCGCTCAAACCATCCATCACCGGCATCTGCACGTCCATCAGGATCAGGTCATAGGCCGTGGCCGCGGCCATCGTGAGCGCCTCCCGGCCATCCGCGGCGGTATCCACCACGAGACCGGCCGCACGCAGGAGATCCAAGGCGACGTCCCGATTGATCGCATTGTCCTCCACCAACAACACCCGCGCCCCGACATGGCGGCGGCTCAGTTCCTGCTCAGTATCGACGCCTGCCGCACCCGGCAGCGGGACGCTGATCGAGGACTGGCCGAGCCCCAGCCAAGCCGTGAACCAGAAGGTGCTGCCCTCTCCCGGCGTGCTCTCGACCCCGGCCTCCCCCCCCATCAACTGTGCCAGGCGACGGGTGATGGCAAGTCCCAGACCGGTGCCGCCATAGCGGCGGGTCGTGGAGGCATCCGCCTGCTCAAACGCCTCGAACAGGCGGATACGCTGCTCGGGGGCGATGCCGATCCCGGTGTCCTGCACTTCGAAGCACACCAGGCAGCCGCGCCGGGTTTCCTCCAGCACCCGGACGCGCAGCCGGATCCGACCCCGCTCGGTGAACTTGACGGCGTTGGCCGCGTAGTTGAGCAGCGCCTGACTCAGTCGCGTCGGATCACCGCACAACGGCCGCGTCAGGGTATCGCCCGCGCTGTCGGCGACCACGTCCAGCGTCAACCCCTTATTCCCGGCCTGCTCAGTTACCAGCGAATGCACATGGTCGAGCACGGCACCCAGGACAAACTCGGTGTGCTCCAATTCAAGGCGGCCCGCCTCGATCTTGGACAGATCGAGGATGTTGTTGAGGATCGCCAGCAGATGGCGGGCCGCGCCATCGATCCGGATCAGCCGCTCGGCCTGAATCGGGGTGATCTCGGTGCGTTGCAGCAGGTGGGTGAGACCGACGATGGCGTTCATCGGTGTGCGGATTTCATGGCTCATGTTCGCCAGAAAGACACTCTTGGCCCGGTTGGCTGCCTCCGCACGGACGCGTGCCTCGGTGAGTTCCCGGGTGCGGCTGGCAACCAGCTCTTCCAGGTGGTGGCGATGGCTGTCGAGTTCGGCGGCCAGGCGCTGTTTCTCACTGATGTCCTCCTTGACGGCGACATAGTGGGTGATGGTTCCATCGGGCTGACGCAGCGGAGTGATGATGGCGTGCTCCGCGTATTCGCTGCCGTCGCGACGCCGGTTGATGAACTCGCCCTGCCAGGGCCGACCCTGGGTCAGCGCCTCCCAGAGGCTCGCATAGGTCGCGGCCGGCGTCTTGCCGGACTGGAGCACGCGCGGGTTTTTCCCGGTGGCTTCGCCCCGACTGTATCCGGTGGCGCGCACGAAAGCGTCATTGACGTACTCGATCTGCGCCGCAAGGTCGGTGATGACGATACTCTCCGGACTCTGTTCCACGGCCTGGGCCAATTTGCGTAGTTGCGCATCGGCGCGCCGCTGGCGCGTAATGCGCCAGACCTCGTTGGCCAGCAGTTGGACCGTTTCGACATCCAGATCCGTATACGGATCGGCCTTGTTGCCGACCCCGGCGATCATCCGCACCAGCCCCCCCTCGAGCACCGGCACACTGATCAGGCGGGTCAACGCGGCATGGCCGGCGGGCAGACCACGGCGATGGATTTGTTCCTGAGGAGCACCGGCGTAGTCATTGAACACGACCGGCACCCGTCGCCGCACGGCGTCTGCCCAGATGCCGGCCTGCTGGACCGGATAGTGGCGGTCGAAACCGGCCTGGCAATAGTGCTCCAAGGTCGCGCGCGACCAGGTCACGAGTTCGATCTCCTGCTGGTCGTCGTTGACGAAGTGGATGAAGCCGATGGGGCTGCGGGTGAGTCCCTCGGCCAACTCGAGTCCGCACTGCATGAAGGCCCGCTCGTCCAGACGCTCGACCGCCCGCGGGAGTTCCAGCAGCGCCTCGGCGCGACGCGCCTGCAAGGCCAGGTCCTGCTCGGCCTGCCGCGCCTGGGTCACATCGATCATCACCCCTTGCAGGTGGCGCGGTTGACCCGCCTCGTCACACACGATTTGCGCAGCGTCGTGATAGTGCCGCCACTGCCCGTCACGGGTTGCCAGGCGATAATCCATTTCGAGGACGGCGCCGCTCGCAGGCGTACGCTGCACCAAGTCGCCGCGCGCGCCCAAGACGCGCTGCCGATCATCCGGATGAATCAGCCGGGCGCACAGGTCAGGATCCTCGATCATCTCCTCCGCGGTGTAGCCCAGGTCGTTGATTCGTGGACTCACATAGAGCATAGGACACCCCGGGTCGAGCGAGGTGCGGTAGAGGATGGCCGGCAACTGTTCAGTCAGCATGCGGGCGCGTCCCTCGCTCTCACGCAGGGTCTCGGCGGTGCGCTGCTGGTCCTCGAGAAGACTCAGCAATGCCCGGCTCGCCTGGTCGGACACCGCCAACAGGCGCGTCGTCTCGGTCTGGGCGGTGCGTAACTGTTCCTCGGCCTGGCGGTGGTCCGTGATGTCCAGGACGCTGCCGAAGACGCGTACCACCCGCCCGCGACGCAATTCAGCCTCGGCGCCGGCACGGACCCAGCGCTGCCCCCCGGACGGAGTCACGATCCGCAGTTCGAGGTCATAGGATTCGGCGTGGGCAATCACCCGTGCGAAGGCCGCTCGCAGGGACGGACGATCCGCGGGGGCGAACAACAGGATGACCCGCTCAGGGTCACTGAGGTCCTCATCCGGGCCGACCTCGAACAGGCGCTGAACTTCATCCGTCCACTGCAACCGGCGGGTCACCAGGTCATACTCCCAACCCGCGAAACCCACGCGTCCGCGGGTATTGCGCAGCAAGAGGCGATCCCGGCGCAGCGCGGCGTCGATCTGTTGGCGGCGCAACCGGGCGGCCAGCACGACGGCCAGCAGCACGGTGGTCACGGGGTAAATCAGGAGGATCGGCAGCGCGATGCGTTGCACCACCGGCAGCCCCAGCAGCACCAGCAGCACAACCAACACGACGCCATGGACCACGACCCCGAACAGAAAAAACTCGCGCAGCGACAAGCGCTCCGGTGCGGGTCGGACATGTCCCCAGAGGATTCCGATGGTGCCGGAGGCCAGAATCACGAGGACTCCGGTCGAGGCTCCGGCGCCGCCCTGTATCAGTCGCAGAACGGCGGTCATGGCCATGGCGACCAGGGTGGGCAAGGGGCCAAAGAAGAGCCCGGCGCTGCTCAGCAAGACCGAGCGGCTGTCAAACATCAGGCCCGGACGCAGCATCCAGGGCGTGAGCATCAGCGCCAACCCAATACACCCGATCACCAGCCCGGTCAGCAGCCGCATCGGCAGGGCGCCCCGAGCGCCGCGGTCACCCTGATCGCGGCTCAGCAGGTCCAGCAACAGTGCCAGTGACAACAGCAGGGCGGCGTTATGAATCAGCGGGAGAAAGGGCAGAGCGTTCAACATGTATCAACCTGAGCCAAGGCCGCCGCTCGCGCTGGGGTAGCGCGGTTCATGCGCTCGCACGACGTTGCTGAACCCCGCCGCGCCGACCAGGATCAGGACCGGCACCAACAGCGCGAGAGCCAACCCGAGCGCCGGAAGGGTCGACCCAGGGTGGCGGTCGCCAGCCGCTGCGGTCTGCTTTGACCAGCAACCAGTCGGCGCATCGCAGAAGCTGGCCATGCTCCACTTAAACGACGTTCGTCATTGCCTTCAGATGCGTCTGGGCAATGCCGGCATAGTCGCTGAATCCCAGCAGAAAGCTATCGACCACGGCGGGATCGAAGTGGCTGCCGCGCTCGGTGGCGATGAGGTCGCGCGCCTCCGCCAGGGGAATAGCCGGCTTATAGACCCGCGGCGAAATGAGCGCGTCGAAACAGTCGGCCAGACTCATGATGCGGGCGCAGATCGGGATCGCGGCGCCGGCCAGTCCGTCCGGATAGCCGGTGCCGTCCCAGCGCTCGTGGTGCCAGCGCGCGATTTCCCGCGCCACGGTGAGGAATGGCAGCGGGTGCTCCAGATCCTGCTGCGCCAGATCGATGGCGTCGGCCCCGAGCCGGGCGTGGGTCTGCATGATCGCCCATTCCGGCGGCGTCAATGGCCCCGGCTTTTGCAGGATGGCGTCGGGGATGCCGACCTTGCCGATGTCATGCAGCGGCGCCGAGCGGGTGAGGAGTTCGATATAGCCCCGGTCCAGGGTCGCGGCGAAGTCCGGCCGGCAACTCAGGTGCGTGGCGAGCAGGCGGACGAACGCCTGGGTGCGCAGGATGTGGTTGCCGGTCTCCCGATCGCGGATCTCCGCCAGGGTCGCCAGAGCGCGGATGGCAACCGTCTGGGTCAGTTCGTTCTCCGCCATGCGCCGCGACACCTCAGCCTCCAGATAGGCGTTCTGGTCTTTGAGCCAGTCGCGCGCCCGCTTGACCTCCAGTTGGGTGCGCACCCGCGCCAGCACCAGGTTGGGCCGGATCGGTTTGGTGATGTAGTCCGCGGCACCGGCGTCCAGACCCCGCAACTCCTCGTCCGGGCTGTCCATGGCCGTGACGAAGATCACCGGAATCGCCTGGGTGGCAGGGTCGGCGCGTAAGCGCTCCAGGACCTCGTACCCCCCCATGTCCGGCATCATCACGTCGAGCAGAATGAGGTCGGGGCGCGGCGTACCGAGCGCGATGCGCAACGCCTTAGCCCCCGAGTTGGCGACCAGGACCCGGTACGTCGGATACAGCAAGCCGCCGAGGACGGAGAGATTCTCCGCGGCGTCGTCGACGATGAGAACGGTGGCAGTGGTCGGCAAGAGGCGCCTCATCGCTTACAGGGGCCGCGCTGCAGCCCCGGCGGGAGGATGCATCGTCATTCGCGGATGCACGCGCCAAACACCAATACGGGTCCGGCGCGGGATGGGGTCACCGGGATCAGTTCCAGGCACCATCGATCACCACCCGGCGATCAGCCAATCATAGCCGATTGCGCTTGTCTCCAGGGCAACGCCTCGTGAATCGGGAACCAGCGGTGCAATTGCGGGATCAGGGGCAGGGTGCTAAGGTCATCCTGCGGCTACCTCCCCCGTTTCCACTTGTGGTAGCCGAAGTATTGGGACCGGCGTGCGCGCGACGAACGCCACTAAGCCGCGGTGGTCGATTACATCCACAACAACCCCGTCAAAGCCGGTCTCGCCCCGACCCCCGAAGCCGTGCCCTTCAGGTGCACCGGGCCGCGAATCTCCGGGCGGCACTGACCACATGCAGCGCCTGGCGCAGAGCATCGTCGATGTGCTGCCGCCCGGCGACAAGGAGCGGGCGCTCTACGAGAACTTCCTGGTCGGCTCGCGCTCCCTGCCTACGCCGACGCAGCCAATCGAAACCGCTGACCCACAGATGAAACTGTTCTGACCGGAGGATTGAAAATGCCCGATCCACTCATGCCCTGCGCGTCCGATACCCTGGTGGGCGAGCTGCGTGCGCTCATCGAACGGGCGCGCGGCCGGGTCGCGCGGGCCGTCAACAGCGAGCTGGTCGACTTATACTGGCAGATTGGCGTCCGGCTGCGCACCGAGCTGCTTGGCGATGAACGCGCCGGCTACGGCAAGCAGATCGTCGAGACTGTTGCGGCGTCACTTACCGCCGAGTTTGGCCGCGGATACGACAAGAGCAGCATCTACCGGATGATTCGCTTCGCCGAGGTGTTTCCGGACGCGGAGATTGTGGCCGCAGTGCGGCAACAATTGAGCTGGACCCACCTGCGGGAACTGATCGCCATCGATGAACCGCTGAAGCGCCAGTTCTACACCGAGATCTGTCGCATCGAGCGCTGGAGCACGCGCACGCTCAAGGCCAAGATGGACGGGATGCTCTTCGAGCGCACGGCCATCGCCAAACAGCCCGCGGCGGTGGTCGCGCAGACACTGGACGCGCTACGCATGGTCAGCGGCACGGCTCGATAGCCATCTGCAGGAGTGGGTTCCATGACATCGCCGTCGGTCCGAGACGTTCTCGACAGTTACCTGGCCGCACATCTGGGGTCTTTGCAGCTCCCGGACCCCGACGCGCTTGCTCGGCAACGCGCGGCCTTCCTCGCGCGTTTCGGGCCGGAGCAACTCGCTCGGATGAGCGGGCCGGCGTTGTTGCGGGAACTGCCTCATAACGCCGCCAATGAACAGCCGATGGACTACTGGCTGGAGTGATGGACTACTGGCTGGAGTTCAAGAACGACGACGAGTTCAACTATCGTCTCTTCGGCAGCATCTCCGGTGGCTCCGCGGCCAAGTTCGGGCCTTGGCAGGATAAGAAGACCGGGGACTGGCGCGCCAAGCAACCGGGTTCGCGGGCGATTCACACCATCCATGAGGACGACGCCCTTAAGGCGCTCGAAGAGCGGCGCACTGAGATGCTGGCGGCTGTCGAGGCGATCCAGACGTTCCACGGCCAGCCGGCTAAGGCCATCGATCCGGACGCCTTCCAGGCCGCGATCGAGACTGTCGCCCCGCGCTGGTCTTCTAGTGCGTGGCTACACAAGTACCTGCACATGAACTTCCCGGACTTGGTTACATGGGGTGCCACGCAGGCGTGGTCCGAGGCCCAGTTGTATCGCGTTGGCATCGTACCGACAGGGGCCGGGGTGTTCGCCCAGGATCTTCAAATCATCATGTTTTGGAGCGGCATTACTGCCCTGGTCGACCTGCCGGTGCAACTCCGTTACCGCGTCGGCAGGGGCCTGCTACCCCGTGATCATTGGTGCCTCGGGCTCGCCGGCGAGGTGTCGGCCTGGAAGGAGATGCTCGCGCTCGAGCACTTGGCGCTCGGTCCGGCCAAGGTAGGGAACCTGGCCGAGGCCATCGCGCTGAACAAGCGGCGGGACGTCCGACTGGCCGTGGCAACTGCATTCGAGAGCGCGGGCCTGGGAACGCACTCCACCGAGGTGCGCAACCTCACTGAACTTGCCTGCCGTCTCACGGAAGGGAGCATTGTCGCGCTCTTCTCGGATGCATCCACGGTGGTGGCCGTTGGAGAAGTGACCGGTGGGTACCGCTTTATCCAGGGCGCCGAGCGGCCACATCAAGTGCCCGTGCGCTGGTATCACCACCGCAGTTTCGAAACGTCCGCCCCGTCGAAGTGACGAGCAGCCTGATAAGGATTGAGGCCACCCACGGGGCCGTGGCCGACATCGAGGCCTCGCTTCTGGTCAACGGCGTCGGTCCCTGGCCCGGTTTCGCCGAAGCAGTGGACAAGGAGGAACAGCCGCCTGACAGACTTGTCGTGATCCCACCTGACCTTGACCGTGGTCGCCCCGAACTGCCGCCCCTGGAGGGCATTGCCCGGCACGTTGTTGAGATGCTGGAGCGCAAGCGGCAGGTCATTCTCTACGGCCCCCCGGGAACCGGCAAGACCTACCACGCGGAACGCATCGCGCTCGAAGTCGTCGCACGGCATAACTTCAACTGCCTGCCGTCACAGCTTGCCGACCGCCAGCGTGACGTGGTCTACGGCCGTGGCAACCCGGACCCCTACATTGCGACCTGCACCTTTCACCCGATGTACTCCTATGAAGACTTCATCGAGGGGTATCGGCCCGACGGTGAAGGCTTCAAGCTGGAGCCGGGGATCTTCAAGCGCATGGTCACGGTCGCACAGGCGCAGCCAGGCAAGCGTTTCGTGTTGCGCCTGACCGACGCCGACCGCTCGCTCATTGGCGAATTGGAAGGACGAGCGAGCCTGCGGTTCACTGAGCTTCGTTCGCTCGTTGATGACCTCGACCGACGCTCCAGCCATTACCGCACCGCGCTGACGCTGGTAGCACTCATCCACCAAGGTGCCCGGCTGGGCGAGCATGCCCCTGACGGTGAGCTGCCGCTGTCGAGTTTCCTGCTGAACATGAATCTGGTATTTGAGCGCTTCCTGGGGCGCTACCTCAGCGAACATGCCCCGGACGACATTCGCATCAGCACGCAGGAAGTCCGGGGTGACGTTTTCAACTATCTCGATAACGCGAGCGGATGGAACCGGCCGACCATCCGCCCAGACTTCGTGTTCCGGCGCCACCAAAACACCATCGCGCTGGGCGACGCCAAGTACAAGAACCGCTACGCGCACCCGCCCTCAGCTGCCGAATTGTACCAATTGACCAGCTATGGCCTTGTGTACGCGATGCCGGAACCGCGGGAGGTCCTGCTCCTGCACCCATTGACCAACGGTGAACTGGAGCGTGCGACAACACTCCTGTTTACCCCGGCCGCGGTCGCACAACTCAACGCCGTGCTCGCCCGCGCAATTGAGAATTTGGTCATACAGGCCGTGAGCGGCCGCGAAGAATCCCTGGTGCTGATGGTCGATCTCGGCGATGCCGATTTTGTACGCGTCCGACCAGTCTCTGAGCATGGTTCACCTCCGATGCGGATCCGTGAAACGGGCCTTGGCGGTCGGCCGCCGGGACACGCGGTCCCGCGGTCGACCGACCGGCGGTCAGGCGTTCAGCACCGCCATGGCCTGTTCGTGTTGGGCGTCGGTCATGAAGGGAATGCCGGTGACCTCCGCGGTCTCGCGATTGGCGGACATCAGGTCCTCGCGGGCGAGTTGATCGATGGAAAACTTGCGCGCGCCGGCCATGAACTGCTGGAGTCCGCAGGCGAGTTTGTCCGCGTAGCCATACATGGCGACCGCGCCGAAGGGGATCTGCGCCATCTCCGCGTCACCGACTTTCCGGCGCACCGCCTCCCAGCCCGCGAAGATCGACTCCGGGGTCTCGCCGATGGTCTTGACCGACGAGGGCAGATGATCCCAGTGGCCGGACACGGCGGCGCGGCGCTCCGGCCGCAATACGCCTTCGATGTTGCTGCCCAGGAAGCCCGGAATCATCGGCGCCCGACCCATGCAGACCAGCTTCGCAAACGGGGCACCCAGCGCCAGGGCCTTGAACAGATGGTCCTCACGCGCCATGCCCCCGGCGAGCGAGATGTCCGGCACCGCGATGCCGCGCTCGGTCAGAATGAAGAAGGCGGCATCGGCCGCCAGTCGCTCGCTTCCGGTGCAAGACCGGGCACGGACATGCACCGCCATTGCCCATCAAACGCCTTGGTGACCAGCCGGACCGTCGGCGCGTTCGACGCGGTTGCGTCCACCTTGTTTGGCGCGATAAAGCGCCTCATCGGCACGCCGGATCAGTCCGTCGAGCGGTTCGTGCTGTCGGCGTTCGGCGACGCCGATGCTCGCCGTGACGCTCAGTGACAACCCCGGTCCCAGGGCGCAGGGGTGACGCTCGATGGCGCTGCGGATACGCTCCGCGTACTCGGCGACACCGACCGAGCTGGCCCCCACCATGAACACGATGAACTCCTCGCCGCCGTAGCGCACCGGAATGTCGGCCTCCCGCACGCTGTTGCGCAAGACCTCGGCCACCTGCTTCAATACCTCGTCCCCCGCGCCGTGACCATGAGCATCGTTGACCCGCTTGAAGTAGTCGACATCCACCATCAGCGCCGCCACCGGGGCGCTCGGGTCGCGATCGTGAAGACTACAATGACGCTCCATCGCGTCCAGCATGTAGACGCGGGTGAAGAGCCCGGTGAGCGGATCGCGAATCGAGCGTTGATAGGCTTTCTGCCGCTCGGCTTCGATGGTGCGATAAATCACCTCGCGCTCCAGCGCCACTTGCAGCGGCATAGCGATCTGCCGCACCACCTGCTCCTCTTCAAGGGTGATCGGGACCTCCTGGTGCAGATGGATCAGGGCCGCTCCTTCCAGGCGGTGGCGCTCGGGTGAGAACAGGGGTAAGGTCAACACCTGCCCCCCGGCCCCGTCCCCACGACTGCAGAAGGCCCCCGCGTGCAAGCGATGCCCCGCCATCAAGGGGTCGTCCTGATGGGCTTGCGCCCAATCCTCCCGACTCTTGCCCAGGATGCGCGTCACATCCGGCGGGGCATCGCCGACGAAACCGGAGAAGCGGGTCTCGTGGGACAGGACGAGGACCTGATCGCCGTCGATCAGGGCGTAATAGTCGATGCGGTCCGCCGGCAGATTGTTCTGCACGACCTGGAAGAGTTGATCGGCGATGTCGCGAAAATCGCGGTACAGCAGCATGGTCTGGGTGATTTCGCGCAGTGTCCGGTTCAGCCGCGAGAGCTTGACGAAGTCGGTGTTTTCGCGCGCGAACAGATAGATACCGCAGTCCAGATGGCGCAGCTTGTCGATCATGAAAGGCACCAGCCGCTCCGGAATGATGGATCCGTGCTGGGGAGCGATGACCTTGACCGGATGACGTTCGATCTGACTGAGAGCGAAGTCGAGGATGTCGCGGCTGGGCATGTAATGCTCATGAAAGGGCCGCAGGGCCTCGAAATAGGACTCGTCCGCGGCAACCAGGGCCGGACGCTCGGTGAAGCCGCCGAAGAGGTCGCTGGAGAAGCAGACCCCGGTGGCCGCGTCGAAGCTCGCGATCGCCCCCGGAAAGTGTGCATAGGGGGTGAAAATGAAGCGCAGATCCCGATCGACCAGCGGCAGGCGCCAGCCGTGTTCATCGACCAGCCAGAACGGCATCTTCAATCCATAGTGCTTGAGCAGCGCCTGGGTGCGCCAATGGGTGACCAGCACCGCATCCTTGCGATCGATCATCTCATCAATCAGCGGCATGGCCGCGGCGATGTCCGGGTCCTGGTGGTGGCAGACGAAATAGCGGATATTGGTGAATGGAATCACCTCCTCGATCTTGCGCAGGGTCCCGGCAAAGGTCAGGCGCGAACCGGGGTCGAACAACACCGATTGGTCTCCCTGTTCGAGCAGATAGACGTGACACTGAAAGACATCGTCCGCCAGCACATGCCCGACCCACCAGACGCGCGGCGCGATCTGCACGGCATGCTGGGTGTCGACCCCGACGAGATGGGTAAGATTCGTATCCATGGGGAATTCACTTGCAGGGTCCGGACGCGGGGCAGCGTCGGGAGCGGTGTGGAACAATCGCCCGAAGATCGTCGATTGTACCCGCTCCGCATCCTGGCGCATCTGACGACAATGCAATGTAAGCGCCGCGTGAAATGCCGGTACGAAACATGGCGGAATCGCTGAACTATTGGATCGGCATCGACCTCGGCACCTCGGGCTGTCGGGCGGTGGCGGTGGACGCCGACGGCCTGACGCTGGCGGACGCCCGCGTGGGGTTGCCGCCGCCGGAACGCCCCGCGCCGGGCTGGTCGCAACAGGACCCCGCGCTCTGGTGGGCCGCCGTGTGCCGCGTCCTGCATGCGCTGGCCGCCCAGTTGCCCGGTCGCCGCAGCACCGGCCTGGCGGTGGACGGAACCTCCGCCTCCCTGGTGCTTGCCGGCCTCGACGGCACACCGCTGGGGCCGGCCCTGATGTACGACGACCGCCGCGCGATCAGGGCCGCCACGGTGATCGACCGGGCAGCGCCGGCGCAGAGCCCGGCACGCGGGCCGACCTCGAGCCTGGCCAAGCTGATCCACCTGGCAGCGGAGCACAGCGGACAACAGGACCTCCTGGCCCTGCATCAGGCGGACTGGGTGAGTGGACGGCTCGCCGGCCGTTGCGGCCGCGGCGACTGGAACAACGCGCTGAAATTGGGCTTCGATGCGACCCGTCTGGAATGGCCGGAGTGGGTCCGGGCCTGCCTCCCGACCCGCGTCCGCCTGCCGACGGTGGTCGCCCCCGGACACCCGATCGGCACCCTTAATCCCGCTCTGGCGGACGCATTGGGCTTGTCATCAGCGACCATGGTCTGCGCGGGGACCACCGACAGCACCGCGGCAGTCATCGCCGCCGGTGCCGGACAACCCGGCGATGCGGTGAGCTGCCTGGGTTCCACCCTGGTCCTCAAACTGCTCTCGCCGCAACCGATCGACTCGGCCCGACACGGAGTCTACAGCCACCGCTTCGGCAACGGCTGGCTGGTGGGCGGCGCGTCCAACAGCGGGGGCGCCGTGCTCTTGCAGCACTTCAGCCTGGACGAGATCCGTACCTTGTCGGCACAACTCGACACCACCGGCGCCAGCGGTCTCGACTACTATCCCCTGCCCGCTATCGGCGAGCGCTTTCCCCGCTATGATCCGTCGCTGGCACCCCGACTCGACCCGCGCCCGGCGGATCGCGGACGCTTCCTGTACGGCCTGTTGGAGGGGATGGCCGCCATCGAGGCCGCGGGGTATCGGCTGCTGCACGAACTCGGCGCACCGCCGCCGCGGCGGGTGATCAGCATCGGCGGCGGCGCCGCCAACCCGGCCTGGACCGCACTGCGCGAACGCGCGCTGGGAGTCCCGGTGATCATGGCCGAGCACCAGGAAGCGGCTTACGGCAGTGCCCGCCTGGCCTTGAGCGCCTGGCCCCAATCCCCGGCAGCCGGTCGGGACCGCACTTGATCGTGGCGTGCGGAGGCCGCGGATCAGCCACCCAGTTTTTTGAGCAGCGCTGCCGCATCCGCGGCCTGCGCCGAGTTGGGGTTGTCGCGCACGACCTTGCGCAGCACCCCGATCGCCTCGTCGTTGCGTCCCAGACTCTCCAGGGCGACGGCCACGTGATACCCGATCTCGGTTTGGGTCGGGAAAGCCAGATAAGCCTGTTGCAGAATCGACAGCCCATCCTCTTTACGCCCCGCGTTGTAGAGAATCCAGCCATAGGTGTCGGCGACCTCCGGTCGGCTCGGCGCGAGATCGTAAGCCTCCTTGGCGGTGGCCTGAGCCCGCGTATCACCCTGGGCGTGGTAGAGCCAGGCAAGATTATTGAGCAGCAGCGCGTTTTTCTGCGGCGCCTTCGCCATCACGGACTCATAGATCGCGATGGCATCCTGGGAACGCCCCGCCTGCTGCAGTAAGAGCCCCAGCATCGCCTGGACATCCAGGTCATCGGGGTTGGTCTTAACCCACTCATCGAGTAGGGCCGCGGCGCCGCCGGTATCGCCGGTTTGACTCATGACCTCGGCGAGTTGCCGCGCTGCCAAGCTTGTCTTTTCTTGCGCAAACGCCGTCGTGAATGCCGCAACCGCGGCTTTGAGGTCGCGCCTGGCGACCTGAACGCTGCCTTCGATCCGATAGCCGATCGCCGCCTCCGGGAAGGCCTGCTGCAGTTCCCTGGCGATCTGCAGTGCCGCATCGGTATCGGCGGCATCCAGCAACACCGCGGCCAGCGCCACCTTGGCATCCACGAAATCGGGCTTGAGCGCCAGGGCTTGCCGAAACGCCTGCTGTGCGCCGGACTGGTCTTGTCCTTTCAAGCGCGCCCCGCCCGCGAGGTAATGGAGCTGCGGATCGTTCGGGTTCTTTTGGAGCAGCAGGTCAAATGAACGGATCGCATTGGGCACCTGACCACCCAGGGTCTGGGCGCGCGCCAGCATCAGGAGCACCGATTCGTCGTCTGGGAAGCGGGCGCTCAGTTCGCTGGTCACGGCCAAGGCCTTGAGATAGTCACCCCGGCTCATGTAGAACCGGGCCAAGAGGAGCCCGGGTTGGGCGACGGCCGGACTGGCTTCCTTGGCGCGCTCCAGAGCAGCCACCAGGGCCTCGGGATCGTTGCGCAACTCGGCCAATGCGGCCTGGCCCATCATGGCGCCCAGGTGCTTCGGATCGGCCTTCAGCACCTGATCATAGCGCCGTGCCGCGGCGTCGAAATCCTTGTTTGCGACATCGATCCGCGCCAGATTGATCTCGGCGGTGAGGAATGCGGAATCCACCGCCAGGGCCTTTTCAAAACGCTCCCGGGCACTTGGCAGATCCCCCTTGGCCAGATAGGCAAGACCGGTCAGGTTATACGGGATGGGAGACTCGGCCCGCCGCCGCTCGAGGCGCTTGCTGGCCTCCAACGCCTGCTCGTACTCCTGTTTCTTCAGATGAGCGAGCACCAGCAATACATCCGCTTGCAGGATGTCCTGACCCAAGTCGACCGCGGATTGCAACGCATCAATGGCCTTGCCGGTCTCGCCGCCGGCCAGCAGCGAGAGCGCCAGTTGCGTGCGCAGCGCGGCCACGTCCGGCGCCTTTTCGACCGCCCGATTGAGCCATTCCTGACCCCGCTCCTGATCGCCCAGCAGCATATAGGCGCTGCCCAGCAAAGCCAGGGTCTGCGGGTCCCCCTCCTGAGCGACGGGCTCCAGGATCTGGATCGCGCGCTGCGGCTCGCGCTGTTTGATCCGCGTGGCCGCCAGCACTTTACGGGCCTGCAGATTGCCCGGCGTCGCCTCGACGACGTTGCTCAGATACTCATCGGCAATTTCCAACTCGCCTTCACTATAGCGAATGATGCCAAGCAGTAGTTGGCTCTGCAGGTGACCGGGGATGGCGGACAGCACCCGATCGAACGACTCGCCCGCCTGTGTCCAGTTCCGCTCCTGAAATTGGATGACACCGCGCAGATAGAGCGTCAGCGGAACCTCTTGTTGCAACTCGTCGGCCTTGGCCAACTCCTTGCGCGCCTCGTCCAGGTTCTGCATACCGATCAAAGCCGTGGCTCGACCCAGGCGGGCCGCCAAACGCCGCGGATCGACAGCCAGCACCCGCTCGAACAAGGCCAGGGCGGCCGCGTTGTCACCCGCGATGCGATAGGATTCGGCCCGGATCAACAAGGCGTCGGGATTATCGGGGAACTGCTGCAGGAAGGCATCCGCGGCGCTGACCGTCGCCGCCTGGTCACCCTCCTTGAGAGCGACCCGCAGCAGTCCCAGACCGGCCAACTCGCTGTTGGGGTCCAAGGCCAATGCCTGGCGATAGCCGGCCCGCGCGGCCTCGAGTTGGTTCTGTCCCAGCGCGGCATCGGCGCGCAGGGTCAGGGCACGCACCTGATCAGCGGCGGATAGGTCGGCGGCGGCATCCAAGCGCGCCAAGGCCTCGTCATACTTCGCTTGGGCGATCAGGGCCGCAATCAATTCGAGCCGCCACAAGGACGCATCCGCCCCCAATTCGCTCGCGCTGCGCAGTTCCTTCTCCGCGGCCGCGCCATTGCCAACCTGCAGATAGATCTGCGCCAGCAAGAGGCGGGCGGCGGCATCATTCGGGTCCTTCTGTAACCTGTTCTTCAGCTCGATGGCGGCTGAGCGCAGGTCACCTTTCTCGAACAAGAGCCGGGCCTTGTCCGCGGATTCGGAGGCCACGGATGCGCCGCCGGCCAGACCCACCAACAGCGCCAGCGCCGCCACCGCGCGACGCACGGTCATTCTTTTCAAAGCCATGCCAGTCACCTCTCTCAAGCGTACCGATTCAGCAGGACAAGTCATGTTTCTTCATCAGATTGTAGAGTGTCGGACGGGTCACGCCCAAGAGATCGGCGGTGCGTGAGATGTTGTTCTTCGTGATGATCATGGCCCGCTGGATCGCCCGCTGCTCGGCGAGATCGCGGATCTCGCGCAGATTGAATGGCTCCGGTGGGGACAGCGTATCGTTGAGATCCAGATCCTCAGGGCTGAGTTCAGTGCCGTCGGCCATGATTACCGCGCGCTTGATCCGATTCTCCAGCTCCCGCACATTCCCCGGCCAGGGGTATTGTTCAATCAGGCGTAACGCGTTAGCGGTGAAGTCCCGGATGGGGCGTTTGTACTGCATGGCAAAACGGCGCAGAAAAGCGTACGCCAGCACCAGGGTATCGCCGCCGCGGGCGCGCAGCGGCGGTACTACAATACTGGTCTCATTGATGCGGTAATAAAGGTCTTCACGGAAGCGGCCATCGTTGATCAGCGCCGGCAGGTCCTGATGGGTCGCGCACACGACACGCACGTCCACCGGAATCTCCCGCCGCCCGCCGACCCGCTCGATGACCCGCTCTTGGAGAAACCGCAGGAGCTTACACTGCAGGGCCAACGGGAGGTCACCAATTTCATCAAGGAACAGGAGCCCACCTGCGGCCAGCTCGATTTTGCCCGGGGTGCTCTTGACGGCCCCGGTAAAAGCACCCTTCTCATACCCGAACAACTCGCTTTCCAGCAGGTTCTCGGGGATGGCCGCGCAGTTGATCGCCACCAATTTTTTATCGGCACGGCCGCTGCGCGAATGCAGGATCCGCACCAGGATTTCCTTACCCGTACCGCTCTCGCCCAGGATCAGGGTCGTCGCATCGGTCGGTCCCAATTTCTCGACCATGCGGCAGACCTTGAGCATCTCGGGGCTGACCGCGATCAACTCGCGAAACGGGGAGGTCGAGGCGGCACAAGACAGCTTGCGGTTCTCCGCTTCGAGCCAATTCAGACGGCCGGCACGCGTCACCATGAGCGCCAGGATTTCCCGATCGATCGGCTTCTCGTAAAAGTCGTAGGCACCCATGCCAATGGCACGAACCGCGTTGCCGCGGTCATCATGACCGGTGACCACGATGACCTTGAGGGTCGGGGCAATCGTCAGAATCTCCGCCAACGTGCGGTAACCCTCACTGACCCCACCGGGGTCCGGCGGCAGCCCGAGATCGAGCAGCACCACCCCCGGTTCGAAACGCCGCACCTCCGCGAGCGCTCCCTCCCGATCACCCGCGACGGCGATCTCAAAGCGATCGAAGCTCCAACGCAACTGGCCCCGCAGCCCAAGATCGTCCTCGACGATCAACAACCGATTGTTCATTTCGTCCATCATTCAACCTGCCGAAACGACAACCTCGGCCTGCGCCTCGGCCGCCTTGACCGGAATCAGGATCCGGAATACGGTACCATGTCCGGGTGCGCTTTCCACAAAGACCTGACCGCCGATTGAAACGATGAATTCACGCGCTTCGTAGGCGCCGATCCCCATACCGGTGAGTCCCTTGGTCGAATCGAACGGCGTGAACAGTCGCTCCCGGACAAAGTCGGCATCCATCCCGACACCGTTGTCGCGAACTTCGATGACCGCCGCGGCGCCGGACTGCTGGAGTCGCACCAGCACGCGACCGTCCCGCGGCGTGGCCTCCTGTGCGTTCTGCACCACGTGAGAGATAACCGACGTCAAACGATCAGGGTCGACGCACATGTTCAAGGGGATCTGCACCGACATGTCGAGCACCGGCACCGGATTCTGGACCGAGCGCGCGCGGATCACCTCGGCCACCACCCGGCGCAGGTCCACTTGGGCGCCCACGGCGCGCTGTTGCTGGTCGCGCAGTTGCGCCAGCAGCCGACTCATCTTCTCCACTGAATGATTAATGGTATCGATCGCGTCGTCCACGAAGGCCGGATTCCGGCGGTGGCGCTCTGCATTTTTTACGACCAGCGACAGCTGCGCAATCAGATTCTTGAGGTCATGGACCACGAAGGCGGACAACCGGTTGAACCCCTCGAACTGGCGCGCATCCGCCAGCGCCTGGGCCGCATGATCGAGGGCCAGGAAACTGGCGGCCTGACGTCCGGCAGTCTTCAGCATATCCATGACCTCCCAGTTCACGACCTGCGGGGCGCGCGGACTCACCAGAATGACGAAGCCCAGCAGTGCGTCGTCATGCTGCAGCGGCACGATCAACCACAACCGCTCGTCGGCGAGCAACCCGGCCGGTACCTCGAGTCCGTCGTCGGCCCCGGGCTCACGGCGCAACTCCGCGAGATTGATCACCGGGTGACGCTGCCCCAGAAACCCGGCCAGCCGCGTCATATCGGTGGCTTTGTCCACCGTCGCTTCCGCCAGGTTCCAGGCCCGCGCGTGCTCGTACCGCCCACCGTCATTGCGCAGCCAGAGCACCCCGCCGGGACTGTCGACAAGTTCAGCGAGCGCAAAAACCACCCGCTCCGGCAACGTCGCCTGGAGCACCCGGCCCGATAATACATCGATCAGGTGCAGCCACTCCTCCCGATAGTCATACCGGTGCTTGAAGAAATGCTTGCTGACGAATACCTTGAGTCGCGACCGCAGGTGTCCCGAGAACAGCAGCACGACCAGGACCATTCCCGCACCAAAGAAAAACGCCATCTGAATGGCAGTGCTCCACTCGCCGCCGTAATAGCGGATGTAATAGCCGACGAGAGCCATAACGAGCAAATAGACACCAGCCGCGAACAAGGCCGTGGAATGAAAGACGGCCGTCCGCGAGAGGAACAGATCGAACGACCACTGCGGATTACGCGCCGCCGCAATACCGATGAGCGGTGCGGCCAAGACGCTGGCCGCGCCGCGGGCGAGCCAGATGTCCTTATCCAGGCGCTGAAACAGCAAGGCATCGGCGAAAAAAAAGAAGTCGAACGCGAACAGCCCGCCGACACCCAGACAAAGGTACTTGACCCCCCAGCGATGCTGCCAGGGCGTATTGCGGAAAACCTGCTCGATGAGTACCAGACCAGCCACCGCGGTCAACAAGGCAAAGACCAGACGCAACGCGCCGAGATCGACACGAACCCAGGGCTGGACCCAGGCCAAGAACCCATTCAGCGGCAACACCGGCAGCAGCGTGACCGCCAGCGCGCCGAGTCGCACCCAGCGCAGCAACCGCTGGCGCGCACGATGGCCTGCGGCCTGCAACTCCAGCAACCGGATGAGAAACAGGACCCAGGCCAGGTTGCGGAGCGCCTCGCAGATCCAGATCCATTCGATCGGCAAGGTGTAGGAGGTCGCCTGCCAGGCGAGGACCCCGCCCCACAGGGCACTGGTGACGACGGCGAACACCAGGAGTCCGCCCTGCAGTCGGCCATGCCAGCCAGTGAGCAAGACCGTGCCGAGCAGTGCGAAGAGCAACGCGCTGAGGCCGTAACCGAATACGCCGATCAGGCTGGCGGTGGATGCAGCGGTCGACACGGTCATGCCGGTCAGCGCGCACCTTTGCTGAACAAGACGACCTCGACCGTCTGCAACAGGATGACCAGATCGAGGATCACACCGGCGTGTTTGACATAGTAGAGATCGTATTCGAGCTTGCGTCTGGCATCTTCCGCATCGGAACCGTAAGCGTAGAGAAGCTGCGCCCAGCCGGTGACCCCGGGCTTGACGCGATGACGCTCGGCATAATACGGAATGCCGGCGGATAGTTCCCGCACGAACTCGGGCCGTTCGGGACGCGGCCCGACCAGACTCATCTCACCTTTGAGAACATTGAAAATCTGCGGCAGTTCATCCAACCGCGTCTTGCGGATGAATGAGCCGAGCGCGGTGATACGCGCATCGTTCTTGGCCGCCCAGCGGGCGACCCCGTCGGCCTCCGCGTCGACCCGCATACTGCGGAACTTGTGAACATGAAACAGCCGACCGTGCTGCCCGACGCGCACCTGGTGGTACAGGATCGGATCCCGTCCGCGTGACTCGATGAGACTGGCGATGGCGACCAGCAGCATCAGCGGGAACGCAACGCTCAGCATCACGAGCGCCGCCGTCACATCGAACAGCCGTTTGGTCAGCCGCCCCCCCACACTCATCCGGAACCCATTGGCCGCGAAAAAGATCCAACTGGGATGAAGCAGTTCGATCTTGATGATCTGAAGCTCTTTCTCGAAAAATGACAGCAGATCCATGACCTCAAATCCGCTCAGCTTACAATCGACCAATTCAGCAACCGGCAACTTGCCCCGCTGATCGTCCGCGGCAACCACTATCTCATCGACGCAATGCGCCATGGCCAATTCCAGCAGCGACCGGTCAGCGGGCAGCAGCTTGGCGTTGTCGACCGTCACCTGGCTGCGCGGCAACTGGACGTAGCCCACCACCAGAAAACCCAGGTTCCGCCCATGTTCCAGCGCGTCGGCAATCGCGTGTGCGTTGACGCCGGCACCCAGCACCAGCACGCGGCGGCGCCGCGACTCAACGTCGACCAGACGCGCGAACAGTTCGCGCACCAGGCTGATACCGATGAACGAAAAGACCAGACTCAACCCGACAACGCCGCGTCCCATGAAGAGAAACGGGACCGCGTAGAAACCGACGGCCAGCAGCACTAAACCCAGGACGAAGGCCAGGCCCAGTCGGACCACGAAGCCCGCCTCCTGCTCCTGGGCGCCGCGCTGGTAGAGACCCATGGACAGCATGGCCACGCTCATGCCGACGGCGAAAAAGAGACCGGTGGCAACCCAGGAAACGGGCGATACATCGGGCGGCAGTACCCATCCGAACCGAAAAAAGGCCCCGAGCTGGGACGCCAGGAAAAAAACGATCGCCTCGAAAACGCCGAGGTAGACGTAAGTTCTCGACACGGTCTTGCCCTCCTTACGATACAAGCCTTCGCCCACCGAGTTCACGCGGCCAGCGGTGCGGCGACCTGCACGCGCACACTCGTCGACGACGCGGTTTCCGGCCCCGGCATCCTATCACAGACGACGCGGTACCCCGGTCAAGCCTTCGCCGGGACCGCAAAGCGCCGTAGTCGCAATGGGGTCGGCGCACTGTTAAGATAGCGGCCGGCGGACGAATACGGTTCCCCATGTCGGCGCGGGAGCAGTGTCTTCGAAGTCGAGCAGATACATGTCAAGCGTTTGATACAAATTAGATTTACCAACGCGGCGGTGGACATCTCCGGCGCGGCTGTCGACCGTCTGACCTGATCCTGATCCCGGCGACTTGATCCAAAGATCCCCAGGCCTGCGCCCACGCGCGGTGGCCAGCCCGCTGCGGGCGGCGTGATCAAGGCCAACGACCTCATGATCGAGGCCGTACTCCATGACATGAAGCAACCCGTCTCCAGGGAGCAGGTGGACGGGCGGCGGTGAGTCTCAATCGATGCAAGTCTTGATCACCGGCAGCGCCGGTTTTATCGGCTCCAACCTGGCCTTGCGACTGCTGGAGCGCGGCGATCGGGTCATCGGGGTCGACAACCTCAATGACTATTATGATGTCGCCCTCAAGGAAGCGCGGCTGGCCCGCACGCTGAGTCACCCGGCCTACACGGATCTCCGCGTCGATATCGAGGACAGCGCCCGGATGCGCGAGGTCTTCGCGACCCATCGACCGGAACGGGTGGTGAATCTTGCCGCTCAAGCCGGCGTGCGCTATTCAATCGAAAACCCGATGGCCTATGTCGCCACCAATCTGGTCGGATTCGCCAATGTCCTCGAGGGCTGTCGGCATACCGGCGTTGAGCACCTGGTCTACGCCTCCAGTTCATCCGTCTATGGGGCTAATACCAAGATGCCCTTTTCGGTCAGACACAATGTCGATCATCCGGTGAGTTTGTATGCCGCGAGCAAGAAAGCCAACGAGTTGATGGCGCACACCTACAGCCATCTGTATGGCTTAGCGACAACCGGTTTACGTTTTTTCACCGTCTATGGTCCCTGGGGCCGGCCGGATATGGCTCTGTTCAAATTCACCCGCGCGATCATCGCCGGCGAACCCATCGACGTGTTCAACTATGGCAAGCATCGCCGGGATTTCACCTATATCGACGACATCGTCGAAGGCGTGATCCGCGTCCTGGACCGGGTTCCCCAGGGCAACCCCGAATGGTCCGGCGATGCACCGGACGCGGCCAGCAGCCGCGCGCCCTTCCGGCTCTACAATATCGGCAACAACAACCCGGTCGAATTGATGGAGTACATCGCCCTGTTGGAACAAAGCCTGGGACTCAAGGCCGAACTGAACCTGTTGCCGCTGCAACCTGGAGATGTCCCGGACACCTATGCTGACGTGAGTGAACTGGTGCGCGATACGGGCTATCACCCCAACACCTCGGTTGCCGATGGGGTCGCCCGCTTCGTCGCCTGGTATCGGGACTTCTACCAGGTATAAGCCGGGTTTCAGGCGGCCGCGGCGGTGTCACTCAGCAAACCGAACAAGGTGTCGAGACGCGCGATCAACGCGCGCAATTGCAGCGCCATCAGGGCGAATTCCGCATCCAACCGCGCGGCCGGGTCATCGCCGTCGTCGAGTTCGTCGAGCAGGGCAGCGCCGACCCGCAGGCGTTTGAGCGACAGATCGTCCGCGAGCACGAAGGCCAGTCGCTCGTCCCACTCCAGGGCCAGTTTCACCACCTGCATACCGGCACGCAGATGATTGAGAATCTCCTCACTGCCGAGATCCTGACCCTTGCAGCGGATCACGCTGCCGCTGTCCGCGCTGTCGCGCAGTTCACAAGCATCGGCGGGAACAAAATCGGCGGGCGCTCCCGCTTCCAGCAGCCAGGCCGTGAGAATCCCCGCGGGCGGCTGCCGCGGGGCCGGGGGCTTGGCCGGCAGGGTCTCCAGGGTCTGGCGCAGCATGGACACGACCTCTTCCGCCTGCTTCTCGCTCCCCGCGTCAACCACCAGCCAATCAGACTCGGTATCGATATAGAGCCAGGTGCGTCGCGACCGGGTAAAGGCGCGCGGCAACATCTCCCCGACCACTTGCTCACGCAAGGCCCGGCGCTCGGAGCGGCCGACATCGCGTGCCTCGCCGGTCTCGATCTCGGCAATGCGTTCATCCACCGCCTCGGCCACGGCCGCGGACGGCAGCAGGCGCTCCTGCTTGCGGGCGCACAGCAGCAGGCAACCGCCGACCCCATGCACCAGGGCGGCCGTTTCCTCACCCAGCGGTGCCGACCAGCCCATGACCGCCGTCTCCACCGGCCCGCATGGCCGGAACCGGCGCGTCCCCAGCAACTCCTCCAGTGCCGCGGCATCATGGTCGAACGGCGTCCCCAACCGATAGATCCTGGCGTTCTTGAACATCGTAAATCCCCTGGTGAAAAGGGGCGGGATTATGACCGAGCGCGACGGCCGGGGGTACCACAATCCTGGTCGGGCACGCTTGGAGGCAAGAGAGGGTCGGGCGATGGCCGCCGCGGATGAGCCGCGGATCGCCGCGTGGTGCCCGGAGCCGCTGGCGCCGGGGTTCTTTCTCGAGCGGATCGGCACCCTGGGTCTGCCGGCCGCAACGCTCTCGCTGGGGTCGCTGCTGACGTTCGCGGTCGTCCTGGCGGCGCTACAACACAGCGCCGCGCTGCGCTCGGATTATAGCTTGCCCGCGCGCTGGTTGTGGCTGGTCGCACTGGGATCAGCGGCCTTGGCCTGGAGCATCGTCGGCGTCGGCAGCCGACGACCGGGCCCACTCTGGCCGCGGCTCTGGGCCTTGTCGCTGGCCCTGACCGCATCACTCGCCGCCATCGGCACCCTGGTGCAACCCCTGATGCAGTCAAGTTGGCTGCCCAGCGCGCAACTGCACGCCGTGGTGACCGCCGTCCTGGCCGCCGTGCTGTCCCTGACGCCGCGCCTGGCCCGGATTCGTCCCGATAGCGCCTGGATCGCGCGCATCGCACCGCTAACCGTCCTGACGACATTGGTCTTGATCCTGCCTCCGGCGCTGCTGGGTTCCTTCGACGTCAAGCAGACGACCCTGAACCTGGATCAGGCGCGCGCCCTGCCGCAGATCCGCGACACCGGGCGCCAAGGCAGCGACGCGGCGGACCAGCGGGTGCTTGATCTGATGCAGCCGGTGCTGTTCGCAATCGATGGCAGGGGCTACCGGGCCAAGGACATCCCCGCGCTCTGGGACATCGACCTGGCAACGGCGAAGCGTTTACCGCCCGGCGGGCACACCGGCTGCGTCGGCAAGGCCGCAAGCAAGACCGCCGAGTATCGCATCGACTGCACCATTGACGGGCCGACGGCACGCGGCCAGGACACCGACCCGCGTGCCGAGCTGCGGATCGTCTATTCAGCCAAGGCCGGTCCACTGACGGAGCGATCACAACCGGCCGAAATCTGGTACGCCTTCGCCATCCCGGACGGGGCAACGCGCGCCGCTACCGACCTGCTCAGGCGGCAGACGATCAAGACCTTCTTCGACACCTTACCCGCCGGGACCACCGACGCCGGCCAGCGCTCCCCGGTGGACCAGGGATTCAGGATGAAACACGGCACCCGTGCATGGAAAGCTCAGCCGCCGCGGATCGAACGCTATCGCGCGGACCGCGACTGGATCGTCATCCGCGTGGTCGCCGACTGACATGAGCGATCGGCAGGACAATTGGGGAGAAGTAATCGAGGATGCAGGCGAGCCCTGGATCAGCCTCGACGACTTGCCCTCCCCGCCGGCACCGGCCGGCACCGGGCCGCCCGCGGATGAGGCCCGGCCCCAGTCCCGACCGACCGCGTGGACCATCCCGAGCGAGGACTTCTTCGCTGTCGAACCGGAGCCGTTCGAACGCTACCGCAACGTCCAGCAGCTCGGTATCCTGGGCGGCAAGGGGGTGGGTAAGAGCTATCTGTTCCAGGCGATGGTGTACCGGGCTCAGCACGCACAGCGGGCCGGCGCACTGTCCTATTTCCTCGATAACGCCGGGATCGAGCTGGTGAAGACCGCGAACCCCGAAGAGCGCGCACGCACCGTCAACCTTCAGCGCTTCAACGCGGAGTACGAGCGCTGGACCCGGCTCCCCACGACCCTGGCCGCCCATCAGCCCTGGTACCGGTTGACCCTGCCGTATCACATCGGTCTGCTCGGGCGGTCACGCGCCGCGCTGGAGGTCGAGTTCTTCGACGGCTCCGGCGAGCAGTTCTTCGAGGCGCAGGACCCGCGGCAGCGCGGGCTCTGGGCGCAGGCCTACCGTGACGCCCGGGTGCTGGCATTCTGTCTGCCGCTGTGGACCGTCTTTCCCGCGGCGGACCTGTCCATCGCGGCGCGGCGGGAGCGCGACGCGATCATCGAGTCATTCCACGACGTGGTACAGAATTACAAGGATATGCGCCGGCACCTCAAGCTGCGGGCGCCGGTGCGCACCATCCTGGCCCTGACCATGGCCGACGACCGCCGCTGCGCCCTGACCACCCTGCGCGACACCTGGATTGCCGGTTATCTGCAACGACCGGAGGCCTTTCTGGCCCAGACGCGCACCGGCCGGGGTGTCGCGCGTTATCTGGCCAATGCACGGCGGGTCTCGCGCCTCCTGCTGGACGCCTTTGCCGCGGCCCGGTCGCCAGGGATTGCCGGCATCCCGAATCTGCTGCGCTTCGGCGCCGGCCGACCCTGGCTGATTCCGATCAGTGCGATCCACGGCGACGCCCTGGATACGCTGGAGCGCGACTATCCCAACCCGGACGACCGCCCCGCGCGCCTTCCCCCGGTTCCGGTGCATGTGGAACTGCCGTTGCTCGTGGCACTCTGCGAGCACGAGAACGCCCTGATGTGAGCCTTGATGAGCGCCCTGATGAAAACCGGGATGTAACAGCGTGATCGCAACCAGCCTCAACGTCTTCCGCGGCCAGGCCGATCACGGCATCGGCGAGGCCGGCACCCAAATCCGGCGGGGCGAACAGTTCATTGCCGCGGACGCACCGCTGCAAGCCGATCCCGGCCTGCTGCACGCGATCCGCGATTGGCTGACCCTCGATGCCACCACCGGCGACCAGGGCCGGCTCCAGGAGCGTCTGACGGGCTGGTCCTGCTTCCCCTGCGGTCCCTACTATTTCGTCTGTCGCCTGAGCGCCGCCGGGAAGTACGACCGCCGCGATGCCTACTTCGCGCACGGCCGCGCCTGGCCGCTCTCCACTTGCGCGGCGGATTTCGATCCCGGGCTCTATCTCGGCAACGACGCCGCCTTTCTCGGTCAGGCGCCGGACACCGCGGCGGCCGCGGCCCTGCCGCCGGCAACCGCCGAACCCCTGGACCCGATCCTGACCAACCCGGGGCTGACAATCAGCCTGATCGCTCACCTGTTTCACGGGATGGTCACAGGCTATCCGGTGATCATGGCCGTCCCGCTGACCGACTTCGCCGCCGCGACCCCACTGGCACGCAGCATCGCCTTCGCGCGCGGGGCGCTGCCTGGTCGACTGCGCCGCCGCTGTCGGATCCGTCTCTTCAGCCGCAACCCGCAGCGGTTTCTGGAGACGACCCGACTGACCGGCGACGCGACGGCGGACCGGGCGGACCTTCTGGTGATCCCCGAGGACCTGGCCGTTGCGGCCCTGACCGCGGCCAGGCGCCGGGCGCTGCTGCTCGATGCCCAAGGCGAGCGGCGCGCTGGACCCGAACCTGCCGCCGGTCTGTTCGACTATGCCCGCGCCGTACTCGACAGCGCCCAGCGCTTTCCCGCCCACCTCACCGCCTTCGGCGAACGCTTCGATCTGTTCTGGACCGACCCCGCAACGCTGCCCGGGCCGGAGCAAACCCGCTGGGTCACACTGACCTACAACACGGCGGTCGCCCTGGCCGGCACCCCGGCGCAGTGCGGCAGCCTGTTCGCAAACTATCTGCTCAATCAGGCCCGCGCCGCCGCCCAACTGCCCTGGACGGCACTGTTTCGCGCGCCGGAATGGGCCAGCTTCCCGCAGGACCCATTGATCCGTTTCATCCTGCGGGCCGATGACGACCGCAGCGCCGGCGAACGCCACTTCCAGGACGTCCTGACCGCCGCCTTTCAGGAGCGCGGCGCGACGCTCGATGCGGGGCTCGCGGCCTGGTGGGACCCGTGCGATCCGGGCAAGCGCGACCGCCTGCTGGAACTCGGTGACCTGATGCCGCCGGTGATCACGGCGGAGCAGTCCGCCGGACTGATCCGGACCCTGGTCGGCGACGACCTCGCCGCGCTGCCGTCGCCCCGGTTGGCGACCCTCGCCCAGGCGCTGCTCGCGCACCCGCGGGTGCTGACCACGCCTGACCTCTCGGCCCGTCTGAGTGCACGCCTGCAGCACGAGCCCCACCTCCTGGAAACCCTGGCGGATGACCTGGAGCGGGCCGTCGAGACCATCGACGCCGCCGCCTTCCCGGAGCACGTCCTCGACCTCGCCGAGCTCCTGGCCCGGACGCGGCCGGTGCGGACCGCGGACCTGCAGCGCCGGTTCTGGATCGCGACCGACGCATTGGCGAAGACCCCCGACCCGGCCGGGCTGCTGGCGCAGGGACTCGCCGGCCGCTGGATCATCCTGAATCTGGATGCATTGATGCAGCAGGAGCCGGCGACCACTACGGCACTGCTCATCCGGCACAACGCCTGGCTGGACTGGCGGCGCGCGGCCGACGAACACTTGGACCAGGAAGCCAGGCGCACGCTTGCCATTCACTGGATGACCAGCCCGATCTTCGCCGAACTGCGGACGGATGCGGCCTGGCAGCGACCGCCCCAATGGCTGAGACACCGGACCGGGACCCAGACCGTTGCAGTGGACACCACCCTGGAGACCTGGCATCAGGTGCTCGATGATCTCGGCCGCCTCAGCCGCGACGACTGCCGTCTGCTCGGCCGGACGCAAACCCATTGGCCCTGGATTCACCCATTCCAGTCGGAACAATCCCAAGACCTGGCCGCCCGCTGCGACACCCTGGGGGCCTTGGCCGAATTGGTCGCGTCGCTGGTCCGCACAGCGGGCGTCGACACCGTGACGACACGGCTGTGGCAGGCGTCAGGACTGTCCGAGCGCCAGCCCGGCGCCACCTTGAACGGGCTGCGCGATGCGGTCGCCGAGCTGTTGGAGCCCGGCATTGCGGCACGCCGCGCGGATGCCGCATGGATCGCTGCGGTCATCGCGGCGCTGGCGGAAGACTCCGGGGAAAACCGCGTGCTGGACGATCTGCGGCAGCGCCTCGCGGACCGGGCGGAGCGCGGCGAACGCGGCGCCGAGACGCATCCGCTGATCCTGATCAGCCAGGCGATCCGTGCGCTGCCGGCGGCGCAACGCGCGCCCGCCGCCGCCCTGATGACGCACGGCTGGAACAACCTGCAGCAGGTCATCGCCGGCGCGAGCACCTGTTACGATTGGGCCTTGCCGACCAACGGACAGCCGATCCTCCCCCTGTTCCCGATCGCCGCCATCCTGCGGGCGCAAACGCGTCGTCAAGCCGGCGGCCTGGCCCGGTGGTTCATTCATCAACCTGCCGTCGCCCCGTTGCGTGCGGATCAACAGTGGTGGCAAGGACTGCTGGGCAGCGTGCTGGCGGCAACAGCGCCGGCTGGCCCGGCTGAGAACCGCCGGTTCGAGCCGTGGCCCGAGGAGGCTGAAGCGACCCGGCAAGCGGCCTTGGGCCTGATCGACGCCGAGCGGGACGCACTCCCGGAGACCGCGGCCCGGGCATTCGCGTGCGCCTGGCACCGCATGCACAGCGATTTCGAACCAATGAACGGATGAGCAATGAACGAACGGCTCGCCTATTTCTGCGACCGCGCGACCGCGCCCTGCCATCTGTACGCCTGGCGGGGCACGGACGCGGCCGGGATGTCCTGGTATCAGATGTTTAGCAGAGCGCCGCTGGATAGGTCCCGGCTGGATGCGAACGGGTCCGCCATCGACAGCGAGACCCTGCGTCAATGCGTCGCCGCGGCCGGTGGCGGGATGATTGCGCAAACCGGACAAACGGACACGACGACCGAGTTGCGCGTCGCCGTGATCGCCGGCGACGGCTACGCGCCAGCCACGCACCTGCTGCTGCTCAATCCGGGTGCCGAACCGGAACCGTTGCCGCTCGACGATCGCGCGCTCACACTGGCACCAGGCGCGTTCGTTCTGCTCCCAGCCACCCGCGCCGATCAGTCCACCCTGGGAACCTTCCTGGAGCACCTGTACCGACTGCCGGGCGATTACCGCGGTCTCTTGCTCAACGTGCTGCGCCGGCCCGGAATCGAAGCGACCATGGGACGGCTGGAGCAGCGGCTCGACCGACTCGATCGACTCGATCGACTCGATCGACTGCCGACACCGGCGGCAGCGACTGTCCCGGAGGACCGCACACCAAGGCCCCGGTTCGCTGACCGCTGGCCCTGGCTGCTGGCCGGCCTGCTGGTGCTGAATCTGCTCGGCGTGATCGGCCTCTGGGTCAAGACCACGACGGACCAGGCGGCACCGCCCGTCTTTCAGATCGCGTGGCCGGACGCCACCGATCCGCTATTCGTGCCCGCGGCGATCGGATCAGCGATTGAAGCACCCTTGTCCGCGGCTCAGGATGGCCACCCGCCGCAAGAACCGGGTCCGGACCGGCACGACACCGCCGATCGCCCTGATCTGGGACGCGGCGAGTCAAGTCAATAAGCAACCCTTTTCGGACTGGGCGCAGGCCCGATCCGGCCTGAGAATCGTCTATGGAATCCGATCCGCTGTCCACGGCCACCGACCCGCACCGGCCGGTCACCGCGCCTGCACCGCCCGCGACCATCACCCTGACCGTGATCCCGGAGGGCGGCACAATCCCGGAGCCGATCGCAATCGAGCCGGACGCACAGGGCTGCTGCCGCATGTGTCTGGAGTGTCTTCCCGGCGCCGATGCCATCCATCTGGAGATCTCGATCGGCGGCGCCCCTCGGTTGCGCGCCGAGGTGCGCGCCCAGGCCGGTGAACGGGTGTCCCTGGACCTGCGGTTCGACGCGGACGCGCTACCGGCGCTGCAGGCCGGCAGTCATCAGATCCTGTTCCTGCCCATCGAGCCGATCTACGGTCCGCTGCCGCCGATTCCGCCGCCGCGCGGGAGCGAAGCCTGGGACTGCTGCCTGGTGATCGACGCCACCGCCAGAACGTGCAGGATCGCCGAGCACGCGGACCAGCAGGAGGCGCAGGACGCCGCACCCGCGGCACTGGACACCTTTTTGTTGAACTGCCCGGACCAGTGGGGCGCGATCGTCGAGTCCGTGGTGGAACTGGTCCGACAACTGGGCCAGCCGGGTCCGAACTGCCGGCTCGCCGTCATCGCCTGCGGGGACGAGCCGCCGGCACCCGGCGTCTTCGCGGCCGATCTGGTCCCCCGCTTCCATCTGCTGCACCTGCCCGACGACCGCCCCGCACACCTGCTGATACCGCTCGCGCCGGAACGTCTGGGCGCGTTATTGCACCGGCAGATCAAGCCGACACCGGGCGCCGATTTCGTCGACGCCCTGGCCGATGCCCTGGTCGCGGCGGGTCAACTCCAATGGGGCGACCGGACCCGCCGCCTGTTGGTGGTGATCGGCGACTCGCCCGGTCACGCCACGGCGCATCCGGTCCCTTATGGCGGCGATGCCCTAGCCCGCCGCGGCGATGTCGACGCCGCGGCGGCTCACCTGCACCGCGACGGCGTCACCATCATGACGCTCTATCAGGCCCCGCCGGCGGCGCTCACCGCCGCCCTGCTGGAGGCCCAGTGCGCCTTGGTCGACCACGCCCGCAATCAATACCGGCGTCTGGCCTCGGTCCCCGAACTGGCCTTCACCACCACCGACTTCGACCCCCAGGCCGCACTGAGGACGCTGCTCGACCGCACCGCCCCGCTGGGCCGCGGGCCCTGCTGGGGACGGTTGGTTCAGCGCACGACCGACGACGAGCAGCCGTCGAAGCCTTGGTAACGAAAGAGGCAATCCGGCTGCGTCGTCGGCGCATCCACTTTCGGCTTGACCACCCGCGTTCGCCGGTTGACCTTTTCCCGCCGCCCATTATGCTAACGAGGTTTCTCAGCCGCACCGCCCTCCCCGTACGGACAGCCGTTTATGACCAGTTCCCTGCCCCGCGATCCGGCCGCCCGCCCGGCCCTGTCGGTTGTGATTCCGCTGTTTGACGAGGTGGAGAACGTGGAGCCGATGGTGGCCCGTGTCCATCAAGGGTTGGCGGACTATGGCGGGGATTGGGAGCTGATCTGTGTGGACGACGGCAGCCGCGACGGGACCGGCACGCGCCTGATGCAACTGGCCGCGACTTACGGCAGCCATGTCCGGGTGATCCGGCTGCGCCGTAATTTCGGCCAGACGGCGGCGATGCAGGCGGGGTTCGATGCCGCCCGCGGTGAGGTCATCGCGACTCTGGACGGGGATTTGCAGAACGATCCGGCGGATATCCCGCGGATGGTCGATGAACTGCTCGCCCGCGATCTGGACCTGCTCCAGGGCTGGCGGCAGCGGCGCCAGGATGATCTGTTGCTGCGCAAGGTACCGTCGCGCATCGCCAATGCGCTGATCGGACGGGTGACCGGGGTGGCCCTGCATGACTATGGGTGCAGCCTCAAGGTCTATCGGGCGGAGGTGATCCGCGAGGTCACGCTGCTCGGTGAGATGCACCGCTTCATCCCGGTGTGGGTGGCCGGGGTGACCGCCCCGACACGCATCGGCGAGACGCCGGTCAGTCATCAGGCGCGCCGCTTCGGTGCCTCCAAGTACGGCATTTCGCGCACCTTCCGGGTGCTGATCGATCTGCTCTCGGCCTTCTTCTTCCTGCGCTTCGGCTCCCGGCCGGGGCACTTCTTCGGGTCGATCGGCATCCTGTTCGGCGCTGTCGGCGGGGCCATGATGGCCTATCTGCTGGTGGTGAAGTTCGGTCTGGGTCAACACATCGGCCAGCGGCCCCTGCTGCTGGTGTCCATCCTGTTGCTGGTCGCCTCGATCCAGTTTCTGACCACCGGCGTGCTTGCCGAACTGCTGACCCGGACCTTCTACGCGTCCAGCACGCTGTCGCACCACCGCATCCGCGTCCAGACCGACCCGGCCGCCGCCGGTTGGAGGGCGCCGTCGTGAAACTCGTCCCGGACCGATTGGACGTTTTCTTCACCTCGCCCTGGATTCTGGCGGCGGTGGTGTTCTTCGCCTTCTTCTGGCAACTCGGCGCCCTGCCCCTCTACGACCTGGACGAGGGGGCCTTCACCGAGGCGACCCGCGAGATGATCGCAAGCGGCAACTACATCACCCCGCACAAGGACGGTGAGCCGCGCTATGACAAACCGGTGTTGATCTACTGGGCCCAGGCCGCCTCCGCCCAGGTGCTCGGATTCAACGAGTTCGCGCTGCGCCTGCCCTCGGCACTGGCCGCCGCGCTCTGGGTGTGGGCACTGTGGCGGTTCGTGCGCGAGCGGCTGGATGCGCCCACCGCCGTGGTCGCCGGCATGGCGCTCGCGCTGTCGCTGCAGGTCTCGCTGGTGGCCAAGGCGGCGGTGGCCGACGCGCTGCTGAATCTGTTCATTGCCCTGACCTTCTTTGAGATCTATCGCTTCTACACCCGGCCGGAGGCGGGCCGCCGGTCCGGCCCGGTGGTGCGCGCCTGGTTGTGGATGGGGCTCGGGTTTCTGACCAAGGGGCCGGTGGCGGTGTTCTTTCCGGCGCTGGTGAGCCTGCTGTTCTTCTGGTCCGCGGGCGCCTTGCCGCACTGGCGCCGGGCCGTTCTTTCCCCGGTCGGCTGGCTGATTTTTCTCCTGGCGGCCGGCCCCTGGTATCTGGCCATCTATCTGGACGACGGCGTCGGCTTCTTCAAAAGCTTTTTCCTGCACCACAATGCCGATCGGTTTGGCGCGACCATTCACGGACACAGCGGCTTCTTCGGCTACTACGTCGTGATGCTGCCGTTGATCCTGTTGCCCTTCACCGGCTGGTTCCTGCGTCTGCTGCTGCCCTGGCGAACCGCCTGGCGCGACGCCTGGGCGGACCCGCTGGAGCGCTTTCTATGGATCTGGTTCGCGGTGGTCTTCTGCTTTTTTTCGTTTTCTGGGACGCAACTGCCGCATTATCTGCTCTATGGCTGTACGCCCCTGTTCATCCTGATGGCGCGTCATCGCGACCTGCTGACCAACCGTTGGCTCGCGTTCACGCCGCCGCTGGCGCTCTTCGCCGTGCTGCTCGCCCTGCCCTGGATCCTGGGAATCATCGCCTCCGGTGACCACAAGGCGCATGAGGCGGCGATGATCAGCGACGGCCTGGCGCTGCTGGATGGGTTCTATGTCGCCGGGGTCGCGGTCGGCGGCGCCGCCCTAATCGGTCTGCTGCTGTGGTCTCGGCCGACGCTCTGGCAGCGGCTAATGCTGGCCGGTGTGATTCAAGGTCTGGTGATCTTCGGCGTGCTCGCGCCCCGCGTCTTCGCGGTCTTGCAGGCGCCGGTCAAAGAGGCGGCGGAGCTTGCCCGGCGGCTGGATCTGCCCACCGTGGCGTTTCGCACCTCGCTGCCGAGTTTCAGCGTCTACCGGGAGGCCATCACTGCGAACCGTATCCCGCGCACCGGGGAACTGGCCTTCCTGCGCGTCGACAAGCTCGATGCACTGGCCCGCGAGCTGCCGGACTTGCGGCTCGATCTGCTTTATCGGCGCGGTCCCGTGGCCCTGGTGTGGGTGCGTGAGCAGCTGCGTCCGACCGGCGACCGGCAGCCGCGGGAGCGCGACGGTGGTTAGGGGGCTGGTCGGCTGGCTGCGCCGCGACCTGGCTCGGGCGCTCGCCGCCGGGGCCGCCCGCACCCCCCTGGACCCGCCGGGCGGGGCCCTGTGGCTCTCCACCTGGGCTTGGTCCAGCCTGGCGGTCGGGCTGACGCTCTGGCTCGCCTGCGGCTATCACGCCGGATTCGCGGCGCTGAATGAGGCCGGGGCCCTCTATCCGGACTGGGTCTGGCAATGGCTGACCTCGATCGGCGGCGAGGGCGTGCCCTTCGTCCTCTGTCTGTTCTTGGCGCGGCGTTATCCGCGGGTGTTCTGGGCCCTGGTGCTGGCCGGGCTGGTGGCCGTCGCCTTCAGCCGGGGCCTCAAGCCGCTGTTCGATGCGGCTCGCCCGCCGGCCGTGCTGCCGCCGGACAGCTTCAACCTGATCGGCCCGCTGCACCGGCGGGCGAGTTTCCCATCCGGTCACGCTACGACCGCGGCGGTCTTTTTCGGGGTCCTGGTCTACTACGCCCGTTGGTCCGAACTGCGGGTGCTGCTGGTCCTGGTGGCGGTGCTGGTCGGCCTGAGTCGGGTGGCGGTCGGTGTGCACTGGCCGGTGGATGTGGCCGTCGGGTTCTGGGGCGGCGCGCTCGCGGCCTGGATCGGCGCCCGCCTGGCGGCGCGGCGGCCCGCCCTGGCGACCGATGCCGCGGTCCATCTGGCCCTGGTGACCCTGTGCGGCTTTGCCGCCGTCGGGCTGATCCTCGGGGATGCCGAGTATGCCCAGGCGCGGCCCCTGCTCCAGGCCCTGGGATGGGCGGCCCTGGGATATGGGGTCCTGGGCTATCTGGTCAGCCCCCTGCTGCGGGGGTTGGCCGCGCCGCGGCTGACCCGCTGACCGGAAGAACCTGGATAATCATGCCGGCCGCAGGGTGGACAAGCGCGGGCCTTGTCCACCTACCGGCCAGCCGAGGCGCCGGCCCACGGAGATCCAAGGCTTCAGCCGTATGCCCAGCGCGTCCCAACCTGAAGGCCAACCGCCCGCCCACGTCGGGTATCATGCCTGGTCACCAAAGTCAGCGCGCCGCGCTGCCTGAACAACGGAACCCAACCGACGCGCATGAACTCGGAGACCAACGCCCAACTCGCCGCTTTCATCCGGGACATCTGCAACCTGCTGCGCGGTCCCCATAAGCGCAACGAGTTCCGCAAGGTCATCCTGCCGCTGACGGTCCTGCGCCGCTTCGACTGGATCCTGGCCCCGACCAAGCAGGCGGTGCTGACCGCATGATCACGCGCCTCTATGTCGACAACTTCCGCTGCCTGGTGAACTTCGAACTGAAGCTTGAGAATTTCAACCTGTTAGCGGGCCTCAACGGATCGGGCAAGTCGTCGGTGCTCGATGTGGTCGATGGGCTGCAGCGCTTGCTTTCGGGGCAAGCCAAGGTCAACGACAAATCCGTCCTGCCCTACGCCAGCCGCACCCGCTGGAGCGACCGCGACACCCAAGTCGTCGAGTTACACACCCAGGTCGGCGGCGAGGACATGCGCTACCGCCTCAAGGTTCAGCACGAATCGGGCGGACGCCGGGCGCGGATCGTCGAAGAGCGGCTCGCAGTTCCGGATGGACCTCTGTTCCTGTTCGAGAACGGGGATGTACAGCTGTATCGCGACAATCTCAGCGAGGGACCCAAGTTCGCGGCTGAGTGGAGCGAATCTGCCCTTGCCCGCGTGCCGCCGCGCCACGATAACCAGCGCCTGACGGCTTTTCTTGAACTCATGCGCAGGGTCCAGGTCTGCCGGTTGAACCCGGCCGCATTCGTCAACGACACCCCCCAAGAGAGCCAGGCCCTCAGTCGCAATGGGGAGAACTTTTCATCCTGGTACCGGCATCTGCTTCAGGAGCACGGAGACAGCTTTGAATACCGGGCGATTCTCCAGAAGACTATCCCAGGCTTCCAGAAGCTCAGGCTTGAGAAGGTTGGGTCTGAGGCTAGGACACTGGTGGCGGTTTTCGGCTCCGGTAAGGAAGAATACGAGTTGGCGCTCGACGAGCTATCCGACGGCCAACGCGTACTCCTGGTTCTTTACGGCCTGCTCCATTTCCTGGATAAGTCCGGGCGTCTTCTCTTCCTGGACGAGCCTGACAATTTCCTGGCGGCTTCGGAGATTCAGCCATGGCTCCTTTGCGCTGAAGATGCCATCGGCGACGGGCTGCCGCAGGTGGTGATCGTCTCTCACCACGCCGAGGTGATCGACTATCTCGGCGGGGACCGCGGTATCCTCTTGGAGCGTGAGGTCACCGGGGTGACCAAGACTCGGCCGCTGCGCGATGTCGGCATCCCCGATACGATGAAGCTCTCCGAAGTCATCACCCGGGGATGGGAGCAATGAGTCGGCGCCGCGTCCAAATCGTTGTTCTCGTTGATCGCGGTAATCGATGAAGATAAGCAGGGCGGAGGCCGCCGTGATGCCCAGCTTTCCAAAGCGTTGGAAGCAGCGGCGTTGCCCGCAAGAAAACCCACCGAAGCCATACTGCACATTATTCCGGCACGCAATATAGAGACGTGGCTGGAGTACCTGAAGGGTAATGCCGTCGACGAACAGGAAACACTTTCTTGAGCCCCCGCATGGAGGGTGAGCGTTTCGACGAACATGCGATCCCGCTGGAACTGCTCAAGGACTTGGCCGTGCTGGAGGAAATGGTCATTGAGGTTGCCAAATGGCGCTATCTCCAGGATCACCAGGACCGCAAGCGCACTCCCCGTGGCTTCACCGACGGCATCGCACTCAAGCTGACGGCGGTCGAGCCGGGCAGCGCTATCCCGCGGATCGACTTATTTGCCCAATCAGACGGGTATTTCCCTCCCGGTAGTCAAGTCTATTTCGAGCAGGGCCGCGAGCACATCCTTGGGGCCATTGATGCCGCCAACCGCGACGGCCGTATTTCGGACTACCTTCCTGAGTCCTTGCTCGGCTATTTCGACCGCATCGGCCGCAGTCTACGCGAGGGCGAGGCCATCATCTTCGATCCCCGGAATGCAACTCGCCCGGCGCGTCTGACCCGCTCCAGCCGTCGCAAACTCTTGCTCGCCTCATCCCAGACGCGCGAACTGACCGAAGAGGTCACGTTGCGCGGCACCATCCCGGAGGCCGACCAAGACCGCATGACCTTCGATCTTCAGGTGACCAACGGCCCGCGGGTCACTTCACCCCTAGCCCTGCAACACCTGCCGACGATCTTGGAAGCGTTCAATGGCTTCCAGAAGGGCACCCGGGTGCAGGTGAGGGGCATCGGGCGATTCAATCGCAACGAACGGCTTCAGGGCTTGGCCGAGGTCGAGCACATCGGCATCCTGGACGCCAACGACGTGGCGGCCAGGCTGGACGATCTGCGTGGGTTAAAAAACGGCTGGCTCGACGGCCGCGGATTTGCCCCCAGCCCGCAGGACTTGGATTGGCTCGCCCGGTGCTTTGGCTCACACTACCCGGACCTACTCCCGCCACCCTATCTCTATCCCACTGCCGAAGGAGGCGTCCAAGCAGAATGGTCGCTCGGCACTCACGAGATTAGCCTGGAAATCGACCTGGATCGCCGGGCCGGCGAGTGGCATTCACTTGACACTGAGACCCAAGTCGACGACTGGAAGGAACTGGATCTGGCGCAACCCGAAGCTTGGGCCATGATCGCCGAGGACGTCGGCTTCAACCGCCCTTGAGGATCTGTATCGCCCCCCGCGCCGCCGCCTCGAAGCGGCGATAAACCGGGTCTTCGAAGTCGTTGCGCCGCTCGGCGAGGATCTGCTTCAACTCATCACGCACGGCCGCCTGGAGCGCGGCGCGCTGATCGACGTGGCGGAAAGCGTCTCCCGCCAACTGCGCCTGGGTCGCATCGACGAGCCGTTGCGCAGCGGCGAGGTCGATGCTCTCGAACACGTCCGGCAGTCCCTTGCCGAGGCGGGTGCGCACCGGCAGGCCGTCGGCGTCCTCGCCGATCAGGTAGAGCTCGTTGAGGCCGGTGGTCGGACTGGTGACGGTACTGATGAGGCCCAGCGCCTTGGCCAGCAGCAGGGACGGCAGGGCCTGGTCGCGTTGGACGCGCTCATCGGCCAGGACAATCTCGGGCCACTGGGTGCCGTCGCCTTCGCCGTGCAACTCCAGCTTCAGTCGCTGCGGATTGTCGACTTGCGTGAGACGGCGCTCGTACTGCTCCTTGAGGAAGCGGGTGGCCTTGGCAAGGCGCAGCGGGAACAGGTTGGTGAGCCCGAGCAGGTTGATTTCGTTCGGCTTGGTCTCGCTCTTGATGACCGCCACCGGGATGTCGCCGCGGAAGTTGTCGCGGAACAGGGCCTCCAGGTCTTCACTGAATTGGGCCAGTTCGGGGGTCGCCGGGAGTATGACCAGGAACTGCGCGACCTTGGTCTTGGCCGCGCCCATGACGACCGCCTGGGAGTCAAACTCGAGAAAATTCCCCGCCTGGTTGACCAGATCGTGAATGAATTTCTTGAGCTCATCGGTGCGCCCCGAATACTCCCGCTCCAATTGGCCGACGATGTTGACCCCGAGCAATGGACGGCGGTCACGGTGCGATGCCACCAGCGCGTCATGCGCCGCCTGAGAACTCTGCGCACACCGCTGTTCCATCACGTCGAAGAAGCGCTGGCGGCTGATCCGCGCCTGGAAGGCGGAGAATGACGGATCGGCGGCAATCTGTTCGATCAGGGCGAGACGCACCGCCTGCGACTGCCGGGTCTGTTCGCCGCGGTCTTTCTCCAGATCGCGCGCGAACACACGGACGTTCTCCGCATTGTAGAAGCGCACCAGTGACTGGCGCAGATCCGGGGTGTCACCATCGTTGATGCGCGCGTCGATGCGCTCCTTGAATTCCTTGATGGACTCATCCACCAGCCGGGTGCAGGCCGCGACATCGGCCGCCAGTGCATTGAACTCGTTGACGGCCTCCTGAAGCAGGCGTTTCGCGAAAGCCCAGGCTTCCGCCTGGGTGCGGGCGGTATAGAGTTCCCGCAGGGCCTCGCCCTGGAGATCGAGCAGGTTGCGGCGCTTGCCGAGCAATTGCGAGACCAGACCGACCTCGGCGTAGTCGGCACGATTGGCCGCCACCCGCTGTTCGGCGCTGTCGGCGTTGTTCTTGGCGCGGGTGATGCGGTCGTCCGTCCCCACCAGCCGCTCTTCCAGCGCGGCGATGAGGGCGGCCAGACACCGGGTGATGTCCTGCATCGACTTGACGCCGTTCTTCCACTCATCGAACAGCTCGCCCTCGACCCGGCGGCGCAATTCCCGGACATGATCCTTACGCGCCTGGAGTTTGGTTTCATAGAACTTGCGCACGCCGAGGCCACGGTAACTCTCCGCGAAGCGTTGCGCCATGAGCTTATCGATCTCATTGATCCAGACCTTGTCGTCCTGAGTCTGCACCAACCCCATGAGCTGCGGCAGCACATCCAGCCATTCGTTGACGATGGGCTTCCATTTCTTATTGTTGATTTCCTCGGATAGAATGCCGCGCGACAGGGTCAGGTGCTCGTCGGTCAGGGACCAGCGCTCCAGGGTCTGGCTGTCGCGCACGAACTCGCCGAAATCCTGATTGCGCGGTTCATCCCGGAAACCGAAGGTATCGTCCCAGTTGTTATAGCGCAGTTGCAGGGCGGCCTGGCGGGCGAAGCGATACGTGAGATATTCCCGGATTTCCATCTCGGGGACGGCCAGGCGCTTGATACCGAAGGTGAGAAAACGTTTCGAGCGCAAGGGGGCAGTGCTGCCGGGGCGGGTCTCCGCCGTGCCGTCGCCGTTCTCGGCATTCTCCATCTTCTCCAGCAGCTTCATCGCCTCCGCATTGCGTACGGCGACCAGCTTCTGGAACAGGAAATCGGCGACGACGCCGGGCAGCGTCTTGTCGACATCCACCTGCAGACCGTTTTCGTTGCGATTGGAGAAGAGATAACAACCGTTGAACGGATCGCTGAGGGCGAGCCGCTCACCCCGCTCGGCGATATCGTGGGGCTGATAGGCGCCGACGCTCAGCGCGTTCAATTCGACCAGCGCGGCATAGCCGTTGGCGTGGTAATTGCCGGTATCCCAGTTCGGATTCGGAATTTCCTCGGGCAACAGGGCATAGATGACGATGCGGTACATCCGCGGATCGCGATAGAGCGCGCGAATCTGCGCCACCGTATCGATGACCGCGCCGCTGCCGGTCCCGCCGGCCAGACCGCAGCAGACATGGAAGGTCACGCTGGCATCGGCACCGGTGCTGAGCTCGCCGGCCAGTTGCTTGAGTTGGTCCTTGAACTGGCGCGCCTTGCAGGCGAACAGAAAGCGTCCCAGCCGGCGTTTCTGGCCGCCCAGGGTCTCCCCGACGATGCTACTCAGAATGTCTCTCCATTGGTCACGGCTGCCGATCCAGGGCTGAATATTCGGGTGACCGCTGAGATTGTCGAGAATCTGGTTGAGGTTCCCGCCGGTGATCAGCAGCTGACTGCGGGTGGCCAGTTGCACGCTTTCCCCGAGAATGCGCCAGGTGGCGTCGTCGATGGCCATCATCTCCTTGCTCGAATCGACATACAGATAGCGCAGCCTGACCTGATCAGGCTCGCTGCCGCGGTATTCCTGAAAGACGTTCTTGCGCAGGGCGCGGAGGATTTTGCCCCCGGTGCCGCCCAGACCGATGATCAGGTGGTTCTTCATAGCCGATTCTCAGGGTTGAACAGAGCACAGGTGGCAGGGTGTCCGCGCGGGACCTGCTTGGCTGCTGCGCGATTATGGGCCAAGCGCCGGTGATTCGTCATGCGTCCTTGCCCGAGGCTTCCGGCGTCGCTATGATCACCGACCATGTTGTGTAGCCGCAGTTCGGCTGTCCACTGCGTTCATCGGTTTCCGTACCGGCCGAACCGGACTGTAGGGATCATTGATTTTTCGGAGGTAAACCATGGCCGAACAGACCGTCCGCACCGGCAAATGCACCAACTTCGGAAATTGCACCCTGGCCGACACCGGGGTTGACATCAGCATCCCCGCGGGTGCCGCACCGGTCTGCACGGAATGCGGCCGAGGCCTCATGGTGAGCCAACCCGGCAAGGACCGCTCCAAGCTGATCGGCGGTGTCATCGCCCTGCTCGTGGTGGTGGCCATTGCCCTGGCGGCGATGAAGTTCCTCTGGGGCTACCTGAGGCCCGCGGCCGCACCGGAACAACCGGCGCTCGCGATGCCGGCGGAACCGCCGACTCCTCGTGACGAACCTGTGCTCCCTGTGCCCCCCCAAGCGGAACCCGTTGCGCCACCGCGTCCCCCTGCCGCGGCAGTTGATCCGACGATGGTCAAGCTCGCCGATTTTTGGATCGACCGGACTGAAGTGAGCGTCGGTGACTATCGAACCGTGTTCCCTGGTTACCAAGCCCCCAAAGGCTTCACCGACGACCTGCCGGTGGTGGATATCACCTGGGAGAACGCCGGACGGTTCGCGGAAGCGAACGGCAAACGCTTGTGCCGGGAAAGCGAATGGCTCTTCGCCCTGGGGGATGAAATCAGCAACCACGCCAAGGCCGCGCTGGGCGGCAGCACCATGGACCGACCACGCAGTGTCACCGATGACCGCGACGAGAACAGCCACGGCCTGCTTAACATGGTCGGCAATGTCAGCGAATGGGTGGACTCGGGAACCGACGAGGCCGCGTTCCTGGGCGGCTACTGGTATTGGGATCGGGAAGGCCGTCCGCTCGCCGATCTGAAGCGGGTGAATCGGCTCGGCACCAAAGGAACCTATCATCACTATATCGGATTCCGGACCTGCCGCGACGCCGATCCGGTAGCGAATTAGGAGGAGCACATGATGAAATCACTGAACTGCCGGCTATTGCTGCTCGTTGTCATCGGCCTGATGCCGGCTCTGCTCCCGTGGAGCCCCGCCGAGGCCCGCGGTCTCGCTGAGATCAGGAGCAGCGGGGTGATCAATATCGGCATCCGGGAGGACATTCCGCCCATCCAATACCGGGACAAACGCGGAGAGCTGGTGGGCATCGACCCGGACCTCGGGCGCGCGCTGGCCGATGCGCTCGGCGTCAAGCCGCAATGGACCATTCTGCCCGGCGCCAAAGCCCGCGAAGAACTGTTGCTCAAGCAACAAGTGGATGTGGTGATCTCCAGCTTCTCCATTACCCGCGAACGGCTGGAGGTGATCGACTTTTCAGATCCCTATTTCACGACCGGGTTGGCGGTCATGATCCGTGCCAAGGACCAGGATCGGATCAAGAGTTATAAGGATCTCACCGGGAAGACGGTCACGGCCACCCGCGGCAGTACGGGCGAACGGCTCATCACCGAACTGATGCCCGGTGCCAATTTTTTCCTGGTCACCGCGACCGCCGATACCTATGCCGCGCTTACCGGCGGCAAGACGGATGCGCTCATCAACGACAAGGTGTTTCTCGACCACTATGTCTCTCAGCACCCCGGCCTGCGCGTCTTGGACGGTACCCTGTCAGCCGATCAGTATGGCATCGGGGTCAACAAGGCGGACACGGACCTGCTTGGCTTCATCAATGAGTTCCTGGCGACGATCAAGGACAACGGCACCCTGGCCCGCATCATCGGGAAATACTCCAAGTTCGATCCGAACATGGAGCCGGAACCGGTCAAGACCGAGACGCTGAGCACCTATGTGGTCAAGCCCGGGGACACGCTGTCGCGGATCGCGCTGGCGTTCTACAACGACCCGACCCGCTGGCCCGTCATCTATGCCGCCAACCGGGACACGGTGAAATACGCCAATGTTCTCAACGTCGGCGCGACACTGCGGATACCGTCATTGGAAAAATCGGCAGCGGCGACCCCGGTGCCGGCCAAGGTTCCGGCGGCAGGCGATGAACTCAAGCGCAAGCTCAAAGAGGCGGAAGCGCTGTACAAGAACAACTATATCGATAAGCAGACCTATGAGGAGACCAAGCAGGAACTGCTGCGCAGGCATCTGATCGAGAGCCCTTAGTTAGCCCCTGCGCACCTGATATCCAGACAGACCCCTGGTTTAGCTGGAATTGATGCCCAGCCATCGACCTGATGGCACTGGGGGTTGCGGCCGGCATCGTCGAGCCCGGTCCAGCGGAACTCGCCCGCGGTCAGGGGGGCCGGCGTCGCCGGCCTGCACCCGCGGCAGGCCGGCGTTCAATGCGCCGTCTTGGCGCGCACGTCAAGCACCAGCAGTAGTGCAGCGTGAACGGAACGCTCGGCGGGATCGACGATGTCGACATTGGTCCGACCGTCGGTGAGCACGAAACAGCGGCGCGTTCGGGAGCTTGCGGCCGACTCGACCACAGGTGGTGAGCTAACCTTCACCGATCGTTCATCGCGGTTGTACAAATTTTCGTTGCGAAATCCGCGTGACGTGGATCAGACTAAGCGCACAGAAGATAGGGGCATCTCCACCACCGAACGGAGCCGTTCGATGAAGCGCACACGCAGCCGAATGGTCGCGCTTCTGGCGACAGCCTTGCTCTCGTCCCCGCTGACTGCTTGGGCGGTCCCGCTGCTCAATGGCGATTTCTCGGACTCGCCGGACCTCGCGGGCTGGACCGCCACCGGCGATGTGGTGCGCGAACCCACCAATGCATTCGCCCAGTTGGAGACCGACGGAACAACCTTCCTGCGGACGCTCGAACAGACCTTTCTGGTGGTGGGCCAGCACTACCGGCTGAGCTTCGATTTCGCCTTCTCCACGCAAGCCTCATCCCCTCCCGCGGGCGTCCCGGACGTGTTTACCGCGTCGATCATGACCGCGGCCGGGGACTACCTCGACATCTTTTCCGCTGACGTGGTTGGCGTGGTACCAGACCCCTCCGACGGCAACGAGGCCGCGAACAACGCGGTGCCCATTGACGTCGGGTTCGACCCGACACTGACCATCACCGACTTCGTTCCGTTCTCCGCCGGGACCACCTGGACCGGGCGGATCAGCCTGATCCTGCCGGATCTGGTCCTCGGGCAGGACGCGACCCTCTTCTTCGACCTGCTCGATTGGGCAGACGGCGCGGCCACCATCGCCGCACTGGACATATGCACTTGCAGGTTCAGGTCGTATTCGGGTTGAGCCTGAATCCGGTGGCGATTGCGGCGGCGCGGCCGAGACCGCGGCCCCCGTGCCGGGGCACCGTTTCTTCATCGACACGCGCCTCACCTGCCCGGCGGCGACCGATCTCCAGGTACAGCGCGACGGCAAGGGCGCACGCCTGACCTGGACGCCGCCGCCCGGCGCCGTCCGCTACGAGGTCCTGGCCTTCGGGGCGGACGACTGGCGCCTGCAGGGCCGGGGCGAAACGCGCGATGCCGCCTTTGCCCTCCCGGACGCGGGGTCAGGACCCGCCGTGGCCGCCTTGCGGGTGCGTTGCAGCGAGGGGTTCGGGGCCTTCGGGTTTGCGGCCTATTGAGGCCCCGAGTGGTGGATCGCCGCCCTTTACTGGTTCCGCTTGAGGTCCCGGTAGAAGTTCTCATGCACGCCCAGGGCGCGCAGGATACGCAGGTCGGGGCTCCACGCGTAGGCCAACAGGTACTGCTGGCCGACACAGTCGAACTTGTGCACATAGACACCCGCGAGGTCGCCGCGCTTCACCTCGCCGATCTCGGGCGCGGCGACAATCGCCGCAACTGCCCCGTCCACGGCGATCTTCTGTTGGTTGTGCAGCCGCTTATAGACCCGCTTGAACGGCGGCAGTTGGACGACCCGGACTTCATCCACCGGGTCGGCCTTCCGGGACGAAGGGCTCGGCATCCTCCACCGGCACCATCCGCGACATGAGGATGTCGCGGACCAGGTCGATGGGAAGGTCCGGGTTGTCGAGGGCGGCACGGCCAAGCTGCGCCCAGAATTCAATCTGCTGGGGGATGGAGCGGTATTCAGCCTTGGCGGTCGTACTGGCCGCCTTGAAAAGGGCGTCGCTGACGCGTACTGAGACGCTCATGGTAACTCCTGATGCGATCTGCCACAGTTGTAACAAACTGCATCATAGCGGCTCCTATCGGGATGGTCCACTGGGGCCGTCCAACCCATCGGGTCGTTTTTGCGCTATCCGTCGGCTGCACCCAGTAAGGGCGGAATCGGCATTGGTGGGAGAAGCGGCGCGCGCCGATCGCCGTAGAGTCGCTCCAAGATCAGGCGCCCGACCCGCCGACCGAGCTTGAGCCCCTCGTCGTTGTCGCTGCGAAAGTGGATACCGCCATAGAGCCGCGACAGTGCGGCCTCTGCCGCGGCGGCATCGAGCGCCGCGGCCGAGTCCGGGAAGTAGGCGGCCAGCACCTCGGCCGCGGCCCCGGAAAGGGCGGCATGGTTGGAGACGTAACTCGGAAAGGACGGGGTCAGCAGATGGGGCAGCCAGTCGGGGTCCAAGCGCTCACGGATGGCGGTCACCGGACGCTGGGTCCAATAGGCATACTTGGCCCGCCAGCAGGCAACCGCGGCGTCGGCCATCGCGATGTTCAGGACGGCCAGCACCCGGGCACTTTGGGCCTGGTCCAGCCCCTGTCCTTCCAGCAAGGCCCGCGCCTTGAGGTTCCACACGCCGGCCGGCGTCACCGCGCCTTGGCCCAGGTTCCAGTCGTCCGCGATCCGCGCCTGGTCGGGCGTCAGGGCGCGGGAGACCGCGAGCACCTCCGCGGTCTCGGCCCAATCGGCGGGGGTATCGTAAACCACCGGCGACGGCGGCTGAACCTCACCGCCGTCGCGCAGGACCCAGGTCGTCCACTGGGCCGCCAATGGCTCCAGCGGATCGTAGCCGTGCAGCGGCGGCGTGGCGCGCCAGACCCCTGGGCCGGGGGTGGTCCGCTGTCGCGGGTCCCACACCAGGTCGCTGCCGTCCCGCATGGCCTTGGCAATCGCTCGCTCTGCCGCCGCGGCGCCAGCCGCTCGGGCGCGGCTTGCCTGCGCTTGGTCAACCGCGGGGGACGCGGCGGACTTGGCGTCGTCGACCCAGGCCAGGGCCTCAAACCGACCGGGCGTCTCCAGCGGGAAAAGATGGTCAAGCACCGGACCGGCGGCAGCGCCCCCGGCCACGGCAAGCAGATCCGGGTCTTAGGTTGTCGCGGCAGCCGATGCGACCGCGTCCTGTATCCCCGCGTGCAGCACGGCCAGGGCGCGCGCAATGCGCAAGGGATTGCGACGGTACTTGACGCACAGGTCCAAGGCGCGGCTGTTCCATCGAGACACCGACGCATTGGCAGCCGCAGTGGTGGCGACACCCAACGGCAGCACGGTCGACCCATCGGCCGGATTCTGCGCCGCCGCCGCGGGTTCGGCAACAGCGGCCACGGACCGTGCAGTGTCCGTTCCTCCACGTCCTTGAGCGGTCGACAAAACGCCTTCCAGGATCAACCCGCTGAAGGTCCAGGCGCGCATTCCGCTTGCCCGTGCAGAGTGACTCACCATCACTGTCTCCCCCCGTGGTTGCATGCGGGCCTAAGCCGTATACCCGATCCTGAGGTCAGGATACCCCACCGCGCGGCATCCGAATGAAGGCGATTTCCATCAAATCCTATACCATCTAGCTCGTCTTTTCGCCCGCCTTCCGCTTGGCCCGCGGGTGCGCCTGATCATAGACCTGGGCCAGATGCTGAAAATCCAAATGGGTGTAGATCTGGGTGGTACTGATATCAGCATGGCCGAGCAGTTCCTGCACCGCGCGCAGGTCGCCGGAGGATTCCAGCAGGTGGCTGGCGAATGAGTGGCGCAGCAGGTGAGGGTGGACATGACGGTCCGCACCCTGCTCCTGTGCCCACTGGGCGACACGGGTGCGCACCGTGCGCGGGTGGATGCGGTTGCCCCGGCTGCTGACGAACAGTGCCGGTTCATCGCCGGACGCCAGGTTGGCACGCACCCGCAGCCAGTGCGCGACGGCCTCGCGCGCCTGAGTACCAACCGGAACCACGCGGGTCTTATCGCCTTTGCCGGTGACGCGCAACGCGGCGTCCGCCATGTCGATGTCGCCCAGATTGACACTGACCAATTCGGACAGGCGCAACCCGGATGAGTAGAAAAGTTCGATCATGGCCGTGTCGCGGATGGCGAGCAGGTCATCGACGGGACGATCGAGCAGACCGCACAGTTGGTCCGCATCCAGGGTGGCCGGGAGCTTGCGCGGGGTCTTGGGTGCACGGATGCCCACCGCGGGGTTATTGGGCACTCGTCCTTCGCGCAACAACCAGCGATAGAGACTGCGCAGGCTGGACAGTTCCCGTTGCAGGGTGCGGCCGCCGACGCCGGAGCGATGGCGCCAGGCGATGTAACGACGGATTTGCGGCTGGTCGAGCCGGGTGATGGCGTCGGGGTCGCCCCCGGCATCGGTCAACCAGGTGCTGATGCGCTCGAGGTCGGCGCGATAGCCGGTGATGGACAGGTCGGCCAGCCGCCGCTCATGGGCGAGGTGGGCAAGAAAGGGCTCGATCGGGCCGGCCGCGTCGCTCATTCGCTAATGACGTCTTCGACGACCTTCGGCTTGCGCGACCGCGGGGCGCGGGGCTTTTTCGGTGCCGGCGCCGGCGCCTCCGGCGTCACAGGCAGCGCGGCCTTCGATGGATCGGGCAACGGCTCAGGCAGCGGCTCCATACGTGGTCTGGAGGACGCCTGGAGTCCCTGCAGCTTATGGCTGACAACCTCTCCCAGTCGATCCAGCAGGTCGGTGCGCATGTCCGGCTTGAAGCGGTCCGGATCGGCGGCGCCGATGGCCAGCACGCCGGAACAGCCGGTCGCGCGCAACGGGATCAGCGCGGCACACTGAACCTGGCCGCCGAGGTCGCCGAACAGGAAGCGGTTCTTCTCCTCATCCAGCGGACCGCACAGGGCATGCTCGCGCAGCAGGAACTCCTTGAAGGCGGCAGCCAGCGGATCTTGGGCCGCTTCCGGCGACGCCGGATCGATCGGGAAGAGTTTGAGCATGACCGCCTGGGCGCTGAACTCACGCATCAGGGCCTCGTGCAGCACGGCACCAATCTGCTCCAGGCCGGGGGCGCCGATCAGTTGCAGCACCAGCGCGTGCAGACGGGTGGACAGCGCCTCGTACTCGCGGGCGCGAGCGATCAGTTGTGCCAGGCGACTGCGCTCGGCCTCCAGGTGCCGACGCAAGACCTTGACCTGACGCTCGATCAAGGACACGGTGCCGCTGGGCGCGTGTGGCACACTCAGGCTCGCCAAAACCGCTGCATTGCGCTCAAAAAAGTCCGGGTGATCGCGCAGATAGGCGGCTACCATCTGTTCCGCGGCAGCCGCCTGCGCTGCTCCCGCGTCGACGGACGCCGGGGCTGGCTCGGTGCCCGGCTTGGTCCTGGTTTTGGTCATAGCTCGATCTCCCCCTCGAAGACCCGTTGCGCCGGCCCGGTCATCAGCACCGGTGTACCATTTCCGTCCCACTGTATCACAAGATCACCGCCGGGCAGGCTGACCTGGACCCGCGCCGCGAGCAGCCCGCGCAGGCGTCCGGTGACCACCGCGGCACAGGCGCCGGTCCCGCAGGCCAGGGTTTCGCCGACGCCGCGCTCGAAGACCCGCAGCCGGATGTGCTCGGGCGACACGACCTGCATGAAACCCACGTTGACATGCCGGGGAAACAGCGGGTGCGTCTCCAGACGCGGACCGAGCCGCTCCACCGGCGCATCGTCGGCATCTTCCACCAGCAGCACCGCATGGGGGTTGCCCATGGACACGGCGCCGATGGAGACCTCCTGTCCGTCCACCGACAGTCGGTAGACCAGCGCCTGCTTCGCGGCCCGGAAGGGAATGCGGGCCGGCTCCAGCACCGGGATTCCCATGTCCACCCGCACCTGACCGTCCGGCTCGACGAAGAGTTGGATGGCCCCCGCGGCGGTTCCGACCGGGATCGCGTCCTTGTCCGACAGCCCCTGATCGCGGACGAAGCGGGCGAAGCAGCGGGCACCATTGCCGCACTGCTCCACCTCGCTGCCGTCGGCATTGAAGATCCGGTAATGGAAGTCGGTGCCGGGCAGACGCGCCGGCTCGACCAACAACACCTGATCGCAGCCGATCCCGCGGTGCCGATCGGCGAGGCGGCGAATGGCCGCCGCCTCCAGCGTGACCTGTTGGCGGATGGCATCGAACACGACAAAGTCGTTGCCGAGGCCGTGCATTTTCGTGAATTTCAGGTGCATAAAAATCCGGAGATGTTCCGCAGGTCGGGATCGCTCACGGAGCCGCCAGCCGCCCGAACACCGCCAGGTGCCGGTCGCTCACCACCCCAATCTGCAATTCGCTCAATCCGGCCTCCTGGAGTTGATCTTCGACCTCCTTGGGCTCGAAGGCGGCGAACAGCGAGTTGCGAAAATCGGTACGCAGGAGTTCCGGCTCATTCGCGGTATAGGTCGCGACCAGGGCCTCGGCCCAGCCGGCGGACGCCGGTCGCATCAGGTCCATGACCAGCACCAGGGCGCCGGGCCGCGCCGTCTCACGGACGGTTTGCCACAACACCTGCGGGTTGTGCAACTGATGCAACAGACTGTTGGAGAGGACCAGATCATACTGACCCCGGGCCAGCACGGGGCTGGGCAGGCACTCCAACAACAGACTGCAGCGCGAGGCAAGACCGGGCAGCCGCTCCAAGGTGGCGCGGGCCTGATCCAGCATGGCGGGCGACCCGTCGACCGCATCGCAGGTGGCGTTCGGGTAGGCGCGCAGAAACCGGCAGACGATATCGGCCGGCCCGCAGCCCAGATCCAGGGCGCGCGCGCCGTGCAGCGGCCCCGGCTTCAGTTCGGCGAGCAGTTTGATGAACAGGGTGTTGGACTCGGAGAAGTCGGCCTGGGCATAGGCCAGGGCCTGCTCTGCCCCTTCCATGAGTTCCGGTTCGGGACGACGTTTCATGATAGGACTGACTCCCCGGCAAAAAGCTCGGCGATGGTCTCGCGGCGCCGCACCAGGCTCGCCTGAGCGCCATCCACCATGACCTCCGCGGCCCGCGGCCGGCTGTTGTAGTTGGAACTCATGCTGAACCCATAAGCGCCGCTGCCGCGGATGGCCAGCAGATCGCCGGGCGCCAGGGCGAGGAGCCGGTCCTTGCCCAGGAAATCCGCGGTCTCGCAGACCGGACCCACCAGGTCGTATCGCGCGGGCACGGCGTCCGCATCCAGCCGTACCGGCACGATGTCCTGGTTGGCCTGGTAGAGCGCCGGGCGCAGCAGGTCGTTCATCGCGGCATCCACGATGGCGAAGCGCCGGTATTCGGTCGGCTTCAGATACTCCACCCGGGTCAGGAGGATGCCGGCGTTGCCGACGATGGCGCGCCCCGGCTCCAGGATGATCTCGTAGCCGCGCCCGCCCAAGCGGTGCAGCAGGGCCGCCGCGTAGGCGCCCGGCTCCGGCGGGTGCTCGCCCCGATAGCGGATACCCAGGCCCCCGCCCAGATCCAGGTGCGTGATGGCGATGCCGTCCTGCGCCAATCGATCGGCCAACTCCAGCACCCGCTCCAGGGCCGCCAGAAAGGGCGCCAGGTCGGTGAGTTGGGAGCCGATGTGGCAGTCGATGCCGGTGATCCGCAGGTTCGCCATGCCGGCGGCGCGGCGGTAGACCGCCAGGGCGGTCTGAATATCGATGCCGAACTTGTTCTCTTTGAGGCCGGTGGCGATATAAGGGTGGGTGCCGGCGTCCACATCCGGGTTGACGCGCAACGAGATCGGCGCAACGCAGCCGAGTTCCCCGGCGACCCGGTCGATCCGCTCCAACTCGGGTTCGGATTCGACGTTGAAACAGCGGATGCCGACTTCGAGCGCACGGCGGATCTCGTCCTCGCGCTTGCCGACACCGGAGAAGATAACCCGCGCGGGCTCGCCCCCCGCCGCCAGCACCCGCGCCAATTCGCCCACCGAGACGATGTCGAACCCGGAGCCGAGCCGCGCCAGAACGTTGAGCACTCCCAGATTGGCGTTGGCCTTGACCGCGAAGCAGATCAGGTGCGGGTGGTCGTGGAAGGCGCGGTCAAACGCGTGCCAGTGCCGCTCCAGGGTCGCCCGCGAGTAGACATAACAGGGTGTCCCGAAGCGCTCGGCGATCACGGTGAGCGGGACCTCTTCGGCGTGCAGCAGCGCGCCGTGATAGTTGAAATAATCCATGCGATGCTCGCGGGGCGTCTCGGTCAGTGTCTTGATCGGTCGAGTGAAGGGTAGGCGCGGGGCCGCGGAGTGTACCTTGCAGCGCGCACGACGCTGTCGCCGACTGAAGGTCTTATCGGGGCCATGTCTGCCCCGGAGCGTCCGCGGCCCGATCGACCGGCTTGGGGACATCCGCGCCGGGCGCCGGGACCGCTTGCGTGGCCGGCACCGACGGTGTCGCCGCAGCGTTCTCCGGAGCGTTTTCCGCTAGATACAGCGGACCTTTCTGACCGCAGGCGCTGCTCATGCTCAGCGTACCGAGTCCGATGACGACGCCGACGAAAAGATAGCGGACCCAACACATGGTACGGCGCCTCGGGCGCGATCTGGGAAAGAAGTTTAGGATTGTAATCCCTTCGGCGCCGCCTGGCGCATCGGCGTCGACGCCTTAGGCCAGCGCAACGATCTCGACCTGGTATCCAACCGGGGCGCGGTAGTACCGCCAGTGTGTCGCCGGTCGATGCCCAAAGGCTTGCTCCCAGGCCGCGCCCCACACCTGCGATGACGGTTGCGCACTCGCCAGGAAATCGAAGTCTGCGGCATCCAGCACACGGCTGATGCGCCGCGCGATCCGCCTGGGCGACAACAGAACCTGCTCCCGCACCTGAGTGCGCAAATGCAGGCCCTGTCGATAAGACTCCCGGTTCAGCAGATCGGACCAGGCGACTTCGGTACCAGTCGCCCACCGGATGAAGTCCGCCCAGGAACTGGCAAGCAGATCAGGAGTGGCCCAGACGGGGACGATGGGGCCGTTATCGCGCCACAACCAGCGACTGGCAGGTAGGGAACGGGATTACGCGAAAGCCGGTGGCGGCAGCGCATTGCGCAGCATCTGGTGCGACTGCATTTCAGCACGGTCAGATCGGTCCGCAAAGGGGCGAGCGTCCGTTCATTACTAAGGCTGCTCTGGTGTCGACTGCACCACCGGCTCCGCAGACTGGGTCGGGCCCGCAGCCGGAACCACGACCGGCACCTCGGCGCGCAACCGGATCGCCGCTTTGCCCTCGCCATCGAGCAGGGTCAGCTCGCCGCCCTCGATCCGGTAGCCGCGCACGGTACCCAGGGCCGCCGCGTAGGCCCGCGCCTGTTCCGCGGCCCCTTGCGGCCCCTTGCAGGCCATGCGGGTGGTGGCGACCGGCCCGATGGTCAGGGTCTCGCCCTCCAGGGTAAAACCGCTCATGTAGCGGTTACAGCCGTCGGAGCCGCCCAGGGTGCCGTCGTCGCGGAATTCCAGATTAACCTCGGTGCCGTTCAGTGCCGAGACAATGGCTTGTTTGCCGTTGTTGTAGCCCTGGAGTTGCCAGATCTGCCCAACGAGTGGTGTGGGCTTGAGGCGCAGAAAGCGCAGCAGCGGCTGGCCGGAGGCGTCAGTGAATTCCAGCAGCTCGCCGTCGAGCCGGTACGCCGCGACCTTCACCAGGGCGGCACCAACCGCCTGCTCCTGCTGCATCAGCGGCTCCGGGCACGCCATCATGGTCGAGGCCAGGTTCGCGTCGAAGCTGAGACGGTCACCGTCCAAGGTGTAGCCGCCGCCGAGTCGATTGCAGCCGGGGCTGCCCGCGATCCGCCCTCCGGCGAGCTGAAAGCGGGCCGGCGGCGCGCCCGCGGTGACCTCGACCAGGGCCTCGCCGACGCGATAGGCCGCCAGTAACCACGTGGTATCTTCGAGTGTCGGCGCACTGAGCGTCGGGGCCGGCGCGGGCGCGGCGGCCGAGGTTGCCGGGACCGCGGCCGCCGCGAACAGCGCGGCGGCGAACAGGGCAAGAACGACGGGCACGGGTGGGTGGTTCATTGCGGAGGATTCCTCGTTGTCAGGTAGAACGGTCCGGCACAGACCGCGGGCAACCGGCAGCCGGGCGTGACCGGCGGGGCCTAGTGTAGCGGCGAACAGGCAGGCCCAACAGGACGGCCTTGATCATCGCTCCGGCCTTGAGTCAACCGGTCAGGACCCGTTACCCTTCGACCACCTGTTGACCGCCGCTGCTTTCACGCTGACATGACCCGCCGATCCCTGATGCCGGCCCTGATCCTCTGCCTCGTGCTCGGCACCGCCGCGGGCGCGCCGCCGCTGCCTGAGCCGCTTTCAATGGAGCAGGCGCTGGCCCTGGCCGACAGTCATCCGCGCACCCAGGCGAGCCCATCCGTTGCGGCTCGCCTGCCGCGCCGCCATCCGCTCTATCTGGACTGCCATGCGCTGGCCTTCGGCGTCGTCGATCCCGCTCGGAGTCGGCCCCCGGCGCCGCTGATCGCGCCGGTGCCGGCCCAGCGACTGGAAATCATGGAGCGCTTTTTCGATGTCCTGCTCGCGGACTTGGCCTACTCCAGTGCCAGCGAGGCCATGGCGGTCGCCTATGTTCAACTCGACCGCGCCAGGGCACGCGGGGAACTCGGACAGACCTCACCATTGCGCGTGTCCGAGCTGGATGCGGTCTATGAGGATATCCTGCAGCAGCGCACCGTCGGCGAACTGGGCCAACAATGGACCCGCGCCCTGCTGGCCCAGGCCCTCGACCGCCCGGAAACCCTGCCGCGTGACCTCGTGACGCCCATGCTGGCGCCGCAGCCCGAGACCCCGCCGCCGCTTGATACCCTGGCCGCCGCTGCCGTCGGCGAACCCGCGGTCGGCACGCGCCTGACCACGGCCGACACGGCCGCCGACCAGCAATTGGAACGGCTGGAACTGCGCCAACAACTCGCGGAGATCCGGCTGCGGCTGCTGGCCTTGGCCGCCGCCGGACGCAAGCTCCGCAGCGAAGCGGCCTACCGCGACCTCAAACTCGACGAGAGCCGGACCCTCTACGAACAGGAGGTGTCGGCCGACCTGGGCTACGCTATGAGTCGCCAGACCATGACCAGGATGCAGGAGGCCCGGGTTGGTTACTGCCGGGCACTCGCCTGGGCCGAACTCAACGCCTTGACCGGTCGTCCGGTCTGGCCTGCAACGGAATCAACACCATGACGCTTGTAAGCACCGTCAGCGAACAGCCGCCGACATCCGGCATGCATCAAGGAACAGGTGACCCTCGGCGCCTGACCCGGCTGACCCTCGGTGTTCTCCTGCTGGCCGGCATCGCCCAGGTCCAGGCCGCCGTCGAGTTGAAAGGCTGGCTCGAGTGGGTTCATGAGGTGCAACTGCGTGTTCTGGAGAACGGCCTGGTGCAGGAGGTCGCCGTCAGCGCCGGGCAGCACGTCGGCAAGGGCGCCCTGCTCCTGCGTATGGACCAGCGCGAGGCCCAGGCCCGGGTGCTGGAGGCACATGCCCGGGTGGCCCGGTCCTTGGTCGAGGTCGAGGACGCCGAACGGGCGCTTGCCCGCGCCAAAGAACTGTTCGATCGGGGGCTGATCGCCAGCGAGGAACTCAAGGACGCGGAGCTTGCCCAGACGGCGGCGAACGCCGAGGCGCAAGCCGCCGCAGCCGCCGAGGCCGCCGCCGCCGTCGCGCTGGAACATACCGAGCTGCGCGCCCCCTTCGACGGCATCGTCGTGGCGCGCAATGCCTGGAACGGCGCCGTGATCTACAAGACGCTGCAGCAGGAGCCACTGATCCTGTTCGCCCCGGACGACCGGATGCTCGCCCGCGCTCTGGTGCCGATCAACGTTCTGCGGAGTTTTCAGCCGGGTCAGGCGGTCAAGGTGCGCGTCAACGGCGCCCTGCGTGAGGCCCGCATCTATAGCCTGGGCGTCCAGGCCGTGCGAGTGGAGCGCGAAGGCGCTGTATACTATCTGGATGCGATCTTTGAGCGCCGTCCCAACGAATTTCTGCGTCCGTCGGAAACGGCGCAGATCATCGCCCCCTGAGACGCCGATGCCCGTGTTTCATCGCCCAACGACACCCTGAACTCCCATCACCACCACACTCGCTGGGCAAGATCCGGCCCCGATATCACCCATGAAGAAGCCACACAAGGTCGCGGCGGCGCCCAAAGCGCCGACGCCCGATGACTTGCTGACCGCGGCCCAAGGCCAGATCGCGGCGGGCCGTTACCGCGAGGCCATCGGTACCTGCAAGGATCTGCTCAAAATCGAGAACCGCCCGGAATGGCGGCAGACACTGGCCTGCGCCTATGCCGGGCGGGCGCGGGAACTGGCAGCCAAGGGGATGGCCAAGGAGGCCCTGACCGTCTGGGAGAACCGGACGCAGATCGCACCGGAACTCCCCGCGGATCCGGACCATATTACGCTGCTGCTGCGTCTGGGCCGGATCAGTCAGGCGGTGGCCCTCGGCGCGCTGGCCGGCGATCGGCTGGATCCGGCGACCTTGACCGCGCTGCGCTCGCAGTTGGCCGCCCATCATCTGGCGGGCACAGCCGAGGTGACCGCGGGTCTGGCCGCCGATGATCCGATCCTGGTCCAGGGAGTGGCGGCGGCCCAAGCCCTGGACGCCTATTGCGCAGGCGATGACGCCGCGTTGGGCGCGGCACTCGCCGCCATCCCCTTCCGCTCTCCCTACCGCGATTTGGCCCAGATTCTCAAAGCGCTGCAGCGGCCCCCCGCGGCGTCACACGAGGCGCTCGAACTCCTCGCCCGCGTTGACGACGCGTCCGGATTCGCCCCATTACGGCGTGCCTGCGAATCCGCACTCGGCCCGCCGCAAACCTTAACCGAGCGGCTGGCGGACGCCGGAGAAGCGACCCGCCGCTTCGCCATGACCCTGGCCGGCTGGGGCGAGCAGCGGCAGGCGATCTGGGAGGAGGCACGGCGCGCCGGGGACCGCGAACCCAAGACCCTGCTGCGTCTGCTGCACCGTCACCGGACCCTGCTGGGGGAAACCTGGGCGCGCCGTCAGGGGCTGCGCCTGCTGGTCGCCGGTTTTCCCAACAGCGCGGGCTGGATCAAAGACAGCGGCGGACCGCAACTGTCCGCGCAGGAGCGCCTGCTGATTGCCGCCTGGCGCGCCGAGCAGAACGAGCGTTCGGGGAATGATCTCGAGGCCTGGGACGCCTACGCGCAGCATCTGATGAAAGACCGCACCTTGGAACCGGGCACCGATGACGCCCTGCGGGTCGCCCTGGTCCTGCGTCGGGTCGACAGTCACCGGAACCTGCTCTCGCATCTCGTACCCGACGATGATCCCTTTATGCCGGCCGCGTCCCTGGCGGAAGCGGTCGAGTTGAGCCTCCAGTTCGACCCGGATGACCGCGACAGTTACGAGCGTCTGGTCCGCTTCTATCTGCGCGGCCCCGACCTGAAGTCCGCCCGCCGCCTGCTGGACCTTGGCCTCGCGCGCTTCCCCGCGGATGTCGGCCTGCTGACCGCCGCCATGGATGTCGCACTGGCCGCGGACGCGCACAAGAAAGCGGCGCGTTATGCCCGTGAGATCCTGGCCCTGGACCCCATCAACTCTGGGGCCCGTGAACGTCTGGTCAAGTCGCACCTGGCCCATGCCCGCAAGCAACTCAAGGCCCGTCGCCTTGACTTGGCCAGCAAAGAACTCGAGCAGGCGGCCGAGTGGGAGCCCGCATGGGATCGGGGCGGGCGGCTGCGCGAGCGCCGTCTCCTGCTGAGCGCGCTGCTCGAGCTGCAGGCCGACGCCGCCCGCGGGGCGTCTGTCCTGCGCACGCAGATCCAGGCCATGGGCGGGGGCATGGCCGCCGCGCTGGCGCTGGCGCTGGAAGGCGCCGCCATCGGGCGCCCGGCCGCCGGACTGCTCAAGACCGTCGGCCTGGGCAAAGCAGCGGTCGCGGACCAGGCCGACCTGACCGCCGTCCTGAGTCGGCTGCGCACCTACCTGGATGAGGAAGCGGGCGCGGAGCTTGCGCCCGAACTGCGCCGATTGTTTGAAAAGCCCTTGAGCGCCGCCGCCCGCTGGCCGCTCAGCCAACCGGAGTTCGCGAACGCCTGCGAAACCCTGCGCCGGGCCGCGCTGGAACAGGCGCGACTTGCCTTCGCCGAGGCCGCGCTCCAGCGCTGGCCGGGCGCGCCGGTCTTCGAGCTGCATCGTTTCGAGGCCGGCCTGGCCGGGCGTCGCGGCAATCCAGCCGCACGCGACATCGACCGGCTCGCGGAAGCCGGCGAACGCGCCCGCGAGAGCGGCGACCAGCGCACCGCCCACCGGATCGGCGAGTGCCTGGCGGAGTATTCGCCGTTCGGGCACTTCGGCCGCGGCCCCTTCTTCCCGTTCGACGACGATGAGGACGGGGATGAGGACGCGCTGGGCTACGACCCGCTGGGGGGCGACCTGAACGAGGCCCTGCGCGCCTTCATCGAGGTCGTCGGGGTGGACGGGGTGCTGAAGGCGGCCGGCGTCGGCGCCAAGGAGCGGACCACCTTCAAGGACATCGAGCGCCAGCTCGGACACGACACCATGATCAAGGTCCTGATCACGATGCTCGGCAGCCAGTTGCCCAACCTGCTGGACGGGTTGCCGCCAGGCCTCTTACCGGCGCCCGGCCCAGCGCCCAAGCCGTCGCGACCGGGCCGCAAACCAGGCAAATCCACCGGTCGGTCAAACGCCCCGCCGACGCCGGACGACGACGACCCCGAACAATTTGACCTTTTCTAGCGAGTCCGCGATGAGCGACCCCTATCTTCTCCTTGGCATCACGCCGGACGCCGATGACGACGCGGTACACGCCGCCTATCTGGCGGCGGTTAAAGCCTGCCCGCCGGAGCGTGATGCACTTCGTTTCGAATCGCTGCGCGCCGCCTACGAGGCGCTGCGCACCCGCCGCGCGCGTCTGGCCCAGGCCCTGTTCGACCAGACGCCGCCCACGCTGGCCGACATCCTGGACCAGGTCGAACCCGTGGGCGCGCCGCGCCGACCGGATCGCGAACAATTCAACACCTTGCTGCGCGGGAGGGCCTGATGGATGCCATCCCGGACCCGATTCCCTATTCAATCCCGGAGTCAATCCCGGAGCCGGCCCTGGACCCGGCCGTCCGCGAGCAACTGCTCACCCGCTTTGCCGACTATCTGGACGGGATCGCGGCCTCGGCCGACCCGAGCACGGACACTGAACCGGCACCGGACCTCTTCACCTTGCTCGCGGAGGTCGCCGCGCTCAAGAACGAGGTCAAACTCGAATCACGCCAGGTCAAAGGTGCCCTGGATCAATTTCGCGAGGCCTTCGACCTGGTACGTCAGGCCCAGACCCGGCTCGAAACAGGCGAGGCGCAGCGGGTCGAGGCCGAGCGGCGCGCCCGGCAGGGGGCCGAACGCGAGCTGCTGCTCGAACTGCTGGATCTGCGCGACCGGCTGCAGGCCGGTTACGATCAGGCGCGCCGCTACTATCCCGGCTGGCTGAGCCGACGCGGCAAGGCCCACACCTTTATCATCGGTATGGCCGAGGGACTCGCCATGAACCTCAAGCGGCTCGACGACACCCTGGCCCGCCGTGGGGTGCTGCCGTTGCGGGTCATGGGTCTGCGTTTCGACCCGCTGACCATGTATGCCGCCGAGGCCGCCGCGGACCCGACACAAGCCGACGGCCTGGTCCTCGCCGAGGTCCGCCGCGGTTTCAGTCAAGGCGAACGCCTGCTGCGCCCGGCGGAGGTCGTCGTCAACCGGCTGACCAGTGCGCCGTAGATTGGCCCTCGGTCCGACACGATCGACCGACATGTCGGGGCGATTTATACGGAACGGTTTTGCGTTTTCGGTTTTTCGTTTTCGGTTAAGAAAGATTAAACATCGGACTACGAAAAACAAAAAACAAAAAACGAAAAACCAACAACGATGGGTATCAATCGCCCCTACAGGCATCTACGGATCTTGCTGGCGTGCGCAGTCGGGATCTTTATTCCAGGGAATCACCCAAGAACCAAATCCAGGGCGCGCCTGACTACCCAGACCCGCCATCCAACACCCATACACCTCGACCCCGACAGGGAACACCATGAACGACATCATCATCGGCATCGACCTCGGCACCACCAACTCGGAGGTCGCGGTGGTCGCAGGCGGGCAGACCCGCATCATCGAGGTCGACGGGGCCAAGCTCCTGCCCTCGGTCGTCGGACTGGCGGACGACGGCGCGCTGCTGGTCGGCCAGACCGCCCGCAACCAGTACGTCCTCTACCCGGAACGTACCGTCCGCTCGATCAAGCGACGCATGGGCGAGGACACCAAGGTCGCCATGGGGCCCCAGTCCTATACCCCCCAGGAGATCTCGGCTTTGATCCTCAAGCGCCTCAAACAGGCCGCCGAGAAGGATCTGGGTCAGGCCGTCACCAAGGCGGTGATCACGGTGCCGGCCTATTTCTCCGACGCCCAGCGCCAGGCGACCCGCGACGCCGGTGAGTTGGCCGGGCTCGAGGTGGTGCGCATCATCAACGAACCGACCGCCGCCGCGCTGGCCTATGAGGTGGACCACGCGCAAGGGAAGACCATCCTGGTCTATGACCTGGGCGGCGGAACCTTCGACTGCTCGGTGGTGCGCATCGCCAAGGACGTGACCGAAGTCCTGGCGAGCCACGGCAACAATCAGTTGGGCGGCGACGACTTCGACGCGCGCATCGTCGACCACCTGATCACACACCTCAAGTCCCAGGGCCATGACCCGAGCGACAACCGCACCGCCATGGCCCGGCTGATGCGCGCCGCCGAGACCGCCAAGATCACCCTCTCCGATGCCCCCTTCGCCCTGATCCAGGAAGAGTATCTGTTGGAGGACGCCGGCGCGCCGGTGCATCTCTCGCTGGAACTCTCGCGCGACGACTATGAAGCGATGATCGCCTCATACATTGCGGAAACCCTGGAGGCCGTGCACATCGCCGTCAAAGGCGCCGGGCTCACGGTCGCGGGTCTAGACGAGGTCCTGCTGGTGGGCGGCGCGACCCGCACACCGCTGGTGCAGCGCCGTCTGGAAGAGGAACTGCGGATGCAGCCGCGCAGCGAGGTGGACCCGGATCTGTGTGTCGCCACCGGGGCCGCCATTCAGGGCGCGGTGATCGCCGGAGCGCAGGTCGCGAGCGTGCTGGTCGACGTGACGCCCTACACCTTCGGCACCAGCGCCATCTCCGAACTGAATGGCGAGATGTACCCCTACACCTATATTCCGCTGATCCGCAAGAACACCCCCATCCCGGTCACCAAAAGCGAGGCCTTCGAGACCTCCTATGACGGTCAGCGAAAAATCATCGTCAATGTCTATCAAGGAGAGGACCCGGATGCGCTCAATAATACCGAGATCGGCTCATTCAACATCGACGGACTGTCCGATGTGCCGGCCGGCAATATCCTCATCACCACCTTTTCATTGGACGTGAACGGCATCCTGCACGTCAGCTCGCGCGAAAAGCGCACCGGACTCGAGGCGCGGACCACCATCGACAACGCCACCACCCGTTTTGCCAGCGATGAATTGGCCGCCGCCCGCGAGCGACTGTCGGCGCTCATCGACGGCTATGAGCCGGACGCGGGCGCGGCGACGGGTGCCGACGCGGCCGGCGATGCCGACGCCGGCGTCGGCGAGCGGCGTGAAATCGTCGCCGCCCGCGCCTTGGTGGAGAAGGCCGAGCGCCTGCTTGATGGAGCCAACGCCGAGGATCGGGACGATCTGGTGGACGGGATCGAGGCGGTCAAGGACGCCCTGGCGCGCGACCACGGCGAGTCCCTGGACAAGGCCGTGGCGCAACTCGCCGACCTCATCTACTACCTGGAATCCTAGAGGCGATACCGGATGGAGCGCTGCCCCCACTGCCGTGCCCGCCGGGATGGCGGACCGACCTGCCGCCGCTGCGGAATGGACTTGAGCGCCCTGCTCGCGGTGGAGCGAGCGGTCGAGACCCTGGCCGCCCGCGCCGTCGCCCAGCTTGCCGCAGGTTCAGTCCCGGCGGCCATTGACACTCTGGTCCAGGCCCACCGGTTGAGCGCCGAGCCGTTCATCGGACAGTTGCTGGGGTTCGCGCTGAGCCTCGCTCGAGACGCGCCGCCGCGGGATCAGCCCGACTTGCCGCCGGCCGCCGCGGATATCCCGGAGCCGGTTGCGGCGCGGAACGGGGTTTACAACCCGTTCCCGGACATCTGGGGACGGCCGGGCGATTGGGATGTTGCCGCTTTGGACCCGGTGCCCTGACGTCTGCATGGGGCGCATGTCCCGTTCAACCTACGCTCTGTCGGATATCTCGCGCAGGGCACCTTGGACGGCCTCTTCGAGATTCAGCTTCACGACGCGTGAATCTTGAAGCCGTTATACGGAACGGTTTTGAGTTTCCGGTTTTTCGTTTTTAGTTAAAGATTATCAAACATTGGGTTACGAAAAACGAGAAACGAAAAACCAGCAACGACAGGTATAACTTGAAGACCGGTCAACATGGCATCGGCGCGGATTCAGCGCTAGGAGGCCCCGCGCGCGGTGGTCTCCGCCCGCGGCGCACGCGTGCTGCGCTTGCGCTCAATCTCGGTGAGATGGCGCTTGCGGATGCGGATGGCGCCGGGGGTGATCTCGACCAGTTCGTCGTCCTCAATGAACTCCAGCGCCTGCTCCAGGGTGAAGCGGATGGCCGGGGTGAGGATGATGTTCTCGTCCGAACCCGCGGCGCGGATGTTGGTGAGCTGCTTGCCCTTGAGCGGATTCACGACCAGATCGTTGTCGCGCGCGTGGATGCCGACGACCTGCCCCTCGTAGACCTCCTGGCCGGGCGAGACCAGCAGGCGCCCGCGATCCTGAAGGTTGAACAACGAGTAGCCCAGCACCTTACCCTGGCCGTTGGAGATCAGGGCGCCGTTGCGCCGCGGCGAGATGCCGCCCTGATTGGCCGGACCATAACGGTCAAAGACGTGGTATTTGAGCCCGGTGCCGGAGGACAGGGTCATGAATTCGGTCTGGAAGCCGATCAGGCCGCGTGAGGGGATTTCGTAGTCCAGGCGCACCCGACCCTGGCCGTCCGGCACCATGTCCTTGAGTTCGCCCTTGCGCTCGCCCAGGGCTTGCATGATGGCGCCCTGGAAAGTGTCGTCCACGTCCACCGTGAGCTGCTCGTAGGGCTCGCAGATGACGCCGTCGATCTCGCGGAAGATCACCTCCGGACGTGAGACGGCCAGCTCGTAACCCTCCCGGCGCATGGTCTCCAGGAGCACCGACAGGTGCAGTTCGCCGCGGCCGGAGACGCGGAATTTCTCCGGGTCGGTGCCCTCTTCCACCCGCAGCGCGACGTTGTGGATCAGCTCGCGTTCCAGGCGCTCCTTGAGCTGACGGGAGGTCAGATACTTGCCCTCGCGCCCGGCGAAGGGGGAAGTGTTGACCTGAAAGGTCATGGTCACCGTGGGCTCATCGACACTGAGCTGCGGCATCGCTTCCACGTGATCGGGGTCGCACAGGGTGTCGGAGACGTTGGGAGCCTCAATGCCGGTCAGCGCCACGATGTCGCCCGCGGACGCCGACGCGACCTCATAACGCTCCAATCCCAGGTAGCCGTAGACCAGACCGATCTTAGCCTTGCGCCGGCTGCCGTCGGGCTTGACCACGACCACCTGCTGATTGGGCTTGACGCTGCCGTGGCGGATGCGGCCCACCGCGATGGCGCCGACGAAGCTGTTGTAGTCCAGCGTCGAGACCTGCATCTGGAACGGCGAATCCGGGTCTACTTCCGGGCGCGGGCAGTGCTCGATGATCGCCTCGAAGAGCGGCGTCATGTCGCCGTCGCGCACGTCATCGGTCAAACCGGCATAGCCGTTGATGGCGGAGGCATAGACAATGGGAAAGTCCAGCTGCTCGTCGGTGGCGCCGAGCCGGTCGAACAGTTCGAACACCTGGTCGATCACCCAGTCCGGCCGGGCGCTCGGCTTGTCGATCTTATTGATGACGACGATCGGCCGCAACCCGTGCTGGAAGGCCTTGGTGGTGACGAACCGGGTCTGCGGCATGGGGCCTTCCTGAGCGTCGACCAGCAGCAGCACCGAGTCCACCATGGACAGCACCCGCTCAACCTCGCCGCCGAAGTCCGCGTGACCGGGGGTGTCGACGATGTTGATGCGGAATTCTCGCCAACGCAGCGCCGTGTTCTTGGCCAGGATGGTGATCCCCCGCTCTTTTTCCTGGTCGTTGCTGTCCATCACGCGCTCCACCGGCCCGAAGCGGTCGCCCAGGGTCCCGGACTGCTGGAGCAGCTTGTCCACCAGGGTGGTCTTACCATGGTCGACATGGGCGATGATGGCGATGTTGCGAAGGTTCTCGATCACGGGATTGCTCTCTGTGGGGTTGCCCGGGGAATGGGACTGGCCGGGCTGCCGACGGTCCAGGGCGGGGATATCAGCCCGGCAGTATAAGCGCAAGCGCGGTCCGACGCCCGGCAAGACTGCCGAAATGCCGAAAAGGCCGCGCGAGCGCCTGTTCTCTCCAGTCCGGGAGCGTGCCCGGGGCAGCTTGCAAGCCGTTAGCCGTCATTACTGTGTCGCAGTTCCACAACTTTCCGGAAATATTTTCGATCACAAGCGGTTAGCCAGATACCAACAACATCTGTGGATAAGTCTGTGCGCAACCTTTGGGCGCAAGACTCAAGTGCGTGTCGATACTGGGTCTGAAACAGATCGGCCGAAAACTGACCGACCAGAAAAAAGCTTTGCGAATCAAAATTGTTGATATCTTCCACGGGTGTCTCGGAGGCCACTGCTGCAACCCTCTGAAACAGCCGGCCAAACCTTTGGTCCATGTGCACAAATCCGCGCGCCGGACCATGGGCACCCGGTCGGGAACCCGGCGTCCACCGGCATCACGCCCGACCGGAGCGACCAGGCGAGCGTTGGGATTGGGTGATCTTCGGCGAAGGTTTCCGCCGGTGTGTGGGGGCGACTGAAGTCGCCCCTACAGTCGCCCCTACAGCCGGATCAGGTTGCCGATAAGAATTTTCCATAGATGCATAAAAACAACGTAGTTCGCTGTTGCCGGCACAGGCTTGCGCTCGCCGCCGAAAAGCCCCAGGATTCTGGGGGAGGACCCGCGGGCTGGAGCGCCGGCGGCAAATAACAGGCGCGCACCGACGCGCCGCGCACCACCGGACCTGGTATCTCCAGTATGACCCCTGCCGATCTCAAGCCCGTTCGCGACCATATTGCCTCCCGCATCATTGGTCAGCAGTCGTTCGTCGACAGCATGCTCATCTGCCTGCTGAGCGACGGCCATCTCCTGGTGGAAGGGATGCCCGGTCTGGCCAAGACCACCGCGGTCAAGGCCCTCGCGGACGCACTGGAGGGCGATTTCCATCGCATCCAGTTCACCCCCGACCTGCTGCCCTCCGACCTGATCGGTACGGATATCTATCGTCATGACAAGGGCGAGTTCGAATTCCGTCAAGGCCCGCTGTTCCACAACATTTTGCTCGCCGATGAGGTCAATCGGGCGCCCGCCAAGGTGCAGTCGGCGCTGCTGGAGGCCATGGCCGAGCACCAGATCACGGTGGGCCAGCGAACCTACCCCTTGCCGCAGTTGTTCATGGTGCTGGCCACCCAGAATCCGGTAGAACAGGAAGGGACTTACCATCTGCCCGAAGCGCAACTCGACCGGTTCCTGATGCAGGCGGTGGTGACCTACCCCACGCGTGAGGATGAACTCAAGATCCTGGATCTCGACAGCCGGCAACAGCAGCAACATGGCACCGCGCCGGCCCAGCGGCTGAGCCAGGCTGAACTGTTTGCCATGCGCCGCGACGTGGCCACTCTGTACCTGGACCCCAAGCTCCATCACTATATCGTCGATCTGGTCCAGGCGACCCGCTCACCCCAGCGCTATGACGCGGATCTGGGCCGCTGGTGCCGCTTCGGCGCCTCGCCGCGCGCCAGTATCGCACTGGCTCGCTGCGCCCGCGCCCGGGCCTGGCTGGACGGCGACGCCTTCGCGGCACCGCACCATATCCAGGCCGTCGCCCCGGAGATCCTCCGCCACCGTCTGCTGCTCACCTTCGAGGCCGAGGCCGAGGGCATCACTACCGACGCGTTCATCAACCGCCTGTTGAACCTGGTCGCAATCCCCTAGGCCGGGCGGATGGCGAAAGATCAGGTGTCAAGAACACGCTGTACCCGTCGTTGTTGGTTTTTTCGTTTCTCGTTTTTCGTAACCCAATGTTTGATAGCTCTTAACTAAGAACGAAAAACCGCAAACGCAAAACCATTCCGTAGATACACGAACACAATCGTTGTCGTTGTCGTTTTTTTATGAGCCTCCACCCCCGTCTCGACGATCTGCTGGAACTGCGGCACCAGGCCCATACGCTGGGGCTCTCCTCCCATCATCTGGTCAATTCCAGTTTCGCCGGGCTTTATGCCTCCGTGTTTCGCGGGGCCGGGGTGAACTTCGAGGAGGTCCGCGATTACCGGGAGGGTGACGACATCCGCTATATGGATTGGAAGGTCACGGCCCGCACCGATCGGCCGCACCTGAAGATCTTCCGTGAGGAGCGGGAGCGCAGCGTCGTACTCTGCCTGGACAAGGGGCCGCATATGAATTTCGGCACCCGCGGAACCTTCAAATCGGTCCAGGCCGCACGCGCCGCGGCGCTGATCGGCTGGGCCGCGAGCCGGCTTAACGACCGGGTCGGCGGCCTGGTGTTCGGCGACCCGCGCGCCGGGCTGCAACATTTCCGCCCGTCACGCGGACGGCGCGCACTCTGGCAATTGCTGCGCACCCTGACCGAACCGGGCAGCGCGCCGGAGGCCTCGGTCGACTGCCTGGCCGGGGCTTTGCAGCGCGCCGCCACCGGGCTGCCCACCGGATCATTGGTCTTCGTCATCGCCGACCTCAATCGTGAGGTGATGGGTCTGGAGCGCGTCCTGGGTGACCTGACTCAGCGCAATTCGGTGGTGCTGATTCCGGTGGACGATCCGGCCGACCGGGAGATCCCGACCATGGGGGTGGTCACCTTTGCCGGCACCGACGGCCGCCTGATCGAGATCGACACCGCGGACCCCCAGGCCCAACGCGCCTTCACCGAGGCGTGGGAGCAGCGGCGTGACCTGCTCCAGGCAATCGCCCACCGGCTGCACATCATCCTGCTGCCGGTGCGCACCAATGAGGAGATTCACTTGACGCTGATCCGCGCACTGGAACAGCGCGCACGTTCGCGGGGGGTCTGATGGAGCCCGACGGGATACCGGCGCTGGACCGACTGCGCGACATCCACGGCATCGCCGGGGTGCCCTGGTGGCCGCCGGCACCCGGCTGGTGGTTACTGCTCGGTGCCGGCCTGCTGCTCGGGCTGGCGGCCTGGCGCTGGCGGACGATCCTCAGGCTGCGCGTGCCGATCCCCGGTCTCACCCTCGGTACCTGGCGCTGGGCCGCCGCTGCCGCGCTGCGCGACCTGCGCCGCCGCGTCCGTGGCGGGGCTGATGCCAAGGCGACCTTGGGCGAACTCTCCGAGCTGCTGCGGCGTATCGCCATGGCCCGACTGGGGCGACCCGCCTGCGCCGGACTGACCGGGGAGGCCTGGCTCGCCTGGCTGGCCGACCATGACCCCGCGGGCTTTCCCTGGACCGAGCACGGGCGGCTCCTGCTGGCGGCGCCCTATGCGCCGACCGTCCAGGCGGGGCCGACACAACTGCTGACTCTGATCGATGCCGTCTACGCCTGGGTCGCCGCGCCCGCCGGCACCCGGCCGGAGTCCGACCGTGTTTGAATTCCACTGGCCCTGGGCCGCCGTCCTGCTTCCCCTGCCGCTGCTGCTGCGCTATGCCTGGCCGCTGCGACCCGACCAGGCGGACGAGGAGCACCTGGAAGGACAGCGGCAAACCCTGCTGCATCCGCGTCTGGACGCATTGCAGGCTGCTTATCCGCTCCGTCGGCCGCGACTGGCGATCGGCGGCTGGGTGCATCGGTCACTGCTGGCGCTGCTGTGGATCGGCTTGGTCGCCGCCCTGATGCGCCCGCAGTGGCTCACGCCCTATACCGAGATCAGCAGTCCGGGCTATGACCTGATGCTGGCGGTGGACGCCTCGCACTCCATGGATGCCCTGGACTTCACCGTCCAGGGACTTAAGGTCACCCGGATGCAGGTCGTCAAGGGCGTGATGGGACGGTTCATCGAACAGCGCGAGGGCGACCGGATCGGGCTCATCATCTTCGGCAGCCAGTCGTTCGTCCTCTCCCCCTTGACCCTGGATCGGCACGCCGTGCAGCAGTTGCTGGATGGGGTGGTGGCGAGCATCGCCGGCCAGGGGACCGCGCTCGGGGATGCCATCGCGCTGGGCGTCAAGAAGCTGCGCGAGCGTCCGCCGCAGTCGCGGGTGCTGATCCTGATCGCCGACGGCGACAACTCGGCCGGCGGCTTCGCACCCATCGAGGCGGCACGGCTGGCCCGCGTGGCCGGGGTGCGCATCTACGTGATCGGCGTCGGCAGCACCCAGGAACAAATCCCCATCACCGAGGACGGTGTGATCAAATACCGCGATGATCTCACCATGAATGAGACGACCCTGGAGGAGATCGCGACGCTCACCGGCGGGGCCTATTTCCGCGCCACCGATACCCGCGCCCTGGAGGAAATCTCCACCCGCGTCGGTCAATTGGAGAAGACCGAGGCCCAGGCACGCACGGCCTTCATCGCCGCACCCCTGTTCCGCTGGCCCTTGGGGCTGGCGATGGCCGCGCTCCTGACCCTGGGGCTCTTTCCCGAGGGGCGTAAGCGTTTCGTGCGTGCTTCTGCCGGTGCATGAGGTCCAATCACGGAACGGTTCATTATGAATGAAGCAGGTTTCAACTTCGCCCAACCGGCCTGGTTCTGGGGGCTGTTCGCCATCCTCCCGGTGGCGGTCTGGTTGATGCGCAGTGGCGCGCGCACCGCGCGCGGACCAGTGCATCGGTATGCGGACGCGCACCTGCTGCCTCACCTCACCGGCACCCGCGATCTCGAAACGCGCGAGCGCTGGAAGCGCTTCCTGTGGTGGTGTCTGTTCTGGACCCTGCTGCTCACGGCCATGGCCGGACCGCGCTGGGACGCCGCCGACGTGCGCCTGTTCCACCCCGGCAACAACCTGCTCGTGCTCCTGGACATCTCACGCTCCATGCAGGCGGATGACGTGACCCCCACCCGGCTGGGACGCGCCCGCCAGGAAGTGCAGGATCTGATCGTGCAGAACCGGGAGGTGCGGCTCGGATTGATTGCCTTCGCCTCGGTGCCCCATGTGATCGCGCCGATCACCGAGGACACCCAGACCATTCTGAACAGCCTGCCGGCCCTGTCCACCGATCTCGCAACACTCCAGGGCAGCCGGCTGTCACTGGCCCTGGATCGGGCCGAGGCCCTGTTGGCCGGGCTGTCGGCGGACAGCGCCCGCTCGATCCTGCTGATCACCGACGGGGACTTCGACGAGCCCGATCTCATCCCGCGAGTCCAGGCCCTGGCCGCCGCCGGCATCCGCCTGCATGTGCTGGGTATCGGCACCCCCGAGGGGGCGCGGGTCCCCGGTTACCGCGGCGCCGTCATCACCGACCGCACCGGTGCCGCCGTGATCTCCCGACTCAACGAACCCCTGCTCGAATCGCTGGTCCAGTCAGGTGGCGGACTCTACCGGCGCGCGGACTTCCGTGACGCGGACACCCGCGCCCTGCTCAAGGCCGCCGCCGTCATGCAGGTACCCCCGCAAGCGGGAGACGAGCGGACCCGGGTCTGGAATGAACGCTATTGGATCCCGGTCCTGTTGCTCGCCGCACTCTTGCTGCCCCGGTTCCGCGGTCAACCGCGGCGGAAGTCTCAGTCATGAACCGGACGATACGCATCGACAGTCATCCGGGTCCGGCCAAGACCGGTGGCGCTCGTCCCCTGACGCCGGCCCTGAAACTGGTGCTGATCGGGGCCCTGGTCCCGACGGGTGCCGCCCATGGCGGCTGGTTCAAGAACACCGAGCAAGAGGCGCTCGATCGATTCAAGGATGGCGACTATCAAGCCGCCGCGGACGGTTTTTCCAATCCCTACCGCCGCGGTGTCGCACTCTACCGTGCCGGCCGCTTTGCGGACGCGGCCCAGGCCTTTCAGGAAGCGGTGCCGGACGGCGATGCCCGATCGGCTCGCTACAACCTGGGTAATGCCCGCTTCAATCTGGGGGATTACACCGGGGCCGTGCTCGCCTACGAGCAAGTATTGAGCGCCGAACCGACCAACGATGACGCGGCCCACAATCTGGCGCTCGCCCGCGCCATGCTCGCACGCTTGGAGCAGCGCGCCTATGAGCGCCGGGAAGAGAAGCCAAAGCCTGAACCGAAGAAAGAAAAGCCGGAGCAGGCGCAGAAAACGCGGAAGCAGCAGGCCCAGACGCAGCAGCAGGACGAACAGAAGAAGGAGAGAAAGCAGGGACAGCAGGAACAACAAGATCAGCAGCAACAGGGTCAGCAAGCACAGCAGGACCAGAAGCAGCAAGGCGACCAACAACAGGATCAGCAACAACAAGGCAAGCAAGAGCAGAAGGACCAGCAACAGCAGGGCAGGCAAGAGCCAAAGGATCAGCAGGAGGATCAGCAACAATCCGGCGGCGTGTCAGGGCAACAGGACACCGCGGGCCAGTCCGGCAAGACCGCCGCCGCGGACGGCACCGCGGGCACCGACGCACCGCAGGATAAGGGCAGTGAACAGTCCAAGACCGCGCGGGGCCAGGCGGGAACCGAATCCACCGCTGAGCAACCGCCGGGCGGATCACAAAACGCCTCCAAAGAGCAGGATGCTGGTAGCAACAAGGGACGGTCTACTGAACAGGGTCAAGACCAGGGGCAGACGCAGGGCCGGAAAAAAACAGACAGCGGCAAGGACGGGGATGATCAGACCCGTCAGGAACAGACGGCCGGCGGGGCTGACACCCGAGAACAGCAGCCTGAGGCCACGGGACAGGCGGCGGGCGAACAGGAGCTGGACACCGCGGCCAAAACCGACCGCCAGCCCGGTCAGGATGATGGAGGCAAGGCACCGGAAGCGGGTGATGGCCAGCGGCCGGACGATCGCCGGGAGACCGACAGCGTCGCCGCGGGCGAACGCAAACCCGAGAAGCCTGCCGATGCGCCGGGCGGAAAAGCGGACGGCGAAGGTGACGGCAAGCAACCGGATACCCGCCGGGACACCCAGGGCGGCGCCGAGGCCGGCCGGAAACCCGAGGCTCAGGGCGGCCAGGATGCGGGTGAGGGCCAAGGCCGGCGACCGGATGACCGCGGTGAGCGCGCGGGCCAGGCCGAGGCGCCCGAGCAGCAGGACCAGACCGGTGAGCAGACTGACCCCAAGGACCGGTCATCCAACGATGGTCGAAACCCGGCCGGCCGGCAGCCGGCCGCGGGCCAGGGCATACGGCCGGCCGCTAAGCCCGACATGGCGATGCCCGATGCGCCGCGTCCGGACGAGCAAACCGCTGCGATCGACCAGTTTGATCAGCAGGGCCAGCAACCCACGACCGAGTTGCCGCCGGAGGCCCAAATCGGCGACACCCCGGCGCTGGGCGGTCAGCAGGCGATGGGGCCGGGCATGGCGGTCATGGAACAGCGGTTGCGACAAGTCGAGGGCGACCCGACGCTCCTGATCGGCAACCAGTTCAAGCTCGAAGAGCAGCGTCTGATGCAGGCGGCGGGCGGTCCGCTGCGGGAGAGTCGGCCTTGGTAACAGCAGCACCCGAACGCGCCCGGCGCACCCCGATACGGACTGGGCTTGGGCTTGGGCTCTGGCTCCTGTGGTCCACCGCATTCGGCTGGACTCCCTACGACCCCTACGGCGCACCGCCGTCCGGCGCCCCGGCGCAAGCGCCCGCCGGCCGGTGGAGCCCACCCCAAATCCAGGGCCAACCCTGGCAGTTCCGCCCCACCCCGCCGGATAACTCCAGGGGGGCACCGCCGAGCTACCCCATGCCGGGTCAAGCGCCCTATGGGTTACCGGGTCAGATCCCGCGCCTGCCGTCCGGCTCCTATCCCGGACCGGCGCCGGGTCAAGGCTATCAGCCTCACTGGCCCGGCGGTTACGCCGCGTCGCCGGCGCCGACCCAGCACAGCCTGCGACCGCCCCGACTGGAATGGTCGCTCGACGAGTCACAGCCCTATGTTCAGCAGAACCTGTTGCTGCGGCTGGATCTGATCAGCCCGGATGAACTGACCACCGCCGATCCGGACCTCGCCGGGCAAGATGCGATTCTGCTGCAAACGCTCGCGGGGCCGACCACCAGCACCCGCGGCAGCGGTGACAGCCGTGAACTGGTGACTCAATTCTGGCTCGTACTCACCCCGCTGCGCGCCGGCACGCTCACCTTGCCGCCGCCGAAGATAACCGGGACGCGTCCCGGCAGCTACGGCGCCCCCGAGCGCTACGAGGCCGTCGGCACCCGTTCGATCGCACTCCAGGTCCGCCCGGCGATGGCCGCGGTACGCCCCTGGCTGCCGCTGCGCTCGCTCAGTCTCAACGCCGACTTCGACCGGCCCGAGCGGGTCGAACCCGGCCAGCCGGTCACACTGGTGCTGGAGAGCACGGCAGCGGGCGGGCTCGCCGCTCAACTCCCGAATCTCGAGGAACAACTGGTCAGCCCGGATTTTCGCATCTATCGTGAACAAACACTCAGCGCCAACACCCTGTCGAAGGACGGCCGCCAACTGACGGCAACGCGTACCGAGTACTACACCCTGGTGCCCCAGGGCGGCGGCACCCTGCGCCTGCCCGAGATCAAAGTTCCCTGGTGGAATCTGGAGACCGGATCGCGCCAGGTCGCCACCCTGCCGATCCGCACCCTGAGTATCCAGGGCGCCGGCGGACCCTTGGGGCTGGCCGTCTCGCTCATCGATGCCGGCGCCGGTTGGTCCAAGGTTTGGCTGCCGATCACCGGCATCCTGTTGGTTCTCGCCGGTTACTGGGTCGGCGTCCTGTATCAGCGGCGCCTGCCCGGCGCGGGCCTGAACACCAGACTGCGCTCATGGTCAGCGCAGACCATCGACCGCTTGGTGAAGGGCAGCACCCGTCTCCTGCAACGGCTGGACCCGACGCGCCTGGCGGCCCGCGCCAGGGCGGCTGCCATCAGACGCTTACCGGAGAGCAGCCGCCTGCTGATGTGCGTGCGTGACGCCCATCAGGCGCAGGACCCGATGGTCTGGAGTGAGCGCTTCGAGCGGTCCGCCCGACACCTCCTGCACGCGCCCGACCAGGGCGGCACCCCCAACCTCACCGAACGCATCCTGACCCTGCGCCCGCGCGCGGACCGCGCCCAGCTGACCCGGCTGATGCGCGACCTGGACCGCGCACTCTACGGCCGCCAGCCGCTCGACTTCGCGCGCTGGAAACGCGAGTTCATGCGGCAGGTCGGCCGTATCCCCAACGTCTTGCGGCCGCGTCGCCCCGAGACCCGCATCCGCCGCGCAACCTTACCGGCGCTCAATCCGGGTGGGGCCTGATCGCTCAGAGCTGAGCCAAACCGCTCAGGTTGACTTGATTGACCAGACGCGCGAAGACATGGTCGATCTCGTCATAGTTGTTGTACATGGCATGAGTGGCGATCCGGAATCCGACCCGGTCGTCCGCCGGGACGCTCTGACTGCTGCGCCAGGAGACGGAACGGATATAAATCTTCGGCGTCTCCAGGGCCAGATTGCTCAGGATGACGTTGATGGCGCTGTTCATGGCCGCGAAGCTTGCACCATCATCCTTGTTCGCGAAGGGATTGAAGGCCGTGAGCCCGGTAGCGAAGCGAGCGTCGGGGTTTTCCTGAACCCAGAGTGCTTCGGGCCCCCAGTGGGCAGCGATCAGACCCTTGAAATAGTTGCCGAGGGCAACCGCGCGCTCGTAGATCGTCTCGATACCGATCTGGGCGAAGAACGACAGTGAATCGGTCATGGCATAGAGCGCGGAGACATTGAGCTCGCCGCGCCGCTGCATCTGTGATGCAGGACTCCAGTTACGGTTCTGATACAGCACGCTGGGCACGACGAAGGGATTGCCGTAACTCCCGAAGCTCCCCATCGCAAAGGGCGGCAGCAGGTAGGTCGACGCATCCGAGTTACGTACATAGCAGATACCGGTGCCGGGACCTCCGCACAGCCACTTGTGGCCGGCCCCGACGATGAAATCCGCCCCATAGGCATGGCAGTCGATCGGCAGCATGCCCCAGCCGTGGGCGCTGTCGATGATCGAGAAAGCGCCGCGACTCCGGGCGAGCGCGCACAACTCAGGCACCGGCAGGCGCAGGCCGTTCTTGTAGAAGATCTCCGAAACGGCAAGATATTGCTTTTGCTCGGCACCCGTCTGAATCAGGGCCGCATCGAACCAGGCGAGCACATCATCGACCGTAATGTCGGCCGTGAAGTTCGACGGTATGTCGACCATCACGACCTCCACCCCGTGGTAGTCGCGCGCCCAGGCAATCGGGCCGGCCAGGGCCGAATGCTCGAGGTTGGTGGTGACGATACGGTCGCCGGCTTGCCAGGGGGTACCGGCGAAAATCAGGTTGCAGGCATCGGTGGTGTTGTAGCTCAGGACGATCTCGTCGGCATTGGCCCCATAGGTATCGGCGACCAACAACTGGCGGGCACCGGTGGCGGAAGGCACCACCGGGAAGAGGTCGGGGAAGTCCGCCGCCAGATTCAGGGACCAATCCCGCGGATCCTGACTCTTGTAGAAGTTGTAGGCGGCAAGGTTGTTCTGCACGAACTCGGGCTGGGAACCGGTGGTCCCGGTATTCATATGGATGTAATCATTCCCAAGCCCGAACGCCTTACGGACCTTCTTCCAGTATTTCTCGGTACCGGGCGTCGCCTCAATGACGGGCGGCGCCAGGAGCCCGCGGCCGAACCGCTCCGATGCACTGTTCGCGTCGGCGAACACCTCGCGCGACCCGACCAGGCCGGCGGCCACGGTCGCCGACGCGAACCCTTTCAGAAAGCCGCGGCGATCAATGCCGGAACCGTTGTTGTCACGTTTTGTCATGGAAAGACTCCCACCCAATTGGGTACATTCGCGCGGAGACTGCGCCGGGTCGGGCGTCTACCGCAGCCGATGCGAGATGACGGTGACTCCACCCCGATGGTTGGGAACCGTCGCTGACGCCGGACTGGGCCCGAGTTCGGACGCGGCACGCCGTTCCTCCGGAGCTTAGCAAGGTCCTGATCAGACATTGTGATCAGCATCAAACATTGGCGAAGTTGCCTTTTGCCCGCCGTCCGTCACAATAGCGACAGGCATTGCGCCGCCGTCACCCGGAGCCCCCCATGAACCCAGAGAAGGTCGTCTTCGGCTTTTTCATCGTGTTGTCACTGACCCTGAACTTCGGATTCGTGATCGGCGACATCGACGATCCGTCACACCACCACCCGTGGGAGTTCTTCGCGGTGATCGTGGTGAACCTGATCGCAACGGTGCTCAAGTTCGGCGACCGCTCCCAGTTGGGCGCACTCTTGCTCGCCACCAGCCTGGTGGCCATGCTGCAGCTCACGGCAGCAGCGCTGGTGTGGGTCACGGCAGCCTACACGAGCGGCGTCGGCATGACCCCGTCGACCATGACCAGTATCGTGTCACTGGCGGCCGGCGCGTTGATGGCGAATGTGATTTCGGTCATCCTGCTGGTGATCGAAACCTTCCTGCTGCGGCGCTAGCCCGGACCGTCGACCCGCGCTCCAGACCCCATCCTCAACACGCGCGCACGGGGCTCACACCATGGACAGCATCGTTTTTCTCATCATGCGGCGCATGCGTGCGCCGCTGATCATGCTGATCGTGAGTTATGCGGTGGCGATCATTGGTCTCGTCCTGATTCCGGCCCAGGACTCGGCCGGCAACCCCGTACCGATGGGGTTTTTCCACGCTTTTTACGTCGTCGCCTACACCTCGACGACCATCGGCTTCGGCGAGATCCCCAACCCATTTACCGATGCCCAGCGGCTCTGGGTCTCCTTCGTGATCTTCGGGACCGTGGCGATCTGGATCTATGCCGCGGGTGCGCTGATCGCCCTGCTGCAGGAACCGACGTTTCGCCGGGCCCGCGCCGAAAGCCGCTTGCGCGCCCGGGTGGCGCGCCTGCGCGATCCCTTCTATCTGGTGTGCGGTTACGGTCAGACCGGCGGTACCCTGGTCAAGGCACTCACTGATCGTCATCAGCACGCCGTAGTCATCGACAGCGACCAGGAGCGCATCAGCCTGCTGGCGCTGGAGAATCATCGCGAGTACGTACCGGCGCTCTGCGCCGATGCGCGCCGGCCGTCGAATCTGCTGGCGGCGGGCCTCGATCATCCCCTCTGTCAGGGGGTGGTGGCAGTCAGCAACGTCAACGAAACGAACCTCAAGATCGCCATTGCCGCCAAACTCTTGCGTCCGCGGATCAAGGTGATTTGCCGAGCCGACTCACATGAGGTGGAGGCCAACATGGCCTCCTTCGGTACCGACCATATCTACGACCCTTTCGATGCCTTCGCACTCTATCTGGCCATCGCCCTCGAAGCGCCTTGCATGACCCTGCTCTGGGACTGGCTCACGGGCGAGCGCGACGAGCCGCTCACCGGGCCGCTCTATCCGCCGATCAAAGGGCTCTGGGTGATCTGCGGCTTTGGGCGATTCGGCAAGGCCCTGTACCGGCATCTCAAGGACCAGGGTCTGGACCTGATGGTCGTGGACGCCAAACCCCATCTCACCGGCATTCCGGGCGCGGGGGTAGTTCAGGGCCGCGGGACCGAGGCCGCGACCCTGGAGCAGGCACATATCGATCGCGCCGTGGCCTTGGTGGCCGGAACGGATGATGACGCCACCAACCTGTCGATCATCATGACCGCACTGCAACTGAACCGGGACCTGTTCGTGGTCGCCCGCAAGAACCATCTCGACAACCAGGAATTGTTCGACCGCGTCGGGGCCCAGGTGGTGATGCACCCGAGTATCATCATCGCCGACGGGATCCGCGTGCGTCTGACCTTGCCGCTGCTCTGGGAATTCATCCACTACTCCCGGTTCCAGGAGGATGCCTGGGCCTGTGCGCTGATCAGCCGGATCAGCGCCGTGCTCCAGGATCAGGTCCCCCAGGTATGGCAGATCGAGATCAACAACGAACAAGCCGGGGCCGTGATGGCAGAGGAAGAATGTGCCGCCGCACTCACCATCGACCACCTGATCACGGACCCGCGCGACCGGGAGCGGCGGCTGGCGGTCATCCCGCTGCTGTTGGAGCACAACGACGAGCGCCGGCTCCTCCCTGCCGTGACCGACCGGGTCCGCAAAGGCGATCAGTTGCTGTTTTGTGCTCGGGAGGGCGCACGCGGCAGCATGGACTGGACCTTGATCGACCGTCATGCGCTGCGTTACGTGGTCACCGGCGAGGATGGCCCGGACGGCTGGGTCTGGCGCCAACTCGCACGGCGACGGCGGCGGCGTCAACGCCGGGGCGGTGTCGAAGGGGCCGATGCGTGAGCAGTGCCGACGTCCGATCATGGTGGTTCCCTTGGCAAGGCGGCCCCGATGCCCTATTAAGAGGTTTGGGGGCGGGACTGGCCGACTCCCGGCCTGTCCAACCGCCCCGTGCCGACTCCGCCATGCGGGCCGGCCGGACCTGTCAACTCGGAGGAATGTGTCCATGCACCCGGTAATGACCCGACTCAACCAGGATCATATCCGTCTCGCGAGCCTGCTCGACCTGCTCGCCGCCCTGCTCGACCGCTTCCACGCGTGCGAGGAGCCCGACTACGAACTGATCAGCGAGATGCTCGAATACCTGGAGAGCTATTCGGATACGATCCATCATCCCACGGAGGATTTGATCTACCGGCGCGCGATGGATAAAGGGCTGCAGAACCGCGATGTTTTTGAGGTCCTCATGCGCCAGCACGGGGTCCTCAACCAGCTCAATAAACGCTTCCGCCGCTCGCTGGAGGGCATCGTCAACGAGGAAGTTCTGCGTCGCGACGAGGTGGAGACCCAGGGTCGGGAGTTGGTGAACACGCTGCGCGAGCACCAGGCACTCGAGGACGCGGAAGCCTTTCCGATCGCGCTGGAGCGTCTCGATGAGGCGGACTGGGACGCCGTGGACACGCTCGCGCCGCGAGCCGATGACCCGGTCTTCGGCACTCCGGACCCCCAGCGCTTCCGTGCCCTCTTTCAGCACCTCAAGCACCAGGCTTGAAGGCTTGCGCCGCAACGATGGAACTGGACGCGAATACGCGCTGTTACTGTTTGCGCCGGGTGAATCCATTCCTGGGCGTCGTGGCAGTGGTCGGGACCAGCGACGGGCGGGCGCTGACCCTGGACGGCCGACATTGGCAGATCCAGGTCCTGGCGCGCCCGCGGTCCGGTCCCTGGAGCCGGGATCAGAAACCGGGCGCCGCGCGCTATTTCAACGTCGGTGCCTGGTCGCCAACGGCCGGGCTCGCCCGGGTGCCGCTGAACCCCGCCCTTGATGTCGAATCCTCGCTCGCCGCGTCGACGGCCCTGATCGCGCAGGTCCGGCTGGCGGCACCCAAGCTACCCTTTGCGCCGGCAGCGGAGTTGGAACAGTGGCTCCTGGATGAGGACATGCGGCCGCTGGCCCTGATCGGCACCGCACTGATTGGCGACAACACGGCACTTGCCGGGCGTGAGCAGCACGCCGCCTGGAATGCCGGTGGGCGCGGCGACACCCGCCCTTTCTGTTCCCCGACCCTGACCGCACAGGGCATCCCGGAGCGTGACGGCAGCGGTCGGCGCCCCCATGTAGAGACACTGGAGCGGATGATCGCGAACGCGGCAGGAGCGCGACGCCATACGCAGTGGTTTCGCCGGGACGGCGAGTACGCGCTCGGACTGGAGCAGCCGGCCGCGTCCGGATTGAGCGGCCGGCGACTGCCACAGGCCGACTTTCCACCACTGACGATCAACACGCAATGGACGAATACCGCCACCGGGCGTCTGGTGGGCGACTATATCGCATGGCTCTCCCCGTATTTGCTCGCTCTGCCCGGGCTCGATGAGGCCACGCGCCGGAATCTGGAGCACAGGGCCGTGCGCTATGCCACCTTAGTCGACGCCATCTGGCGTCTTTACCCGCGGGTGATCGACGATCGCCTGCTCAAGCAGGCGCGGGTCGAAGCCAGCCTTCGGCGTGCCGCGGCTTGAATCAGCACCTGACCGCGAGTCGGTATCAGCCCCGCTGGGCCGGGACCGACGCGGTCGGGTCACGTAAGTGAGATGGAACGATGACCTACATCAACAACCCGGACCTGCGTCATGACACCCCTGAACGTCTGGGTGTGCTGCTGGTCAATCTGGGCACGCCCGACGCTCCCACGGCCGCGGCCGTGCGTCGTTATCTGGCGCAGTTCCTCTGGGATCCGCGGGTGGTCGAATTGCCGCGGCTGGTCTGGTGGTTGATCCTGCATGGTGTCATCCTGCGGGTACGCCCGCCGCGCACCGCCCAAGCCTATCAAGCCGTATGGACCGCGGACGGCTCGCCCTTGCTGGCAATCGCCAAACGTCAGGCCAAGGCCGTCCAGGAGGCACTCGATGCCCGTTTCCCCGGACCGGTGCGCGTGGCCCTGGGAATGCGCTACGGCAACCCCTCGATCCCGAGCGCCCTGGCCCAACTGCGCGCGGCCAATGTGCGGCGCTTGCTGGTGCTGCCGCTCTACCCGCAGTATTCGGCCACCACCACGGCCTCCACCTTCGACGCGGTCAGCCGTGAACTCTCGACCTGGCGCCTGCTGCCGGAAGTCCGCTTCGTCAACCAGTATCACGACGACCCCGGATACATCACCGCCCTGGTCTCGAGTATTCGGGCCTATTGGGACGAGCACGGCGAACCTGAACGGCTCCTGTTCTCGTTCCATGGGATTCCCATGGATTATTTCCTCAACGGCGACCCCTACCATTGTCAATGTCAGAAGACCGCGCGTCTGGTCGTCGAACAATTGGGGCTGACGGCGGAGCGCTGGCTTCTGTCCTTCCAATCCCGGTTCGGTGTGCAGGAATGGCTGCGGCCCTACACCGACGAGACCCTCAAGGCGTGGGGCGGCGCCGGTGTGCGCTCGATCCAGGTCATCTCGCCGGGGTTTTCGGCGGATTGCCTGGAGACCATCGAAGAAATCTCGGTGGAGAACCGGGACTACTTTCTGCAGGCCGGCGGTCAGTCCTACGGCTACATTCCCTGTCTCAACGATCGACCGGAACACATCGAGATGCTGGCGGGTCTGGTCGAGCGGCATTGCGCGGGATGGCCCGAGTTAACGCCCGCCACGGATGCGGCGGCGCTCTCCGGGCGGCTGGAGCGGGCACGGGAAATGGGGGCGGCGGCCTGAGCGGCGGATACACTCGCGCCATGATGCGGGCAAAGACCCCGCACCTGCATCGAAACAACGGAACACCAATATGAAAATCGCACTCTTCGGTGCTACCGGCGGAACCGGACAGCAAGTGCTGACACAGGCACTGGAACAGGGTCACGACATCAAGGCACTCGCCCGCAACCCCGCGAGGCTGCAAACGGCGCCGGGGAGGTTGACCGTCATCGTCGGTGACGTACTCGACCCCGCTCAGGTCGCTGACTGCATTCAAGGAACGGATGCGGTCATCTGTGTCCTGGGGACGCGACCGGGGGGCGCACCCATCGAGGCGCTCGGCACGGCCGTGATCCTCGCGGCGATGCAGGCACAGGGCGTGCGGCGCCTGATCGCGGTCACTTCCATGGGCGTGGGCGACAGCAAGGATCAGGTGCCCCTGTTCTTCAAAGTGCTGATGCAACTCGCGCTGAAAAAGGTAATGGCCGCCAAGGAGGAGCAGGAACGCCTGATCCGGGCGAGCGCACTGGACTGGACCATCGTGCGCCCGGGCGGGCTGACCGATGGCCCCAAGACCGGCAACTACCGCAGCGGCCTGGACAAATCGCTCACCGCCGCCCGGCTGTCCCGCGCCGACGTTGCCGACTTCGTACTCAAGCAACTCGGCGATACGCGCTTTCTACACCAGACGCCGGCCGTCACCTAAACCGCGCCCAGCGCGGTATGCGATGTTCTTGGATGGGATCGGCCCCGGCAGACGCGACAAATCACCTGACTCCAAGCGCCGCCGCCGGCCTCAGCAGTCGACACTGTTGCGGTCGATTCCCGCCTCCGCCAGGGACACGGCGCGGAAGATGGCGCGGCCCTTGTTCATGGTCTCCTGCCATTCGAGTTCCGGCACCGAGTCGGCCACGATGCCGGCGCCGGCCTGGATGTGCAGGATGCCGTCCTTGATGACGGCGGTGCGGATGGCGATGGCGGTGTCCATGTTGCCGTTCCAGCCCAGATAGCCCACGGCGCCGGAGTAGATGCCGCGCTTGACCGGTTCCAATTCGTCGATGATCTCCATGGCGCGGATCTTGGGGGCACCGGAGACGGTGCCGGCGGGGAAGGTGGCGCGCAACACGTCCATCGCGGTCAGCCCATCAGCGAGCGTCCCGACCACATTGGAGACGATGTGCATGACGTGCGAGTAGCGCTCGACGATCATGCGGTCGGTCACCCGCACGCTGCCGACCGCGGCCACCCGGCCGGTGTCGTTGCGGCCCAGGTCGATCAGCATCAGGTGCTCGGCCAGTTCCTTGGGATCGGCGAGCAGTTCGACTTCCAGCGCCTTGTCCTCGGCCTCGCTCTCACCGCGGCGGCGGGTACCGGCAATGGGCCTGACCGTGACCACGCCATCCTCGAGCCGGGTCAGGATCTCCGGGGACGAGCCGACGATCCGGAACCCGTCCAGATCCAGAAAATACATGTAAGGCGATGGATTGAGTCCGCGTAACGCGCGGTACAAATCCAAGGGCCGGGCCTGGAAGGGAATCGAGAGGCGCTGGGACAACACCACCTGCATGCAGTCCCCTTCCAGGATGTAAGCCTTGATGCGGTCGACCGCTGACTCGAAGCCGTCCTGGGTAAAACCGGAAACGAAGTCGCCCTCATGGACCCGACGCGCGTCTTCCGCGGGCCGGCGCGGGGCGCCCCGCTGCATCCGCCCGATCAGCTCACGCATCCGCGCCTGGCCGGACTCCAGGGTGTCGCCCGCGGTGGGGTCCAGGTGCAGGATGATGTACATCCGCCCGCTCAGATTGTCGAACACCACCACCTCATCCGAGACCATGAGCAGACAGTCCGGGGTACCGAGTTGGTCCGGATTGGGGCAGCGGGCGAGTTTCGGCTCGATATAACGGATGGTGTCATAGCCGAAATAGCCGACCAGACCGCCGGTGAAACGCGGCAGGCCTTGATGGGTCGCCACCCGGAAGCGCGCCTGGAAAGCGCTGATCCAAGCCAGCGGGTCGGCCGTCTCGACCGACTCGATGCGCTCACCGTCGCGCTCGACCTGGATCCGGGTCCCAGTCACCTTGAGCACGGTGCGGCACGGCAGCCCGATGATCGAATAGCGGCCCCACTTCTCGCCGCCCTGCACGGACTCGAAGAGATAGGAGTACGGACCTTCGGCCAGCTTGAGATAGACGCTCAACGGGGTGTCGAGGTCCGCCAGGACCTCACAGACGAGCGGAATACGGTTGTGACCCTGATCGGCCAGGGCAGCGAATACGTCGGGGGTCATCGGGGTCTCCTACGCCACCCCGGCCACGAGCCCTTTGAGTTCGGCCAGCGAGTCGATGACACCGTCCGGGTGGGCCTCACGGATATCCTGACCATGGTTGTAGCCATAGCTCGTGCAGATGATGCTGAAACCGGCCCCGCGCGCCGCCTTCACGTCACTCACCGAGTCGCCGATCATCAGCGACTCCGCGGGGTCGACCCCGAAGTGCCGGGCGGTATGGAGCAAGGGCAACGGATGCGGCTTCTTTTCCGGCAGGGTGTCACCGCTCACGACGATGCCGAAATCGTCCAGAACCCCGAGGTCTTTGAGCAGTGGCAGGGTGAATTGCGCGGCCTTGTTGGTCACACAGCCGAGCGGATAGCCGGCGCCGCGCAGATAGTCGAGCCCTTCACGCACGCCGGGATACAGCAGCGAACGCCCGGAGGTGTTCTCGCTGTAGAGTTCAAGGAAGAGCGGATAGGCAAGGGCATAATCGGCGTCCGGCGGCTCACCGTCCAGTTCCCCGGTCAGGGCCCGCCGTACCAGACGCTCCACCCCGTTGCCGACCCAGTTGCGCACCGCCGCCGCGCCGCGGGGCGGGCGCCCCAACCGGACCATCATTTCATCCACGCAATAAGCCAGATCCGGAACACTGTCGACCAGTGTTCCGTCCAGATCAATCAAAATCATCTTGGGGCGCAGCATCCGGTCAGGACTCCTGGCGAATCGATGCGGCGTCAGCCGCTCACTGTCGCCAGCGCTTCGCGCATCTGGCGGATGATGGTGTCGTAACGGTGGGGGTCACCGTCACGCGGCTTGCCGAAGATACCGGAGCCGGAGACGAAGGTGTCGGCACCGGCGGCCTTGATCTCGGCGATGTTGTCGGCCTTCACCCCACCGTCGACCTCCAGACGGATCGCCAATCCGGACGCGTCGATCAGCCGCCGCACCTGCCGCAGCTTGTCGAGTGCCGCGGGGATGAAACTCTGGCCGCCGAAGCCCGGATTGACCGACATGAGCAGGATCATGTCGACCTTGTCCATCACATAGTCCAGATAGGACAAGGGTGTGGCGGGATTGAACACCAGACCGGCCTTGCAACCCTCGGCATGGATCAGTTGCAGGGTGCGATCGATGTGCTCGCTCGCTTCCGGATGGAAGGTGATGTAAGTCGCGCCGGCCGCCGCGAAATCCGGAATGATGCGATCCACCGGCTTGACCATCAGATGCACATCAATGGGCGCCGTGACGCCATGTTTACGCAGGGCCTCGCAAATCAGCGGACCGATGGTCAGATTCGGCACATAGTGGTTATCCATGACGTCGAAGTGGACGATGTCCGCCCCGGCGGCGAGCACGTTGTCGACATCTTCCCCGAGCTTGGCGAAGTTCGCGGAGAGGATGGAGGGTGCAATCAAATCAGGCGCCATGGTTACCTCGAAGTATTTCACCGGCCGAGCTGTGACGGCGGCGGCCGCGGTTGAGATCCGGCAAGCGCATCACTCTACCGCAAGCGCCGAAGATTTTCACTCGGGTCAGCCCCCCGCGCGCGTGCGGGTGATGGTCTCGTAAGCGCTGCGAATCTCTTGCGTTTTCTGAGTCGCCATCTTGAGGGCCTCAGCGGGTGCGCCGCGCGAGACCAGCTTATCCGGGTGGTGCTGGTTCATCAGAAGCCGATAGGCGCGTTTGACCTCGGCGTCACTGGCCTTGGGGGTGACACCGAGGACCGCATAGGCTCCGGACAGGGAGCCGGCGACCGGTTGCTGGTTCGTGCCTGGACGCTCGCCGCGGGTCCCGCCGCCGCGCCAGGCGCCTCCGCCGCCCAGGATCTGAGCCTGAATCTGGATCAAGCGCTCCACCCGGCGGAAACCGGCCGCGGGAATCTGCAAGCCGACCCGGATCTGCTCCAGCACCAGACGCTCGGCCGGGGCCGGCGCCCCGCCCGCATAGGCCGCCGCCAATTGGATTTCAAGAAAGAGCAGGTGCAACTGGGCCTGACCGGCGCTCAGGCGCCGAAATTCAGCCACGGCGGGCGCGAGCACGAAGTTCTCCGACTTGCCCTGCTGAAAAAGACGGATAGCCGCACGTCGGCCGGAGTCGTCGAGGCCCATCCGCGTCATGACCGACTCGGCAAAGGCGATATCGGTCTCGCTGACCCGACCATCGCTCTTGGCGAGGTGGCCCATGACTTTGAAGGTCGTCTCCAGGAACACCTGCTGGAGACGCGCGCGGTCGGCGGCCCGTACCGGTCCGAACAGGTCCACCTGGGCCGCCCCGCGATCCAGCCCATGACCCAGGGTCGCGCCCACCAGTGCCCCCCAGGGTCCGCCGACCAGCAGACCCAAGGTACCACCTATCGCTTTGCCCCACCAACCCATTGAACCCCCTGCTGCCGGTCTTGCCCCGAACAGTACCTGAAACTGAATCAACCACTCGCGACGCGCAGCGACACCCCATCAATTGATGCGCGCGATGATGCGGGTCACATAGGCGCGGGTCTCGGCATAGGGCGGGATACCGCCATGGCGCTCGACCGCACCTTCCCCCGCGTTATAACCGGCCAGGGCGAGTTGGAGGTCCCCCTTGAAGCGCGCCAGCAGCCAGCGCAGGTAGGCCATGCCCCCGCGCAGATTCTGCTCGGGGTCCCAGGCGTCCTGGACACCGAAACGCTCGGCGGTCGCGGGGATGAGTTGCATCAGACCCTGCGCATTCTTGGGTGAAAGTGCACGGGGATTGAAATTGGATTCGGCCTCAATGAGCGCCAGCACTAACTCCGGGTCCAGTTGGTAACCTGGGGCCAACCGGCGCACCAATTCGGCAACCTTGCCCTTGGCCGGATGAGGGCGGGACGCGAAGCGCCCGGCCGCCGCCGCGGGGGGCAACGGCGGGTCCAGCAAACATTCCGTCTCGCGCTTGGGTTTCCCGTCGACCTTCAACACCTTGAGCAGGTTGATCGCGGTACTGTCCCGTTTGCCGGCGGCCTGATAGAACCAGGCGGCTGCCAGGTCTTGATCACGGTAGATGCCGCGTCCGAAAGCATAGATCTGGCCAAGCTGCACCGCGGCTCGGGTGGCCCCCTTGGCCGCAGCCTTGCAGTAGAGTTGAACCGCCTTGCGGGTGTTCTGAGTGACGCCGCGGCCGTTTTCATAGCGCGCGGCCAGCTCCAGGAGTTTGGCCGGCGACTTGCTGAGCAGTGCCTTTTCGAAGGCCGGGTCTTTGTCTTGCTCGCCGATCCGGTCCTTGGCGCAGACCGGCAGCGCGACCAACAGGACAAGCAGCAGGCCGATCCGCGTTATCCGGCGAGTGGGCGCTTGAGCGTGCATGTGCCTTTGGTCAGACTCGATCGGTTAGGCCGTGATCGGCCACCGATGAGGTGCACCGTGACCGCGGCATGCGAGCTTGGACGCTGGGAAAAGACCTCCGCTTCGCCGGTTCGGCGAGGCGAACATCACAGAGCAGTATACATTTTTCAGTCGGTCGAGACGAGCGCGCTCGGCCGTGTACCATGTTACGCCGCCGGATGTAAGGGCGGGTTTCAAACCCGCCCCTACGCCAAGATCATGTCCGGATCCAACCGATAGACCAGTTCCACCAGTTCGGTCAACCCCTGTTGGCGCCATCCCGGTGACTCGTCGAGGACATCGCGCTGCGCCAGCATGGTCAGCCGGTAGCGTTGCCCGAACAACTGCGCGACCTCCTGGGTGTGAACCGAAAACGGCGGTCCGGAGCGCAGCGCCTGATCATATTCCAGGGTAATCAGGAGATGCGGCACCCGCGCCGGGAGCAGCGTGTCCAGCTGGGCCGCGTAGCGGAGTCGCAGGTCAGGCGGGAGGGCGATCAGGGCGGCCCGGTCATAGACGGCCCCGATGTCGTCGAGCAGCGCCGGGCGCAGATCGAAAAAATCGCCGCAGAGCACTTCGATCTCATCGACGCGGTAACGGCTGAACCCTGACACCCGCGTCACCGTGGGATTCAAGCCGTTCTCCGCGAAAAAGGCATCCACGGCAAGTTGGCTGAGCTCGACCCCCAGCACCCGGTCTCCGCGGCTGGCGAGCCACAGCAGGTCGGTGGTCTTGCCGCACAGGGGCACCAGGACCCGGGTTCCGGTCGGGAGGCCGAGCTGGGGCCAGAACGCGCACAGGTGGCGATTGATTTCATCCCGGTGCCAGCCGGTTTCACCGCGCCGCCAACGCTCCAGCCAATAGTCGGGGTTCATGGGATCCTCCTAAAGCGCGCCAAGCTGCGGTATGCGATGTTATACGGAACGGTTTTGAGTTTTCGGTTCTTTGTTTTTCGTTAGGAACTATCAAACATCGGGTTACGAAAAACGAGAAACGAAAAACCAACAACGAAGGGTCTATTTACGCATTTCGCGCCGGACGCGGTCTAAGGTGTTCGCGGCCGGGCGGCAGGCGCACCTGGGTCCGCCGCGGACCCGGCAGTGTCACCGCGTTTTTCAAAACGCAGGAAATAGTTTTCTACGAGGAAATCGGGCTCCTCGACCAAACGGAACCCTGCCTGCTGGACCTCCTCCACCACCCGGTCGCGGTCCGCGCGCACGTGTTGCATCACCCAGGGTGAACTCAGGCCAGGTCGGCGGCGGTAGTCGATGATGATCAGCGCGCCGCCGGGGACCAAGGCCTGATGGATCGAGTCCAGCATCGCACGCGGGTACTCGAAGTGGTGATAGGTATCGCAAACGAAGGCCAGTTCGATACCCGCGGCCGGCAGGCGGGTATCCTCCTGGGTGCTGACGGCCGGGACGATATTGTCGACCCGATAGCGCGCGGCCAAGTCCTGCAGACCGGCGACGAAGCCCGGCGAGGTATCCACCGCGTAGACCACCCCGTCCGGTCCGACCGCACGCGCGAACAGCACCGTGAAGAGCCCGGTCCCGGCACCGACATCAGCGATGCGCATCCCTGGGTGAGGTCGAACCGCATGAACGATCTTGAAGCGCTGGTCGAAAACTTCCCGCCCCGGCCGCTCGAAGACCTGGGTCCATTCGCGCGGGTCCCCGTCCTGGTAGTGACGGTTGAGCAACGGGCTGACCGCCCGGTCGCTGTGGACTGAACGGGTCGGAGCCGCGGGCGCCGTGTCGGGCGCCGTCGCCCGTTCGCGGTCCTCTGCCGCCACGGGAGCCGCGGCCGGGACCAGAGTGGTCAGGCCGATCAGTACCAACGCGCTTAAGTGCAAACCGTTCATTCGAGTCGAACCTGAGACGCTGTCCGCCGGATCGAGCAACCCCGGGGATTGGCTGTGCTCCAGTCGCCTCAGGGTGCCAGTTTCCCGATGATACGGGCGACATAGGATTGCGTCTCGGCGAAGGGCGGCACCCCGCCGTGACGATCCACCGCCCCTTCGCCGGCGTTGTATCCCGCGAGAGCCAGTCGCAGGTCGCCTTTGAAGTAGCCGAGCAACCACCGCAGATAGGCCATACCGCCGCGCAGGTTCTGCTCCGGATCCCACACATCGCGCACACCGAATCGCGCGGCGGTCGCCGGGATCAGTTGCATGAGGCCCTGGGCGTTTTTCGGTGACTGGGCGCGCGGGTTGAAATTAGACTCAACCTCGACCAGGGCCAAGACCAGATTCGGGTCCAACTGATACTCACCCGCCAGATCCCGCACCAACGCGGCAATCGGCCCCGCGGCCGGCTGGAGACGCGCCGCGCCGCGCCGCGCCGGTGGTAGCGGAGACGGCGGCCGCAGCGCGTCGCGACCATCGGTCAGTGCGCACACGGGTTCACGCTTGGGCTTTCTCGAATAGCCCAGGCGACTCAGGATCCGTTTCGACTGCGCGTCCTGCTGCGCGGCTGCCAGATGCAGCCAGGCGGCCGCCAGTTCCTCGTCACGCTTGACCCCATTGCCGTTGGCATAAAGCCAACCGAGGTAATACTGAGCCTCAATGTCGCCTTGCCTGGCCGCCTTGCAATAGAGCCGGATGGCGTTATCCAGGTTCCGCGGCAGGCCCTCACCATGCTCGAAGCGCCGCCCCCATTCGGTCAACTGACGTTTATCCAGCGCGGCATACGCCTTGGCGAAAGTCGCATCGGCGGCGCCGACCATCGGCAGACCCGCGAGCACGCAAGTCAAGACCCGGCACAACAGTCGCTTGAGGATGTCGTGTCGCATGTGACGGAAGTCCGCGCGGTGTCGCCCCGGTGTCGCGGCATGCAGGAGTCACGGAGCCGGAGCGTCGATCTGTTAGGATGGCCGATATTACCCGAAACCGGCGGATGCAGTCATGCCCAACCACACCGGACGGCTGGTTCTCACGGCCGCCGATCCACTTGCTGGTCCCGCGGCAAGCGTGGTGATCGAGACGCTGTCCGGGGCTGGCTTCATCGCCGCCCCCCTGCCCGGCCATCCCCATGCTTACACGGTCGGAGCAAATTTCCTGAGCCTGCTCGCTTTCAGCGGCTGCGCGGTCGTGGTTCCCACCGCGGCCGGGCCAGGCCCCCACACCGCGTTCTGCCATGTCCGGATTTCGGCCTTGAGCCCCTCACCGCGCTTCATGTGTGGCCGCAACACGCGCCCGCCACGCTGCCCGAACTGCCGCGCTCGGCTCATCGACTGGCGCGACCGGATGATCGCGCAACTGGAGCGCCCACATCCGGTAATCACTTGCACCGCCTGCGGCGACACCCGTCCGCCCTGGCGCTGGGATTGGAAGGAACAGGGCGGATTCGGACGCCTGTTCGTCCTGGTCGAGGAGGTCTTCCCCGGCGAAGCGGTACCGACGCCGCCGCTGATCGACGTGCTCACCGCCGCTTGCGGCCTTGGTTGGCGTCACTTTTATGTACAGGATTGAACGGGGTTCCGCGCAGGTCGGCCGGCTCGGCAAAACCCAGCCCCTCCGGCAGACCCAGCGTCATGCTCAGTGGGAGGTGGTCGGACAGGGGATAATCGATCACATGGGCACTGAGGATTCGCAGCGGCTGAGTCACCAGGATGTGATCCAGATTGTGTCGCGGGCGCCAGCTGGGAAAGGTCTTCAGGTTGTAGTCCAAACCCTGCATCCCGGTGCGTCTGACCATCGCCCGCAGACTGCGTGAGTCGCTGCCGCAGTTGAAGTCGCCCATCAGCACCAGCAGCGGATGCTCATCCGCCAGGCCGGCCAGGTAGCTGAGCTGACGCTTGCGTGCCCGCCAACCCAGGGCCAGGTGGACGATGCCGATCGCCAGTTGCTCGCCATCCGCCAGCGGGATCTCAACCACCACGGCGCCGCGTCCGGGCAGCCCGGGAAGCTTATGCTCGGTGACCGGACCCGGCCGCAGCCGGCTCAGCAAGCCATTGCTATGCTGAGCAAAAAGCCCCAGGTCACGATTAACCTGGCGGTACCAGTAAGGAAAACCGCCCTGCCGCGCCAGATACTGGATCTGGTCGATGTTGGCGCTGCGCAGGCTGCCGGCGTCCACCTCTTGCAGCCCGACCACATCGAACTGCTGAATCAATTGGGCGATCCGTGCCAGATTGACGATCCGTTCCGGGTGCGGCAGCACGTGCTTCCAACTGTTCGTCACATAGTCACTGTACCGACGGGAGTAGATTCCGCCTTGGACGTTGTAGCTCAGCAGTTTGATGTGCTGCATGGACGCGCCGAACCGTGACTCGAGGTCCCGGTAGTGAATGCCTGCCCCAAGCCATACCCTTCGTTATTGGATTCTCGTTTCGTGTTTTTCGTGACCTGGTGCTTGACAAGCACCAGCGCAAAACGAAAAACCAAAAACTCACCACCGTTCTGCAAAAGGTGGCATCCGGCCGCCGGATCTACCCCGGCGACGACTGTTGGACGCTGCCCTGCCACCGGAAACAGGGCCTGCGCTTCGCTGCATGTCGATGTGGACGCTGTTACTGGCTGAGCCCCTGAACGTACTGGGCAACCGCGGCAATCTCATCGTTGGTCAGACGGGCGGCGACCCCGCGCATCATCCCGTTGGGGTCGTTCGCCCGGCTGCCGTCGCGGAACCAGGTCAGGGTCTGCTTGGCGTAGTCCGCATGTTGACCCGAAATACGCGGGAACTTGGCGAGACCCACGCCCATGCCGGCGGGGCCATGGCACCCGGCACACGCGGGTACGCCCGAGGTCGGGTTGCCGGCCCGGTAGATACGCTCGCCCAGCGCCGCCAGGGCCGGATCGGCGGTACCGCCGGACTGGGATTGCTTGGAGAAATAGGCCGCCACATCGCGCACTTCCTGCTCCGACAGCGGGGCCGCCATCGGGCTCATCTGTGCGTTCTGGCGTCTGCCGGCCTTGAAGTCCATGAGTTGCTTATAGATATACTGGGGGTGCTGGCCGGCGAGCTTGGGCCAGATCGGAACGATGCTGTTGCCCATGGGGCCGTGGCATGCGACACAGATAGTGTTAGCCTTGGCCTCCCCCGCCTTGGGGTCTCCGACCGGCTGCGCCCCCTCGTTCGCCGCCTGGTTGGCCCAGGCCGCGCCTGAAAGCCCGCCGACCAGGAGTGCCGCCGCCGAAACCGTCTGTAGCCAGTTGCTAGTCATTTCCAGTGCCCGTTTTAGGTTGTGCGTGACCACGCCCGATCGCGGTCACCTTGAAGAGTGAGAAAATCCCCGGATGTATATCAGAGGTGGCTCATACGGGTCAATTTCCCCGCACGAATTCTTGCCGATGGGATGGTGTTTCACCCCCCTGCCGGTGCACAGACCCCCGGCCGCGGAGAAGATTCCGCTAAGCACACCGATCACATGGATGATCACGCGGGAGCCTCGGCAGCACGGGAGCCGCAGCCCATCGCTCAGTTTAACCAAACCTTCGCCAGGCACCAAGGCCGCCGCGCGATCACAGGAAACCAGAGATCACACGGTGTATACAAACCAGGTCAACCTCCGAACAGCGTATGCCGTGGTGCCTCAGCTGGGGCCGGTCCTGCACCAGCGTACGCGGACATCCGCACCAGCGGGGGTGTGTGCGTGAACCTATTGACCCGCTGGTGGCAGTCCCGAATCCTCGCGCGGGAGCGGCGACGCTACCGCCGGTCGGATTGGCAGGCCGCCCGCGCCGCCCTCCCATTGCTCGCCGGATTAACCGACGAGCAGGATGGCCGACTCGCCGACCTCACCCTGCTGTTCCTGCGGAACAAACGGCTGGAAGCGGTGCAGGGACTTCAGTTGACCGCGCGGATGCGGCTTCTCATCGCCCTGCAAGCGGCACTGCCGATTCTTGAACTGGGGCTCGACTGGTACCGCGGATGGTACGCGCTGATTCTCTACCCAGCCGAGTTCGTCGCAGCCCGTGAGTACGTGGATGACGATGGCCTGGTCTGGGTGGACGACGCGCTCAAGAGCGGCGAGGCCTGGGAGCAGGGACCCGTGATCCTGTCGTGGGCCGACGTGGCGGCCGGTCGGACCCTGGACGGCTATAACGTCGTCCTACACGAATTGGCCCACAAGCTCGACCTGCGCGATGGTTCCGCCAATGGCCGACCGCCGCTGCACGCCGACATGTCGGGTCAGGCATGGACGCAAGCCTTCGCCGCGGCCTATGCAGACCTCAACCGCCGGGTAGCGGCGGAGGAGGAGACCCCGATCGACCCCTACGGCGCCGAGTCACCCGCGGAGTTTTTCGCAGTCGCCAGCGAGGCGTTCTTCGAGACCCCCGGCCTGCTCAACGCCGACTATCCGGCGGTGTATGCGCAACTGCGCGCCTTCTATCGCCAGCATCCGCTGGCGCGACTGGGAGCCGGGGCGCGGCCTGGGGGCAGGTAGACGCAACGATTTTGCGTTTTCGGATTTTTGTGTTTAGTTAGTGCTTATCAAGTATGGCATTACGACCAGCGATAAAAGAAACACCACCAACGACGGGTAGCACCCCCGCGGTGGACGCCGCCCGCCCGACCGCGGGCCGATGCTTTTCCGTCCTTGATGCATTGAAATGCGAAAATTGTTGACTAACTTAGTCAGAGTCGCGTCTGGCCGCGCGATCTTCTGGGCTCAACCCACACCTGGCAGGCAATCACTATGAGACTCTCGACCAAAGGTAGATACGCGGTAACCGCCATGCTCGATCTGGCACTGCACGCCGGCAACGGCCCGGTGACCCTGGCGGATATTTCAGTCAACCAGGGCATCTCGCTGTCCTACCTGGAGCAGTTGTTCGCGGCGCTGCGCAACAAGCAGCTGGTGCGCGGTGTTCGCGGACCCGGCGGCGGCTACTACCTGGGGCGGCCGGCGGCCGAGGTGTCGATCGCCGACATCATCTGCGCCGTGGACGAATGGGTGGAGTTCACCCGTTGCGGCGGACGCGAGAACTGTCGGGACGGTCAGCGCTGCCTGACGCATCACTTATGGGATCAATTGAGCGACGAGATTTTCCACTTCCTGAGCGGGATCACCCTGGAAGACCTGGTCGAGCGCGGGCGTGCCGACAAGCAGAAATCCCGGCCGGACTTCCTCACCGCGAACGGAAACCGCCGCGCCGCTTGAAGGGGCGCACGCGGTCCGGTGTGCCGGGCGGCCAAGTGCTATCCTTGGCATCCCGCTGCCGACGCGGGAGCGGCCCCATCCGGTGGGACCGCGCAACCAACCGGGAAGCGCGAGGCGATGGCCGAACAAGCTGATGAGTTGATGACGATCCAGGACTATGTCCGCTGGGGCGCCAGTCGCTTCAACAGTGCTGGAATTTTTTTCGGCCACGGTACGGACAATGCCTTGGACGAGGCGGCGCAACTGGTGCTGGCCGCGCTCTCCCTGCGACCCGACCTTCCCGCCAGCTTCCGCGACTGCCGCCTGACGTCGGCCGAGCGCACGATCGTCACGGACCTGATCGAGCGGCGCGTGAGCGAGCGGCTGCCGGCAGCCTATCTCACGGGACGCGCCTGGTTCGCCGGGATGGAATTCGCCATCGACGAGCGGGTCCTGGTCCCTCGCTCACCGATCGCCGAACTGATCGAGGCGGGGTTTGAACCCTGGATCGACGCCGAGCGCGTGGATCGCATCCTGGACCTGTGCACCGGCAGCGGCTGTATCGGGATCGCCGCGGCAGTCTACTTGCCGCACGCGGAGGTCGACCTGGCGGATATCTCGCAGGCCGCCCTGGCGGTCGCACGACGCAACGTGGAGAAACATGAGGTCGCCGGTCGCGTGCGCGTCCTGGAGTCGGACCTGTTCAACGGCCTCGCAGAGGAGCGTTATGACGTCATCTGCTGTAATCCGCCCTATGTGGCGCGGGCGGAACTGGATGCTCTTCCTCCCGAGTACCAGCGCGAACCGCGGCTGGCCCTGCTGGGCGGCGAGGACGGCCTAAAGCTGTTGCTGCGCATCCTGCGCGAGGCCGGACGGCACCTGACCGATCAGGGCATTCTGGTCTTGGAGGCCGGTTCCGCGGCCCCTGGACTGGAGCAGCGTCTGCCGCGGGTGCCCTGGACCTGGATCGAGTTCGAACGCGGCGGCGACGGCGTGTTACTGTTGTCACGCGCACAAATCAATCAGTACCAACGCGAGTTCGAGGAGGCCTGACCCATGAGTTTGAGACGGGCGCGTTGCGCGGATGAATATGTCGAGTGGGTGTGTCAGGCGACCTTCGAGGTCGCCGACCTGCGGGACTGCCTGGAGTACGAACTCGAGGACCTGACCCGATTTCCCGCATTTCTCGACCCCCTGGAAGAAGGCATCAAGACGGTCTACCAGTCCATGCAGGACGGAACCTACTGCTTCGGACGTGAAGACTTGCCGTTCATGGAACTGGCGGGGCGGTATGCCGACGAGATCCCCTTCCATACCCTGCTGCGGCAAATCAACGAGACACACCGGCGCGGTCTCGATGTCGCGGGCACCGACACCTGAGCCGGCCCCGCATGAAAACATGCAACCATTTTAAGGCGCCAACGTCGGCGCTAGAGGTTTGAATCGATGGAACAGGGTATCTCTTTCGACCTGGACCTGATCCGCCGCTACGATCAAAGCGGCCCGCGTTACACCTCTTACCCGACGGCAGTCGAGTTTCACGAGGGCTTCGATGCGACCGCGTACGCCGCGGCCTGTGCACGCAGCAACGCCAGCAAACGTCCGCTGTCCCTGTACTTCCATATTCCGTTTTGCGACACGGTTTGTTTCTACTGCGCCTGCAACAAAATCGCCACCAAAGATCGGTCACTGGCGCCGCCCTATCTCGAACACCTGTATCGTGAGATCGAGCTACAAGCGGCCCTGTTCGACCGCGACCGGGTGGTGGAACAATTGCATTGGGGTGGCGGTACCCCGACGTTCCTGAGCCACGATCAGATGCAGGGGCTCATGCAGCAAACCCGTCGCCACTTCACCCTGGCCGACGATGCGACCGGCGAGTACTCCATCGAGATCGACCCGCGCGAGGCGGACGCGGCGACCGTGGCGTTGTTGCGGCGGATCGGATTCAACCGTATGAGTCTGGGGGTACAAGACTTCGATCCCCGCGTTCAGGAGGCGGTGAACCGCATCCAGACCGAGACCCAGACCCTGGAGGTGCTCAACGCGGCACGCACGGAGGGTTTCCGCTCCATCAGTCTTGATTTGATCTACGGTCTGCCGTTCCAAACGGTTGCCAGCTTCCTGCGCACGCTCGATCGGGTTATCGCGTTCGCCCCGGACCGGGTTTCGGTGTTCAACTACGCTCACCTGCCCGAGCGCTTCAAACCCCAACGGCGAATCAATGAACCTGACTTGCCGGCACCGGAGGTCAAGCTCGATATCCTGCAGAGCACGATCGCCCGCTTGAACGAGGCGGGCTACGTCTACATCGGCATGGATCACTTCGCGCGACCGGACGACGAACTGACGCTGGCGCAACGCGCCGGAACGCTGTATCGCAACTTCCAGGGCTACTCGACCCACGCCGACTGCGACCTGATCGGACTCGGCGTGACTTCCATCGGCAAGGTGGACACAACCTACGGCCAGAACCGGCGGGCACTGGAAGAATATTATGCGGACATTGATGCCGGGCGCCTGCCGGTCTTCCGCGGACTGGAACTGAACCGCGACGACCTGATTCGCCGGGACGTCATCACTCGCCTGATCTGCCATTTCGAGCTCGCGATCCCCACCATCGAATCAACCTGGGACATCGTCTTCGCGGACTATTTCGCCGACGCACTGGCGCGACTCAACTCCATGATTGATGATGGATTGGTGGAGTTCGACGCCGGCAAGATCCGCATCCTGCCGCGCGGGCGGCTCTTGGTGCGCAATATTTGCATGGCCTTCGATGCCTATCTTGCAAACAAAACCGGTCCGATCGGATTTTCGAAGGTAATCTGAACCTCGGTGGGGCGGGTTTGAAACCCGCCCCGATCTCCGGTTACCACGCTGGACACCCTGAATTGCGCGACACCAAAGACGGGCGCAACGACAAGCCCAGCGGAGCATGGTCTCACGGAACACTCCCAAGCCCCAGTGCCGTCAACAAATCGCGCGCTGCTCCAGGTGCGTCACGCCCGTTCACCGCCGCGAGACGGCGGGTCACGCCGAATTGTCCTTGATCGCTGGCAAAATCACTGGCTTTGCCTTGGATCATGAGGGCAAGCCGGGCTATAATCCCAGGCTTTTCATGTCGGGCATCGCTGCCCGATGGACTGAATTGATTCGACCCGCGCCTGGATGATATCCGACGCGGTGACGATCGTCTGGACGGTGGGAGACATGACGCATGCAAGTTACGGTGGAGTCGGGAGAAGGTCTGGAGCGACGGATGCGCATCGAGCTCCCCTTTGAACGCATTCAAGGCGAGGTGGACAAACGCTTGCAGGGCATCGCACGCTCGGCCCGTCTGCCCGGTTTTCGGCCCGGCAAGGCGCCAATGAAGGTGCTGCGTCAACGCTACGGCAACCAGATCGAGATCGAGGCGTTCGGCGAGTTGGTCCAGTCGAGCTTCGCCGAGGCGGTGGAGAATCATGCCTTGCGCCTGGCCGGTGCTCCGAGCATCCAGCCGGAGATCGATCAGGCGGCGCGGCGTTTCGGCTTCACCGCGACCTTCGAGGTACTGCCCCAAATCGAACTCGCGTCCCTGGCCGGCCAGGTGGTCAAGCGGCCGGTCGCCCAACTGACGGATGAAGATTTAGAGCTGATGATCGAGCGGCTGCGCGAACAACGCAAGACCTGGGTGGAGGTCCAGCGGCCCGGCCAGGCGGGCGACCGCCTGACCGTCTCCTATACGGGCACCCTGGACGGCGAGCCCTTCGATGGCGGTTCGGCCTCCGGCACCACGGTGGAACTCGGCACGGGGCGCATGATCCCCGGCTTTGAGGACGGACTGGTCGGCGCCAGTGTCGGGGAGACCCGCGCCTTGGATCTGCGTTTTCCCGAAGGCTACCAGCGGGCTGACCTGGCCGGGCGCCCGGTGCGCTTCGAAGTCACCGTCGACGCGGTAAGTGAACCCCGGCTGCCCGACGTGGACCAGGCCTTTGCTCGCGCCTTCGGGGTCGCCGACGGCGATGTCGAGCGCTTTCGTGCCGACGTGCGTGCCAATATGGCCCGTGAATTGAAGCAGCGCATCCACGGCCGCATCAAGGAGCAAGTGATGGATCTGATCCTGAAGTGCAACACCGTTGACACACCAAGGGTTTTAGTCGCAAACGAGATCAGCGGGCTCAAACAACAGATGCGTGCCAACCTCGGCGGTGCCCAGTTCGAGTTGCCCGACAGCCTCTTCGAGGAGCCCGCACGGCGTCGCGTCGGCTTGGGTCTGATCATCGCCGAGATCGTCAAACAAAATGGGATCAAGGCCGATCCGCCGCGCATCCTTGCGGCCGTAGAGGACATGGCGTCCACCTACGAGGACCCACAAGAGGTCATCAACTATTATTACGCCGACCGCAAGCATCTCGGCCCGGTGGAATCACTGGTTCTGGAGGAACAGGTCGTGGACTGGGCACTGGGCCAGGTGACGGTAGAAGAGGAACAGTTGAGCTTCGCGCAGTTGACCGACCCGGCGTCGGCGGCCAACCCCGCGGGGCTCTAGCCCCAACACCCCGGCATCTTGGGATGCCGGGGCGTTGGATCGAGTGCGGATCGACAGCGTTAAGCAGCAGGCGAGTGGAGTTCATGATCAATCCCGTGAGTCACAGCGAGTGGAGCCCGAAAAGTCTGGGGCTCGTACCCATCGTCATCGAGCAAACCGCGCGCGGCGAACGCTCCTTCGATATCTACTCGCGTCTTCTGAAAGAGCGCGTCATCTTCCTGGTGGGGCCGGTCGAAGACTATATGGCCAACCTGGTGGTCGCCCAGATGCTCTTTCTGGAGTCCGAGAACCCGGACAAAGATATCCACCTTTATATCAACTCCCCTGGCGGATCGGTGACGGCCGGACTGGCCATCTACGATACCATGCGCTTCATCCGTCCGGACGTGAGCACCATGTGTGTTGGACAGGCCGCCAGCATGGGCGCTCTGCTCCTGGCGGGCGGAGCCGCGGGTAAGCGCTACTGCCTGCCGCACTCGCGGATGATGATCCACCAACCGCTGGGCGGCTTCCAGGGGCAAGCGACCGATATCGACATCCACGCCCGCGAGATCCTCCTGATTCGAGATCGCCTCAATCACATCCTGTCGCACCATACCGGTCAGCCGATCGAGAAGATTGCCGAGGACACCGACCGCGACCGTTTCATGGGGGGCGAAGAGGCGCAGGCTTATGGTCTGATCGATACCGTCCTGACCGAGCGCGGTCCGGCTGGAAGCAAGCTCTAAGGGCATCCGCCGCACCATGAGGCACGCATCGCGCCTGTGTTGCGGCGCTCGACGCCGGTTCCGACCCGACCAACGGTCTGGTTTTGTGACTTTCTTGCTATACAGATTCAAACCGTTATGATTGACTTAAACGTGCGAGGGACGGCTTGGTCCCCGGCGTAAACCGACCTCCGGAGTGTCAACCCCGATGAGTGGAAGCAACCACGGTAAGAACGACGAGGGCAAACTCCTCTACTGTTCGTTCTGCGGCAAGAGTCAGCATGAAGTGCGCAAGCTCATCGCCGGCCCTTCCGTGTTCATTTGTGACGAGTGCGTCGAGCTGTGTAACGACATCATCCGTGAGGAGATGCAGGAGGGCGCGGGCGAAGCGACCAGCAACCTGCCGAAACCACACGAGATCAAAGAGAGTCTCGACCAGTTCGTCATCGGTCAAGAGTATGCCAAGAAGGTCCTTTCGGTTGCCGTATATAACCATTACAAAAGGTTAGAGGTCTCGGAGGCTAAGGAAGAGATCGAGATCGCCAAGAGTAACATCTTGCTCATCGGGCCCACGGGCTCGGGCAAGACGCTGCTTGCGGAAACCCTGGCACGGGTGCTGAACGTGCCCTTTACCATCGCCGATGCAACCACGCTGACCGAGGCCGGGTATGTCGGCGAGGATGTCGAAAATATCATCCAGAAACTGCTCCAGAAGTGCGACTACGACGTTGAGAAGGCGCAGACGGGCATCGTCTATATCGACGAGATCGACAAGATCTCACGCAAGTCGGACAACCCGTCGATCACCCGCGACGTGTCGGGCGAGGGTGTTCAGCAAGCGCTGCTCAAGCTGATCGAGGGGACCGTCGCCTCGGTACCGCCCCAAGGCGGACGCAAGCATCCGCAGCAGGAGTTCCTGCAAGTCGACACCTCCAACATTCTCTTTATCGTTGGGGGCGCGTTCGCTGGTCTTGACAAAGTGATCCAAAACCGACTAAATAAATCGGGGATGGGCTTCACGTCCGACGTCCACAGTAAGGATGACAAGCGTCAGATTGGGGAATTATTGGCCGCGGGTGAGCCCGAGGACCTGATCCGTTACGGCCTGATCCCGGAATTCGTCGGACGCCTGCCGGTGACGGCCACGCTCGACGAACTCGATGAGGCGGCCCTGATGCGCATTCTCACCGAACCGAAGAACGCGCTGGTCAGACAGTACGCTCGCCTGTTCGAGATGGAGGGTGTCGAACTTGAACTGCGCGACGATGCCATGCGCTGCATCGCCCACAAGGCGATGGATCGCAAGACCGGGGCACGCGGCCTGAGGACCATCATGGAGCAGGTCCTGCTCGACACCATGTACGACTTACCGTCCATGAGCAACGTGGGTAAAGTCGTGCTGGACGGCTCGGTGATCAGGGGCGAGAACAAACCTTTCCTGATCTACGAAGGCCTCGAAAAGCAGGCTGCGTCGGGCGATTGATTCCAGGAGTCGCGCCCCCGCGCGGCTTCGCGTGTCCTCTTCTGTTGAAGTTGCCTGTTTCTGCCCTGATTCTTTTCCCCAGCGCACCAGCAATCATTCACCGATCTCTGCGCCAGCCTCGCGCTCCGGGTCCGGCCGAGCCGTCCGGGGCTGCAGGCCAGAGTGGTCGTCGTCACCCCACAAGTTCCAGCAAAGAGAGCGTCAATGGCACAGCACGAGTCCTCGCGATCCCCATCCACGGCCCCCCAGGAGGTACCGGTTCTGCCGCTGCGTGATGTCGTGGTCTACCCGCACATGGTCATCCCGCTCTTCGTGGGCCGGGACAAATCCATCCGTGCACTCGACGGGGCCATGGCGAACGACAAGCAGATCCTGCTGGTGGCCCAAAAGAGTGCGGATGTCGACGATCCGGCCGTGAAGGACTTGCATGAGATCGGCACCCTGGCGAACATCCTGCAGCTCCTGAAGCTCCCCGATGGAACCGTCAAGGTGCTGGTGGAAGGGAATCAGCGGGCACGCATCGAACGCTTCCTCACGACCGAAGAGTCGTTCTCCGCACTGATCGAGCCGCTGACCGAGACCCTGGACGCAGACGATCGCGAGCAGGAGGTGTTGATCCGCTCCGCCGTCTCGCTCTTTGATCAATACGTCAAGCTCAATAAGAAGGTTCCCCCGGAGGTCCTGACCTCGCTGTCGAGCATTGATGAGGCCGGTCGGCTTGCCGACACCATGGCCGCGCACATGTCGCTGAAACTCGATGAAAAACAGCGCGTGCTGGAGATGATCGACATCCAGGTGCGGCTCGAGCACCTGATGGGGCTGATGGAATCCGAGAACGACATCCTTCAGATGGAGAAGCGGATCCGCGGACGGGTCAAGCGCCAGATGGAGAAAAACCAGCGCGAGTACTACCTCAACGAGCAAATGAAGGCAATCCAGAAGGAACTGGGCGAACTCGACGAGGCCCCCAACGAGATCGAAGAACTCGCCAAACGCATCGAAAACGCGGGAATGCCGAAGGACGTCAAGACCAAGGCACTGGCCGAACTCAATAAGCTGAAACTCATGTCGCCGATGTCGGCCGAGGCGACCGTGGTGCGCAACTATGTCGACACCCTGGTCAGTGTCCCCTGGAAGGAGCGCACGCGCATCCGCAACGACATCCGGGTCGCCGAACAGGTACTGGATAAAGATCATTACGGCCTGGAACGGGTCAAGGAACGTATCCTGGAATACTTGGCCGTACAGCAGCGGGTACGCAAGCTCAAAGGTCCGATCCTGTGTCTCGTCGGCCCGCCGGGCGTGGGCAAGACCTCGCTGGGGCAGTCCATCGCGCGCGCGACCAATCGCAAGTTCGCCCGCATGTCCCTTGGAGGCGTGCGCGACGAGGCTGAAATTCGCGGCCATCGGCGCACCTACATCGGCGCATTGCCGGGCAAGATCATCCAGAATTTGTGTAAGGTTGGCTCTCGCAACGCCTTTTTCCTGCTGGACGAGATCGACAAGATGGCGATGGACTTCCGGGGCGACCCGGCCTCTGCCCTCTTGGAGGTGCTCGACCCGGAGCAGAATCATACGTTCAACGACCACTACCTCGAGGTGGATTACGATCTCTCCGAGGTGATGTTCGTCGCGACGGCCAACACCCTGAACATTCCACCGGCACTGCTGGACCGCATGGAGGTGATCCGGCTGTCGGGTTACACTGAGGATGAAAAAGTCGCTATCGCGGAGCGTTACCTGATCCCCAAGCAGGTCAAGAACAACGGGCTCAAGGAAGGGGAGTTGACGATCCGCGAAGCCGCCCTGCGGGATATCATCCGCCATTACACACGCGAGGCCGGCGTGCGCAACCTGGAGCGGGAAATCTCCAAAATTTGCCGCAAAGTAGTCAAAGAGGTCCTTCTCAAGAAGCGCGGAACCGGCACGGTGGTCGCCGCCAAGTCGCTGGAAAAGTACCTGGGCGTCCAACGTTTTCGCTACGGACGTGCCGACGAGCACGATCAGGTCGGTCAGGTCACCGGGCTGGCCTGGACCGAGGTCGGCGGAGAACTCCTGCGCATCGAGTCGGCCCTGGTCCCCGGCAAGGGCAAGTTCACCTACACCGGCCAACTCGGCGACGTGATGCAGGAGTCGATCCAGGCCGCCATGACCGTGGTACGTTCACGTGCCGATGCGCTGGGCATAGTCCCCGACTTTCATAACACCTTCGACGTGCATATCCACGTGCCTGAGGGGGCGACGCCGAAAGACGGTCCCAGTGCCGGTGTTGCCATGTGCACTGCACTGGTATCGGCGCTGACCAAGGTGCCCGTTCGGTCGAATGTCGCCATGACCGGCGAGATTACCCTACGCGGCGAGGTCTTGCCGATCGGCGGACTGAAGGAGAAACTGCTGGCTGCCCACCGGGGCGGCATCGATACAGTGATTATTCCAAGCGAAAACGAGCGCGACCTCACTGAAATCCCAAAGAACATCCAGCAGAATCTCGATATCCGACCGGTCCGCTGGATCGATGAGGTGTTGGAGATCGCCCTGACACGCAGACCCGAGCCGATCATCACCGCCGCTGAGGGCGGAGACGGGGCGAGTCCGCAGGAAGCGACGCCTCCCGAGCAGCCGGCAGACCCGGCGCGTGAGCAGCCGGTGCGAACGCATCACTGAATTTTTCGACGTTTCTGGGGCAGAGTCGGCGAAACCGGGTTGCCCCGTTACTGAGTCCGCTTTAGGATTCGCGAACGCGTGCGATACCACCGGTTTCGGTTGCCAGACTATCCCGACAGGACTTCGACCGATCGCACGCGGGGTAGGACATGGTTTGCTCGCAGAGCATTGGTCACGACATTGGGGGAATGAATGAACAAATCGGATCTGATTGAGGTGATGGCGGAAGCGGGTGATATCCCGAAAGCGGCGGCTGGCCGGGCACTTGATGCGTTGACCGACGCAATCGCCGTCGCGCTGAAAAACGGAGACACCGTCTCCATCATTGGCTTTGGAACCTTCTCGGTGAAGGAGCGTGCCGCACGCGCCGGACGCAACCCCCAGACCGGCGCTGCCATTGAGATTGCTGCATCAAAAAACCCTGGCTTCAAGGCTGGCAAAGCCCTGAAGGACGCGATACAATAGGCGTTCGTCTTAGGGGTGCTTAGCTCAGCTGGGAGAGCATCGCCCTTACAAGGCGAGGGTCGCAGGTTCGATCCCTGCAGCACCCACCAAGGGAGCGGTAGTTCAGTTGGTTAGAATACCGGCCTGTCACGCCGGGGGTCGCGGGTTCGAGCCCCGTCCGCTCCGCCAACACAGATGCGGGGTATCCGTCCTGGATACCCCGTTTTCGTTTGTGTCGATTTCACGCTATCCCGCGGTGCCCCGGTCACCGACGCTGTCGGCGGCGGTTCCGTTCCATCATCAAGACCCCGTGCGAGTATAGAGACATGCTGCAGACCATCCGGGACCGCGCCCACGGCTGGATCGCCTGGACCATCATCATCTTGATCAGTATCCCGTTTGCACTTTGGGGTATCAGTTCCTATCTCGACGTCGGCGGTGAACCGGTGGCGGCCTCGGTCAACGGGAATGACATCCTCGAACGTGAGCTCGATCGACGCGTTCAGACCGCGCGCATCCAACTGCGTGAACGCCTTGGCGCGGCCTACGACCCGGCCCAGTTCGACGATCAGCGCCTGCGCCGCGAGGTGCTTGATGAGATGATCCGCGAGACACTCCTGACCGATGTCGCCAATCGCATGGGTCTGCGCGTGTCGGATCAGGATCTGCGCGCCCAGATCCTCATGGAGCCGGCGTTCCGGAAAGAGGGTCGGTTCGACCATGCCGCCTACGAGCAAATCCTTCAGTATCAGGGGCAATCACCCGCCATGTTCGAGGCGCAATTGCGTCAGCGGATCATCGGCAGCCAGTTGATTCGGGCGGTCACCAGCAGCGAACTGGTCACCAAGGCCGAGCGGTCGCAGTACCAGCGGCTGACCAAACAGCAACGCGAAATTACCTGGCTGCGACTGCCGCTCGAGCGTTTTCAGGGACAGGAACCCATTGACGAGGCGGCGATCACCGCCTTCTATGAAGCCAACTCGGCGCGTTTTCAGATCCCCGAGCAGGTGAAGCTCGATTATCTGGTCTTGGACGTCGCTGGACTGGCGAAAAAAAACCAGGTTTCAGACGACGAGATACGCCGCCTCTACGACACTGACCAGGCCCGTTTCGGCCAGCCCGAGCGGCGCCGGGTCCGGCACATCCTGCTCACACTGCCCCAAGACGCCGACGCGGCGACGGCCGCGGCCGTACTGAGCGAGAGTCTGTCCGTCCGCCAACGCATTCAGGGCGGCGAGACCTTCGACGTGGTCGCCAAGGCGGTCTCCAAGGACCCCGGGAGCGCCGGTCAGGGCGGGTCCTTGGGCGAGATCGAGCCGGGCATGATGGACCCGGCCTTTGAGCAAGCAGCCTTTTCGTTGGCCGTCGGCGACCTCAGCGAACCGGTGCGCAGCCGTTTTGGCTACCATCTGATTCAGGTGGAAGCCATTACCCCCGCTGCAGTCAAACCGTTCGAAGAGGTCCGCGAGCAACTGCGTGGGGAATTGGCGAAGCAGCAGGCCGAGTCCATGTTCTACGACCTGGGGGAGCGCCTGGCAAACGTCGTCTATGAGTCGGCGGACAGCCTGGAACCGGCAGCCCAAGAACTCGGCCTGGAGATCCAGCATAGCGACTGGATCGGCCGTCAGGGCGGCGAAGGCCTGCTGGGCCACCCGAAAGTGACCGGTGCCGCATTCAGCGACGAGGTCCTCCACGAGGGCCGCAACAGCGACTTGATCGAGCCCGAGAAAGACGTGTTGCAAGCCGTGGTCGTGCGTGTCGTGGATCACCGCGAGGCCAGCACCCGGCCACTGGACGAAGTGCGCGATGAGATCATCGCCGACCTGCGCAAGGCGCGCGCGCACACACTCGCCGCGGCGGCCGCGACCGCCGGTGCGGATCAACTCCGCGGCGGCGCGGACTGGTCGACCGTGGCGGGCGAGGGCAAGATCGAGGAGTCCGGGCTGGTCGGCCGCAATGACCCCAAGCTTCCAGCTGCCGTGCGCACAACCGCCTTCACCCTCCCGGTCCCGGCCGCCGCAAGCGCCAGCATCGGCACGGCGACGCTTGAGAACGGGGATGCGGCCATCGTGCGGGTGAGTAAGGTTGAAGACGGCCCGGTTGAGACCGTTGGGCCCGACGGGAAACCAGCCGCCACCGACCCGTCGTCGATGCTCGGTCAGTTGCTTGGGCGCCAGGCGTTCGACGCCGTGCTGAAGGATATGGAGGCCCGTGCAAAAATCGAGCGCCAGAGTTTCAAGACGGCCGACGCTGGGGAAGGCTGACGGAACCGCTGCTGCCGCGCGGCACCCGGATCCCGTGAACCTCCTCAAACACCCCGCGCACGACAGGTTACAGAGAGGACGACACGGACAATGCGTCAACCCAGCCGGGGATATGGTCGGGAATCTTCTGCACCGGATAACGCGGCGGCATGACCCAGGTCGGCTCAGGAATATTCTGAAATGCGCCCAGATTTGCTCCCGCCGGAACGACCTCAGCGAGGTCGAACCACCCCGGCAGCCTGAGATCCGTCGACCACCCGATAGCCGGACTGCCGGCAGCCAAGCTGCCGTCGGCTTGCACTTGCGGATCATCGACAATCCCATGAAGCTGCGTCATGCCGAACGGGGACTTGCTGATGTCGTAGTCGAAAGAACCTCCGGATGGCGTCTTACTGAACGCCGTCAATAACGTCACGTAGACGTTATTGCGTGCGGTGAGCGGCGTGGCAATCTTGCGCGACAGCATGTCGTACGCGTAGAAATTTGCAGCGCCCTCACCAACGATCGTGTTATTGAACAGGAAAACACCGTTCGCAAAACCGCGTGACAGATCGAGCTTGAAGGCAGAATTGAGGCGTGACGGCTCAGCGGTCGGGTTACCGGTTGTGATCTGCACGTTGTTGTACACGAATATTGGCCCTAAGCCCTTCGTGGTCAGACTGATCATCCGATGGGTGTCGAACAACGTATTGCTGAAAAAATGGAAATTGAACGAGTCGCCTTCCGGTTCTGCAGGATCATCAACGACGCGCTCGAAGCGGTTGCCGCTGATAAAGATGTTCGCATTCATCCACTGCCCGGTCGTGTCGTCGGTAAACAGGAATGCGTTAAACACGTCATGCACCCGATTGTTGCGGATAGCGTAGCTGCCGCCGCCATAGGAGGTACCGGACACGGCACCTCCCTCGCATGCCGAACCTTTCACCTGCGTCCAAGTTTTTCCCAACACGCATGACTGGAGGAACTCGTTATCCTCGACGAGGATATGACTGGAGTAATCTTTGAGATAGAGTGCTCGGGTCAGGAAATCGAATCGGTTATTCCTGAACGCAATATAGTGGCTCTGTTCCACTGTGATCTGATTGGTCCCGCCCGTGAAGCTCAACCCTTCAAGCGTGAGCCATTGGGAGTTTCTCACGACCAGGGCACCCGAAGCGAAGACCGCGTTTTCGCCCTGAATGCGGATGGGGTTGGCTTGGGTCCCGGTATCGGTTAAGGTCCACTGTCCGATGTAAGAACCCGCGAGCAATACGATCGCGTCGCCCGCCAGCGTCTTGCTTGCCGCTTTGCCGAGCGTCTTGAATGGCGCCGCGACGGTCCCGGCGCTCGCATCATTGCCCGTCGGACTGACATAAAACACTGTCGACGCCATGACCTGCGGAGGGCCGACGAGCGACCAGGCGACGATAGCGCCGCCAGACAACAAGCCGCAGTTCGAACGCTTCATCTATTTACCTATCGACTTGCGCTAAATCCACAGTCCGCAACGGCCGCGGTAACCGCCGAAACCCCGCTCCCGTCAGGTATGGCGGGACGGCGATCGGGCGCCGTCCCGCACGGCACAAGGCTCCAAATCAGCGAATCTGATTGATTCCCTGACCGAGCATTTCGGGAGAGACCAGGGTAATCCCTCGTTCCGTAACGAAATACCCGGCCCGGCGGTCTGCCGCGGCATCGAAGCCGATCACACTCCCCTCGGGAATCGAGCAGAAGCGGTCGATGATGGTATTGCGAATGCGACAACTGCGGCCGATCTCCACGTCCGGCAGGAACACCGAATCTTGAACGTAGGCGTATGAATTGACGCGGACGTTGGAGAACAGGAGCGAGTGCCGCACCGTGGACCCGGAGATGACGCAGCCGCCGGAGACCATCGAGTCCACCGCCATGCCGCGCCGATCATCGTCATCGAAGACGAATTTGGCGGGCGGCAACTGTTCCTGATAAGTCCAGATGGGCCAGTCCCGGTCGTAGAGATTGAGCGGCGGGGTCACACCGATCAACTCCAGATTAGCCTCCCAGAAGGCGTCCAGGGTCCCCACGTCGCGCCAATAGGATTGCTCGCCGCTGCGCGGGTCACGGAAACGATGCACCATCACCCGATAGCGGGCGATGACCCCGGGGATGATGTCCTTGCCGAAATCATGGGACGAGTCCTTGGTATCCGCATCCTTGATCAGTTGCTCGAACAGGAAACCGCGATTGAAGACATAAATCCCCATGGAAGCCAGACAGCGGTCTGGTTGTCCGGGGATGGTATCCGGCACTTGCGGTTTCTCTTGAAAAGCAATCACCCGACCGTCCGCCTCGGCCGTCATGATGCCGAACTCGAGGGCGCGCTCACGCTCCACCTCGACGCAGCCGACCGTCATGTCGGCACCGCTCTCGACATGCTGGGCGATCATGGCCCCGTAGTCCATCTTATAGACGTGATCGCCGGCCAGAATCAGGACGTAGTCCGGATTGTGGTTGCGGATGATGTCCAGGTTCTGGAAGACGGCATCCGCGGTGCCGGCGTACCAGGACGTCTCGGCCACCCGCTGCTGTGCCGGCCACAACTCGACGAACTCGCCGAATTCGCCGCGCAGGAACCCCCACCCCTTCTGGATGTGCAGGATCAGCGAGTGGGCCTTGTACTGCGTGAGCACGCCGATCCGCCGGATGCCCGAGTTGATGCAGTTCGACAGCGGAAAGTCGACGATGCGGAACTTGCCGCCGAAGGGAACCGCCGGCTTGGAGCGCCAGGCGGTTAGATGCTTGAGACGCGAGCCCCGCCCGCCGGCCAGGATCAGGGCCAGCGTGTTGCGGGTCAGGCGGCTGACGAACCTTGGGTTCGATGCCGACATAGGTCCTCCTGGTGGAACCGTCTTGGTGATCGTCGTTGTGATCATTGGTCGGTACTGGGGCGTCCCCGCCGACAGCCTTATGGTACCATCCGAAGTCGTCGAGGCATCCACTCGCGGAGGATAAAATCACAATGACCACCCCCAAGCCCGCCGCCCCCAAGCTTCCCGAACCGCTCGCGCGAATCGTCGAGGCCCGTCACCACGACCCCTTTGAGGTACTGGGACGGCATGCGGCCGGTGATCGTATCACGGTCTGCGCCTTCCTGCCGCGCGTTCAGCGGGTCCGCATTCTGGAAGCGGACGCGGAAATGACCCGGATCGAGGGCACCGACCTGTTCACCTGGGAGGGTGCGGCGTCGCAGGTTCCCGAGCGCTACCGCCTGAGCTGGGAGGACAAGGCCGGCATTCAGGGTGTGGCCTATGATCCTTACTGCTTCCCGCCCCAACTCGGCGACCTCGATCTGCACCTCTTTGGCGAGGGCAAGCATTGGGACGCCTTCCGTTTTCTCGGCGCCCACCTGAACGAAGTGGACGGCATCAGCGGCGTCCAGTTCGCCGTCTGGGCACCCAACGCCGAGCGCGTCAGCGTGGTGGGCGACTTCAACCATTGGGACGGTCGCGCCCACACCATGCGGGTGCGCGGCGGCTCCGGGGTCTGGGAACTGTTCATCCCCGGCATCGGGACGGGCGGGTACTACAAGTACGAAATCCGCGACCATGCCGGCAATGCCCACGTTAAGATCGATCCCTATGCCAACGCCTTCCAGGCGCGCCCGGAGACCGCCGGGTTGATCACGGCCCCGAGCGAGTACCAATGGCGGGACGCCGCCTGGCTCAAGGAACGGGCGGCGATGGACTGGCAGCGTCGACCCTTCTCCATCTACGAGATTCATCTCGGTTCCTGGCAGCGGAATGAAGACGGCAACTTCATGAACTACCGGGAGCTGGCAGTCCAGCTTGCCGAGTACGCGCTGGAATTGGGCTTCACCCATATCGAACTGCTGCCGATCACCGAGCACCCGCTGGACGCCTCCTGGGGCTACCAGTGCACCGGCTACTTCGCGCCGACCAGCCGCCACGGCACCCCGGACGACTTCCGTTTCTTTGTCGATCACCTGCATAGCCACGGCATCGGCGTGCTGCTCGACTGGGTGCCGGCCCACTTCCCCAAGGACGCCTATGCCCTGGCCCGTTTCGACGGCACGGCACTCTATGAGCACGCCGACCCGCGATTGGGCGAGCATCGCGACTGGGGCACCCTGATCTTCAACTTCGGCCGCAACGAGGTGAAGAACTTCCTGCTCTCCAGCGCCCTGTATTGGCTGGCCGAGTTCCACATCGACGGACTGCGGGTCGACGCGGTCGCCTCCATGCTGTACCTCGACTATTCCCGCAAGGCCGGTGAGTGGGTCCCGAACAAGTACGGCGGCAACGAGAACCTGGAAGCAGTCGACTTCATCCGTCAGCTCAACGCGGTCACCCACGAGCAGCATCCCGGCAGCCTGATGATCGCCGAGGAATCGACCGCTTGGCCGGCCGTCTCGCGCCCGACCTATCTCGGCGGCCTGGGCTTCAGCATGAAGTGGAACATGGGTTGGATGCACGACACCCTCTCCTATATGGAGAAGGACCCCATTTACCGCCATTATCACCATGACTTGCTCACTTTTGGCCTGCTCTACGCCTTCACCGAGAACTTCGTCCTGCCCTTCTCCCATGACGAGGTTGTACACGGAAAGAAGTCAATGCTGGACAAGATGCCTGGGGATGCCTGGCAGCGCTTCGCCTCACTGCGTCTGCTCTACACCTTCATGTTCTCGTACCCCGGCAAAAAGTTGCTGTTCCAGGGGTGTGAGTTCGGCCAAGGCAAAGAGTGGAATTTCGGCGAGGCCCTGGACTGGAAGCTCCTGGAGCGACCCCAACACAAGGGACTCAGCGCCATCGTCTCCGACCTCAACCGACTTTACCGCGAACAGCCGGCGCTGCACGAAGTGGACTTCGACGGCGCGGGCTTTGAATGGATCGACTGTCACGACAGCTCGCAATCCGTGCTGAGCTATGTCCGTAAGGACCGCGCCGGCGGGGCTCTGGTCGTCGCCGTGTTCAACTTCACCCCGGTGCCGCGTACCAACTACCGCATCGGTGTCCCACAGGCAGGATTCTGGCGCGAAGCGGTGAACTCGGACGCCGAGGTTTACGGGGGTAGTAACGTCGGCAACCAGGGTGGTGTCCGGTCGGAGGAAGTCAGTTGGATGGGCCGGCCACACTCCATTCCGATCGCCTTGCCGCCCTTGGGTGGACTGATCCTGGTCCATGAACCGCTGCCGGAACCCAAGACCGCGGCCACGGCGCCTGTTCCGTCCGCGGTGAAAAGCGCGGCCGAACCGGCTGCACCGACCGTGGCGACACCCGCTGCCGACTTGGCCGCGGCACCCTCCGCGGATCAGACCGAGGAAACCCCGGCCTGACACCAAGCGGCGACCCACGCGGGTCGCGTTTGGGCCTCGATCAAGATTCCGGCCACTTGGGCGCGCCGGGTGCGTAGTCAGGCCATCCTGGCCTGGCAACCTCGGGGCTGGAAGCCCTGACGACGCACGCCGCGTGCCGGGCTGACAATCAAGGTCGCCGCTTGGAACCCCAGACCAATGCCGATCCGGGTCGACCCCGAGGCGATCAAGGATTCCTGGATACCCTGCGGCGCAGCCGCGGCAACACCGACGGCCCCGCTCCCGTCCCAGGGACCGGCAGGCGTTCGCCAATGCCCTGGACAGCTGGCTGGCACAGCAGCCGCTGCAGGATTCGCCAGGCGAGCGACCCTGGTCGCAGTGAGTTGGCCGCTCGGGGCGTCAGCCCTTTCCTACACCACCCGTCGTCCTGAACCGGCGCCAACACGCCTCTCCTGATATTGCGCAACCGATCGGCACCGACCAAACTTAAGTCCCCAACGGGCCAGGTGCCAGGCGATTGCCGTAAATCGACTGAGGCCAGGCCGCGCGTCTGAGCACCGCTTTCACCCACGCACTGAGATCCTCAACATGAACAAGAAGGCACTCTGCATCGGTATCAACGACTATCCGGGCACCAATAACGACCTCTCCGGGTGCGTGAACGATGCCAATGACTGGGCGGTAGAACTGGGCAAACGCGGCTTTTCAGTCACCAAGCTGCTCAATGGACAGGCCACCAAGTCGGCCATGGTCACGGCCATCCGCAGCCTGATCGGTACCGCGCGCGAGGGTGACACCCTGGTGTTGACTTTTTCCGGTCATGGCACCTGGGTTCCGGACAGTTCCGGCGATGAGCCGGACGGCCGCGACGAGGCCCTCTGCCCCCATGATATCGGCACCCGCGGCCCGCTCCTGGACGACGAGATCCGCACGCTGTTCGCCGCCCTCGGCAAGGGGGTTCGTCTGTTGTTTCTCTCCGACAGTTGCCACTCGGGTTCGGTGATCCGCGGGCGCGAGGACGATCTGGACGCCGGCGGGCCGCGCGCCCGTTTCCTGCCGCTGGAAGACTGGATGTCGGAGGATGAGTTGCCGCGGGGCATGACGCAAGCCCCGCGGGTCGTCAGCGGCCTGCGACGCACCGGCGGCGACCTGCTGCTCGCCGGCTGCAAAGACAGCGAATACTCCTACGACACCAGCTTCCAGGGACGGGCCAACGGCGCCTTCAGTTATTACGCGCTCAAGACCCTGCGCGAACGTAAGCCGTCCAACTATGATGTCTGGTTCAACACCATCCGTGAGTATCTGCCCAGTTCCCGCCTGGCCCAGACGCCGCAGATTATGGGGAGTGCGACGGCGCGTCGATTCAGTGTGTTCGAGTAAGGCACGCCGTAGCCGCCGCCGGGCGTGACCGACAACATCCGGGAATGATTTCTGCGATGACACAAGACCAGACCTTCCGTATCCGTGGCGTGTCACAGGCGGCCATTGCACCGGCGACCCATCAGGTCGCCGTGGTGAATGCCCGACGGCTGCTGCCCGACAGCGCCCGCGACGCGGGCGGGACTGAGGTCACGGTCGCGGCGGACGACGTGGTCCGGCTCACCCTCGCTAACGGTTTCATTCTGTGGACGCGCGCCGATGACCTGGTGCGGGAACGCGGTCACCAGGGATCAACCCGCGGCGGCGGTGACGCCTGGGAAATCGACACCAGGGCGCCTGAGCACGGCCGCAATGCCAATCGCGGCAGCCAGGGTCTGGGAGTGACGGTCCTTGAATTCTTCGGGATCGACCTGAAAGGCCTGGTCGCCGGCCAATTAGCCAAACAACTCGAGGAGCGGCAGTTCCAGGGTCTGGCCCCCGGGCTATATCGCTGCGCGTTGGGCGAGACCTTTGAATTGACGGCCCTATCCGAACCAGTGCCGGGACCTGCCGATCCGGGACCGGTCCTGCTCTTCATCCACGGCACCGGCTCCAGTTGTCAGGGATCATTCGGCGCACTCTGGGCGCCCGGTTCTCCCGCCGCCAAGACCGCGCGGGAGGAACTGGCCCGCCGCTACGGCGGGCGTGCACTCGCCTGGGAACACCGCTCACTGACTCAGAGTCCCGTGGTGAACGCGTTGGAATTGGTGCGGACACTCCCCGCGGGGGCGGATCTGCACCTACTCACCCAGTCCCGCGGCGGCCTGGTCGGCGAACTGCTGTGTCTGGCCGAACGTGACCGCGCGACCGATCCGCTACGCGCCGACCTGCTCGACACCCTGTTCGCCGCGGATCGCACCCTGGCCCCGCAGTTGGGTCTGGGACGGCTCGACACCCCGGCCCTCGCGGCGCGCGACAGCGCCTATCAGGCAGACCGTCAAGCACTGGCCGAATTACTCACCGTACTCGACGAGAAGAAGTTGCGGATCAGCCGTTTCCTGCGTGTCGCCTGTCCCGCGCGGGGAACCACCCTGGCCGCCGGCCGCCTGGACCGCTGGCTGTCGATGTTCGGCCATTTGGGCGGCTGGGGGAGCGGCGGGGACGCCCTGGACTTCGTGTTGGCGGTGGTCAAGGAGCGCACCGATCCACGCACCCTGCCGGGGTTGGAGGCCATGATGCCCGGCTCGGCCCTGACCCGCCTCCTTCACCACCCGGACCTGAGCACGCGCGCCGACCTGACGGTGATCGCCGGCGAGGTCGCCGGCGACTCGCTCTTGGGCCAGCTCAAGTGCTTGATTGCCGACTGGTTCTACGGCGCCGACCATGACCTCGTGGTCACTACCGGCTCGATGTTCGGCGGCATCCGCCGACCCGCCAAAGGCGCACGATTCCTTCGCGATCGGGGTGCGGAGGTCAATCATTTCAGCTATTTCAAGAATGAGCGCACGTTGCGCTGGTTGACCGCCGGACTCGCCCGCGCGGACGGCGCGGACGGCGGTTTCCAAGCGATCGAACAAGCGCCCCAGGCCCTCCCCCGCTGGCGCGAGTCGGTGCGCCGCAGTCGCTCCGCCGGAACGCCCAAACCGTTGGTAGTGATCCTGCCGGGTGTCATGGGCAGTACGCTCCAGATCGATGGCCGCGAGATCTGGCTGAACTATTGGGCTCTGCTGCGCGGCGGGATCGCCCGGCTGCGCCTGGAGCGGACGGCGATGGTGGAGCCAACCGGGCCGCTGGATGCCTTCTACGGGCCGCTGATCGAGTTCCTGGCGCGCAGCCATCGGGTCGAGGTCTTCGCCTACGATTGGCGATTGTCGGTCCGGACGGCCGCCCGCGCGCTGGCCGAGCGCCTGGAGGGCTGGCTGCCCGAGGCCGAGCGGACCAAGCAGCCGGTCCGCTTGGTGGCGCACGGCATGGGCGGTTTGGTCGTCCGGGCCATGCTGGCGGACGGCGATATCGGCGCGAACCTGTGGCGACGCATCGTCGACCTGCCGGAATCGCGTTTACTGATGCTCGGCACCCCGCATCAGGGTTCCTACGAGGCGATGCGCTGGCTCACCGGCCGCAACCCCTCCCTGGCGAAACTGAGCCTGCTGGACCTGACCCAGGGTCCGGACGACCTGATCGACATCGTGCGCACCTATCCTGGGCTGCTTGAATTGCTTCCCAACGCGCCGGAGGACCCGGATCTCAGCCGCCCGGAGTTTTGGCAGGACCTCAAACAGTCTGTGCGTGCCCGTTGGAATGTCGCCGACACCGCCGTCCTGCGTCAGGCACGCGAGACCTGGACCTTACTCCGGAGCAGCCCGGTGGACCCGTTACGCATGATCTGCGTCGCCGGCCACCAGGAGACAACCGTCGCGAGCTTCAAGCTCATCGACGGGTCCGACCCGAAAGGAACCAAACGCCTGGACTTCCTCACCACCGACCAAGGTGACGGCACCGTCACCTGGCGCTCGGAAGTTTTGCCCCAGGTGCCGGTCTGGTATCTGGAGGACACGGCCCACGAGGCGTTGTGCAGCCGGCAAGCCGCCTTCCCCGGCTATCTGGACCTGCTCTTGACAGGCAAGACCGCCCGACTCTCCCAAACCCCCCCTGGTGGTGCACGCGCCGCGACCGGGAGCGAGCGCGAGCTGCTGCGTCCCCTGCCGGACCGGCCACCCGCCGACGATCTCCCGAACCAGGAACTGGTCGAGACGCTGGCCTTTGGGACCGGTCTGCCGGCGGATGAAACCGACGGTACGGCGGAGGTCATGCCGCTCATCCGGATCAGCATCCGCCATGGCGACCTGAGCTATGCCCGGTATCCGGTGCTGGTCGGTCACTATCAGGGAGACACCATCGTCAGCGCCGAGCAAGCCTTGGACCAGCGCCTCGCGGGACGCCTGACCGAGCACATGCAACTCGGTCTCTACCCTGGCCCACCGGGTACCCACGCCCTGTTCTTCAATGAGCGTCCGTGGGCGAAGCCGGCCGGTGCCGTGGTGGTGGGACTTGGGCAGGTCGGGGATCTCACGCCCGTGCTGCTGGAAACCGGGGTCCGGGACGCCTTGCTCGAATGTGCGCTGCGCATCGCTCACTGGCCGGACGCCCGGTTCGGGGAACCCGGGGCGGTCAGGTCCGCCGCCTTCTCCTGCCTGCTGGTGGGTACCGGTGCCGGGGGCGTGCGGGTGGCCGACTCGGTGCGGTCGATCCTCCGCGGAGCCCTGGCGGGCGCCGAACGGTTGGCGCAGGCCGGGCTCGAACATCGGGTCGCCATCGACCGGATCGAATTCATCGAACTCTATGAGGACTTGGCGATTGCCGCGGTCGAGGCCCTGGAGGGCGAGCTGCGCGATGAGCAACTTGCGGCCCGGATCGACTGGCCGCGGCGGGTGTTGGAGGACGGCGAGGGCGGCCAGCGCCGCATCCGCTTCGACGAGGCCCCAGGCTGGTGGCAGCGCCTCGAAATCATCCAGGAACCCAGGGGCGATGCCCTGCGCTTCATCGCATCAACCGACCGGGCGCGCGCCGAGGTCACCCTGGCCGCAGGTCAGTTGCGTCTGGCGGATGATTTCATCGCTCAGGCCTCCCGCTCTCCCACGACCAACAACGAGGCGGCCAAGACCCTGTTCGAGATGCTGCTACCTAATCGGCTGCGCGAACTGGCTCCCCTCCAGCGGGACCTGGTACTCCTGGTGGACGAAGTCTCCGCGCGCTTCCCGTGGGAACTGCTGGAGGATCGCTGGAGCCGCACCGGCCGCCCGCCGGCGACCGCCGCCGGCCTGGTGCGGCAGTTCAAGACCCTGAACTATCGCTCCAATCCCGCCTATGCCCAAGAGGCCAAGGCCTTGGTCGTGGGCAATCCGGACCTTGACGGCTGGGAGGAATTCCCCGACCTGCCCGGAGCGCGGGACGAGGCGCACCAAGTCGCCGCGCTGCTGCGCGGTAAAAAGTTCCAGGTGCTCGATCGGATTGATGAAAAGGCGGATGCCATCCTCGGCGGCCTGCACCAGGATGCCTGGCGCATCCTGCACTTGGCCGGTCACGGAGTGCACGAGTACCCGGTCAGGGTGCGCACGACCCATGCGTGTGCGGCCTGCGGCCAGGTGCGGCCAACCGCGCAGGAGCGCATCTCCGGAATGGTCATCGGCCAGGAAACCCTCCTCACCCCGGGGGACGTGGAGCAGATGCGCTGGGTCCCGGAGCTGGTTTTCATCAACTGCTGTCACCTGGCCAAGACCAAGCGGGCGACCCCGACCCGCTTCAACTGGCTGGCGGCTAATCTGGCGCTCCAGTTTGTCCGCATGGGCGCCAAGGCGGTGATCGCCGCCGGCTGGGCAGTGGACGATGCCGCCGGACTGGCCTTTGCCCGAGGCTTCTACACCCGACTGCTTGCCGGGCAATCCTTCGGTGAGGCCGTTCGGGCCGCGCGCGAGGAGGTCTGGCAGTGCTTCGGGCAGGTGAACACCTGGGGCGCCTACCAGTGTTACGGGGACCCGGCCTACAGCCTGCGCCTGGCGCGATCGGATACGACTCAGCGCAGCTACCACACGCCCTACGAGTTGATTGTGGACCTGACCAATCTGCAGGAGGAAATGCGCACCCAGGCGCGCGCGCAAGGCGATGACCTCATGACTGCGGACGGTCTGCGCGCCGCGATCGAGGATCGCATCGGCGGCATTCCGGAGCCGGAGCAAACCGGGTGGCTGGCGCGGGCCGACTTGGCCGCGGCGCTCGGATTCGCCTGGGGCGAGGCGCGCGCCTACAAAGAGGCGGTGACTTGGCTGGACCGTGCGCTGGCCGCGGAGATCGGTGACTGTCCGGTGCGGGCGCTGGAGCAATGTAACGATTTCAGGCTGCGGCTGTTCAGTGAGGAGTGGCGAACGCTGCGTGATGCGCCGGAGGGTTACGAAAAGGAGGACCAGCGCCAGGCGCTGGTGAACCAACTCGAATCCATCATCGCCGAACTGATTCAGATCTGTCAGCGCACACCCACTGCCGAGCGGCTGGCGCTGATCGGTCAGGCCTGCGGCGAGCTCGCGTGGCTCCAGACCGAGCCACGCGGCCGATTGGAGGCCCTGGTCAATATGGCGCAGTATCTCGAACGCGCCCGGCAGGCATCCGGGCCAACGGGCTCACACGGCGATGTCGCGCTCTGGGCCGCCGCCAAGCTCCTGGCTCTGGATCTGGACCCGACTCAGGGCGGACCCTGGCAGGTCAGTCTAGGCGACGACTTGCGCAGCATGGTGACACAGGCCGCCGCGCGCAATGCCCAAGACCCGAGCTTCAGGAATGCGGTGGCCGTGCCCAACACCGAAACCGTCCTGCTGCTCACTCAGACTGACCCGCCCGCCGACGCGGCACAGCGCATCGCCGGTCTCTACCAGGACGTTTTTCGGCGCGGCGCCAGCCCGCGGGCGGTCGCCTCGGTACACGAGTTCCTGGACTTCCTCATTGCCCTCGGTGATCGGTGGCCCGACCCGGTGTACAGGACGATCGTCGCGATCAGGTCTTTGTTGCTCTAAAGGGGATTCGACATGACCAACCGTTCGCGCGCCCGGCTTGATAACCTCCGACTCGCCGACCTGGACCCCCAGGACCAGATCGCGCCGAACTTTCGCGTCTACGAGTTAAGCCGCTGCGAGGTCGCCGCACGGCTCGATATCGACAATCGCCTGCCCGACGACCAGGTCCTGCGCGCGGCGGTCCACCTCGCCCGCGAGGTCATGCAACCAATCCGCAACGCCCATGACCGCTACTCGCCAATGAGCGTCTATCGTTGCCAGGAACTGGAGCGGGCAATCAAGCGCCGTCCTCCCGGCTGGGTCAGCGTCAGTCCGCACACCGGCGGCTGGGCCTGCGACCTGCGTATCCCAGGGCTCAGCACCCTGGCCCTGGCGCAATGGGCCGCGGCGAACCTGCCGGATTTTGACGAGATCATCTGCGAACGCACCGATCCCATTCAAGGCCCCAGTTCGGGCTGGGTGCACATCGCCCTGCGGCCGCCCGGTCAGGGTATCAATCGCAAGAGTCTGCTGAGCCAGATCCGAGACCCGCGCAGCGGGCGCTGGTTGCTTTTTTCAGGACTGATCGACCGGGTGGGATGAGCAGCCCCGACCATTGCTGCCAGACCTGAGGCGATTTCCGTCCATCGCCTAAACCGCTCGCAAGCCCAAACCCCGCGTTCGGTTGCCGAACCCGGTTGCGCGCCCCACAATGCCGACTATCGCCGCGCCACCGAGATCCACTATGTCCGACGACCTGAAGCAGAACGCACTCGACTATCACCGTTACCCGAAGCCCGGCAAGCTGGAGATCAAGGCCACCAAACAGCTTGCCAACCAACGCGACCTGGGCCTCGCCTATTCACCGGGGGTTGCCGCCGCCTGCGAGGAGATCGTGCGCGATCCCCTGAATGCGGCCCTCTATACCTCCCGCAGCAATCTGGTGGCGGTCATCACCAACGGGACCGCGGTGTTGGGCCTAGGCGCCATCGGCAGCCTGGCGAGCAAGCCGGTCATGGAAGGCAAGGCGGTGCTGTTCAAACAGTTCGCGGACATCGATGTCTTCGATATCGAAATCGACGAACTGGACCCGGAGCGTTTCGTCGAGACCGTGGCGCGACTCGAACCCACCTTCGGGGGCATCAACCTGGAGGATATCAAGGCCCCGGATTGCTTCATCATCGAACGTGCGCTCCAGGAGCGCATGGGCATCCCGGTGTTCCATGACGATCAGCACGGCACCGCCATCGTGGTCAGCGCGGCCATCATCAACGCCCTGCGGATCGTGGGTAAGGACATCGGCACGGTCCGTCTGGTCACCGCCGGGGCCGGCGCGGCGGCCCTGTCCTGCCTGGATCTCCTGGTGGCCCTGGGGCTCAAGCCCGAGCACGTCATCGTGACCGACATCGCCGGTGTCGTCTATCAGGGCCGGGTGGAAGTGATGGACCCCTACAAGAGTCGCTACGCGGTGGCGACCGACCTGCGCACCCTGGAGCAGGCGATCGTCGGGGCCGATGTCTTTCTGGGGCTCTCCGCCGCCGGCGTGCTCAAACCCGAGTGGCTCATCCACATGGCGGAGCATCCGATCATCATGGCCTTGGCCAACCCCAATCCGGAGATCATGCCGGACTTGGCCCGCGCCGCCCGTCCGGACGCCATCATCGCCACCGGGCGCTCGGACTTCCCTAACCAAGTCAATAATGTTCTGTGTTTTCCCTTCATCTTCCGCGGCGCCCTGGACTGCGGGGCGACCCGGATCAACGAGGCCATGCAAACCGCGTGCGTGTATGCCATCGCGGATTTGGCGCGGGCTGAACCCTCGGACATCGTGCGCGCGGCCTATGGCGGACAGGGCTTGAGTTTCGGTCCCGAGTACCTGATCCCCCGGCCATTTGATCCGCGCCTGATGGCGCATCTGGCCCCCGCGGTCGCTCAGGCCGCCATGGAGTCGGGCGTGGCGACCCGCCCCATCGCGGATCTCGATGCGTATCGGGAAAACCTGAGCGCGCGCGCCTACCGCAGCGGGATGACCATGAAACCCGTCTTTGAGCACGCGCGCGCCGCGCCGCGCCGGGTGGTCTTCGCCGAGGGCGAGCAGGAAAAAATATTGCAGGTGGCCCAGCAGGCGGTGAGCGAGGGCATCGCCCGGCCCATGCTGATCGGTCGCCCGGAGGTGATCCGGGCAGGGCTGAGCGACCTGGGACTCTCCATCCGTCCGGGTCACGATTTCGATCTGGTGGTGGCGTCCGAAAACGACCGTTTCGATGTTCACTGCGCCACCGTCTTCGAGCGCGTCAAGCGGCGCGGCTACACCCTCACCGAGGTCCGCGAGTATGTGCGCAAGGCACCCACGGTCCTGGCCGCCGCCCTGGTGCGCTCGGGGGACGCGGACGCCATGATCTGCGGTGTCGTGGGGCGCTATCTGCGACACCTGGAGCATGTGGAAGCCATCATCGGCCGCGCGCCCGGGGTGCGTCGGCTCACGGCCATGAATGCGGTCATCCTGGCCCAGGGACCGCTCTTCATTGCCGACACCTATGTGCAGGAGGATCCAAGCGCCGAGGACCTCGCCGAGATCACGCGACTGTGCGCCGCCCAAGTCGCCCGCTTCGGTCTGGAGCCCAAGATTGCCCTGGTCTCGCACTCCAACTTCGGCAGCCGCGATACGGCTTCCGCACACAAGATGCGCGACGCCCTGCGGCTACTCCAGGAGAGCGCGCCTGAACTGGAAGTCGAGGGCGAAATGCACGCCAACCTGGCACTGGACGCCGCCATGCGTGACCTGCGCTTCCCCGGCTCACGGCTCACCGGGCGCGCCAACCTGCTCATCATGCCCAACCAGGATGCCGCCAACATTGCCCTGAATCTGCTGCGCACTCTGGGTGGACCGAGCGGCGCCATCAACGTCGGGCCTATGCTGCTCGGGGCGGACCGCCCGGCACATATCGTCAGCACCAGCACCTCGGTACGCGGTCTGCTCAACCTGACCGCGCTGGCGGCCGTGCAGGCCGGCTGATCCATGGCTTGGTGCCCAGGTCGGAACCCGACCAAAACACGTCATCTCTTGACGGCGCATAGCGTCATCGTTCGGCGGAACATCACGCAACATGCTGTTCTTATTAAATAGAAACACATGGCACGCGGCGTGCGTTGGATCAAAGTGAAGGGGCACGGACGCCCCGCCGGGACCCGCCGCCCCAGGGCAGTCAGGGTCCACCACATCCAGCAAGACCCGGAATCGGGCGCCAGACCGACACAGCCAGGGACCCAAGACCCAAAACGACCGCTGTCACAGCCAGGGTCAATACGAGAACGATCAACGAGGCCGCCGCAGACCACAGCCAGGGTCCAAGCAAGCAGAACCGGTCGCCGAGGGACGCACACCGCCGAAGGCGCATAGAACGCCTCATCCGTCAGCCCGCCGAAACGATGCCAGGGACGGCAACAGAGACGACGCCCGACTTTTTTGCTAGCCTGATCGCCGTCCGGTCGTCCGCGCGCCGCCGCACGGCCAACCGCGTCTGCACCCATGAATTCGCTCACCCCACCAGGAACCGCCCATGACCCACGCCCCGCATCCGGAGCTTTCGTCACTCACTGCCCTGTCCCCGGTGGACGGACGCTACAGCTCCAAGATCGCGGATTTGCGGCCGATCTTCAGCGAGTATGGCCTGATACGCCAGCGGGTGTTGGTTGAGGTGCGCTGGCTCCAGGCACTGGCCGGACACGCCCGGATCACCGAGGTGCCGACCCTGTCGGCGCACGCCGTCAACCTGCTGGACAGCATCGTCGCGGGTTTTCAGTTGGAAGACGCCCAGCGGGTCAAGAATATCGAGCGGACCACCAACCACGACGTGAAGGCGGTGGAGTATTTCCTGAAAGAGCGGATCGCCGGTAATCAAGAGCTTGCCGCGATCAGCGAGTTCGTTCACTTCGCCTGTACCTCGGAAGATATCAACAACCTGGCTCACGCGCTGATGATCCGGGAGGGGCGTGGTCAGGTGCTGCTGCCGCAGATGGATGCCTTGATCGGGGCCATCCGCGACCTGGCACACCGCTACGCGGACCTGCCCATGCTCGCGCGCACCCATGGTCAACCGGCCACCCCGACCACCCTGGGCAAGGAAATGGCCAATCTGGCTTACCGGCTGCACATCCAGCGCGGACGGGTCGCCGCGGTCGAACTGCTCGGCAAAATGAACGGCGCCGTCGGGAACTATAACGCCCATCTGGTCGCCTATCCGGAGGTGGATTGGCCGACCTTCGCCCGCGCATTCGTCGAGACCCTGGGCCTCGGCTGGAACCCCTACACCACCCAGATCGAGCCCCACGATTACATGGCCGAGATCTTCGACGCCACCGTGCGTTTCAATACCGTGGCCTTGGATTTCTGCCGTGATGTCTGGGGCTATGTGTCGCTCGGTTATTTCAAGCAGCGAACCGTGGCCGGCGAGATCGGCTCGTCCACCATGCCCCACAAGGTCAATCCGATCGATTTTGAGAATGCCGAGGGAAACTTCGGTCTCGCCAACGCCATTCTGGAGCATCTGGCGGGCAAGCTGCCCATCTCGCGCTGGCAGCGGGATCTCACGGACTCGACGGTGCTGCGCAATCTTGGGGTTGGTTTAGCCCACACCAGCATCGCGCTGCAATCCGCGGTGCAAGGGATCAGCAAGCTGGATGCGGACCCGGCGCGGCTGGCGGCCGACCTGGAGGCGAACTGGGAGGTTCTGGCCGAGCCGATACAGACCGTCATGCGCCGCTACGGTGTCGCCGAGCCCTATGAGCGACTCAAGGAGCTGACCCGCGGCCGACACATCGGGCCGCAAGCCCTGGCGGCTTTTATCGACGGCCTGGAGATCCCCGAACAGGCTAAGGTACAGTTACGGACACTGACCCCGGCGACCTACATCGGCAACGCCGCCGAACAGGCGCGGGCCATTCGATCTTGACTCCATCGAAGAAAAAACCGGTCCTCGGGTGACCCGGGGACCGGCCGTCCTTTAAGCCTCGCTCGGGGGGGAAGAGGCCTATTGGATTGGTGTCATCCTTGTTTTTCGACCGCACCCCACCGGCCCGGAACGCGCAAGCGTCCGGATCGCGGTTGTAGATTGATTCTACGAATGGCGGGACACAGCCCGGGTCCCGACGCGGGGGTTCTTCCTGGGGCTCGCGGACCGGCGCCCGGCGGACGTCGGTCCACGGCCGGACAACTGGTTAGTTCTTGAGCTGATCCGGTCCCAGCTCGGTCACGACCACGCGCCGACGCAAGGGGTTGTTCTCGAGCGGACCCAGATCGATGACGGCACCGTCGGCAGCGACGTCGTCGCCGCCTTCCCAGGCCACGCCTTTCACCGAACGGATCGCGCGCTCCGGGTAGCCCTTGTCGATCATGTACTGCTTGATGGTATTGGCGCGGTTCTCGCTCAACACAACATTGTGTTCCCAGGAACCGAGCTTGTCGGTGTGACCGACGATGGTGACCACCTCTTCACGCGGTGTCGCCTGGAACTCGGCAATCAGGTCATCGACCTTGCGCAGTTCCTCAGGATTACGGATCTCGTTGAGCTGGTAGCGGTCCAGATTGAACAGCAGGCGCATGACCAGGGGCGCGCGCGGGGTGAATGCCGCGCAAGGCTCCAGGTTCTCGCCGTCAACCCCCTGCCAACACTCACCGTAGGGGTTGACCCAGGCGGTCGTGGTCGGCGCGGCCTTCCAGTAGGTGTCCATTGCGTCGGCGGCCTTGGCGGGGGCGGCCATCATCAGGGCCATGGCCAACGGGGCGGCCAGGGCGGCGACGCGGTAGGTCTGCTTGTCTTTGCGCATCTTTCGTTACCTGTTGCGATTGATTGAGGGAGTGTTCAGACGACGGCGTGGTTCGAAGGTTTAGCCCATGTCAGGAAAAAACAACGCGGCGTTGAGCCTTGGGCCACCCTTGCTTGTTTCCTATGTCACCAGCCTCCCGACGCGGCGGTTGCGATCATGTGGGCCTGAGCGAGGTTCGCTGACTGAACCTGCGGACATTGAGATTTTAGCCCACAATGAGTACAAAAGTGCAACTATTTTTCCCATGAGCAACATATTTGCAACGCACGTGACCCAGAGGCAACATGATGACTGGCAAGACACCATGGATTCTCAGATTTAACGATCCCCGGCACATCCTGATCTGTTGCATGATAGACACAACTGCCCTCGAGTCGAGCGCACCGGGCGAGGGCGCCGGTCGGCATTCTGCATTGCTCCAGGTCGAACGATGACAGACACTCTCAACTACGCCCAAACCGACATAAAGGCTGCCGCGTCACCGGACCCGGACGAGACCGCACGGGTCGACGGCCCGCTCCTGCTCGCCGATCGGTCGTCGATCCGCGCTGCCGGCGTACAGTTGGCGGACCTGGCGCGGCGGGAACTGCTGATCGTCAGCCGCGATCTCGATCCGGACCTCTATGATCAGCGCCCCTTCCTTGACGCCGTGCGCCGACTCGCACTGGCGACACCGCGAACGCCGGTGCGGGTGCTGGTGACCGAGCCGCGGCTCCCGGTGCTCGGCGGTCACCGACTGATCGAACTGACCCGCAGGTTCAGCTCGCGCATCAGTATCCGCCGGGTCGCGGACGATTTCCGCGACCGGGTGGACTCCTTTCTTGTCACTGATGCGCGCGGCTATTGCCTGCACCGCGTGGCCGACCGCCACCGGGCCCGGATGGCGCTCGACGCCCCGCGCGAGGCCCGCCGACTGCGCACCGTCTTCGAACAGATTTGGGAGCAGAGTGATGGCGACAGCGAACTGCGACAGTTATACCTCTGAGCGGCGCGGCCGCCGGAGCCCGTGCCGACCCTGGCGGGTGCTGATCTGGTTGTGGCTACTGCCCGTCCTCTGGTGTGGCGCGCAGGCCGGGGACTATCCGCTGGAGGTGATCGAACTGCGCGCCCGCCTGCCCGAGGACTTGATTCCAACCCTGCGACCCCTGGCCGGACCGGACGGGACCCTGATAGGAGCCAACCACAGCCTGTTCGTGCGCGCCGCGCCCGCCCGCCTGGCCGACATCCGCCGCGCACTCGCCATCCTCGACCAGCCGGCGCAAGGCCTCTTGATCCAGGTACGCCAGAGCGGCAGCAGCGCGTCCCAGGGCGGCGGAGCGGGAGCGCGTATCGATCAGCGCGTCGGCGGGGACGGCAACGGACGCGTCCGCATTGGCCCCCCCGGACCGGCGGGCAGTGCAGTCGGCGCCTGGGCGGGTCAGCGTTCCCAGCAACGCGACCTCACCCAGGAAGTGCGTGCCCTGGACGGACAGCGCGCCTTCATCGCCGTCGGTGAAGAACTGCCCCTGCCCGACCGGGAACTGGCCGTTGGCCCCGGCGGCACGGTGGTCCGTGAGGGCCGCAGCTACCGCCGTGCGGAGAGCGGTTTCTACGTGGTACCGCGGGTCCTGGGTGACCAGGTAACGCTGGATATCTCGACCCGCGACACGGCCCGGGGGACGCGTGGGACCCTGGAGACCAGCACCATGCAGGGCCAGGTACAGGGCCGCCTCGGCGACTGGATTCCGCTGGGCCTGAGCAACTCGGCGCAAGGCAGCCAGAGCAGCGGGTTCCTCGCTTACGGAACAACCAGAGACAGCGCCGAGCGGCGGATCGAACTGCGGGTTCTGCCGCTGGATTAGAATCGCCTGAGTTCACGCACGCGAGCGAACACCCATGTCGAATGACCAAACCGAACCCCTGCTGCACCCGATCGAGGCGCGTATCCTCGGCTGCCTGATGGAGAAACAACGCACCACTCCGGAACAGTACCCGCTGACCCTCAACGCGTTGGTCAATGCCTGCAACCAAAAGAGCAGCCGTCACCCGGTGATGACGCTTGAACCGGGTGAGGTGGGCCATCGGGTCAACCAGCTCCGCGAGCGGGGCCTGATCCACGCCGGCAGTTCCGGACGCACTGAGCGCTATGACCACAAAATGGTCGGCACCTACTATCTCAGTCGCGAGGAACAGGCGGTGCTGACCGTGCTGATGCTGCGCGGACCCCAGACCCTGGGCGAGTTGCGCACCAACACCGGACGCATGGCCGAATTCCGGGACCTGGCGCAGGTGGCGGAGGCGGTCCGCGGACTCATGGACCGCGCGCCGGCCCTGGCGATGGAGCTGCCCAGACTTCCCGGCAAGCGCGAAGAGCGCTATCTGCATCTGCTGTGCGGAGCCCCCGACCCGGCCGAGCTCGCTGCCATGCAGGCCGCGGCGACAGCTGGCCCGGTCCTGTCGTCGCCGACGGGCGGCGGCCGGGACGAGCGCATCGAGGCACTGGAAGCGGAGGTCGAACGCCTGCGCGGGGAGTTGGAGCAGCTGTGGGAACTGACCGGATTGGCGGATCAGCGGCTCGACTGAAGGCACGGGGACGCCGGCCCATGCGGCTGCGCAACCGTCCCGACCTAGCCCTCCCGAGTGCCGAGGAGCCACGTCATGGCCGCGTCCAAACCGATGGACCGCAATTCCACGGAGTCCCCTGCGCTGAGTTGAAGGCGCGTCCAAAAGGCCCCGCCGCGACGGTACAGGGTGGCGTCGCCGGTCGTCGGATCGAGCAGCAGATACTCCTCAAGGGAGGCGAGGGTCTGGTAGTTGATGCGCTTTTCGCCGTCGTCGTTGGCGGCGGTCCGCGGCGAGAGCACCTCGACGATCAGCCGCGGAGCGGTCTCATAGTAGGCATCCGGCTCCGCGTCGACCGGGCCGCAGCACACCATGACATCCGGGTAATAGAAGCGGTTGGCCGCCTCGACACGGACCTTCATGTCGGACTGATAGACCCGGCAGCCGGAACCCTCCAGGTGATTGCCGAACAACCGGGCGACGCGGGTCGTCAGCAGGTTATGGGCGCGGGAGCCGCCGGACATGGCGACCACCTCTCCGTTCAGATATTCATGTCGGCAGTCGCCGTCGCGCTCGCCCAGCAGGTAATCGCACGGACTCAGGCGGGGAATGATCGTGGCGATCGGCATGCGCGTGGTCTGGTCACGGAAGTGGTGACCACAACGCTAGGCCGGCGGCACGCCGACGTCAAGACCCGAGACTCACCACCGGGCGAGCCAGATGGCCAGGGGGCCCAGCATGGCCGACACGGCGAGCGGCAGTGCGACGGTCAATCCCAACCCGCGGCCGCCGATGGCGCCCGCCATGCCGCCCTTCACCAGACAATTGGCCGCCGCCGCGATGACGATGCCGGTGACGGCGATGTTCAGTTCCAGACCCGTGCCGGCCATCCCCGCCAGCGAGAGCGTGATGGCGTCCACGTCGGCAATCCCCGAAGCCGCCGCCAGGACCAGAACGCCCGCGTTGCCAAGCCAGACCTCCACTGCCTTGGCCAGCACCATGACCAGGGCCAGCAGCGCCCCGAATCCGATGGCCACCGGCAATTCCAGCGGGTTGGTCATGGTGGCGGCGGCCTCCCCAGGCGGGTCACGCAGCGCCCACCATTGACGCAGCGCGGCCCCATAGATCACCAAAGTCATCAACCCCAGCGGCAGCAGCGCCGGCAGCAGCAGACTGGGGGCGACCACCGCCAGGACCACGGCCATGCGCGGGAACATGGTGCCGCAGGCGAGCAGGATACCCGTGGCAAGCATCGGACTGAGGTCCGGCCGGCCGCGCGCCAGACGCGAAAAATGCAGCGTCAGCGCCGTAGACGAGGCCAACCCGGCGAATAGTCCGGTGAAGACGGCGCCTTTGCGCGCCCCGGCTTCCTTGACCGCGAAATAACCAACGAAGGACATGGCCGCGATCAGGACCACCATCCACCAGATGCGGTGCGGATTCAGCGCCTGCCAGGGACCGTAGCCCTGATCCGGCAACAACGGCAGGACCACCACCGACAGGAGCAACAACTGAAGCCCGGCGGACAGTTCGTGACGCCGCAGGGTGCCGAGCCAGCGATGCATGGCCGGCTTGGCGCTCAGCAGCAAGGCGGCCACCACCGCCCCGGCCGCCGCCGCGGCGACCTGGCCCGAGGCCGCCAGGGCACCCAGGACAAAGGTCAGCAACCCGGCCACCGGAACCGTAATCCCGAGTTGATCCGGTCGCGTGCGGGCGTGGACCACATGAGCGGTGGCGAAGAGCCCCCCGAGCGCGAGCAGACCCAGTGCCACCAGCCAGCCCCCCAGGGCCGGCGCGACCAAGACGAGGGCGCCGCCCAACAAGCCGATCAGAGCGAAAGTCCGTACCCCGGCGATCCGGGTCCCTTCCTGTTCCTCCCGTTCCGACCAGCCGCGCTCGACCCCGATCAGCAGCCCGATCGCCAGGGCGACACCCAGATGGTAGAAGGTGGCTTGTGCAGGAGACATGGCGAGGCCTGTGGATTGGAGACGCGGCACGCTCAAGGCTACCTCATCGGGGCCGGGCCGGGGTGAAAGCAAACGTCCAAGCCTCTGATCCAACGCCCCGTTTTGGGGCAGAAACCAACATGGACGGGGACAGACCCGGCCGGCTACCATGCTCGGCTGTGCTGGAACGATTCCTGCTGCATACCTTTGCCTACCCTACGCCCAATTTCGGAGTCCGGACCCCCATGTCGATCCTTGTCCAGATCAATCACAAGACCGAGTACCAGTTCGACCGTCCGGTCAATCTGTCGCCCCATGTCGTTCGGCTCCGCCCCGCCGCCCATTGCCGCACCCCGATCAGAGCCTACTCGCTGAAGATCGAACCCCAGGAACACTTCCTGAACTGGCAGCAGGACCCCTTCGGCAACTACCTGGCTCGATTGGTTTTTCCGGAAAAGACGCGCAAGCTGACGGTGGAAGTGGACGTGATCGCCGAGATGATCACGATCAACCCCTTCGACTTCTTCCTGGAAGAATACGCCTTCAAGTTCCCCTTCGCGTACGACGAACAACTCAAGAAGGAACTGGCGCCCTACACCGAGATCAAGGAAAGCGGACCGCTGCTGATGCAGTGGCTGGAAAGCGTCGACCGCACTCCGCGCGAGACCGTCTACTTCCTGGTCGACATCAACCAGCGGCTGCACGAATCCATCGGCTACGTGATCCGCATGGAACCCGGCATCCAGACCTGCGAAGAGAGTCTGGGTCTCGCCAAGGGCTCCTGCCGGGATTCCGCCTGGGTGCTGGTCCAGGCCTTGCGTCACCTCGGCTTCGCCGCGCGCTTCGTCTCCGGCTATCTAGTGCAGTTGACGGCCGACGTGAAGTCACTGGACGGGCCCTCGGGGCCGGAGGCGGACTTCACCGACCTGCACGCCTGGGCGGAAGTCTACTGCCCCGGCGCCGGCTGGATCGGACTCGACGCCACGTCCGGACTCTTTGCCGGCGAAGGACATATCCCGCTCGCCTGCTCCCCCGATCCATTGAGCGCGGCACCGATCACCGGGGCCATGGATACCTGCGAGGTGGAAATGTATTTCCACAACCAGGTCCGGCGTATCCATGAGGACCCGCGGGTCACCAAGCCCTACACCGATGAGCAGTGGCAGGCGATCGAAGCCCTCGGCCACCAGGTGGACGCCGAGTTGAAGGCGCAGGACGTGCGCCTGACCATGGGCGGTGAGCCGACCTTCGTCTCCATCGACGACATGGAAGGCGCGGAGTGGAACACCGCCGCCCTGGGGCCGACCAAGAAGCCCCTGGCCGAAGACCTGATGCGCCGCCTCAAGACCCGTTTCGCCCCCGGCGGACTGCTGCATATGGGTCAGGGCAAGTGGTATCCCGGCGAACAACTCCCGCGCTGGGCGCTGTCCTGTTACTGGCGTAAGGACGGGGAACCCGTGTGGCGCGATCCCAGCCTGTTCGGGATCGAGACCACCACCTACGGCCACGGTCCGCAGGACGCGGCAACCTTCATCCGCACCCTGGCCAAGCATCTGGGCGTCGACCCGACCCATGCCGAGCCGGCCTACGAGGATGTCTGGTACTACCTGTGGAAGGAGCAGCGCCTGCCGGCCAATGTCGACCCGCTCGACAACAAGCTCAAGGATCCCAACGAGCGCAAACGCATCGCCCGGCTGTTCACGCAGGGCCTTAACCGCACCGCCGGCTACGCTTTGCCATTGCGCTGGTGGGGGTTCGGCGATCAGGGCGGCTGGAAGAGCGGCAAATGGACCTTCCGCGACGGACGCCTGTTCCTGGTCCCCGGTGACTCGCCGATGGGCTTTCGCCTGCCGCTCGACAGCCTGCCCTACCTGCCCGAGAGCGCACTGGACCAGGTACCGGAGCGCAACCCCTTCGAACCGGTGACGCCGCTGCGCTCGCCGACCGACCCGGTCGCGCGCCGCTACAGTCAACTGGTGGCACCGGCCCAGGCCCCGCAGACGCTGCGCGAACAGGGCGGCGACCCGCGCGCCATCGCCGCCCGCTATGGCCGTCTGGCCCCCTTCGATGATTCGCATCAGGCGCTGCACCCGCAGATCGCCCTCCCGGACGATCTGCATCCGGATCTGGTGCGCACCGCGCTCTGCATCGAGCCCCGCGAGGGTCGGCTCTACTGCTTCCTGCCGCCGCTCACCCATCTGGAGCACTGGCTGGATTTGGCCATGTGTCTGGAAGACACGGCGGCTGAACTGAAGATGCCCATCATCATCGAGGGCTACGAGCCGCCCCGTGACCACCGGCTGCAGAAGCTCGCCGTCACCCCGGACCCGGGCGTCATCGAGGTCAACATCCACCCGTCCGAGGCTTGGGACGACATGGTGCGCGACACCCACATCCTCTACGAGGAGGCGCGGCTCGCCCGGCTCGGCACCGAGAAGTTCATGCTCGATGGCCGCCACACCGGCACCGGCGGCGGCAACCATGTGACGCTCGGCGGCCCCACCCCGGCCGACAGTCCGCTGCTGCGCCGGCCGGATCTGGTGCAAAGCCTGATCACCTATTGGCAGCACCACCCATCACTCTCCTATCTCTTCTCCGGCATGTTCATCGGCCCCACCAGCCAGGCGCCGCGGGTGGACGAGGCGCGCGACGACCGGCTCTACGAGCTGGCCATCGCCTTCCAGCAGATGCCCCAGGGTCAGGTCCCGCAGCCCTGGATCGTCGACCGGGTACTGCGCAACCTGCTGACCGATGTCACCGGCAACACCCACCGCACCGAGTTCTGCATCGACAAGCTCTACTCGCCCGACAGCGCCTCCGGCCGTCAGGGGCTGGTGGAGTTCCGCGGCTTCGAGATGCCGCCGCACGCGCGCATGAGCCTGGCGCAGATGAGCCTGATGCGCGCCCTGGTCGCCCGCTTCTGGAAGGAACCCTACAGCCGCAAGCCGGTGCGCTGGGGCACCGAACTGCACGACCGCTTCCTGCTGCCGCACTTCGCGCGGGTCGACTTCGACGACGTGATCTGCGATCTGCGCCGCGCCGGTTACCCCTTCGACCCGGCCTGGTTCGATCCCTTCTTTGAATTCCGCTTCCCGCATTATGGGGACCTGGTGACCGAGAACGGCATCAACATGGAACTGCGCGCGGCCATCGAGCCCTGGCATGTGCTGGGCGAAGAGGTCACCGCGCTCGGCACCGCCCGCTATGTCGACTCCTCGGTCGAGCGGATGCAGGTCAAGGTCAACGGCATGGTCGGCGACCGCCATGTGCTCGCCTGCAACGGCCGCCGGGTCCCGCTGCGCCCCACCGGACGCAAAGCCGAATTCGTCGCCGGCATCCGTTTCAAAGCCTGGAACCCGCCGTCCGGCCTGCACCCCACCATCCCCGCGCACGGCCCCCTGGTATTCGAAATCGTCGACCTCTGGAACCGCGCGAGCCTGGGCGGCTGCACCTATTATGTCGCCCATCCGGGCGGGCGCAGTGAGAGCAATTTCCCGGTCAACAGCTATGAGGCGGAGAGCCGGCGTATCGCCCGCTTCCGGCTGATGGGCCATACGCCGGGGATCATCGACGCGCCGCCGGAGGAGCCGGCCGGGGATCATCCCTATACGCTCGACTTGCGGTATCGGGCGGGGTGCTGATTCGCTTCCGGCCAAGCGGGAGGGGGTTTGAGACCCCGTCCCGAACGTTTCGCGCCGCTCGGGCAACGCTGCCACCGCGGTGAACCAAAGGGCTTCACTCTCGTTACACCGCTCCTGCGGTGTAACGCATCCCCTGGCGCTCCGCGCCCAGTGACCCAACACCCGGCCTGGTACGGCAAGGTCCGCGGCACGGAGCCCGACTCCATGACCCCAAGACTCGGTAACGATCCGGGTTTGATACGAGTCCCCCATTTCGGTATCTGCGGCAACTCCTGCCAGGAAAATGGCAGAAGGTTATCAAGAAAGGGGTCGGTGGTGACGTGCACTATTTTGAACACCCCTCCGGGCAAGTCGCCGGGGTGAAATTCTTCCCAAATGGAAGCGAGCCATGAAACAGCGGGTTGAGATCGAAGCGCTCTTGGCGCACTCCGGCAGCGAGGAACAACGGCTCGCATCCTTCGCGTTGCGGTCACTCGGTGTCGTCGAATCGCTGGTCGCCGGCACCATCAGCGCCTCCGGAGTGGTCGAAGTCTTCTTCCACGCGGATAACTGCCTCTATGTCCGTCGGCAGTTAAGGCACAAGATCGCCGATGACATCATGGGGCGCGGCGTCCAACTTCCCGACATCTTCGACGCTCTGCCGGTCGAACAGGCCCAACAGGAGTTTCAGCGCGAAATCGCCGCGATCCGCACCCTGTGCCTGACGCTCCTCGACGATCAGCAGTTGGCCGCCTGAGCAAACATGGGGCAATTGCCATCAGCCCAAACGGCAGCATTGTTCCCAGCCCTTCACTCGTGACCGCGCTCCCGCGGTGCCACGGATCCGGCGGCGCTCCGCGCCGCGGGTGCCCGTGTCCGCGCCAAGTACCGACGAGCGAGTGCAGTAAGGTAAGGCCGCGATCCGTAGGGTCCGCTGTGCGAACCACTGGCCTCGCTCTCGGTGAGATGGCCGGACTGATGATCAAGGCCCCCGGAAGACTATTTCTCAAGACACGCCAGCATCCCCTGGAGCAACTGCGGCCAGCCGGGAAGCCCGGCGCCCAGCGACAGGCCTGCACCGACAAAGACCGCCGCGTTGCCGCCGGCGATGCGCGCCACGAGATCGGGCGGGATTTCAGCGATCACGGAATTGCCTCCTGGTGTCGTCCGTAGCACGAGCAATATGCGGTTTTTTTTCGAGAGAGGGTCTGCAGCCACTCGCGAACGGGTTCGGTTCCGAACTCGTTCCGGGAGAAGGCGAGAGCGATAGATCAGTTCGCGGTGTTCACCGACCGGTCGCTGAACCACATGCCGACCGATGGATTGGCGCAGCTGCGTGACATGATGCAGGAGACCGAGGCTTACGGCTTTGAGCGGGTGCAGGCGCAGCTCAAGACCTTCCGCATCGGTCTTTTCGGGCTCGACAAACTGCACCAGGTCGAGCGTACGGTGGCAAACCTGCGGCAGGCATTGGATAAAGCGCTCTAAGTCGACATGGACACGAACCGCCTAGAGGCGGCGACAGTCCTTACGAAAAAGAGTTCCCGCGCCCCGCCGCGCGCTTTATGATTAGGCATCTTCAATTTACCGATCGGCGGCGCCGTGCACCGTTTCACCCAACTCGATGACACCCACGTATCCCACCGGCTGCGATCACCTGGCCTGGCGTTGCAGGTCCTGCTGTTTCTGGGCTTGCTGATCGTCTCCGGACTCCTGCTTGCCACCGAGTCGGGTTATCAGCAGACCAACGTTCAACTCTGTATCCCTGTGGAATTCATCCTCTTCGCACTGACCCTGCTCGGGGTAGCCCTGTTCCACAATTACACCCTTCAGGTCGCACTCGGCGGTCTCGCGACTATTACCGCCTTCAAGCTCGCGTTCACCGGCTTTACCGCGGGCCCCGGACTCTTGGGGCTGGTCAGCCACTTGGGGCATGAGTGGGTGCTGCTGGCCAATCTGCTCGGCTTGCTGCTCGGCTTCGCGCTCCTGGCCCGCCACTTCGAGGACAGCCATGTCCCTGAGATCCTGCCGCGTTACCTGCCGGGCGGCTGGCTGGGCGGGTTCACCCTGCTGGTCATGATCTTCGTGCTGTCCAGCTTTCTGGACAATATCGCCGCGGCGCTGATCGGCGGCACCATCGCCGCCGGCGTTTTCCGCTACAAGGTGCACATCGGCTTCCTGGTCGCCATCGTCGCCGCCTCCAACGCGGGTGGATCAGGCAGCGTGGTGGGTGACACGACCACGACCATGATGTGGATCTCCGGCGTCGGGCCGCTCGAGGTGCTGCACGCCTACGTGGCCGCGGGGACGGCCCTGGTGATCTTCGGCATCCCCGCCGCCATCCAGCAGCATCGCTTCCAGCCGGTCATCCGGGAGGTGCCGGTCGGAACTCAGGTCGATTGGACACGGGTGGGCATCGTCGCGATCATCCTGGTGGCCGCGGTCGTTGCCAACCTGTTTGTGAACCTGTATTTCAAAGACTTGGCCGACAGCTTCCCGTTCCTGGGGGTGGCCGTGTGGGTCGCCATCCTGCTCACCCGCAGGCTGCGCGAGCCCGAATGGCGCCTGCTGCCCGATACCTTCAAGGGTACCCTGTTCCTGCTGTCGCTGGTACTCTGCGCCTCTATGATGCCGGTCGACCGGCTGCCGCCCGCTTCCTGGTACTCGGCGCTGTCACTCGGATTCGTCTCCGCGATCTTCGACAACATCCCGCTGACGGCCCTGGCGCTCAAACAGGGTGGATTCGATTGGGGTATGCTCGCCTACGCGGTCGGTTTCGGTGGATCCATGATCTGGTTCGGGAGTTCCGCCGGAGTCGCGCTGTCTAATCTCTATCCTCAGGCCAAATCAGTCGGGGCCTGGGTCAAGAGCGGTTGGCACGTAGTCTTGGCCTACGTCGTCGGCTTTATGGTCCTGCTGCTGACCCTGGGCTGGCATCCGCATGATGCGACCCCGAGCCGGCCGGTAGGTACCGTCAACTCCGGCCATTCGGCCTTATTCTGCCAAGTCACCCAAGCGATCGCTGGCCCGTGCCACTCGGGCCGGGAGTCATAAAAACGATGAAATTCCTTGTGCCGATCGACGGATCCGAGAGTTCAAGACGGGCAGTCGAACATGTGATTCGGCTTGCCCGGCGCGGCGAGCCCCCCGAGATCCACCTGCTCAATGTGCGCGGTCAGGTCGATGCCTGGGAGGTGCGCCGCTTCCTCAGCGACGCCGAGATTGCGAAGATGCAGATCCACGAGGGCGAGGAGGAGATTCGGGCGAACTGCGCCCTGATCGAGACCGCCGGCTTGGCTTATCAGGTCAAGGTGATGGCGGGTCCGGTCGCCGAAACCATCGCCCGCTACGCGGACGAACAGGGCTGCGACATCATCATCATGGGCACCCATGGACGGGGCGGCTTGTCGAAGTTGCTGATGGGCTCGGTGGCCGGCGAGGTGGTCGAGAAGGCCAATGTCCCGGTGACCCTGGTCAAGTAGGTTCACCGGCCGGATCGCGGGATGCGATCCGGCGGATCGGTAAGAGAGACACAGGCGAGCGCGGCCATGGCCTCGCCGGTGCTGTACCCGTGCCCAGGTCAGAAGGCCGCACCAGGCTGCATGCCCAGTTTTTTCAAGATCAAGGCCATCGGACAGAAACCGGTAAAGGCTGACTGGAGCAAGTTGGCACCGACGAAGCCGGTAAACCACAGCCAATTGATGTTGACATACACCGCCAAGAGGACAGACAGCAGGATAAAGGCGCCGGCGACGGCGAAAACGATACGGTCGATCGACATGGAAGACTCCACTTGCATTTGAAACAACGTTCTTCGGATATTAAGCGCCGGAGATACTCACTTCAAGCCTGCCGTCGGCCGGCAAGGGGACGGACACGATGGACGCCGACACCTATCCCCGCCTGATTGCCGGACTGCTGCAACCGCAGGCCTACCCGCAACGTGCGGGCGCGACCGCCGCGCCGGTCGACCATATCGAGACCCATATCTCTCACGTCTTCCTGAGCGGGGATCACGCCTACAAGCTCAAGAAGGAGATCGACCTGGGGTTCCTCGATTATTCGACGCTGGAGCGGCGGCACTTCTGTTGCGAGGAAGAAGTTCGACTCAACCGTCGGCTCTCCCCGGACCTCTATCGCGGGGTGGTGGCAATCACCGGGAGCCCGGAGCAGCCGCGGATTGGCGGCGAGGGTCCCGTGCTGGAATACGCCGTGGACATGGGCCGCTTCGCACAGGACACCTTGCTCACCCGGGTGACCCTGACCCCGGACTTGATCGATCGCATCGCCACGCGGGTGGCGGTCTTCCACGCGCAGATTCCAAGAGCCGATCCGCTGGGCCCGTTCGGCACACCCGCGGCGGTCCTCTCCCCAATGCTGGAGAACCTGCAGCAGGTCCGCGCCCGGGTCCGCGACCCCGGCGTTGCCGATCGACTGGATCGGCTCCGGACCTGGACGCTGGAGCGTTGGCAGACGCTCACACCGGCGATTGTGCAGCGCCTCCAGACGGGTCGGGTCCGCGAGTGCCACGGCGACCTGCACCGCGCCAACATCGCCCTGACCCATGGCGAACCGCTGTTTTTCGACGGCATCGAGTTCAATCCCGGTCTGCGCTGGATCGATACCGCGAGCGAACTCGCTTTCCTGATCATGGATCTCGAAGAAGCGGGAACGCCGGGGCTGGCTGGCCGACTGCTCAACCAGTACCTGGAACACACCGGCGACTTCGGCGCACTCGAGGTCTTGGATCTGTACAAGGTTTACCGGGCCATGGTGCGCGCCAAAGTGCTGGCCATTCGGCTCGATCAGGCCGACCTGACGGCCACGCAGATCGCGACGGAGCGCTGCGATTGTGCCCGCTATCTGGCCTTGGCAGAGTCTTACACATGCACCCGACGGCCACGCCTCCTGATCGCCTGCGGGCTTTCCGGGTCCGGCAAGAGCACGCTCGCTCGCCGCTTGAGCGAGTCCCTGCCCATGATTCACTTACGCTCCGACGTGGAGCGCAAACGCCTCTTCGGCTTGCCTGGCGAGACACGGTCGGACGCCGGCCGCGGCGCCGGGATCTATTTTCCCCAAGCGACCGCCTGGACCTACCTGCGTCTTCAATGCTTGGCCGGCGGCATCCTCGCGTGCGGTTATGATGTGGTGGTGGACGCCACCTTTCCGACTCGGGCAGGCCGCGCGACATTTCAAGACCTGGCGCGTCGATGCGGGGCTGGTTTTGCGATCATTGCCCTGATGGCGCCCCTCGGGCTGCTGCGCACGCGGGTCGCACAACGACTCGCCGCGGGCAGCGATGCGTCGGAGGCCAGCATCGCGGTCTTGGAGCACCAGCGCGCCGTTTGGGAGCGACCGGGCCTTGCCGAGCGTCGCAGCACCATCATCATCAACAGCACCGATCCGCCGCCGCTGCCGGCCATTGTGCGACAGATCGCCGAACTGACCCCATGACCAATCTGTTCGCCGTCTCCCTGTTATTCTTGCTGGGCTGGTTCTGGCTCGATAGCCTGCGCGCCCGCGAGATCGCCCTTGGTATCTGTCGGGCCGCGTGTGAGCAGCGTGATCTGCAGCTGCTGGATCAGGCCGTGGCCTTGCGGCGTCTGGGCCTGAGTTGGGGCATCAACGGGGTGCGTCTGCGCCGGGTTTACCGCTTCGATTTCAGCGAGGAGGGGCTGGGACGACGCGTCGGGTATTTGATCATGCGCGGCATCGACCTGGAGGACCTGAGTTTCGGACTACCGGATCAGGCGACGGACCTCTGACCAGGCCCGATCTCCGGGCCGATGGCGGACACCTGTCGTCAAGAATTACTTGACGACTTTCAGCGTCGGACCACCCTTACCCTTGCCCGGTCCCTTGCGCGGCGGGCTTCCGGTACCCGTCGAACGGGCAGGAACACCTGGGCGCCGCTTGGGCAGCGTGGGAGCCGGGGTGTCTTCAGCCGTCGGCGCGGCGGTCTGCGCGTCGGGCTCGGATGGGGGGAAGATCATCCCTTGATGGTTCTCCCGGCAAAAAATACCGACCACCGCTGCGCTCGGGATCTGAATCTCGCGTGCACTCCCACCGAACCGCGCGTTGAACTGGATCCATTCGTTTCCCATCACCAACGCCTGCACGGCAGTCGGGGCAATGTTGAGAACGATCTGTCCGTCGTCGACGAAATCCGTTGGCACCTTGGTGCCTGGGTAGCGGGCATCCACCAACAAGTGAGGGGTCATCTGGTTGTCCAGAATCCACTCGTAGATGGCGCGTACCAGGTAGGGTTTAGTGGAAGTCATGGACCCGTCTTCAGGGTTCATCCGGGGCTCCTGTGGCGGCTGGACCACGTCGGTTGTTCGGTTTACAGGTCGGTGACCAGTTCCCGTTCGGCCTCGGTCAGGCTGGAGCGAAACGCCTCCCAGGCGAAGATCCGCGTCATGTAGTTCCGCACCGCCTTCGCCTGATCCGGCAGTTCGATCCGCAAGGCGGGAAGTCGCCACAAGACGGGGGCAACACAGCAGTCGACCAGGGAAAATTCGTCGCTCATGAAGAACGGGTGAGCAGCAAAGACCGGCGCCATGGCGATCAGACTGTCTCGCAACTCCTTACGCGCCTTGATCTGCTCCGCCTCGACACCCTTGAAAATCCGCCCCATCATGTCGTACCAATCCCGATCCACACGGTACATGAACAGTCTGGCATTGGCACGGGAGACGGGGTCGACCGGCAGCAAGGGCGGGTGCGGGAAGCGCTCGTCCAAGTACTCCATAATGATGCGCGACTCGAAGAGGCGCAAATCGCGGTCGACCAGGGTCGGCACGGTTCCGTAGGGATTGAAGTCCAGCACCTCGACGGGAAGACTCTGGGCATCCACATCCACGACGTCCACCGCAATCCCTTTCTCGGCAAGGACCATCCTGACGCGATGGCAGTAGGGACACAGGGGATCAGAAAATAACGTCATCACTGCTCGTCTGCTTACGGCCACTGCGTTCGTTCCCTCATTCAGCGCCGAGGCTGAGCCCGGCAGCGACCGAAGAAGTCCAATTGCGGGCCCTTCCGGACCGCGCAGCGTGTTAGCGACGCGGGACCGACCCAGACCGAGGCCTGAGGGTCGGTTCTCACCCTCTTACTGAAAGGGTGCGTGCTCGCATCGATCGGAGTATACCGTGTCGGCGAGAGCACCGATGGCGCTTTTTACGAGGAAAGGAGCGGCCCCCGCAAATCGGGGGCCGCGGGCCAGGCGGGACCTCAGTGCACGTCCTTCCAGAATTCCTTCTTCATGCTGTAGGCGACGATGAAGAAGAGCCCCAGGAACAGCAGGACAAAGACGCCGAGGCGACGCCGCTCCAGCTGCACCGGCTCACCCGCGTAGGTGAGGAAGGCGGTAATGTCGCGGACCATGGCATCGTACTGCGCCGCGTTCAGCTTGCCGCCGACCGCGGGTCCGACGCCCTCAGCCACCGGCGTGCCCGTCTGATGCGCGGCCATGACCGGGGGCGCCAGACCCTGGAGATCAGCCAGGACATGCGGCATCGCCGTACTCGGGAACATCAGGTTATTGACGCCGTAAGGCCGGGTTGAGTCCGCGTAAAAGGTCTTCAGATAGGTGTAAACCCAGTCCGGGCTGCGCCAGCGAGTCACCAGCGTCAGATCAGGCGAGGGCACCCCGAACCACTTCTCACCGTCCTCGGGACGCATGGCGTTCGTCATGGGGTCGCCGGGCTTGGCATCACCGACCAGGATGGTCTTGCGCAGGGTGATGTCATCGATCCCCAAGTCGGCGGCCATGCGGTTGTAACGCATGTACTTCAGCGAATGGCACCCCATGCAATAGTTCATGAAGTACTTGGCGCCGTTCTGCAACGAAGCCTGATCGCGCAGGTCGATGTTCGCCGACAGTGTTTGCGGGCCGGCAGAGGCGAACCCGAGCGTTGGCAGCAGCGATAAAGCGAAGGCGGCTATCAGCTTTTTCATTCGGTCACCCTCTCCGGAACCGGCTTGACCTGGTCTAACTTGCTGTAGATCGGCATCAGCAGGAAGAACGCGAAATACAATGCGGTGAAGATCTGTGCAAGCAGGGTCGACAGCGGGCTCGCGGGCTGCAGGCCCAGATAAGCGAGCACGACGAACGACACGGCGAACACGGCCAAGGCAATCTTGGTCAGCGTTCCCTTGTAGCGGACCGACTTCACCGGACTGCGATCCAGCCAGGGCAGGGCGAACATGATCAGGATCGCCGCGAACATCACGACCACCCCCGGGAACTGCGAATCCCACATCGGCGGAATCGCCCGCAACATGGCGTAGAAGGGCGTGAAGTACCAGACCGGGGCGATATGGACCGGGGTCACCATTGGATTGGCCGGCTGGAAGTTCGGCGCTTCCATGAAAAGGCCGCCGCCGGTCGGGGCGAAAAACACCACCGTGAAGAACAACGCCAGGAAAACGACGGTGCCGACGATATCCTTGACCGTGTAGTAAGGATGGAAGGGAATGCCGTCAGCGGGCGCGGTCGGGCTCCAGCGGTTGCCCTTGGGGCCTTCCTTGATCTCGATGCCATCGGGATTGTTCGAGCCGACCGCGTGCAGCGCGACGATGTGGACGAACACCAAGCCTGCCAGGATGAACGGAACCACGAAATGGAAGGCGTAGAAACGGTTCAGAGTGACATCGGAGATGACGTAGTCACCGCGCACCCAGGTGGAAAGGTCGTCACCGATCCCAGGCACGGCCGCGAACAGGTTCACGATGACCTGCGCGCCCCAGTAGGACATCTGACCCCAAGGCAACAGATAGCCGAAGAAGGCCGTGGCCATCATCGCCAGATAGATCACCACGCCGATGATCCAGAGCAGTTCCCGCGGCTTGCGGTAGGAACCGTACATCAGGGCGCGGAACATGTGCAGATAGATAATGATGAAGAAGGCGGAGGCGCCGGTCGAATGCACGTACCGGATCAGCCAACCCCATTCCACGTCGCGCATGATGTACTCGACGGAGGCATAGGCCTCGGCCGCCGACGGCTTGTAGCTCATGGCCAGCCAGAGGCCGGTCACGATCTGTATCACCAGGACGAGGATCGCCAGTGACCCGAAGAAATACCAAAAATTGAAGTTTTTCGGCGCGTAATACTGGGCGAGGTGCTCGTTCCAGACCTTGCTGGCCGGGAACCGCTTGTCGAACCAGCCCAGGACGCCGGTCGTGGTCTGCTCTTCTGCGCTCATTTAGGCGGCTCCTTGATCCTGACCCACCAGGATCGTGGTGTCGTTGAGATACATGTGGATCGGGATCACCAGATTGGTCGGCGCGGGAACACCCTTGAAGACCCGCCCGGCCAGATCGAACCGGGAACCGTGGCAGGGACAGAAAAACCCGCCCTTCCAACCCGCGCCCAGATCGTTCGGCGCCATTTCCGGGCGGAACGTCGGCGAGCAGCCCAAGTGCGTGCAGATGCCGATCGCGACCCAGATCTCGGGTTTGAGTGAACGCGTGGGGTTCTTGCAGTACTCGGGCTGCTGCGGGACGATCGAGGTCGGATCGACCAACTGCGAATCCAGCGTCGGCAATGCCGCGATCATCTCGGGGGTCCGCTTGACGATCCAGATCGGCTTACCACGCCACTTGACGACCAGGAGCGCGCCCGGCTCCAACTTGCTGATGTCCGCTTCCACCGGTGCGCCGGCGGCACGGGCCTTGGCGCTCGGATTCATGGACGCGACGAACGGCACGGCCGCGAAACCGGCGCCGACGGCACCGACCGCGCTGGTCGCGGCGACGAGCATCCGTCGCCTGCTGTGATTTACGCCTACTGCGCTCATATGCGACTAACCCTCGGGTGACACCAGCGCCGCCGACTCCCCTTAAGCCGACTCCACGCACGTGTTGAGATGAAAGATAAGAATGTGCAAAATCTCTGCGAAACCGACCGGGCATTCTCCGTGATCAGCGCATACGCGGTCAAGGAGCGAGCGCTGTCCTCTCCTGGTGCAGGGGTCTATCGGGATACGAATCAAGCCGGGTTGTCGATCTCCAGGTACCGATGAGAAAGAGTAAAACGCTCGGCCAAATGCTCTCCCAGCGCCTGGACTCCATAGCGCTCCGTGGCGTGATGGCCCGCCGCAAGGAAACTGACCCCGAGCTCGCGAGCGGCGTGCGTGGTCTGCTCGGAAATCTCACCGCTCAAAAAGGCATCGATCCCGAGCGCTGCCGCGGCTTCGAGATAGCCCTGACCACCCCCGGTGCACCAGGCCACGCGCTGCACCGGCCGGTCGTCCGCGGCAACCAAAGTCCCGGTTCGCCCCAAGCGTTCGCCGACGGCCCGCGCCCAGAGCTCGGGCGGCAATGCGTCCATCAGTCGGCCACACCACAACACCCCGTGACCGATGGCGGTCGGTTGCGCGTCAAGGATACCAAGTCGTACCGCCAGGGTCGCGTTATTCCCCAGCGTCCGGTGCGCATCAAGCGGCAGATGGTAGGCGATGAGACTCATGCCGCTGCCCATCAGTGCGCGCACGCGGCGGCCTTTGGCGCCGGTCAGACACGGGCTCTCCCCCCGCCAGAACCATCCGTGGTGGACCAGCAAGGCATCGGCTTGCGGATCGCCGGCCGCATCAATCAGGGCCGCACAGGCGGTGACACCGCTCACCAGTCGGCGAATCGGCCGTACGCCCTCGACCTGGAGTCCGTTGGGCGCATAGTCGGTGAAGGCCGCAACATCCAGTAAGGCGTCACAGTAGGCCGTCAGATCCTGGGGTTCGATCATGTTCGCTCCGGTCGCCGAGCCTGGGCCCAATCGTGGTAGCTTAAAGGCATGCGCAGTTTCGGTCCAATCCCACTCCTGATCACCGCCGTTGCCGCCGGAGCGGCCGGGGCTCTGCTGACCATGTCGCTGTGGGCACCGGTGCCGGCACGGCCAGACACCTGTACCCATCAGCGGCAGGGGAACCGCGCCTCTTACGCGACCTCATTCGCCGACGCGGTCGCGCGCACGACACCGGCGGTCGTCAGCATTTATGCCGCACACAAACCGCAGGGATTGCCGGCCGATTCCGGACCGGACCCACGGCCACTCCACCCACCCGGCCGACCGTCGGCCGCACGCACAACCGGTCTGGGTGCCGGCGTCATCCTGACGGCCGACGGCTTGATCCTGACGAATCGCCATGTGGTGCAAAGCGCCACGGGCATCCGCGTGATCACGGCCGGCGGGAGGGTCTTGGCAGCACGCGTATTGGGTGAGGATCCCGACACGGACCTGGCCGTGCTCAAGGTCGACGCCATTGACCTGCCGACGGTCCCAGTCGGCGATCCCCGCGTCTTGCGGGCGGGCGACGTCGCGCTGGCCATCGGCAACCCGTACGGCGTCGGCCAATCGGTGACCCAGGGAATCGTCAGCGCAATCGGCCGCTCCGAACTCGGCATCACACCCATTGAGGACTTCATCCAGACCGACGCCGCGATCAACCCCGGCAACTCCGGGGGGGCATTGATCAACGAACACGGCGAACTGATCGGCATCAACACCGCGATCTACTCCGAGACCGGCACCGCCGACGGCATCGGCTTCGCCATCCCCGCCGACCTGGCCGTCGCGGTCGCCTTCACCATCGCCGAGCGGGGTCAGGTCCCGCGCGGCTGGATCGGCCTGCGCGGTCGCCGCGTCACGCCCGAGCTGGCCGAAACCTTCGGCCTGCGCGCCGCCGCGGGCATTCTGGTCTCATCTACCCTGCCCGACAGCCCGGCGGCACAGGCCGGTCTGCGACCGGGCGACGTGGTCACCCGCGTCGATGAGCACCCCGTCCAGACCCCGCGTGACCTGCTGGATGCAATCGCGGGCGTCGGACCTGATCAAACCGTCTCGCTGGAGGTCTGGCGCGGCAGCGAACGACTCCAGACCCGGACCGTAACGGAGCGGCGGCCGGTTCCCGCGAAGTGAGACGGATACCCTGGTAATCGACCCGCACCGGGTGGCAAGATCAGCCTTGCCCACGACCGGGGCGTTCTTGACTCGTTCGCAAACCGCCTTACACACAAGACACAAACATGAAATTCATCAGAAACCTACTGGCCCTCATCGGATTCGTCACCGTGCTCGCGGTCGGTGCCGCCGCGCTCGCTTACGGTCAGCGACTGGCCTCCTTCGACCCTGGGTTCGCCAAGACCTATGGAGACTTTGCCCAGCGCCTGTTGGCGACCGGGGACCCGGGCGTGGCGATGATGTGGGCGATCCCGGTCAAAGAGGGGTTGAGTCCCGATGACGTGATCGAGGCGATGAAAAGCATCGCCTCCGCCCGCAACTTTTTGTTCGTTGGCGAGTCACCATTTTATAAGCAGATCGAGGCGATTACCGGCGAGAAGTACCGCTACGTCAACTTTCTGTCGTTCTGCGATGCCCAGGTCGGCAAGCAGATGCTCGAGTACCGGGATCAATACAGCGGTTTCATGCCCTGCCGCATCGCCCTGGTCGAGGACAAGGAGGGTCGGTTGTGGCTTTACAGCATGAACCTTGACCTGATGATCTACGGCGGCACCCAATTACCCGCCGACCTCAAGGCGTCGGCCTTGCGGGTACGCGACACCCTCCGCGCCATCATGGACGGAGCGGCGGCCGGCGAATTCTGATGTCGGCATAGCGCGCGGCGCGTGCCGCGCGGACGGACACCTGAGAACTATCCGATGCACAACCCCAAACGCTTTATCCCGCCACTGATCCTGTTGGCGGGCACACTGATCAACGCCGGCTGCGCCCATCAACCCAGGGGCACGGCCGATAGGCTGGCTCCCGAGCGGACCGATGCAGAACCCCAGATCGCGGAAGGCACTGCCGCGACCACGGATAACAGGGCAGAAAACCTGTCGGACAACCGGGGTGAAACGGGCAAGCCGGCGGTAAAGCCGGAAAAGGATCTGCGTTATCGGTTACCCCCGGGCCAAAAGCGGGCGCTCACCATCTATCTGGCTTCGCAATCATTTGACTATGTTGAAGATGACCTGATCGTCGCCAGCGGGCAAGTCTCGACGGGGACTCCGCAGCACCCGACGCCCACCGGGGACTTTCGCGTCCTCAGCAAGGACATCAACAAACGTTCCGGGAAATACACGAATTACTTCGACGAGAACACACCGATGCCTTACTCGCTGCAGTTCACCGGGCCCTATTTTGTCCACGAGGGCTGGGTGCCTGGGCGTCCCGACTCCCATGGCTGCGTGCGCCTGCATTACGAGGACGCGAAACTCCTGTTCAGCCGGATGAGGGTCGGCGATCGTATCCTGGTGAAAGGAACGGGAACCGCACGTCCCGCAAACCCGTGGCCGGATGTGTTCCCGGTATTCTAGTTTCCCTTCCCAACCTGGAAACAGCTCACGAACAGGAAATCGGTCCTTTAGGGAGGGTTCACTGATATACGGAACGGCTTTGAGTTTTCGGTTTTTCGTTTTCAGTGAAAAATGATCAAACAGCGGATTACGAAAAACGAGAACCGCAAAACCAACAACGACGGGTATAAGTTAAACAAGTCCATTAGGGGACGCCGTTGCTGTCTCGGTCGTTGTCGTTGTCGTTTTCCCTGGACAAAAAAAAGCCCGGCGGGGTGCCGGGCTGGAACGTCTCATTTTGAGAGAGACGAGGAGGACTCGGTTGAGGTCCTGGGGCGGCGTTCGTGTTGTTAGTTGCCGCTCCCCTCAGTTCGTGAAACCAATCAGTGCATGAACAGGCCGCCGTTCACCTGGAGATTGGAACCAGTGACATAACCATTCGCGTCCGACACCAGGAAGGCCACCGCGGAAGCGATTTCCGCCGGCTGAGCCATGCGGCGCATCGGGATGCCGCTGATGATCGAGTTACGGACCTTCTCGTCCATCGCCAGGGTCATCGGAGTATCAACATAACCGGGAGACAGGGTATTGACCGTGATGCCCTTCGCGGCACCCTCTTGGGCCAACGCCATGGTAAACCCGTGCATACCGGCCTTGGCGGCCGAATAGTTGGTCTGACCGAACTGTCCACGCTGACCATTGACCGACGAAATGTTGACGATGCGGCCGAAACCACGATCCAACATCCCTTCCCATACCTGACGGGTCACGTTGAAGACACTGTTCAGGTTGACGCCGATAACAGCGTTCCATTGGGCTGGCACCATCTTCTTGAAGGTTCCGTCCTTGGTGATGCCGGCGCAGTTCACCAGGATGTCGATCGGGCCGTGCTTGGCGGTGATCTCAGCGACCATGCGCGCGCAATCGTCGAACGACGACACGTCACCAACGGCGATGTCGACGTTCAGACCAGCGGCGACGCGCTCGGCTTTCCAGGCCTCAGCCTGAGCGGTCTCCTGCGGGATATGGTTGGCAATCACGGTCGCGCCGTCAGTCGCCAGACGCGTGCAGATCTCGGAACCGATGCCGCCAATACCGCCGGTGACCAGTGCAATACGTGCCATTCTCTCTCTCCTCCAGGTCTTTGGTTTTTGCAGTTCATCAAGCCGCCCGTGGATCGGACGACGAGTTGGGGTTACCTTTTCCCCATTTTCAACGCCTGGTCCGATCACGGACCAGGCGTTGAAAATGGCAGTCCCTCCATGGACTGCACGGATGTTATCACCAGAACTCAGGCGGCGACGACACCCTTACGCAGATCGGCGCCGACGGCGGCCATGTTCTTCTGGAACCAGGCACGATAGTCGTCGCGGGCCTGATCGGCAAGAACCATGTTGGCCTTGGATTCGCTCACGACACGCTCGCTCAGTTCCTTGGCGACCGCCACCTGGCCCTTCACGAACGCGCTGAAGTCCGCGGACTCGGAGGCCAGCTTCATCAGCCGGTTGCCGTGCTCGACGGACAGATTGAGCGCATCGATCTGACGCGCGGCCAGACGCTCGAAGTAGCGCAGGTTGATCTCGCCCAGGCTGGTCATCTGCGCCACGCCCTTGTTGGTGATCTCGTTAACGGTTTTCAGTGTTTCTGCAGAGGTCATTTCAGTCTCCGACATTTTGCTGCAATGCAGCATTTGTTGCAGTGCACAATAGTCGTAAGATCCGCACCTGTCAAGAGAGAGTTTCGAAATATTTCAAATTATCCTTTTTTCTTACGTTCCTGACCCAGCGGGAAACCGGCCGCACGCATGAACTCGTCCTGGAGGTTCGACCAGAGATCCATGTTGCGCTTCGTGACGCGGGTCACCGCATCGAAGGGGCTGTCGCCCCACGCCTCGGTCAACTGCTTCTGTTGCTTGGCAAAGAGGTCCAGTGAGCTTTCCAGATAACGGGCGAACAGTCCCTGGACCGTGCCGCCGTAAAAACGGATGATCTGCGACAGCATGTTGGCGCTGAACAGCGGTTCGCCGCCGCTCTCCTCCTCCAGCATGATCTGGAGCAGGATCGCGCGGGTGATGTCGCTGTCGTTGGCTGCATCCACCACCCGGAACTCGGCGGAGTCCATGACTAGGGCACGCACGTCCGCCAGGGTAATATAGTGACTGAGCTCCGTATCGTATAGACGCCGGTTGGGGTACTTCTTGATAATGCGCTCGCGACTCATTGCATTTGCCTGAGTGGATGATTGCGGGCCCAAGTGTACCGCAGTGCGGCACCGGGGCATCCAAACGCGGACCACCGGGTCAGTCCCAACGCGCCTGCGCAGTTACGCGGCATTCCCTGGCCGCCGCGCGTAGCGGCCAGGGTCACCCAAGTGCTAGTCGCGCTCAACCGCGAGCGCGACACCCTGGCCACCGCCGATACACAGGGTCGCCAGGCCCTTCTTGGCATCGCGCTTCTGCATCTCATGCAGGAGGGTCACCAGCACCCGTGCGCCGGAAGCGCCGATCGGGTGACCCAGGGAGATGGCGCCGCCGTTCACGTTTACCTTACGCTGGTCCCAGCCGAGCTCCTGGTTGACCGACATCGCCTGGGCGGCAAACGCCTCGTTGGCTTCGACCAGGTCCAGGTCAGCGGGCGTCCATCCAGCCTTCGCCAAACACTTGGTGGTGGCAGGGATCGGGCCGGTGCCCATGATCGCCGGGTCCACACCGGCGGCGGCGAAGGCGACCAGGCGCGCCAGCGGCTTGAGACCCAATTCCTTGGCCTTGGACGCGGTCATGACCATGACCATGGCCGCACCGTCGTTGATGCCGGAGGCGTTGCCCGCGGTCACGGTACCCGCCTTATCGAAGGCCGGCTTGAGCTTAGCGAGAGACTCGGCGGTGGTGCCGGGACGCGGAAACTCGTCCTGGGCGACGACCAGCGGCTCCCCCTTGCGCTGCGGGACACTGACCGGGACGATCTCATCGATAAAGCGACCGGCCTTGATCGCCGCCTCGGCTTTCTGCTGCGAACCAGCGGCAAAGGCATCCTGGGCTTCGCGGCTGAACGCGTATTTCTTGGCGATGTTTTCGGCGGTGACGCCCATGTGAACCTGGTTGAAGGCGTCCCACAACCCATCAACGATCATGGTGTCCACCATCATCCAGTCGCCCATCCGCTGGCCCTCGCGGGAGCGCGGCAGGATGTGGGCCGACTGACTCATGCTCTCCTGGCCGCCGGCGATCACGATCTGCGCGTCCCCGCAGGCAATCGCCTGCATCGCCAGTTGCACCGCCTTCAACCCGCTGCCGCAGACCTTGTTGATCGTCATAGCCGGGACCTGGTGGGGCAAGCCGGCCTTGATGACGGTCTGGCGCGCCGGGTTCTGACCGACTCCCGCGGTCAGCACCTGACCCAGGATGACCTCATCGACTTGGTCAGGGGCAACGCCGGTCTGGTCCAGCAAGGCCTTGAGTACGGTTGCGCCAAGCTCGCTCGCCGTGAGGGTGGAAAGGCTGCCGCCGAAGCTGCCAACCGCGGTCCGTGCCGCCGCGACGATGACGATGTTATCGCTCATTGGTGTGGTCTGCCCTGTGGCTGGTTAGAATGGTATGGTCTGACTGCGGAGGACCACGCGAGGCGGCGACGCGCGCCCGTGCACCCGCCGACGGTCAAGGCAACGGCGAAGCGGTCGATGACGGGGTTCGAATGCCCCTTGAGTCCTCCTAGCCGTGCATCATAGCGGAGATTGTTGCAGTGCACAAATTTCCGTGTTAGCGTTCCGGAACTTACACCAGAGGAGGTTACAACGTGAACAACGATAGCTTTTTTTCCAACGATTGGATGGAGACCCAGCGCAAGTACTGGGAAAACTGGATGGCGATGAGCCGCAAGGCCATGGGCGTCGCGGGCGGGAGCCCGACCGCTCCCTGGGAGGCCGCCCTGGATCACTGGTGGAAGGCGCTCTCGCCGGCCGCCCCGGACGCGTCCAAGCAGTTCATGGAGCGGATGATGGATCAGGGCAAGGCCTTCTTCAAAATGGCCGAGACCTTCCTGCCGGGCGCCAACGGGGGCGTCGACGGCTGGTCCGCCTTCACCAAGACCCTGGAAGACATGCAGAAAGGATTCCGCGGCTCGGTGGACGATGGCGGCAACACCCTGCATCGCCTGATGGCTTTCTGGGAACTGCCGTATGACAACTGGCAACGCATGGTTTCCTCCATGTCGCCGGTGCCCGGTGACTTCCTGCGCAACATGCCTCACGGCGGCATGCAGGATAACGTGGATCGACTTCTGTCGGCCCCCGGACTCGGCTACCACCGCGAGGAACAGGCCCAATACCAGGCGTTGATGCGCTGTTCGATCGACTATCAGAAAGCCCTTCAGGACTATCTGGCTTTTAACTCCAAGCTTGGGTTGAAAGCGGTCGAGCGCATGCGCAGCTACATGCAGGACCTGATCCAGAGCGGCAAAACCATCGACTCGGCCCGCGCCATCTATGACAACTGGGTCGGCTGCTGCGAGGCCGTCTACGCGGAAGAGGTGAGCACACCGCACTACGCCGAGCTGCACGGCAAGCTCGTCAACACCCAGATGGCGCTGAAGCACCGCATGGCCGTCATGGTCGACGAGAACCTGGGCGCCATGAACATGCCCACGCGCACCGAGATCCGGACGCTGCAGGACCGCCTCCAGGAGACCCGCCGCGAGAACAAGCGGATGCGCCGTGACCTGCACGCCCTGCAGCAACAGGTCCAGACATTGCTCGGCGGCGAAGCGCCCAAGGGGCTGGTAACGGGGCTGCGGACCGCGCTGATCGAAGGGTCCGACAGCAAGAAGAGCATGGCAGCCAAGCCCGTCGCGGCCAAGCCCGCCGCCAAGTAGCACATGCCGGATTCCAGTCCCCGGCCGCACCGGGGACCTCAGGCAGAACCCATCAAACGAGGAGAGAACCAAGTGATTCCAATCGACATCCGGCCGGACAAACTGGCTGAAGAAATGCTGGACTACACCCGCAAGCTTGGCCAGGGCATGGAGAACCTGCTGAACGCGGACAAGATCGACACCGGCGTCAGCCCCAAGCACCCGGTCTACAAGGAAGACAAGCTGGTGCTGTATCGCTACGACACCCCCGAGGGCATCACGCCCAAGCCGGTGCCGCTCTTGATCATCTACGCCCTGGTCAACCGGCCCTACATGGCCGACATCCAGGAGGATCGCTCGACCATCAAGGGTCTGCTGGCCACCGGCCAGGATGTCTATCTGATCGACTGGGGCTATCCGGACGGCGCCGATCGGTCCTTGACCCTGGACGACTATATCAACGGGTACATCGACAACTGCGTCGACTATATCCGCGAGGCGCATGGGCTCGACGCAATCAACATTCTGGGTATCTGCCAGGGCGGCGCCTTCAGCCTGATGTACACCTCCATGCATCAGGAGAAGGTCAAGAATCTGGTGACCATGGTGACCCCGGTCGATTTCGAGGCCCCGGGCAACCTGCTTGCCAGTTGGACGCGCGCCATGGATATCGACCTGGCCGTGGATACCATGGGCAACGTCCCCGGCGAGTTGCTCAACTGGACCTTCCTGTCCCTGAAGCCGTTCAGCCTCACCGGCCAGAAATACGTCAACATGGTCGATCTGCTGGACGATCCGGACAAGGTCAAGAACTTCCTGCGGATGGAGAAATGGATCTTCGACAGCCCCGACCAGGCCGGCGAGACGTTCCGGCAATTTGCCAAGGACTTCTTTCAGAAGAACGGCTTCATCAACGGCGGCGTGGTCCTGGGCGACCGCGAGGTGAACCTCAAGGATTTGACCTGCCCGGTCCTCAACATCTACGCCCTGCAAGACCATCTGGTTCCGCCGGATGCCTCGCGCGCCCTCAAGACGCTGACTTCCAGCAGCGACTATTCCGAACTCGCCTTCCCCGGCGGGCACATCGGTATCTATGTCAGCGGCAAGGCCCAGAAGGAGGTCACCCCCTCCATCGGCAGGTGGCTCAACGAGCGCTCAGCGGCCTGATCGGTCAGTGACTGACCAGCCCGCGCGGCCCCGTGGGCCGCGCGGGTTTTTTTTCGCGTCAGCCGGGAGCACGGCCGCCGTGCGACAGCGCAGCCGCGTCCGCGCTCGGCGCCAGACAGCGAACGGCGGCCGTCCGGCCGCCTCTTCCTTGCCTTTTGTCCAGCTTTCGCTTAAAAATACGTGCTCTAGTGTTTTCACATATTCTAAAACAGCGAAACTCCGGAGGTCCCCCATGGCCCATGATCAAGAACTCGACGCCAGCGGTCTGAACTGCCCCCTGCCCATCCTGCGCGCGAAGAAAACGCTCAATGCGATGACCCCGGGTCAGGTCTTACACGTCATCGCCACCGACCCCGGCTCGGTCAAGGACTTCGACGCCTTTGCCAAGCAGACCGGCAACGATCTGATCGAATCCAAAGAAGAAGGCGGTAAATTCCATTTCCTGATCAAGAAGTGCTGAGCCTCGCCACTCGGCCCATGCCGACCAGCGGCTTGCCGCGGTCTTGCCAGCGGTTCTGCTCAAGCCAAGCGCAGCGTCCCCAGTCGGCGACCGTTCCGGTCAGCGACTGAACATACAACAATTTTCCGGAGGAACCGATGGCTCAGAAGAAGCTCGCCATCATCGCTACCAAGGGCTCGCTCGATTGGGCCTATCCCCCTTTCATCCTGGCCTCGACCGCCGCCGCGCTGGACTACGAGGTGCAGATCTTTTTCACCTTCTACGGACTGCAACTGCTCAAGAAGAAGCTGGACCTGCAGGTCACGCCCCTGGGTAATCCCGGAATGCCCATGCCCGGCGGCATGGAGAAGTTCATGCCGGTCATCGTCACGGCGCTGCCGTTCATGCAGGGTGTCATGACGAGCATGATGAAGGCCAAAATGAAGAAGAAAGGCGTCGCCAGCATCGAACAACTGCGCGAACTCTGCCAGGAGGCCGAGGTCAAGCTGATCGCCTGCCAGATGACCGTAGACCTGTTCGACATGGACTCCACCCAGTTCATCGACGGGGTCGAGTACGCCGGGGCCGCGGCCTTTTTCGACTTTGCCGGTCAGAGCGACATCTGTCTCTACATCTGACCGGGCGCACCACGGGCCGATGATCGCCCGTGGGGCGGGCGCTCATAGTGCCGCGACCGCACCGCGGGCGCGATCATCGAGCCGGTCGGCGCCTCCGCTTCTGGAGTCCAAAACTTCCGCTTTGGCGCTGCTAGCCTTGGTACCTGATATCCGGACAGACCCTGGGTGTAGGGGCGGGTTTGAAGCCCGCCCCTACGTCCGGTTATCACGTCCGACTGCGATACCATCCAGGGCTGACGCCTTGGACTCGGGATCGCGGCGGCCGGAACCCTGACCAAGACCCGCGCCGCACTCCGCGACCTCCGTGATCCCGAGCAGCGTAGTCAATCGCCTCAGAAGGTCTTGACCAGCTCGATCCCGATGATGTTGGCATCCATCTCGTATTCGCCGTCGAGCGCCGAGGTCCCGTTGACCTCGCCGCCCGTATAAGGCGTCGCCGCGACCACAGTCCGATTTTCGCCCAGGACATAAGCGTAACTCGCCTCGACCGAAAACCCGTTGCCGAGACCCTGCGCGATGCCGATACCGAAGAGCTGGCGGTCGCTGTCCGGGACCCGGGCACTGAAGTGATCGTCACTCTGGCCGGTCTCGTCATAAGCATAGCCGACGCGCAACTGAGTCTGCGGCCGCACCTGCCAGGTCAGACCCAAACGATAGGCATTGGAACTGCTCCAGGCGTTAGTATCGGCAAAAATCAGAGTACCGGTGCGATTGCCGGTGATCTCCAGACGGTCGAACTCCTCCCAACCGGTGTAGCTCCAATCGAACTCGGCCGCGATCGTATCGGTGAATGCATAGCGCGCCCCGAGTTGCAGACGCCAGGGCAGGTTCAGATCCACACTGGCACGCTGCCCCTGCTGCAGCCTTCCCGCCGCGACCAGCACCATATTGATCGGCGTGTAGTTCCCCTCGATGTCGAGGGTAGCGGCGGAACGATAGGTCAGGCCCAGTGACAAAGCGTTGATGCGGTACATGACACCCAGGTTGAAACCGAGTCCGTAGCCGCTGCCTTCCATCTGTCCCAGATTGGAGTCCAGTTGCGCGGTCTGGGCCGAGTAGATATCCAGGCCAAGGGCCAGACTCAGTGTGTCGTTGACCCGATAGGCCGCGGTCGGCACCAGGTCCAGGACCTCCAGTTTGCTGGCGGTGGGGTGATTGCCGGTCGGGACAGTGCCGAGCCCTGGGACAGTGCGCGATTGGCTCAGCGCCGGGAAGGTCCCATAAGCCCAGCGCGTCTCCAGACCGTAGGGCGCGTTCAGCCCGACGCCCACCCGCCATTGGTCGTTGAGCTTGATGGCCGCCTGCAACAGGGGTGCGCCGACCCATGCGGCCCCTTGACTGTCGTGGGTGCCGGTGGCGTTGGTCACCGAGAAGGACGGTCCGATCATCAAGGCGCCCAGCGCGAGACTGGATGCGTCCTGGAATCCCATGGCCGCCGCGTTGTAGGGGATCGCGCCGACCTCCGTGGGGTTGGCAACCATCGCGTTGGCCGTACCGATACCCGCGGTCGACGCCTCGGGTAACAGAAAGCCGGACGCCTGCGCACCGCCATGGGCACCAAAGGTGCCGATGACTGCGGCGACCAGGACGGTCGCGACTGAACCTGCGGTTTTTTCGTACATGAGAGATCCCCCTGAATCAAGGTTGCCTGTTGCAAATTCGGTTCGATCGCCCTGTCCAGCGCCCCACTCCGACCTCTGCCGGCCACCGCGAGTTGTGCGGTTGCGACCAGGCGAGCAGCCCTGGGAGACGCCTGAAAAGCCCTTGCATGCAAGAAGAAATACCATGTAAATCCGTCTATTCGCGACGATTGACGACCGCCTGGAACTGTAGGCCAAGCGACGGCCGATTTCCACCACTTGTTGCAACAAAATTGCAGTTGTGCAAAAGCAACGTCTGCCGGATTGGTATCAACAGCTCCGGAAATACGACAATGCCGTTGAAATTACGGTGAAACTCACCAAACATCAGATTTGTGTGATATAAGCGTTTTTTATTGATGTATTCACCGAGATCGACCCGGATGGCGGACCGCAGACTCCAGGTATTCCACACCGTCGCGCGACTCCTGAGCTTTACCAAGGCCGCGGAGAGCCTGCACATGACCCAGCCGGCGGTCACCTTCCAGGTCCGTCAGTTGGAGGAGCACTTCAATACCCGGTTGTTCGACCGCACCCACAACCGGATCAGCCTGACGGATGCCGGCCGTCAGGTCTTCTCCTACGCGGATCGGATCTTCGAGCTCTATGCCGAAATGGAGAACGCGGTGCGCGCAATCACCGGCGAGATCAGCGGAGCGCTCACCATCGGTGCCAGCACCACCATCGCCGAGTACATGCTCCCCACCCTGCTCGGCGACTTCAAGGAGCGTTATCCGGACGTCACCATTCACCTGAAGGTGTCCAACAGCGAGGGTATTGTCTCCATGGTCGAGAACAACACCATCGATCTGGGAGTGGTGGAGGCGCCGGTCAGCAACAAGAACCTGGTGGTGGAAAACTGCAAGCGCGATCAACTGGTTGCCATCCTTCCGCCGGGGCATGCCCTGGCCGGAGCGGAACAACTCACCTTCGCCCGCCTGCTGGAGTACCCCTTCATCTGCCGCGAGGAGGGCTCGGGCACACGCGAGGTGATCAGCGACTACCTGGGGCAGTTACCCGCCTGCCATGCCGTCCTCAAAATCGCGATGGAACTTGGCAGCCCTGAGGCCGTGAAAGGTGCGGTAGAGGCCGGGATGGGGGTGTCGGTCGTATCGCGGGCGACCATCCAGAAAGAGTTGCGACTCGGTACCCTGGTGGCGGTGAATCTGGACCCGCCCCTGGATCGACCCTTTTCATTCGTGCACCAAAAGCAAAAGTTTCGACTGCGGGTGATGGAAGAACTCCTGGAGTTTGCCCGCGCTTACTGCCGCTCTCGTGCTGAGCCTTGAGCGGCCGGGACCAAACCCTATCGAGTGATCGCCATGAATGAGCATCGCGCCCTGCGGCATGGCACTGACAGTGACGAGCCCCGCCTGACGCAACTGTTCCGCTCCCTGGGCGAAGACGATCGGCGCACCCTGCTGGCCTTTGCCGAGTTCCTCGCCGCGGGTCGGCAACCGGCCGCCGCGCCGGCCCCGCCCGTTGCACCCACGCCGCTGCCGCGACCGGAACAGGAGACGGTCATCGCCGCCATCCGCCGCCTCTCCCGCACCTATACCATGCTCGATCGCGGCCCCATGCTCAACGAAACCTCGGCGCTGATGTCCGCTCATGTGCTCCAGGGCCGCGACGCGGCAGCCGTCATTGATGACCTGGAAGCGCTGTTTTTACGTCATTTTGCGGACTACCGCGCGCGTTTTCAGGCGGCGTCCGGGGACGCGGGTCGCACCGGTACCGATACGCCGGCCGCGCGACCTGACTGACCGCCGTCATCAAGCGGCGGCGCCGCCCGATTCGCGCTGGAGCGTCTACACTAAGGTTTGCGAAAGCGTCCGGGGCGATACGGTCACTCGATCGTTGTGTTCGTTAATTGGCGTATGAGTAAACTGACCAAACTCGGCGACACCGACCGCATTGATGCGGCTTTCAACCGCGTCCTCGCGGCGGAGGCGCAGGCCCGCGCGCAGGTCGAGACCTGTCGGCACCAGGCCGCCGCGCGCATCGCTGCCGCCGAGGAACAGGCCAGGTCAATCGTTGAGCGCACGGATCGACGGCTGCGCCTGGTCCATACCATCGCCGATGCGCGCGTGGCTCAGGCGCTGCGCGCCTGGTTGCCCGCGGACGCGCCGGCGGCCCAGGACGCCGGCCAGGAGACCGCCCCCGGTCTTGACGCGGCACTCGAAATCCTGGTCGATGAGGCCCTCGGCCGGCCGGCGCGACCCCCCAGATGAACCTGAACCGGGACTTCAGCTACTGCCAGGCGCGGCTCCAGGCGCGCTATGCCACCCTGCCCGACGCGGCGGAGTGGCAACGCCTGGCCGGTGTACGCACCCTCGCCGCGTTCCTCGAGGAGGCCCGACTCGGCCCCCTGCGGCCCTGGGTCAAGCGGCTCTCCGCCACCAGTGACGCCCTGGTCCTGGAGCGGGGTCTGCGCGCGCTGGCCGCCGAACTGGCGGACGAGGCCGCGCGCTGGGTCCCCGGGCCCTGGCGGGCGGCAGTCGCCTGGACGGCCTGGCTGCCCTATCTGCCCGTGTTCGAACACCTGGCCGATACGGCGCGGCCCGAGCGCCCCCCGGATTGGGCAAGCGCGGATCCGCGCCTGCGCGCCCTGGTCAGTGACGCGGGAGAGCCGGACCCGGACGCCCTGCAACGGGCTGGACTCCGGATGCTGTGCGACGCGCCGCGACCCGACCAGATTCCGGCCCGGTGGGCGGACGAGTGGCGACACCGCTGGCCGCCCGATCGACGGGGTTGGAAGCACGACCTGGAGGCGTTCACCGCCCGCCTGGCGGCCCACCTCAGCGCCTTTCGGCAGGCGGACCCTGCCGACGCCTGGAACCTGCGTCAGGCGCTGCGCGAGCGCTTGCGGCTCCAGTTTCATCAGTCCATGCCGGCCCCGGTCACCGTGCACATCTATCTGGCCCTGATCCTGCTCGATCTGGAACGGCTGCGCGCCGAGTTGTTGCGTCGCGCTCTGTTCACTCCCGCACCTGCCGCGGGGCGGGGCCCCTGATGCTGCGCTGCGCCTCCACCCGCTGGTTCGAGGTCCTGTGTCCGCGTGCCGAGAGTGTCGCCGCGGTCGCCGCCCTGGCCGCGACCGGTGCAGTGGAACTCGAAATACGGGCCTATGAGGCCTTCCCGATCCAGCATCTCGCCGCCCCGCTGGGCGCCTATCAGGGCCTTCTGATCCGCTATGGGCGCTACTGGGCGCGCGGGCGCCTGCACCGGCAGGCGCTGGCTGAATCGCCCGCGTTGGTCCTGCAGCGGGCGCTGCTGCGGATCGACGCCTGGCGGCGGGAGGCCGATCCGCTGATCGATACCCTGCAATCCTGCGAAGAAGAGCTGACCCGACTCCAGCGGTTGGCTGAGGTGCTCGAGCGCATCGCCCCATCACGGCTGGATCTCGACGCCTTGACCCACGGCGGCCCGGTGCTCGGGACCTGTTGCTGCATCCTGCCGGCCGCGGCCGACCCCCGCTTCCCCGACTGGATGATCCCCCGCGGTATCCCCTGGGAGGGCGGCCTGTGTTTCTTGATCCTGAGTCCAGCCGACCGGCTCGATGACGTCAAGCACTTGGTCCATGCGCTCAGCGGACGCGTCCTCGAGCGCCCGCCCTGGCTTCAGGGAGACACCCGCCACTGTCTGGACTTGATCGGGCAGCGACGCCTCACCCTGTCGACCCGGGTGGTGCTCCTCTACGCCGAACTGGACAACCTGTTCGAGGATTACGACCTCGACCACGTGCTCGGCGAGGTCGGCGGACTCGCCTGGTTCGCCTCCCATGTCGGCGGACTGCAACTGGCGGGAGAGCATCTGGTCTGGGTGACCGGGTGGACCGACGATCTGCGCGGTCACCGGCTCGCCGACGCACTCGATCATGCCCGCACGCACGCCCTGCTGCGCTTCCGCCCGCCGCCCGCGGGAATGCACCCGCCCCAGGTCCTGGACAATCCGCCCTGGATGCGCCCATTCGAGTTGTTTGCCCGTGCCTTCGGCGTACCGGGGAGCGACGAGGCGGACCCCACCCCCGTGGTTGCCGTCATCGTACCCCTGCTGTTCGGCTATATGTTCGGCGACCTCGGACAAGGCGCGGTCTTGCTCGGGGTGGGCTGGTGGTGCGCGCGGCACGGCCTCGCGCTGGCCCGCATGCTGATTCCGGGCGGGGTCGCGGCGATGGGCTTCGGCCTCCTGTTCGGCAGCCTGTTCGGCATGGAAGACCTCATTCCGGCGCTGTGGCTGCATCCCCTGCAGGAGCCCATCACCGTGCTGGCAGTCCCTCTGGTGTTCGCCGTCGGACTGCTTTCGTTCGGCCAACTGCTCGATGGACTGGGCGCGCTGCGGCGCGGCGAACTGGGGCGCTGGCTGCTGCGCGACCTGGGTTTTCTGGTGATGTATCTGGGCCTGGCGAGCCGGCCCTTCACAACCGGTCTGGGCTGGCTCGCCCCGGTCGGGGCGACCTGGTATCTGCTCGGCGCGTTGCTGGTGCAGCGCAACCTGATCGGCGCCCTGGTCGCCATCGGTCACCTGCTGGAATCCGGCATACAGGTTATGGTCAATACACTCTCATTCGCCCGCGTCGGGGCCTTCGCGCTGGCCCACGCGGCCTTGTCCGCGGCCGTCGTGTCCATGGCGCAGCCGGCACCATGGTGGGCCGCCGCCCTGATTCTGATCGTGGGCAATCTCCTGATCATCGCGCTCGAAGGCCTGGTGGTCGGGGTCCAGACGACCCGCCTGGTCCTGTTTGAGTTTTTCAACCGTTTCCTGCGCGGCACCGGCCGGGTCTTCAAACCCCTGCCGGCACCGCCGCCGGTGGTGGAAGCGGTCGGCTGAAAGGTGAACAATGCTTGCTGAGGCGCATCGCGGCCTTGCTGACTGTGGGGAGTTGCATCATGAATCGTCGCATCCTGCTCGTCGCCCTGATGGTGTTGGGAGCGGCCGTGCCGGCCGGGGTCGGAAGCCTGCTCCTCTGGCAGGCCCCGGCACTGGCCGCGGGGACGGCGGCCGACGCCGCGACCGCCATTGATCCCGGCGTCCTGCGCTGGGGTTACATGGCGGCGGCACTGGTCACCGGTCTCTCGGCCCTGGGCGCCGCCTACGCGGTCGCCAGCGTCGGCGCTGCAGCCATCGGGGCGCTGGCCGAGAAGCCGGAACTCTTCGGGCGGGTCCTGATCCTGGTCGGTCTGGCGGAGGGTATCGCGATCTATGGCATAATCATTTCAGTGTTGATCCTCAACCGATTGCGCTGAGTCAGCGGACCATGACGCTCTGTGCCTTCATGGGTGACGACCTCAGCGCGCTGGGGTTCCGACTCGCCGGGGTGGACTGCCATTGCCCCGACCCGACGCGGCCCGACACGGAGCTTGCGGCATTGTTTCGCCGTCTGCGCGGGGAGGTCGCCTTGTTGCTCATCACCGCCGAGATCGCCGCGCGACTGCCCGCCGACCTGCTGCGCCGGGCCGAGGTGGCCGAACGCCCGCTGCTCCTGGTCATCCCCGATGTCCGGCAACGGGTCGCCGCCCCCGACCGCGCGGCAGCAATGCGCCACCAACTGGGGATGAGCGAATGAACCTGGAGGAGCGTGAGGCGGGGCTCATCGCGCTGATCAATGCCTATCGGGAAGACGCCTGCCGCACCCTGCTGGAGGCCGCCCGCGCTGAAGCCGGTGCCGTGGTGGGTCGCGCCTATCGGGCGGAGCGCGATCGCTTGCATACCCGCATCGTCGCGGAGCGCGCGGGCGCACGGGCGCGGATCCACGCCGCCCGCGCCGAGCATGACACGCGGGCGCGGACCGGCGACGAGCGCGCCACGACCCGACTGCTGACCATCGCCTGGCCGCGCCTGCGGCAACGCCTCGCGGCGCGGTGGGCGGCACCGGACACGCGCCGGGACTGGGCGATCAGCGCACTGGATCAGGCTCGCCGGGTACTGCCGGACGGGCTCTGGACCGTGCGTCATGCCCCCGGTTGGAGCGCCGCCGAATGGCAACCCCTGGCCGCGGCCCTGGCCGTCGAACGCGCGACCGAGCCGCGCTTCATCGCCGATGGCACTCTGACGGCGGGTCTCACCATCGCGAGCGGCGGGGCGCTGCTCGATGTCAGCCTGGAGGGCCTGCTCACAGATCGCGCCCGCCTCGAGGCGCGGTTGTTGGCGCTCCTGACCCTGGAGCCCGGCGCGGATGAGCGGATCGCCCGGTGAGCACGGCCATCACGACGGCGATCACCGGCTCGGTCCTGCGCGCCCGCCCGGACGGCAGCTTCCGCCTGCGCGAGGCGGTGCAGGTCGGTGAGCGGCGCCTCCTGGGCGAGGTGATCCGCATCGCCCTGGACAGTATCACCGTCCAAATCTACGAGGACACCAGCGGACTGCGGCCCGGCGTCACGGTGGCGGGCACCGGACGGCTGCTCTCCATCCGCGTCGGTCCCGCCTGTCTGGGCCGCATCTTCGACGGGCTGCTGCGTCCCATCGGCGACCCGCGGGACCCCTATGTCACCCCCGGCCTGCAGGACGAGGAGGAGGCCCAGCGCTTTCATTTCTCGCCCGACATCCAGGTCGGCGCTCAATTGACTCCAGGCGCCGCCATCGGCTCGATCGGCAATGGCGGCGGCCGGGCCAGCGCGCTGCAACTGCGCTGCCTGGTGCCGCCGGACCTGCCGCCGGGCCAGGTGGCCGAGATCGCCGAGGCCGGCGGCTACCGGCACGACGAGCCGGTGTGCCGGCTGCGCGCCGCCGACGGCACCCTGCACGCCATCGCCATGAGTCACGAGTGGGCGGTGCGCCAGCCCCGACCGGTCGCCGAGCGCCTGGCCCGCGACGAGCCGATGCTCACCGGTCAGCGCCTCATCGACTGCCTGTTCCCGATCGCGCGCGGCGGCACCGGCGCCATCCCCGGCGGCTTCGGCACCGGCAAGACCATTCTGCTGGAGACCATCGCCAAGTGGTGCAACGCGGACGTCATCGTCTACGTCGGCTGCGGGGAGCGCGGTAACGAACTGGCCGGGATGCTCGCCGAATTCACCGCGCTCGAGGACCCGCGCAGCGACCGGCCGCTCATGGAGCGCACCGTCATCATCGCCAACACCAGCAACATGCCGGTGTCGGCGCGCGAGGCGAGCATCTACACGGGCATCACGGTGGCCGAATACTTCCGCGACCAGGGACTCAACGTCACCCTGATGGCGGACTCCACCAGCCGCTGGGCCGAGGCCCTGCGGGAGGTCTCGGGCCGACTGGGCGAACTTCCCGGCGAGGCCGGGTACCCGGCCTATCTGAGCAGCCGGCTGGCCGCCTTCTACGAGCGCGCGGCACGGGTGCGCACCCTGGGCGGCGCGCCCGGCTCGGTGACCGTCCTGGGCGCGGTCAGCCCGCCCTCCGGGGACTTCTCCGAGCCCGTCACCACCCATACCAAGCGCTATGTGAGTTGTCTGTGGGGGCTCGACGCGCGCCGTGCCCAGGCCCGTTTCTATCCGGCCATTCATCCCCTGCAATCCTACAGCGTGGTGGCCGGCGAACTGGCGCGCTGGTGGCACCGCGAGGGCTGCACCCGCTGGGAGGAATTGCGCCGCCGGTTCCTCACCCTGCTGGAGGAAGAGGCCAAACTCGAGCGGATGGCCCGCATCATCGGCCGCGACGCCATGCCCGCCCGGCAACGTCTGGTGCTGCTCTGCGCCCGGCTCGTCAACGAGTGCTTCTTGCGCCAGTCCGCCTTCTCCGCGAACGACCGTTACGCCTCGCCCGCCCGCCAGGCCGTGATGATGCGGCTCATCGGCACCTTCATCGAAGCGGCGGAGCGGCTGTTGGAGACCGGCATCCCACCCGAGTCGATCGCCGCCGAACCTATCTTCCGCGCGCTCATGCGCATGGGCGAGGAGATCCCCGAGGGCGATTGGGAACGCTTCTCCGCCTTGGAACAGGACCTCGCCGCCACCGTACGGCGCCTGACCAATGGCCTGAACCAGGAACAACGATGTACGCCAGACTGATCGGTGAAGCGCTCGCCCAACGGGCCGCGGGACCGCTGCTGTTCCTGCGCCGCAGCGTCGATGTCGGCCTGCATGAGGCGGTGGAGGTCGAGGGGGCCGACGGCGCCGTCCGACTCGGGCGGATCGCCGCGCTGGACGAGGACACGGTCACCATCGAGCTGCTGGACGATACCGCCGGCCTGGCACTGACCGGCACCCGGGTGCGCTTTCTTGGCGAGGCGCTGCACTTTCCGGTCGGACCGGGACTCCTGGGGCGGGTCTTCAACGGGGTCGGCAAGCCCCTGGACGGCGGGCCGCCGCTCGCCGCCCGCCAGTCCTATCGGGTCGACGGACTCCCCATCAAGCCATCGGCCCGCGCGGCCCCCTGCGAGTTCCTGGAAACCGGCTTCACGGCCATCGATCTGATGAACAGCCTGGTACGCGGCCAGAAGCTGCCGCTCTTTTCCGGCGGCGGCCTGCCCCACGACCGCATTGCCGTCGACATCGCCTGCAATGCCCGGCTGCCGGGCCGGGCTGGGGCAGACGCCGCCGGCGCGCGGGATTTCGCGGTCTGCTTTGCCGGCATCGGCATCCCGCATGACAGTGCCGAGTTCTTCCGCAATGAAATGGAAAAAAGCGGGGCACTGGCGCGCACCGTGCTCTTTCTGAATCTGGCGAGCGATTCCAGTGCCCAGCGCCTGCTGACACCGCGCTATGCGCTCACGGCCGCCGAATACCTCGCCTTCACCGAGGGCAGGCACGTCCTGGTCATCCTCACCGACCTGACCAATTACTGCGAGGCCCTGCGCGAGGTTTCGGCCAGCCGCGGCGAGGTCCCGAGCCGCAAGGGCTATCCCGGCTACATGTACTCGGACCTGGCGACCCTCTATGAGCGCGCCGGCCGGATCCACGGCCGGCCGGGGTCGGTCACCCAGATGCCGATCCTGACCATGCCCAACGACGATATCACCCACCCGATTCCGGACCTGACCGGCTATATCACCGAGGGCCAGATCGTCCTGGATCCTGAGTTGCATCGGCGCAACATCTACCCGCCGATCCGGCTGCTGCCCAGCCTGTCGCGCCTGATGAAGGACGGGACCGGCAAAGGACTGACCCACGCCGATCACCCGGCCCTGGCCGCCCAGCTCTACGCCTCCTACAGCCAGGCCCAGCAAACCCGGCTGCTGGCCAGTGTCGTGGGCGACGACGGGCTCTCCGCCACGGACCGCAAGTTTCTTGCCTTCGGCGACGATTTTGAGCAAAACGTCGTGCATCAGGGCACCGCGGCACGCACCCTGGAAGAGAGCATGGCCACCGGCTGGGCGGCGCTGCGCGGCCTGCCGGAAAACGAACTCCACCGCTTGAGCGACCAGCAAATCCGCGCGCATTGCGTGCCCGGATGATGCATCCACGCCTGCATCGCACCTGAACGCACATGGCTGAACGCGATGTCACTCCCACCCAAAGCGCCTTCTTGGCACTCAAGGACGAGCGCCAGGGGATGCAGGAGGGGTATCACTTCCTGGACGAGAAGCGCTACATCCTGGCCGCCGAATGCCTGGCTGAGCTGGCCCGGTATGAGGCCGCGCTCACCGCTTTCAGCGGGGATTACCAAGACGCGGTCAGCGCCTTGCGCGAGGCGGTCGCCCGTCACGGCGTCGAGGGCCTGCGTCTGTATCCGGCGGCAGCGGCTGTCACCGGGGCGCTGCACCTGCAGCCGCGTGCGGTGCTGGGAGTCACCCTGTACGACCTGAACTGTGCACTGGACCCGCCGGAGCCGCCCGCGCAGACCCCGCTCGCGAGTCCCGAGGCCCGGCACTGCCGCGCGCTGTTTTGCGCCCTGCTGCCGCGTGCCGCCGCCCTGGCGGCCGCGGCCGCCAACCTCGAGCGCCTGCGCGCCGATTATGGCCGCACCGCGCGCCGCGCCCGCGCCTTGGAAGAGGTCTTGCTGCCCGAGATCGACGACACCCTGCGACGACTGGAAGGCGCGCTGGAAGAGCTGGAGCGCGAGGAGTCGGTCCGCGCCCGGCGGATCGGGCAGTGACTCAGGACCGTCGCTTGAGCAGCACCTGTTTGGCCTCATTGATCTTGGCCGCCAGATAATCGGACCCGCCCCGGTCCGGATGCAGCTTCTGCATCAACCGCCGATGGGCGTCCCGAATAGCGGTCGCATCGGCCGCGGCACCGATCCCCAGAATCGCCAGGGCCTCCGCCTCGTTCATCGGTCCCCCGCCGGGGCTGCCGCCGCTGACGCCGACACCCGGGTCCCGATCGCGCCACTCGGCGCCCCGCTCCCGGTCCAGATAGGCCTCCAGCACAGCGGCCGATTGCGCATCGGCCTCCCGATAGAATTCCAGCATCCGCAGCAGCTCATCGAGCCCCAGATCCTTGAGCCGCCGACCCATGAAGGGACCCTCCAGCACCTCCCCGTCCATGGCTCCGCTAGCATGATCCAGATGCATCGCGATGAAACGAGTGCGGATGGACGAGATCCCGGCCGCACCACTGCCGGCGCCGGCACTCGCGGTCCCGCCGCCAAAGGTCCCGCCGGCGCCCGGCAACCCCAGGCCCAGCGCACGCAGCAACCGTTGCAGGGCCGGCAGCATCTGGACCAGATGCAGAAGCCGCATCATGGTCGGAACCAGGGCGGCCAAGGCGGCGAAGATCGGATTCAGTCGCCCGGTGACCACCGCCAGCACCAGCACCCCGATCAGGGTCCAGAGTCCGACTTTGCGCAGCACCCAGGCGACGCGCGCCGGCGGCGTACTGCGGAACCAGCGCAGGAACCAGAAGACCCCCAGCAGCAGCAGCGCAACGATCAGGACGCGCAGGATCACGCCCTCAGCCCCCCGTACCCCGGCCGCCGACCTGATGCGTCAGCGCCAGCACCGCCCCGCCGCGCGCCTGGCCGTACCGCGCCAGCGCCTTGTGCCCACCCGCCGCGTAGACGGCAACCGCCCCCAGGAGATCGCGCAACAACCCGGGGCTGTTGGCGTCGAACGGGCACCAGGCACCGCCGCTCAGCCGCGCGATCTCCCGGAAGCTGGGCTCCGCCGCGGGGTCCCGGCCTTCCTGGAACACGAACGCCGGCACGTGCAGCAACCCGAGCCGTCCGGCCAGCTCCGCCAGCCGCTCCCGGTTCTCCTCCATACAGTCACCCACAAAGACCAGTGCATTCACCCGCCCGCGCCCGGCCTGCACAATCGCGTGATCCAGGACCCGCCCGATTTGGGTCAGCCCGGCCGCACAAAACACCCGATTCATACGCCGCAGGAGCAGATCCGATTCCCCGATCCAGTCGGATGACTCGAACTCCTGGAAGCCCCGATAGAAACAGAGTTGGACCTCGAGGCCGCCCAGCGCACGGGTATCGGCGAACATGGCCGATTGGATGCGCGCCGCCTGATCCCAGGTGGGTTCCCGGCTCGCGGTGGCGTCCATGGCGAAAATCAGGCGCCCGCGGCCGCCGGTCGGCGCCACTCGCGGGGTGGCCGCGACTTGCTGAAGGAAGTCATTCACCGCACCGGTGCTGTCGAGGTCTTTACGGTCGGAAGTCATGGGGCGATGGTCGCTGGTGATCCTGGAATCCGCGGATGGAGACGAATGAATAGGGACGTTTTTCGGGATTTCTTGCCGCCTCCTGGGAGCGGCCTCCGGCCGCGACGGGGCCTCGCGATGAACGCCCACGTGCGAATACCCCCGAGACCCCATCGCGGCCCCAGGCCGCTCCCACAGGGTTGCCGCGCACCTTTGCCGAACCCCTGATAGAGCCTTCGCACCTGCGATCCGGATCGAACTTTGGTGTCGAAGCGGATTTTAAACCCGCTCCTACCTCCGGTTATACGGAACGGTTTTGAGTTTTCGGTTTTTCGTTTTTAGTTAAGGACTATCAAACATTGGGTTACGAAAAACGAGAAACGAAAAACCAACAACGACGGGTATATCATGGGCGTCGGCTCATCAGTGGCGGACCTCAACTGGCCAGCGCCTCCACCGCCTCGCACAGAAAGTGCCCGAGCATCAGATGGACCTCCTGGATGCGCGGCGTCTCGCCGGAGGGAACAGCCAGGACGATATCCGCGATCCCGGACAGGTCACGACCGCGCTCACCGGTGATCAGGACGCGCAGACAGCCGCGTTCCGCGGCCGTCTCCAGGACGCGCAGGATGTTGGGCGAACGCCCGCTGGTACTGAGCGCCCAGAGCGCGTCGCCGGGCCGGGCCAGCGCGGCAAGTTGGCGGGCGAAGACCTCGGCAAAGGAGAAGTCGTTGGCCACCGCGCTGGTCGCACTGGTGTCGAAGCCCAGGGCGATGGCCGGCAGCGGCCGCCGGGTCTTATTCAGGAAGGGGCCGATCAGCTCGCCGCTGAGGTGCGTCGCCTCGCCCGCGCTGCCGCCATTGCCGCAGATGAAAATCGTGCCCCCCGCCTGGATGGCGCGCGCCGTCCTGGCAGCCGCGTCCACCGTGGCGGCAAGCAGCGGCGCGTCCGCCCGCACCCGCTCCAGCAAGGCGGCAGTCGCCGCCAGCCGTTGGGTGAGGAGCCGTTCGAGGTCGGGTGTCTCGCTCATGGGATCGCTCATGCCGTCGCTTCGGTCAGTTGTCGCCACACTGCGCCTCACACCCGTCACCGGCATATTTTTTGTCCTCGTCCGCCAGCCGCCGCTCGATCTCCGCCTGCTTGCGCGCATCCCAGACGTCTTTGCGCTGCTCCACCCGTTGCTCCCAGGCGTTGGCGACCTCTTCCAGCGTGCGTTCACCGAACAGCACCTGACGCAGCAAGCGGAAACCGAACGCGAGCAGGGCCTCGTCGTCCTGCGTGATCGAGGCGTAGAAGGCGTCCGGCAACACATAGGTGCGCCGGAAGCCCGCGGACAGGACGAACTTACGGAAGTTGTCGACGTCGTAAGAGACCATGAAAAAAAGCTGGAGGCTGGTCTGCGGCGGCTTGCCCACCGTGGGTCCGGCGGACTTCTTCTTGAGCAGCAGTTGGTACCACGCGCGGTTGTGATCATCGTACTCGGCGCAACCCTGCTCAGTCCGGTAGTCGCCGATGCTGACGTCCCGATCTTCGGCGTGCCCCTGGCAATGGTCCTCCTTGACCAGTGAGTAGCGCTCCTCGGACTCCGCCGCGCCCTTCTCACGCAGCGCCAGCAGCGCCACCGGATAGTAACGGCACACCGTCGGGCGGTCGGTGTAAACCCCACAGCCCGCGTCCCCTGCGAGTTGTAAACAACTGCCGTTATCCTGTGTCTTGAGCTTGACCCCGGGAAGCCCGTCCCCGTCCATCGGGAAGGGGACCGAGTAATCACGCAGAAACGCGGTGGACGTGAGCCCCAACCGCCGCTTCAGGCGCAGAATGTCGTAGGGGGCCAAGGTCACGTCCGCCTGCTTGCAGCAGGCGTTGAAGCACGAAATCCCGGGGTAACAGTGGAACTTGATCCGCGTGTCCGTGGTCAGCGCAGCCGGGATCGTCGGGCTCTTGAACGGGATGTCGAACGTGGTATCAGTCATGGCGGGCTCCAGTCGGGCGGCATACCCGCCAGTATGAAGAGGAGAGGGGGCGGTCCGCAAATGAACGCAAGGCGACATGGCGTGCCGGGACGGCGCCGTCGACCCGCGCGGGAACCGGCGAAGCTGGACGCCTGGTTGCTGCCGCACGGACCGCCGCAACCCTTCTTTTTGTAATGAGTCAAACCGTGCGAACCTCAGGTCTCTATACTTGACATCGCGACGGCCTGCCGTGGTGCCTGTCCGGCACTCCCGCCGGCCGCAAACTGCGATCAGGAACAACGCGCAACAGATCGCTGAGATCATCTGCCCCGACGGTCGCGTGCCCGCTGGTGGTGCGATTCCGAGCCTTGGTCGTCCTGTGCCCTGGCTCGTCCGACCGTCGGTCTCTGCCCAACCACAGGTCGATTTGGAGAAACCCTCGTGTCCGCAACCCTAGTCCCCGAAAAAGCCCACACGCCGGCAAGCGCGCGGCGCCGGTCCGATCATTCAATGCCTTTTGTCCTGGCGGCCTTCCCGCTACTGGTATTGTTTGCCGCTGCCGTGCTGCTGTTCTGGCTGAGCGAATCGAAGATGGAAGGCGCCTTCCGCTACTGGGAGATCTTTATCCCGATCGTCGCGGTCGTGTCGCTGGTCTCCGGCTGGAGCCAGGCCTATCTCGACGGCAACTCCAGGATCTGGTACGTGGTGAAGCAGGCAGTGCATTGGGGGGCCTTGATCGCACTGCTCTATATGCTGAACACCCATGGCATCCGCGCCCTGATGAATGCGCAGCAGTACACCGCGGTGCTGATCTATTTGCTGGCTTTCGGCACCCTGCTGGCCGCCCTGCACATGGATCTCAAACTGCTGGTTTTTGGACTGTTCCTGGCCTTCTGTGCCTATGTGATCGCAGTTCCTACGGCGAATCCGGCGCTGGCGCTGGTCGGCGACATCTTCCACCTCGCCGATGCACAAACCAATCCCACGACGGCGAGCCTGTGGGTCGCCGGCATCGGCTTCGTTGCGAGCCTGTTCGTGCTGGTCATGATGCGCGCCGCGATGATGAGCAAGCGGGCGTCCGCGGCGCGCAACGTCGCCTGATCGGACACGGGTCTGCGCCGCCAGGGATGGCGGCCCTGGCTGGGCCGCCGCGGCTGGAAATCCGGTCGGGCCGGCGGCCGTCGGTCGCTTAATGTGCTGCTATGCGACGGCGCACATTGACATTTCGCAAAGCCACACCGTGATCCACATCACAATCGACAACTTGCACGCATTCTATACATTCACTACTTGAGATCCTGAGCGACGATTGAGGGGGAGAGGCGCTTGGGACCGACAGTGTGTCTCCGGTCTTGCGCAGGTCAAGGCAACACCAGGGTGACCAGCAGCAGAAACCGTTGCTCAGCGTGTAGGAGTTATGAGAAATGACAAAGCAAAGTCTTTTCAGTATTGGTATCGGTCTGTCAGTGCTGGTCGGTGGTCTGAGTGTCGCCGACACCCAAAATACGTATCGCCCTGTTTTTGACGAAGCCGACACAAGTGGGTGTACCCTCGCACCTTATGCAGATTGCACCGGCGCTGACTTGCGAGCTGCCAATCTTATCGGTCTTGACCTGACCGGAATCATCCTGAAAGGAGCGATCCTGAGTGATGCGAACTTGACGGATGCGAACCTCAGGGGCGCTGATCTCACTGATGCGCGGCTAAACGACGTTCATTGGGCCAATACGACATGCCCGAACGGCACGGTGATGACGGGAATCCCCTGCGGACTGGGCATCGCGGCCTCCGAGTCGGGCTTTTCATTCGTTGAGTCGATTCAATATTCTTTTCGCGCCGGCTCGTACAAGTACTTCAATGAAATCGGAACAACGCCGGCGATGATCTGGTATTCATTTCATCCGGCCGAGTACGCGGGCGATGATCCGTCGCAAACGCCCATCTTCGTTATGCTCAATGGCGGCCCGGGTGGGGCGACGAGTGCCAATCTCTTCGCGAATAATACTGCGCCCTACACGTTCACCACCAACGAAAACCCCATCACGGACCACCCCGGCTATCAGCTGAATGAGCATCGGTGGACCAGAATCGGCCATCTACTCTATATCGATCCGCCGCTGACCGGCTTCTCTTATAACATCGGTCCGGGCGCCATCAATTCCGAGAATCCAGCGACGAGTGAGAAAGCACGAATTCAGGAGCTTATCGGACGCGCCAACTTCAACCCGTTTATTGACGCGGCGCAGGTCTTGCGCGTCGTACTGCGCTTTCTCGATAGCCATGAAGAACTACAGGGTAACCCCGTTGTTTTGGTCGGCGAAAGTTATGGCGGGATACGCGTCTCGACTATGCTCAATTTGCTGTTGTTCAGCAATCGCTATAATCTGGATGCACCTTACGATGGTACGCTCAAGAATTTTTATCGCGATGATCCCCTTGTTGAAGCGATCAAAGCGCATTTCCGGGCTCTCGGTAAGCCGGTCGCGCCGCTGCGCAGTGAGACAGTCGCCGCCCAATTTGGCCGTCAGGTTCTTATTCAGCCGCAACTGACCCCCTACCAAATAATCGAACAGGCCACTCTCTACTGGAAAAATCCATCGATTATCGATACTGTCGCCAAATCTGTTGGCAAGACATTCGATCGCAGATATTGGACGGACCGGTGTGCTGGGATTAACCCGCATTCATCTATGTGTGTTACCCAACATGTACTACCAGACTGGAGGCTGGACCGCTATAATTGGAGCAAGGATCTCCACTGGACTGATGATCTCGAAGCCAATGCCAGCAAACAATTAGACCAGATCGGAAAGCTGAACGCTGTTTTGGGTATCGACATCAACACGCTCGCGGATATCAAGCCGCTGCGGCGCGTCACCCTAGGCCCTGATCAAGCGGCTTATAAGGTATTTGACCTACCGGCTTTGAACACTGAAGGTCAAGCTGCGGCAAGGAGTTTATTGCCCGGGATTATTGCTTCGCAGGAATACATCGAAGATCAGGTCGCGTCGGCTCCATACGAAGGATCGCTTGAGCAGAAATTCGGCGAACTTGATCAGTTCGACCGCTACTTCATGGCTTGGAACGCCGAGGTCTACAAAGGTTTCTGGCTTGGGATAGCGCCCTTCCCGGAGCTGCCATTGTCTCCAGACCTGAACCCCACCTACGGAAACTTCTTCCTTGAAAACGCGCTGCTGGTAGAGACCTTTCTGACGGATGCCTATTTCGATCTCGTGCTCTTTTCCGATGCTTTGCCCGAAGCGCTGAAAGACCATAACCGCTTTGTATCCAATGTCGTCAGGAAGTCAATACCTGGGGACTCCTCGCTGGGGCAGTTCACCATCTATTACAATAGAGACTATGGCAACAAAAAGGTGAACCTCTACTACCCACACTACGGGAAATCCGGGCACGCGGTGGTTTCGTCCCAACCTGCGGAACTGCGTAGTGACATCGCCCGTTGGTTGGTCTGCTCAGCGAATAAGACCTGTTATGGCAAATAGCGCAGTGCAAATCGTAATTCCGGCCAGCGGCGTGCGTCGTCAGGGCTTCCAGCCCTGACGGTGTCCGGCCAGGATGACCTGACTACGCACCCGGCGAGCCCAAGTGGCCGGAACGACGATCAAGGCCGAACCGGGTATCTCAGGATCACGGCCAACTCACCAATAAGTTAAACAAGTCCATTGGGGAACTCCTGAGGCGTCTCGGTCGTTGTTTAACTTATTCCTGACGCGTTACTCACTGATTCAGAGATTACGAAACTCAAAGAACAAGGTCTCCGACGGGTTCTTGTAAAGTGTCGAAAACCGCACCCGCGTCTCCTGTTCTGTGCTCAGCGGTTCCCACCGGTTGTCTTCATCAAGGTGCAGGACGCTGTTGCCGGGGAGCGGCTGTATGAAGACGCCGAGCCGATCGGCGCGCAGTCGGGCCAGGGCACCGCTCGCCGAGCGGCGTAATTGGAAGTCGGTGGTGATGTGCATCCGCGCATTACGGTAGAAGCCGCTGCGGGCGCCTTTCTGGGAGCGGATGTTGAATGGGTAGCCCTCGTCCATGTCGGCCTCCGGCGAGAGGATCACGGCCAGATTGCGCGGGAACCGCGCGGGGCTGAGGATGCCGTAGAGGATAAAGACGGCCAGCAGCCCCAACAGAATGGCGGCAATGACCGGCCACCAGCAGTGCAGCCAGGCATCGGCGATGATTTCGACGCGGATCGGGATTTCGGCACGCAACGGCTGGCCCAGGTGATCCGTCGTCTCGAGGATCACGCGCCCGGCGGGCTCGGCTCCCGCCGTCACGCCTTCCGGACAGTTGTCGACTCGCAGCCGCAAAGGATACCGCTGGTTGCCGCCTTCCTGGATGCGCAGATCGAGCCCGCGCGATCTAAGCTCGGTAAAGCCCTGGCCAAGGTCGACTTCAAGCACCGAACGGCCGCGTGCATAGTCGCTGGAGAGCTTCAGATCAAACTGGCCGCGGACTTCGACGAAACGCAGATCGAGTGACGCCTGACCGACCGACCGGCTGGTGAGCCGCCCCAGGTCCAGCGCGCCGGGCGTCCCGAAGCGGATGGTCCCCTTGACGTCCAGCCGGGCCTCAACCGCCGCCGACTCGCTGCCGCCCACCGGGGTGTAGGTGACCTCCAGTGCCGCGACCTGATCGGGGGTCCAGTCGCGGGCGTAAATCCCGTCACCGGCCAGTTGGTCACCGTCGCGGCCGTCATCGCCGAGTTGGAGCTGACTATCGCCCAGGCGCGCCCGCACCAGATCGGGCGGTGTCAGCGCTGCCGCCGCTCCGGCCGGCTGAATCTGGGCCGCCACCTGGATAGTCCCGCCGATGAAGGTCTGCGGCGGTGTCAGCACCGCCAGCTTCCAGGCGGCCGAGGCGACCTGGGTGCGCTGCTGTTGCTCGGCTTCGAGATACTGGCTGGCGAGCCGCACCGAGAAGGTCGAGGCACCCGATTTCATGAACTGGACCCGGGCGGTCATCACGCCGTCGTCGGCGCTCGCGTCGCCGTCCTGACCATCGTCGCGGAAGACATAGCGGGTGCCGTCGATCAGTGCCTCCACAGCAAGTCCGGGGATCGCCCCCGGCCGTGGGATGCGTTGACCGGTGCCGTCGTCGATCAGTTCCAGCGTCAACGGCACCGGCTCACCCTGGGCCGCCGTGGGCGGGGTGTTGACCCGCAGACTGACCGAGAAGTCCTGAATCAGGTACCAGCCGGCCGCGCTGGTCAACCCCGGCGCCGTGAACCGCCAGGTCCCAGCGTCCGGCCGCACCAGCCGCACGATGCGATAGCCACGGGTCAGGTCATCGCGACCGCGGGTCTCGCCCGAGCGGTAGCCGAGTTCGACCGCCGCGGCCGGCGGGTTACCGGCATCGGCACTGATATCGCCCACCGGCCCCTGCGCCGCCACCAGCAGGAAGGCCTCGCGCACGAAGGGCGCCACCTTGGCGGCAATGGTCGCCGCGCCGGGAGCGAGTTCACCGGAATCCGGCGCCTTGGCGCCCAGAAAGCGCTGGTAAATGAGGCCGATGGCGGCGAGCAGTTCGGTCGGGGTCTGCGCCGTGGTGGGGATGTCGTACTCACTATGCGGCAGCTTGCCACCGATGCCGAGACCGACGAACGCGGTATGCACCCCGGCCACCCGTAAATCTTGCAGGACCTGATTGCTCTCCGCGCGGCAGGAGTCGCGGCCGGCGTCGGCGATGACGATGAGCAGCCGTTCCGGCGCGCGCGACTGTTCGAGCGCCTGTTTGGCGCTCAGCAGCGGTACGATGAAATTGGTCGGTCCGCCATAGGTCGCCCGCTCATCCAGCGCCTGCTTGAAACCCTCGCGATCACCCGCCTGCAAGTCAAGACGCCGACCGGGTTCCGGCTGCAGTACGCAGTCGGGGCTGTCGGGCATCCAGGCGAGCGTCAGGTCATCGTCCGGACCCAACATATCCGCCAGGATCTTGATCGCCTGAATGGCCAGCCGCGGCCGATCGTTGCGGGCCTCGCGCATCGAGGTCGAGGTGTCCAGGACAACGGCCAGGTGCCGCTGCGGTTTGGGCTTGACCCCGGGCTCGGCCTGTCCGAACGCCGCCGTCGGCACCAGGGCCAGCGTGAACAGCATGAGCAGCAGCCGCGGGATCATAGGAATTGCATCCGGAACCACAGACTGCCCTCGCTGGTCGTCAATTGGTAGGCCTGGTGGACCTGCAGCAGGTAGATGCCGGCCCGGTCGGGTGCCACGGGCACGCCGTCGCTGCTGCTGACCTTGACCCCGCGCACCGGCCGCAGCCCATAGAGCGCATCCGCCTCGGGCCGGACCCAGCCCAGCAGGGCGCCCTGGCCGTCCGTCACCTGGCGTTCCGCCTTGCGCGCAAACAACAGCCGCAGCGGATGCGCACGCGGCAGGGGCTGGGCCACGAACCGCTGCGGAGTGGCCGCGCCGGCAACCGCATAGCCCAAGTCCGCCGGCAAGGCCACGCGCGGGCGCAGCAGCAAGCGCGCCAGCAGCAGACCCAGCGCCAATAACAGGAACGGCAGCAACGATGACCAGCGTAAATCCGGCGCCCGCGCGACCAGCACCGTGGTCTGGAATTCGTCGATCACGTCGAAATGATCATAGGGTGCATGATCGAGGATGAACCGCAGCTTGACCGCCGGCGGTTTGAGCGGGTCCCCGTCCGCATAGGGGCCAAGCGTCACGCAGAGCTCATGCTCGCCCCCGACACCACCGCGACGCACCAAGGACTCCAGCGACCGCTGTTTGCTCTGCGACCAGATATCAAGCGGCTGGGGTTGAACCGATTGGAAGCCGACGCCCTCGCCGTCCAGCGTAAAGCGCGCGCCGCGCAGGTCGCCGGTGATGGCGCCGGGGTCCGCGATGAGCAAGGCCCGGACATTGAAGCCGGGATTACCCTTGGCGCTCTCCAGGCCAGTGCCGTAATCCTCGCTCAAGATGAAGCGCGTACAGGCCCGTTCACCGCGTCCGAGCGCACCGCTCGCCTGATTCTTGAGCGTGCCGCTCGGCGGCTGCACGGCAATCCCCAGCCGCGGATAGACCAGCACCTCGAACGGGTCATCGGCACCGCGCATGGCCACCGTCTTATTCTGGCGGTCGACATTCACGGTGACATGCGCGGTATAGGGCTCGGTCGCCAACCCGGCGAGCTGGTTCTTGGTGAACTGAGTCTGCGACCAATAGCGCCGCCCGCCGGCCGCCGGATCGTCCCAATGATGGCTGTCGGCGATGCCGGTCCCATCGGCGTCATTGATATTCCAGGGCGCACCGCCATCCGGCCGCGGCTGTTTCAGCCAATACGTGAGCTTCAGTGTCGCCGGGATGCCCTGGGTACCGGCGGCCGAAGTCACGAAAAAATCGAGCAGACAGGGGCGCTCGGCCATGGTGACGAAAGCCCCCGCCGCCAGGCAGGACACCGCGCCGCCCTCCCGTGCACCGGGCGGCTCCCGATGCTCACGCAGGGCCACGGTCAGGTTCGTCGGACGCAAGACGAAGAGCGACACGTCGCCGCCGCCCTCGATCCGCACCGGATAGTCCCCCGGCGAGGGCGTCAACTCCCAGCGCAAGGTGTAGCTGCCGCCGGCCTCACCGGCGGCGAGCTGGTGTTGTTTCATCAGGGTTCCGCCGGGCGGCGGCAGCAGCACCAAGTCGGGTGGTGGCGGCGTGGAGAGCCCGACCGGATCCAGCTTCAGCGCCACCACCGCCGCCTCCGCCGGGCCGACATCGCGATGCAGATTCAACCCGAGCGTCGCCGTGCCGATCCGATCCTTGCGGTCGTCCGGAAAGTGCAGATAGCCGAAACTCTCCGAAAAGAGCTTGATCATGGTCGCGGGCAGTTCATCACCGGTACGGATGATGAAAAAGCCGGGAAAGGCGCGCTCGGCATAGCGGCCGGCCGCCACATTGGCCTCATCCGCCTGCTCGATCGCCGTGAAGAAGGGCCGGCCGGACTGCTCGGCTTCCGGGCCGAACATGATGACATAGAGCCGTGCCTGCTTGGCCGCGAGTGCCGGCAACAACTCCCCCTCGATGGTCGCCCGGTCACCCTCGGGATTGACCGATTTGCCGTCGGTAATCAGGACGATGGTCCGGGTGATCGCCGCACTGTCCCGACTCGATACGGGGGGCAGGTCGGCGAGTGCGCGCGCGATGCCCGGTGCGTAATAGGTATTCATCGTATCGAACGGCAGCCGCGCCGCGCTCAATTCGGCGATGAAGGCCGGGCGCGCGGCCATGCCCTTGGCGCGGCGCGGCGTCGCCGTGCTGAGCGGCGGCTGAGCGCCGGTCCATTTCTGATTGTCGAATGGGATGACCGCAAAGCTGTCGGGATTGTCCGCCTTATCGGGATCGGGCTTCAGCAAGTCATGCAGCAGGATGGTCGAGAGGATCGACAGTCGGCCCGGGTCATTGGCCGGCTCCGGCCAGCCGCAGGCCGGGCCGCACATGGACTTGGAGGTATCGATGATGACGCGCACATGATCCCCGGTCGAGCCGAGATCGCGCGATGCCGCCATGACGCCGCCGCCATGGAGCAGGAGTGCGCAGATGATCATCCGAAATACCCGATTCATGTGCCCACCCCGATGCTTACGGCGATCCAGAAATCGGGTCTCCGCTCGACGCCGCGGACGGTCTTGATCGTCTTGCGGGCCGCTGGCGCCAGGTCCGCACAGCGGACCCGACGGCAAGGCCGTGATCCGTAGGGTCCGCTGTGCGGACCGACGCTCGCGCAGCTCGCGAGGCGGTCGGGCTCCTGTTTGGCCGGAACGGCGATTGTGGCCAACGAACCGGCACACACCCGCTCCCCGTCGGCGCCTGGTGCGGTCCCGCGCGCCCGCATGAACACGGTTTGACCTGTCCGCGGCTGGTGCCGAAGATTCAGCGGAACGGACATCACGCCCCGGTGTTTCGCCGGGACACGCGGCGGCCGGCACGCGGTGGTCGTCATCACTCGGTTCATCTGCGTCATCGCGTCTCTGCTGGTCATCGATCCCGTGCGCCGATTTTGCTCCCCGCGCGGCGTTGCGTCGACCGCCGCCGCGGCGCGCGACCGACTAGAATAGAGCCCATCGACACGGCAGGCCCTGCCGCCGGCGCCGGCCTTGAACAGCGTTGCGGTCGTCGGGTGGACAAGCGACAGCGCAGTCCACCGATCCCCCCTAGCCTGCCGCGAGGAACCGCTGACGAGAATCACGGAGTATTCGCACCATGCCATCGACGATCGCATTCTCAGCCGACCCGCCGGACCGCGGGACCCTGGTCGTTCACGGTTTACCGCAGGACTGGCCCGAGGTCCTGGTCGCGGTGCAGCGCGGCGATGACGACAGCTACCTGACCGTTCACCGGCTCTGGGCTCAGGCCCCCAGTTGGCATCCCTGCGCCCGGCTGGACGGCGGCGCCGCGGAAACCCGATTCGACGCCGGCCCGGCGCTGACCGCGGGGATCCGTGCGGCCGGCGCGACCCCGCTGCGGGTGCATCTGCGGCGCGGCGACTTCGCGGAGAGTGCGCCGCTTGCGGTCCTGGTCACGGCTCCTGCTCTGCCGACGGCTACGGTCGACCAGGACCCGGCAGCGGAGCCCAGTGCCAGCCCGATCCCGGATTGGGGTCCGCCGACCCTGCCCGACACGGGTGCCGCCGTGCCCAGCGGATCGCCGGACGACCGCCCCGCGCCGTCAACTTCCGAACCTGGACCCTCGCTCAATTGGGCCAAGGCCGTCAACGCGGTGCCGGCCACCCCACGGACGCCGACGGGGACACTGGATGCCAGGGTGCCGGACCCAGACCCCGTCCCCTTCCGGCTCCGGTGGCCGTTGGCGCTGTCGGCCCTTGTCATCATTGGTCTGGGGGGCCTGCTCTGGGCCTATCTGACGATCGACCGGGTGCAGCCGACCCCGGCGGGAACCGGAACCACGACCGGGCGCACCGACACCTCAGCAACTGCCGCGGGGACCGGCAAAGCACTCTACCTGGACCTGAAACGCCGGGGCCTCCCCGCGGCCGACCTCTTCGCCCGCGCCGAGCAAGCGGAACAGACGGGCGACTGCGAGGCCGCCATCCGGCTCTTCATGGACGCGGCCAAAGGCGACGCCGGGCTTGCCGAGCGTCTGGGTCGACGCTATGACCCCGAGGGCTTTCAGTCATCCCCCTGCTTCCCCGAACCCAAGCCGGACAGCGCGCTGGTCTGGTACCAAGGGGCGGCTGAGCAGGCGATCCCCAGGGCACAGCGGCGCTACGGTGAACTCTTACTCGGCGAGGCCGCCGCGGGACCCATCTATCAGGATGCGCTCGACTGGCTGCGCAAGGCCGCCGCGGCGGGCGATTCGACAGCGCAACAGCGGCTTGACGCGCTTGGAGAACACTGATGAACAGCCGAGCGGATCGACACGGACACCGCATGATCACCCTTGACCGGCACCCGCGGACCCCGGTCCGGGCACGGCACCGGCTCGTCTGGCTGCTGATCGGCCTGCTCGCCATCGGGGCCGTCGCACCGGCCACGGCCGCCGAGCCGCTGCACCCCCAGGGCAAACGTGATATCTACGAACGGGTGCTGACCCGGCCGGGCGCCATGCTCGCCGCGACTCCAGGCGCCCCTGGGCAGGACCTGATCAAGGCCCTGTCCCGGCTCTATGTTTTCGCCCGGCAGGACAGCGCCGGGCAAGAGTGGCTGCAGGTCGGTACAGGCATTCAGGACCAGAGCATCCTCGGCTGGCTGCCCGCGGCGCAGACCGTGCCCTGGAAGCAGCAACTCACGCTCGCCTTCACCAACCAGGGCGCCGGACGCGAGCCGATGCTGTTCCTGCGCGACTGGGATGATCTGCGGGCGATCCTCGACAGCCCGGGCCCGGGGCCGGCGGCACAGGCCCTGCGGACCAGCGTCGCCCAGGGCCAACCCGACCCGCGGGTCCTGGCCGTCGAGCCCGCCAATTTCATCGACTTCAGCAAACAGTTCTACCTGCTGCCGATCCTCGACTTCGCCGAGTACCGCGCCGCCACCGGCGACAAAATCCGGGCACTCAAGGTCGCCTCGGTCACCCTGCCCGATCCGGCCACCGCACCCGCGGGACCCGCGGCGCCGGCCGCCGCGCCCCTGGCCCGCACGGACTATCGGGCCGCCGTCCTCTTCGTCATCGACTCGACAGTCTCGATGGGACCCTATATCGCCAAGACCAAGGCCGCCATCGCGCGCTTTTATAAGCAGATCCAGCAAGCCGGGCTGGGTGATCGGGTCGCCTTCGGCCTGGTCGCCTTCCGCGCCGCCTCCCAGGACCCGGCCAAGACACAAGCACTCGAATTCGTCTCCCGCACCTATGTCAATCCGGCCCAGGTGCAGGGCGGACAGGACTTCCTGACCAGGGTCCGCGACCTGGATGAGGCACGGATCTCCACCGACCACTTCGACGAGGACGCCTACGCCGGGCTCAAGACCGCGCTCGACACGCCCGACTGGAAACAGCGCTTCGCCGAGCGTCATCTCATCCTGATCACCGACGCCGGGGCGCTCGACGGCAGCCAGCGCGACCCGATCACCGGGCAACCCGTCCAGTCCAGCACCGGCTTCAATGCCGACCAAATCCGCGGCATCGCCGCCGAGGCCGGCACCTCGATCGCCGTCCTGCATCTGCTCACCCCGGAGGCGCGCCGCCAAAACGATACTGAGCACGCCGCCGCGCAGTACCAGACCCTGTCGGACAATGCGCTGAATCAGCAAAGCGCCTATTTCCCCATCCCCGACGGCAGCGTCGCCGCCTTCGGCCAAGCCATTGATGTCTATGCCGGACGCCTGATCGAAAACCTCGCCGGCGCGACCGGCAGCTCGGACCCCAAGCCCAAGCCGCCCGGCAGCGGCCAGACCGCGGCCCGGCCGGCCGGCGCCGCGGCAACACCCGCCGACGACCAGGCCGCGCGCATCCGCGCCATCGTCGACAGCCTGGGCCATGCCGCCCGGCTGGCCTATCTGGGCCAGGTCCAGGGCACGCGGGCCCCGGAGGTCTTCCAAGCCTGGATCAGCGACAAAGACTTCGCCGACCCCTCCATCACCGCGGTCGACGTGCGCGTCCTGCTGACCAAAGACCAGCTCTCAGACCTGCAGCAAGTCTTGAAGAGCATCGTCGAGGCCGCCGAATCCGATCTGAACGCGGACGACAGTTCCCGCCGGTTCTTTGACCGCCTCGCCTCGGTCGCCGCCAAATTCAGCGTCGACCCGACCGCCGGCGGTATCGACAAAGCCACCCAATTGGCCGACCTGGGTCTGCTCGGCGAATACCTCCAGGGACTCCCCTACAAGAGCGACGTGCTCACCCTGACCCAGGACACCTGGACCCGCTGGGGCACCATGCGGCAGGTCGAATTCATTGACCAGTTGAAGAAGAAAATCCGGCGCTATAGTGTCTATTATGGAGACCAGGGTCGCTGGGTCGACTTGGCTCAGCGGGTGGCGGCGGATCCTGCTGAGCAGGTTTATCCTATTCCGCTTGGCGATTTGCCGTGAGGACACTGAAGCTTCAGGGTGTGGCCGAGGAGACGGTCGATGCCCTTTGCGTCGTTATCCGAGTCATGGGTGGAGCTGGCAGTTATCTGTCCGCACAGCGGACTACCAGCGGACTGAAAGCCGCCAACCGGCATAATGATGCACGATGATCAAAGCGCGGCGCGAGTCTTCGACGGAATTCAGTCTAGATCATTAATAGGGAACTTCAGTCAGGTTAATATTCTCAACGAGAAATTAGATGAAACGCATTCTCGGGCTGATACTCACCAGCATTGTCTCCAGCTGTGCAATAGCGCCGCTACGCCCAGCCGAGGTCGATCAGGTTGCGAGACGTTTGGGCATTCCTTCAGGCAGCGTGGTGCTTGTTCAAGGTTGCGCATATGCTCTAGCTTTTGTCGGTGATAAAGATGCTAGCTTTACATCAGGCGCACCCTGCCTCGTTGGCGCAGATCGATTCGTTATATTCCGCAATGGAGAAACCGACGCGTCAACTTCAGCGCCGGTAACCCTGCTATATTCTGACTTCGATGGGATCAGTCTTGTGAAATACGGGAAAAATATCCAATACCAGATAAAGAAGGGGCCTGAGATCTTTGCTATGCAGATGGCAAAAGGAATAATGGTCGATTTGGGAGCGCAAAGACAAGCATTTAATAGTGCGCAACGCGCAGGAATACCAGTTTTCGAAGGCAATTATATTTTGTCACGCGCAGCCAATCCCACGATCATACCAATAGTGATCCCGAAATAGAAGGGAAATAGGGTGGCTCTTTGGGATTTCAGTCTGAATTCCGGGGACAGAATTCCGGGGACAGTTTACTTAATTCCCCGAGCGATGCTTGAAGCGTTGGAAGAAATGGGGTCAGGAAGAAATGGGGTCAGGTCTTGCAATCCAGCATTTTCAAGAGATGAAAAATGACTTTCCTAACGAACGCCCAAAGTGCCGAATTCCGGATTTCCGGGGAACCGGGTCACGGGGAACCGGGTCAGGTCTCGCATCGTAGCATTCCGATGAAAGCACGATGGAAAATAGCCGTAACATACGGCCCAAGAGCGAGTGCATGCTATCAGGTTCCGTACGCTTTTCAGGCTCCGCAGGTGGCGCACGCTGCCGAGGCTTGACGTTATGCCTCAGAATTGCCCCACCAACCTAATGAGGAGCGTTTTATGAAATTGAAACAGTTTAGTTTGTTATTTTTTGTTGCAGCACTTGGAGGCTGTGCCTCAAACCAAGTCGCGCAGAAAAGCGCACAAGGCGCTCGCACAGAGAGCTGCAAAGCAATCTCCGAGACAGAAGTCGCGTCACTATTTGATCGCTGGAATAACTCGTTGCAAACGGGTGATCCGCATAAGGTTGTCGCCAACTACGCGGAGCGCTCAATTTTTTTGCCCACAGTTTCAAACAAGCCACGTCTCACGCCAGCCGAGAAGGAAGATTATTTCCACCACTTTCTGGAAAAGCGACCCTCCGGCAAGATTGACTTGCGATACGTTGAACTCGGTTGTAACACTGCGGTTGACGCAGGTCTTTACACATTTACATTTGCCAAGACAGCAGCGTCGGTCAGCGGACGCTATAGCTTTACCTATCGTTGGAATGGTTCAGAGTGGTTAATTACGAGCCACCATTCATCGATAATGCCCGAGAAGAAATAGGAATTCAGGGGACAGTTTACTTAATACTACTTTGTCATCTTCCGCTAGCCGCTTGATTTTGTTATAATTACCAAAG
>CAYYAY010000001.1:96964-190593 GCA_964470155.1 uncultured Lamprocystis sp. | reverse complement strand
ACCATCATCGCCCGACCCTGCGCGCCTGTATCGCCATCGCGACCGTCCTGCAGAACTGCAAACTCAGCCCACGTGCCGACAACCTGTTCTTCCGCGACATTTGCCGGGACATCCTCGACATGGATGTCGCCAAGGTCCGCCGTGACGGCAACTCCCTGGACGAATCCCCCATCGATGAAGTGGTGGCCCGCATCAGCGGCCGGTCACGGCGCCCGCAGGCGGTCCCTGCGCCGCGCGAACGCGTGCTATAGTCCTCGCAACCGATATCCAGGACATTGACTTGGCGTCGAGGCGGGTGTGACACCCGCCCCCAGGTCCGGGTAGCGCGTTAAGGCACCACCCATGACAACCCGCCGTTGAGCGAGAGGCCCGACCATGCCATCACCGAGCAAGCGAGCCACGGCGCTCGGGCGCTACATCTACGCCATCGTCCCCGATCAGGGTCGGCAGGAACTGGGGACGATCGGACTCGATGAGGGCCTGGTCTACACCATCGGCGACGGTCGGGTCGCCGCGGTCGTCAGCGACCTGCCCAGCGGCCGCATCCGCCCCCAGCGGCGCTACCTGGCCGCCCACCAGGGGGTGCTCAAGCAGGTGCTGCAAGCGGTGACCCCCCTGCCCACCGCCTTCGGCCTGGTGGCCGATGACGACACGGCGATTGCCCGCATCCTCAAGGACAACCAATCCGCCTTCCTGAACCAACTCAAGCGGGTGGAGGACGCGGTGGAGATGGGTATGCGCCTGGTCCTGGACGTACCCAATATCTTCGAGTATTTCATCGCCACCCACACCGAGCTGCGGGAACTGCGCGACGCGGTCTTCCGTGACGGCGCGGCCCTGACGCAAGACCAGACCATCACCCTCGGGCGCGCCTTCGCCGACCTGCTGGAGCAGGAGCGCGAGGACGCGACCGACCGCATCGAGACCGTGATGCGGACCTGTTGCCGCGAACTCAAGCGCAATAACTGCCGCACGGAAAAAGAAATCATGAATCTCGCCTGCCTGGTGCCGCGCGACAATCTGGAGCGATTCGAGCAGACCGTGATGCAAGCCGCGCAGCCGTTCGACGACAGCTACGCCATGGACTTCAACGGACCCTGGGCACCCCACAACTTCGTGGAGCTGGATATCAAGCTGTGACCTTCAGCCGGGCGCTGAGCATCGTTCCGGCCAGTGCCCGATGCGTCGCGCAGCAATGACTCACAATTGACAAGACCACTTGCGACAGCGTCGGCAATCATCCGACGTACTTGCGCCTGGTGAAGGTGTTTGCGCTTCGTCGCGTTAGTCAATGGCGCGCAACTCCACCCGACTGTTGCCCAGTTCGATCAGATCCCCGACCGCAAGACGCTGCTCGGAGAGTATGCGCATGTGGTTGACGAAAGTACCGTTCGCGCTGTTGAGATCGGTGAGGGTCACGCAGGGTATCTGATCCGCCGCGATGACGGTGAATCGCGCGTGTTTGCGGGAGACGCAGTCGTCGCCGAGTTGCAGGTCCGCGCCCTCCGCGCGCCCGATCGTGGCCGACCGGTGAACAAGGAGCACGCGTTCGCCGCCGGTGCCGTTCGGCAACTGGATGAACAGCCGAAGATCCGCTTGGCGGGTTTCGCGAATGATGGTGGTTTGGTCCAAGCTCGCTTGCGGTTGCGCTCGCGCCTGGGGCCCCGACGGCGTCGCCTTGCCTTCGACCAGGGCGAGCAGGCGCGCCGCCGCCTGTATGGGGTTCGAGCGAAAATCGATGTACTGGATGGTCCCGAGTCGCAGGTGGAGTTCGCCGGGGTCGCAAGCGCGTGCCATAACCGGAACGACCCGGCCGCGCAGATGCTCCAGCGCCCAGTGTGTCTCGGACTGCACCCACGCGGACTGCTGGGCGTCCGGGGAGAGGACGACGACGAACCAGTCGGTCTGCGCCAGGGCGCTGCGAATCTGCCGTTCCCAGTCGGCGGCCATGGGGATGTCGGTCGCCGAACACCACGCGAACATCCCCGCGTGATCGAACACCGGTTTGATGTACGCGAGTACGAAGTCAAGGTCCTTGCTGGAATGGCTGATGAAGACGCGTTTCACGGTGTCGACCCTGCAGGTTCATCACTGGGCCGGTTCACACCGCCCGAGTCCGGCGGCGTGACGGTTACCCCACTGCCCGGCTCAGAACCGATAGCCGAAATTGAGCTCGAAGCCGTCGATATCACCCTTCCCGTAAATATATTTCAGACCAAGACCGAAGGGGTGACTCGCAAGATTCGGCGCCAACTTGTCGGCCGAGCGCCGCGGGCCGATGCTGATGCCGACCTCCTGGTAGTTGTCGTTGTAGAGTGCATCGCCGAAGAACCAGGTGCCGGTGACGAAGAAATCGAGGCTAAATTCCCGGTCCCAATAACGCTTTTGCAGCGGCATGGAGAGCAAAAGCCCGTTACGGGTAATGGTATTCTTGAGATTGTAGTCGACGTTGAAATCGCCGATGCGCAGCGGCATCGTCATGTAGTAGCCCAGCAGGTTGCCCATGCTGAGTGAGAATCTGCCGTTATCGAACAGCAGCAGATCACTGGTCACGGACAATGACAGGAGGTGCCCGAGCGATCCCAAGTCCGTGGACCCGGCGATACCGTAACCAAACGACGGCGTCAGCGCCCACCGGGAGACGATGTTCTTCTTGTAGCTCAGACCCAACTGGCCGCGATAGGCAGTAGCGCCCTCGACCTCGATGTAGGTCAACGGCAGCCGCACGATCAGCTTGTCGTGATTGGCGAAAGTATACGTATAGGACATCGGCAAGGTGTAGACGTTCTGCGTAAACTGGTCCAGACCATAGCTGCCGAACCGAGCTCCGACACCGAAGGCACTGCCGGGCCCCAAGGTGTCGTAAGCCGGATCTGCTCCGGCCTCGTAGTCACCGCCGACCATCTGACTCAGCAAGCTGGCCGGATTGCCCGCCAGCGGATCGACCGCGGACACCCGCAGCAACTCGCGCAGGATATCTTCACCGTTCTGCTTGATGTAGTCTTCAAACAGGTCGTTGCTGGCATCACGGCTGCCGCCTTCAAAGGTCTCGTTGATCCCGAGACTCGGCACCGAAAATGCCAATTGGGTGGAGTTCTGAGCGTAGTCCAGGGTGACCGGCAGACCGCGAACATCCAGCTGGAAGGCTCCGGCGGAAACCGCCGCGTCGTAGCTCGGGAATTGCTGTCGGAGTTGCGCGGTATCAATGGCGTCGATGATGTCCTGAATATTGTTCGAACCGATACTCGCGACTTGACCATCGACACAGAGCGTGGCGTTGAAGATGTTGTTGTTGGCCGGCGCCGAGCAGGACCCGGCGAACAGCGTGCCGCTATTCATTACCAAGCCGCTACAGATCGCCGCGACCACCAAACCCGAAGCCTGACCCCACGAACCGGAAGTGCTCATGATCGAGATCCTCAAGTTATACCCCTCGTTGTTGGTTTTTCGTTTCTCGTTTTTCGTAACCCGATGTTCGATAGTCTTTAACGAAAAACGAAAAACCGAAAACTAAAAACCGTTCCGTATAACGACAAACATCGGGGGATGCGGCGATTTCCAGCCAAGATTCCCGTCGCAACAACCGGACGGTGCATTCCGGCGTGGTATCGCACGGTCACGCGATCTCAACGCGGCTAGACTTTACGGGTTTTCCCCGAGACCAGCAACCGACGAGCGACGGCTGACTTCAGAAGGTAACAAAGATGATTCGAGCACATTTCCAGCGCTTGAACGGTAGACCAATGATCATCGCCCTGGCGACAGGATGGTTGACCGCCGGGTGCGTGACGACCGGCGATCTCCAGGGGATGGCAACCACCGGGCTGTCGGCGCTCACCGGGGGCACGCACCCGCAAACGCAGACCGCTGCCGACGCGTCACTGACCCCGGCCGAGCAGCGGATGCGCCAGCAGAGCAAAGCCTTCCAGAAGACGGTCTGGGAAGGGGTCTTGATCGGCGCCGGGGCGGGTACCCTATGGGGCGTCATTCAGGGCGACAAAGGGAAGGATGTGCTGCTGAAGGCCGCGATCGGCGGCGCGGTGGGCGGGCTCGCGGGGGCCTACATCGCCTCCAAACAGAAGCAGTTCTCGAGTAAAGAAGATCAACTCGATGCGATGATTGCCGACGTCCGTCGCGCCAATCAAGAGACCGAAGCGCTGATTGCGAGCGTCCGCCAGGTCATTGCCGCGGACAAGCAGCGGCTGGCCGCGGTCGAACAGCGCTATCGCAAAGGCCAGGCGAGCCAGACCGAGGTGGCTGACGCCCGTCGGCGCATCACGGATAACCGGGCGGTCATCGCGCAGGCGAGCTCCGGCGCCCGCGAGCAACAGACCATGTTCCAGGGTGCCGAACGCCAGTATCGACAGGACAATCCGGGCACCGACACCAAACCGATGCAGCGCGAGCTCGAAGTCTACAACCGCAACCTCAGCACCCTGGACAAACTCGCCGGCAGCGTGTCCGTCGCTTAGGAGGCCGCATGATGATTGCACCGGACAAGGCGGAGATCGCCATCGCGCTGTTCCGCCAATCAGCCTGGCGCCGACCCATGCGCGGTCTGCGCATGGCGATTGCCGGACTGGCGCTCGTTCTGAGCGGCTGCGCGACCAGCCCGGACCCGCATCAGGGCGGGTTCGTCAGCGGCATCGTGGGTCTGGCCGGGGGCGGCTATCAGCGGCGGATCGATGAGCGCGCAGGAACCTATCAGGGTGAACGCGACGCCGGGCAGCAACTCCAGGCGCAGGCGCGGGAACTGGAACAGGAGCGAGCCGCGGTGCGCTCCGACCTGAAGCGGGCGAATGCGCGGCTCGCGGACCTGGAGCAACGCCTGGCGCGGCAGCGGGCCGCCCTCAAGGCGCAGGGTGCGGCAGCCAATCGTGCCGAGGCCCAACGCCTCGCCAAGGCCCAGGCGCGGGTGACCGGCGCCAAGGGCAGCTTGCGCGGCATCCGACCCGAAGATCAGTCGGTAGCGGACCTGAAAGCGCGCTCACAAGCGGTGGCTCGGGATTTGGACGAGATCGACACCCTGGTTGGCGCGGTGGGCGGCACCGGGTTCTGACCGCAATGCTGCCAAGCCAAGTCCCGCGGACGCCAAACAGCCTGGTGTTTTGCTTGATGTCGGTTGGGCGCAGAGGACGTCTCGTGGTTCAATTCCACCCGAACCTGACCCGTCTCGGTAACGGCTCGTCCCGCACGGCACCCAATCACACTGAGGAAACGACAGAACATGCTCCAGCGTCACCCCCTGGCCAAGGTCCTGACCCTAGTCCCGCTCCTGCTGACTACCCTGGCGGCTGCCGCCGTCCCGGCTGCCGGGATCCGGCCGCTGAACACCGCGGTGATCAAAGCCACCACGGGTCTGTGCAACCGCGGAACCATCTGCCACGTGGACAAGGCAGGCGTCTGGACACCGTCGACCCGGGTGGCGATTGTCAGCGTGCTGGCGGCGGAACAGGCGGAAGTCGCGCTCTATGTGGACCTGGAGGTGAGTACCCGACCGGAGATGTACCAATGCGCCGGTAATGACTCCAACGGCTGTATCTTCCGCATGAAGTACGCCGGCCCCGGACTCTATGTCTATGGCGCCAACAGCGGGAACACCTACCTGGGTTCCAATGTCACCGACACCAGCATCAGTTTTCCGACCGGCTACGGCATCATCATCCCGGCCGGAACCCCGGTCTATGTCCACCTAGACGTGCGCAACCAGAGCCTGATCGACCTGAAGGTCGACCAGGACGCCTGGATTTACTATGTTCCGGTCGAGTAGGGCTCGATGGCCAGTTCGATCTGACCCGCCGGCCGCTCACGGTCCAGCTTGACGCGCAGACGCGCCTGGCGGCGTTCCCGCTCCGGCCCCGCCGGCAGGGATTGCGTGAGTAGGAGCGCCCGGGTCAGGTCGCCGCGGTGGTGCTCGCAGTAGCGCGCGAGCGCCGCCCGCGCGTTCGCGTCCCCGCGTGCCGCCAGAGCCTCCCAGATACCGCTCGCCTGCACCCAATCGCCCGCCCGACGGTACAACCGTGCCAGGTCGTGCAGTCCCGACACGTCCAGTTCCTGCCGATTGGCGGCCAGGATGCGCAGGGCCCGTGCCGGGTCGCGGCGCTGCCAGGCGGCGGCGACCGTCCGACAGTCCGCCCCGTGGGCGGCCGGGTCCCGATAGACGTTGGCCAGGGCCGGGAGCAGGCCGGCCAGCGCGAGGAGGTCGTCGCGGTTGTGCCGCAGCACGGCGGCCAGCGGGGCGGTCTCGCCGCGCCGCAGCCAGCCCAGCCAGGCGGCCGGGGCGGCGGCACCCGGCAGATCGCCGCTGCGCTGAACACCGAGCAGACGGGACTCGGCGGTGACCAGCCGGCAGTCCGGCCACCGGCGGGCGAAGGCCCGGCGCGTGGGACCGAGCAGATCCAGGTGCGGGAGACCGTCCAAGGGATCCGCCCGGCCGGCGAGCCGGAACCGGGTGGCGAGCAGCGGGGCATCGAACGCACGGCCGTTATAGGTGAGCAGCGCGGCGGTCCGGATCAGTTCGGCGGCGATCAACTCCAGATAGACCGGCTCCGCGTCCAACCGGGTCAGCAGATACTGGCGCAGCAGCCAGTCCCCGCCATCCGCGCGCAGCAAGCCGGTCAGAAACGCCCAGGTGCCCGTGCCGCCCGCCAGTCCGCTGGTCTCGGTATCGAGACACAGCCAGCCCCCCTTGGCATGGGCTGTGGCATGGGCTTCCAGCCCGTGCCCACCGTCCTGACCCGCCCCCGCGTCAAGCCGATCGTCAACGGACACCGCCTCACCCCACGGCAGATCGCCCAAATCCGTCATACCCACCGGCACCACCCGCCCGTGACCCTGTCGACTGGACAGGCGCCGCTCCAGCCGCAGCACCCCCGGCACCGGGCACTCGGCCCCCAGCGCATTCGCCAGGGCACGCTCGTCCGGAGCCCCGACCGGGCCACGCTCGACCGTCCGCCCGACCCCCACCCGGCGCAACCGCTCGGCCAACGCGGGCCGGTCGGCCGTGGGTGCGGCCGGCGTTGGGCCCGATGCTGAACCCCGGATGCGGCGCAGCCGCTCTTCAAACCCCATGATCCGCCGCCGTTTCGGTAGCGCTCGACCCTTCCAGCAGCCCAAGCACGCGCAGCGTCGCCGCCCGCGGCGTGATCACCCGCTGCGCGTCGCCGGGCAGCACGGGTCCCACGCAGGCGGGGCAGCCGCCGCTGCATCCGCAGCCCGCCACCAGCTCGCGGGCATCCCGCACCAAGGTCTCCGCGGCATCGTAGAGCGGTGCCGAGAGCCCCACCCCGCCCGGATAGTTGTCGTAGAGAAACAGGGTCGGCTCGAAACGGGCGACCGCGGTCTCCTCGACCAGCGCGTTGTCGGGTCCGCGCAGGTGACCGCGTCCGTCGTTGCCGGTGACTGCAAACCAGGTCCCCTGCCCGTCGCCCACGGCCCGACCCAGGTCATGCAACTCGGCCATCGAGCGCAGCGCGGCCACATGATGCAAGGCATAGGCGGCGCCCAGGAACCCCTCGATCGCTTGTTGACGGTCGGGCAGCAGCGCCTCCAGCGCGGCCGGGTGCGCCTGCCACCAGACGGCGGTGGTGTGCAGTTCCTGGTCGGGCAGATCGATGTTGCCGTAGCCGATGTTGTCGTGGCTGTAATAGCGGATCTTCTTGTAACCGGGGTAACGGCGGACCAGATGGACCTCCCCCTGCGCCACCACCCCGCCCGGTGCCGCGCCCTCGCCGCTCGCCCGTCCCTCGAAACGGTCCAAAATCTTGAGCCGGGTATAGTCGATGGCGTCGGTGTAATAGTCGGCCCTGGTGCGGGTGACGAAGGCCTTGCGGCCCGGCCAGTCCAGCCGCTCCACCTGATAGGGCTGCGACTGGATCATATAAATGGCCCCGACATAGATGGTGCCGGGGGCGCTCGACCAGTCGACCTCGGCGATGATGGTCTGAGCCCCGCCGGTGGTGTCGATCACCACGAAATTGCCCTCCGCCACCGAGCGTAGCGAGACCGCGTTGGCCGGATAGCTGTCCGCCACCCAGAACCACTGATCCCCCTGACGCTGCAGCACGCCCTCGTCGCGCAGATAGGAGAGCATCTCCGGCAGATCCTCGGCGCCGAAGTGCTCGCCATCCCGAAACGGCAGCTCGAAGGCGGCGCAACGCACGTGTTCGAGCAGGATCAGGAGCTGATCCGGGTGGATACGCGCATGCTCCGGGGACGCATCGAAGAAAAACTCCGGATGGCGGACCAGGTATTGATCGAGCGGGTCGCTGGTCGCGACCAGCACCCCCAGCGACGGGCGCCGCCGCCGTCCGGCCCGCCCCAGACGCTGCCAGGTGGCGGCGATGGTACCCGGATAGCCGTTGAGGATCGCCACATCCAGGGCGCCGATGTCCACCCCCAACTCCAGGGCCGAGGTACTGACCACCAATTCCACCCGGCCGGCGCGCAGCGCCTGCTCGGCGGCGCGCCGATCGCTCGGCAGATAGCCGCCGCGATAAGCCAGCACCCGCGGCGGACGGCGCGGGTCCTTGTCGAACACATCCTTCAGGTACTTGGTGATGACTTCCACCATCAAGCGGGAGCGGGCAAAGACGATCGTCTTGAGCCCCGACTGCACCGCCATCCGGGCGATACGGGTCGTCTGGGAACGCGCGGAAGCGCGGATGCCCAGATCCGGATTGATCACCGGCGGATTCCACAGCAGCAGCGAGCGCTCGCCTTGCGGAGCGCCGCTGCGGGTAATGGCGGTCACCGGTTCACCACACAAACGCTGCGCTAATTCCGCCGGGTTGGCGATGGTGGCGGAGGTGAAGATGAAGGTGGGCGACACCCCGTAGAAGCGGCAGATGCGCCGCAGCCGACGGAACACATTGGCCACATGCGAGCCGAAGACTCCCCGATAACTGTGCAGTTCATCCACCACCACGAAGGCCAAACCCTCGAAAAACTGGGCCCACTTGGTGTGGTGCGGCAGGATCGCCTGATGCAGCATGTCCGGGTTGCTCAGCACCAGATCCCCACGGGTGCGCACCGCCTTGCGGGCATCGCCGGGAGTATCGCCATCGAAGGTATAGGCGCGGATTCCGGTGCCGCCGGCCGCCGTGAGCGCCCGCCCCAGCGCGGTCAACTCGGCCACCTGATCCTGCGCCAGTGCCTTGGTAGGAAAGAGATAAAGTGCCTTGCGGCCAGCCCGCAGCACGGCGTCCAGGACCGGCAGGTTATAGCAGAGTGTCTTGCCGGAGGCGGTCGGCGTGGCGACCACCAGATGCCGCCCCGCCCGCGCCAGGTCGAATGCTTCGCGCTGGTGGGCATAGAGCCGGGGAAGGCCGCGCGCGATCAGGGCCGCGGCCAGGCCCGGCGCCAGCTCGGGCGGCAGATCGAGCCAGGCCGCCGGGGTGGCCGGGCGGACCAAGGCGCCGCTGATCCGCGCTTGATAGCGTGTCGTCAGCCGCTCCTGGAGGCGGCTCACCGCCTGGTCCGGTGCGGCAGGCAGTCGACCTGAGTCTGGCATCGTCTGGAGTCCCCGGATGATCTGGCACGACCGGCAGTTTACACGGAACGGTTTTAAGTTTTCGGTTTTTCGTGCCACAGAATACCGATGCGCTCGCCCCGCGCCCGCAAGGCTCTTCTCAGGAACCCGCTTCAGGTAAACTGCCGACATTCAATATACCGACCTCCGGAGTCGCAATGGCACGCTATCACGTTTACGGCATCGGCAATGCCCTGGTTGATATGGAATATGAGATCGACTATGCCGATCTGGAAGCACTCGGCATCGACAAGGGGGTCATGACCCTGGTGGACGAGGCCAAGCAGCTCGAGATCATGCTCTACCTCGCCGCGCATCACCATCAGCGCGGCTCCGGCGGCTCGGCCGCCAACACCATCATCGCCCTGAGTCAGTTCGGCGGCAGCGCCTATTACTCCTGCAAGGTGGCGGACGACGAACTGGGCCATTTCTACATGCACGATCTGCGCGAGGGCGGGGTCGATACCAACCATCACACCGAGAAGGATCAGGGTCACACCGGCCGCTGCGTGGTGCTGGTCACCCCCGACGGGGACCGCACCATGTGCACCTTCCTGGGTGTGAGCGGCAACCTCTCCGACAACGAACTGGTGGAAGCCGCCCTGCGCGATGCCGACTGGTTCTACACCGAAGGCTATCTGGTCACGTCCCCCGGCGCCCGCGCGACCTCCATCAAGGCGCGTGAAATCGCCGCGGCAGCCGGCGTGCGCACCGCCATCTCACTCTCCGACCCCAACATGGTCACCTATTTCAAGGACGGCCTGCTGGAGATGATCGGCCCCGGTGTCGATCTGATCTTCGCCAACGAATCCGAGGCCATGGGTCTGGCCGGCACCGACAGTCTCGAGGTCGCGCTCGATTATCTCAAGACCCTGAGTCGTGAATTCGCCGTCACCCGCGGGCCCAAGGGCGCCCTGGTCTGGGACGGCCGGACGCTGATCCGCATCGCCGGCAACAAGGTCGATGCGATCGACACCGTCGGCGCCGGGGACATGTTCGCCGGGGCCTACCTCTACGGACTGACCCAGGGTTGGGACCGCCAGCGCGCGGGTGACCTGGCCTCCGCCGCCTCCGCCCGGCTGGTCACCACCCTGGGACCGCGCATCCGGCGCGAGGAAACCCAGGAGATCCTGCTGGGATTTGCCTGATCGGCGCGGCCGCAGACCGCCTAAGGCTCGTCCCGCCCCGTGCCGCCAAGGGGCAGTTGCTCCCAGGGCAGCGCCGGATAAGGCGCTAACCCTGCCGCCTTGCGGTTTCTGAACAGCACGTTGGTCTTGTCATAGGGCGTCGCGTTCCGGGCGACGATCCGATTCCCGGCGACCTCGACCGGCATCCGTTCGTCGACCAGATGCAGTAACCGCACGGACCCTTCACGATCGAGCACAATCAGATTGTTGCGCAATACCACCCGATCTGCCGGGTGGTGCCCCAACCCGGTTTCCAGGCCGAAGCCGATGACATCAGTGTTGGCCGTGTCGGGCCCCTCGCACAGCAAACTGTCGGTGATCCTCAGCACACCGCCGTTGGGTGCGTCGATCAGGCGGCTGTCGACCCCGTTCAGGGAGGCCACGACACTGCGCACGATGGTGGTCTCGGCCGCCCTGGACTTGATCTCGTGGCCCTCGCCGCGAGCCGCCAGAAACAGACTGTCGGCAATGGCTAGCCGTCCGCCGCCGATATAGATTCCATGCGCCTGCCCGCGCTGGCCCAGACGCTCGAAACGGCTCGCGCGGATATCCACCAGTCCAGGGTTCGAACCGGTCAGTATGCCCTGCTGTGCATCATGGAAATAAACCCGCTCGACCGCGAGATTCCGACCTTCGAAACGGATACAGGCACCATTGCCGTCAGGGACCGCGATCTCGCGGCATTCGATGTCACTGATCCGGACATTGTCCGCGGCGACGACGAGACTCCCTTTGCCGCGGGCCGTCCCCTTTTCGAAGACCACGTGTCCGTGGCCGCGGATGCGGACATTGGAAACCCGGATGACCAGCGGGCTTTTGTAGACTCCCTCACCAAGATCGAGCGTAGCGCCGGGGGTCAGCGCATCCGCCGCCGCCGGCGCTGACGCAAACAGCCGGGTACCGATGCGTGCGGAGCCCGGCGGGGGAGCATCGGGCCCCGCGGTCCGTGGCCGCCAGGCGGGAATCCGGCTGAACACCTGATCGTCCGACAACCGCTCGCGCCCCGGATCAACCGCGGCGAGGAGTGGCAGGTGCCCGGTGCCGGTGAGGAAAGCGCCCGCCCGTTCCCACGCGGTCCGGACCAGGTCGGGCTTAAGCACCCAGACCGCGCCGCAGGCCGCATGCAGCGCGAGGCCGGCGATGACGAAATACCAAAGCAGCAGCAGTTTCAGGATTCTCATCGATATACAGAACGGTTTTGAGTTTTCGGTTTTTCGTCAAGGATTATCGAACGTCGGGTTACGAAAAACGAGAAACGAAAAACCAACAACGACGGGTATACCCCCAAGAGTGTCATCAAATCGATCGAATCGACGGCCTCCGACCCGCGCCCCTGACCGCGGTGACGGCACGGTCTGGATACCGCTCGCGACACCCGGGGTACATGTCAGGTACCGACCGACTCGGTTAAGATCCGTCGCTATCCTGAACCCGGAGTCCACGCGATGCCTGTCTACGAGTTCTACTGCCCCGACTGCCACACCATCTTCAACTTCTTCGCCCGCCGTGTCGACACCGCCACCCGGCCCGCCTGCCCGCGCTGCGGCCGACCGGAGCTGGGGCGTCAGGCCAGCCTCTTCGCGATCAGCAAAGGGCGGGGACAGTCCGCGGAAGCGGACGACACCGGACTGCCGGCCGGCATCGACGAGGAACGGATGATGCAAGCCTTCGCCACCATGGCGGGGGAACTGGAGGGCCTGGACGACACCGACCCCAAGCAGGCCGCACGCCTGATGCGGCGTCTGTTCGACGCCTCCGGACTCAAGCTGGGCGACGGCATGGCCGAGGCGATCCGCCGCATGGAGGCCGGCGAGGACCCGGAGCAAGTCGATGCCGAGCTGGGCGACACGCTGGAGAGCGAGGACCCGTTCGCCGTCTTGACCGCGGGCAAGAGCGGCGCGGACGCGTTGCGCAACCTGCGCCGCGAACTCTTACCGGCCGCCCGCGACGACACCTGGTATCCCCTACACGGATTCGATCATGGGACGACTCGGACAGATGCATGATTAAATAGGCTTTTTTATCAGATGCTCGCGCGTCTCGCCGGTCGTGCGCGCCGCATCCGCCAGCGGTCGCACCCGACCCTCAGATTTGGCACTGTTGCCGCGCGCTTGACCCTGTACGACCGACCGAAGCCCCATGGTACACTCGCCCGCTCATCCGGCAACCCCAGACCGCGACTCTACGGACATGGCAACACAGAAGACTTACCTCGTGATCTCCGCCCTCGGCGAGGACCACCCCGGCATCGTCAACATGCTCTCAAAAACCATCCTGGAGCACGGCTGCAATATCGAAGACAGCCGCATGACCGTGCTCGGCGGGGAGTTCGCCGCCATGCTCCTGGTCGAGGGCAAATGGAACACCCTGGCCAAGATCGAGAACGCCATCCCCGAGCTGCAGCGCCAGCTCAACATGACCATCATCACCAAGCGCACCGGTGAGCGTGCCACCGGGCGCAACCTGCTGCCCTATGCGGTGGACGTGGTGTCCATGGACCACCCGGGGATCGTCAACACCCTGGCCGGCTTCTTCGCCGACCGCAGCATCAACATCGAAGACATGGCAACCACGACCTATGCCGCCGCCCATACCGGCACCACCATGTTCTCGGTGCACATGACCGTCGGCATTCCCTCCGATATGCACATCGCTGGGCTGCGCGAGGAGTTCATGGACTATTGTGACGGGCTCAATCTCGACGCGGTCTTGGAGCCGCTGAAGGGCTGACCCCGTGGCGCGGGCTTCCAGCCCGCGCCGCCGACCCCGTTCGTGTCCCCGGCGCCTGCCCGCCAGGCGCCGGCTCATCAGTCAGTGCCGACGCCAAGTGCCGCGACCCGCCCCACCAGGTTCATCGATCAGCAACCCTCTGAGACCCACAGGCAGCACCCCATGAGCATACGGCTAGGCGAAGCGGTTCCCGACCTGGACCTCGTACTTACCGGCGGGCAGACCCGCAAACTCTCGGACTATCACGGTCAGGCGCTGGTCCTCTACTTCTACCCCAAGGCCAGTACCCCCGGCTGCACCCAGGAAGGACAGGACTTCCGCGACGCGGCGGACGCCTTCGCCGACGCCGGCACGGTGATTCTCGGGGCCTCGCGGGACGGGATCAAAGCCCAGGAGAACTTCAAGAGCAAGCAGGGCTTCCCGTTCGATCTGGTCGCCGACACCGACGAGGCGCTGTGCCGGGCGTTCGACGTCATCAAGCTCAAGAAGCTGTACGGCAGGGAGAGCCTCGGCATCGAGCGCAGCACCTTCCTGATCGACGCCGCGGGCGTCCTGCGCCGGGAATGGCGCGGCGTCAAGGTGACAGGGCATGTCGACGAGGTGCTCGCCGCGGCGCGTGCCTGATCATGACTTGCCCCTAACGCTTTCCCGTGTTGACGGACTCACGTACTCCCGATGATCAAACGCGAAAACGACAAGACCTGCCTCTTCGTCCTCGACACCAACGTACTGATGCACGACCCGACCTGCATCTTCCGCTTCAAGGAACACGACATCTTCCTGCCGATGGTGGTTCTGGAAGAACTGGATCACGGCAAGAAGGGCATGTCCGAGGTCGCGCGTAACGTCCGCCAGGCGACCCGTTTCCTGGATCAGCTCCTGTGCAACGCGGACAAAGCCGAGATCGACGCCGGCCTGCCGATCGGTCCTACCTCCGCCAACGGCGGCGGCATCGTGCTGCCCGCCTCCGGGCGGCTGTACTTTCAAACCCAGTTGCTGGAACTGCGGCTGCCCGAGTCCCTGCCCGGCACCTCACCGGACAACAACATTCTCGGCACCGCCCAGGCCCTGCGCGAGCGGCGGCCCGACCGCCAGGTCATCATCGTCTCCAAAGACATCAACCTGCGGATCAAGGCCGCGGTGCTCGGCATCCCGGCGGAAGACTATTCGAACGATCAGGTCCTGGACGACGCCGCGCTGCTCTACACCGGCGCGGAGCCGCTCCCCGCGGACTTCTGGGACCACCACAGCAAGTCCATGGACTCCTGGAAGGAGCAGGGCCGCACTTACTACCGCATCAGTGGCCCGGACGTGGCCGACTGGTACCCCAACCAGTGTCTCTACACCGCCGATGACAGCGGTTTCGAGGCCATCGTGCGGGAGAAGCGCGGCGCGAGCGAGGCCCTCATCGAGGTGGTGGAGGACTACCGCCTGCCCCGTCACAGCGTCTGGGGCATCAACGCCCGCAACCGCGAGCAAAACTTCGCCCTGAACATGCTCATGGACCCGGAGCTGGATTTCGTCACCCTGCTGGGCACCGCCGGCACCGGCAAGACCCTGCTGGCGCTGGCCGCCGGTCTGACCCAGGTGCTGGACCGCAGTCTCTATCGAGAGATCATCATGACCCGGGTAACGGTGCCGGTCGGCGAAGACATCGGCTTTCTGCCCGGCACCGAGGAGGAGAAGATGACCCCCTGGATGGGCGCCCTGATGGACAATCTGGAAGTCCTGACCCGCCCCGAGGGCGGTGAATGGGGCCGCGCCGCGACCAATGACCTGATGAAGAGCCGCATCCGCATCTCCTCGCTGAATTTCATGCGCGGGCGCACTTTCCTCAATAAATACATAATTCTGGACGAGGCGCAGAACCTCACCGCCAAGCAGATGAAGACGCTGATCACGCGCGCCGGCCCGGGGACCAAGGTGGTCTGTCTCGGCAACATCGGTCAGATCGACACCCCCTATTTGACCGAGACCACCTCCGGCCTCACCTACGTGGTGGACCGCTTCAAGCACTGGCCCCACGGCGGTCACATCACCCTGATGCGCGGCGAGCGCTCGCGCCTGGCGGACTTCGCCTCAGAGGAACTCTAGCCTGGGCCGGGCGCGAGGCGCCCGCCAGGTGGAGTCCGGGGCTTCAGCCTTAGAAGCAGGTGCGGGGTACCAAGGCCAACGCCTTGACTCCAGACGATCGAATCATTCACCGGAGCTACGCCCATGAACAAGCTGATGATTGCCGCCCTCCTGGCGACCCTGGCCGCACTGCCCACGGCGTTCGCCGCCGAGCAGCAGAAACTCAACGTCGTCTACCACGTCTCCGAGGCCGAGAAGGTCCCGTTCGTACTCAACAATATCCAGAACCATATCGACGGCGTCGGCGGACCGGACAAGGTGCATATCGTGCTGGTCGTCCACGGCCCCGCCATCACCGCCTTCAATGAAATCGAGGCCACCGAGAAGGTGCGCGGCGGTCTGGCGAAGCTCAAGGACGAAGGGGTGGGGCTGGAGATGTGCGGCAACACGCTCAAAGGATTCAAACTCAGCCTGGATGAATTGCTCCCGGGTTTCTCGGTGGTCCCCGAGGGCGGGGTCACCAAGATTGCCGAACTGCAATCGCAGGGCTACGTCTACATCCGGCCTTGAACCTGGTGGGGGTGATCTACGGAACGGTTTTGAGTTTTGCATGGCGTCGCGTGATGCCTATAATCCCAGGGGATTAAGAGAACAGCGAGAGACTTTGGAGCATTCAATGCCAACTTACGATTACCGTTGCGACACCAATGGCCGCGTGCTGGAAGTCAGCCATCGCATGAGTGAGCAGTTATCCACTTGGGGCGAGCTGTGCGCGCGCGCCGGCCAGGAGACTGGCGACACCCCCGCGGAGGCCCCGGTGCAGCGCCTGGCCACCGGCGGCAACATTATTTCCAGCACCAGCCGCGGCAGCGGCGCTGCCCCGCTGCCGGCCTGCGCCAGCGGCAACTGCTGCCAGGGCGGCATGTGCGGCCTGAACTGACGCTCAGCCGCCTGACCGCCCGATCACCGCCGCGTGCCCCGCCAAGGACCAGGCGCCGCGGCGGGTTCGTGTTCGTTTGAACCGGGTAGATGAGGATTGCGTCCAACCCACCTGCGCATTCTCCCGGCGCCGCGCCTATACTTCGCGGCTAGCCCCCATCAGAGACCGGGTGAGCCATGCCCCGCGCCAACCTGCTGCGACAACGTCTGCTGATCCTGTTCCTGTTCGCCCTGTTCGCGTTCTTTTCACCCATGGCGGCCCGTTTCGAGGAGGTACCGAACGCCTTCGGTATCCCCGCGCTCTATCTTTATCTGTTCGGCAGTTGGACCCTGGTAATCGCGCTGGCCGCCTGGATCTGCTCGCGGGGCCGCGAGTAATCACCCGAGCATGATCTCCGGCCCACTGATCATCGGCGTGGCCTGCGCCTATCTCGGGGTGCTGTTCGCGGTCGCCTACTGGGCCGACCGGCGCGCCGATCAGGGCCGCTCGGTGATCGGCAGCCCGACGGTCTACGCGCTGTCACTGGCGGTCTACTGCACCGCCTGGACCTTCTACGGCAGCGTCGGCCGCGCCGCCGCTACCGGCCTGGGATTCCTCGCCATCTATGTCGGCCCGACCTTGATGGCCCTGCTCTGGGGTTCGGTGCTGGTCAAGATGGTCCGTATCAGCAAGGCCCAGCGCATTACCTCGATCGCGGACTTCATCGCCTCGCGCTACGGCATGAGCCAGTTGCTCGGCGGACTGGTGACGGTGATCGCCGTGTTCGGGGTGGTGCCCTATATCGCCCTGCAGCTCAAGGCCGTCGCCTGGAGCTTCACCATCCTGCTGCGCTACCCGGAAGTGCGGATGCCGGAGGCGCTGAACCTGCCCTTCTGGCAAGACACTGCCTTCATCATCGCGCTGCTGCTGGCGGCCTTCACCATCCTGTTCGGAACCCGTCATCTGGATGCGAGCGAACGTCACGAGGGGATGGTGGCGGCGGTCGCCCTGGAGTCCATCGTCAAACTGGTCGCCTTCCTGGGCCTGGGGCTCTGGGTCACCCTGGGCCTGCTGGATGTCAACGGCACCATCGGCGGCCCCGCCCTGCCGCCGGTCGGCGCCGACCCGCGCACCGCCGCCCTGCTGGACCCCGCCCTCAGCTCGCCGATCGATTGGTTCGCCATTTCACTGCTGGCGGGGCTCGCGGTGATGCTGCTGCCGCGCCAATTCCAGCTCGCCGTCGTCGAGAACAGCGACGAACACCAGATCCGTCGGGCCATCTGGCTCTTCCCGTTGTATCTGCTGCTGATCAACCTGTTCGTGATCCCGATCGCCCTGGCCGGGCTGCTGGCCTTTCCGGAAGGCCAAGTGAACCCGGATACCTTCGTCCTGACCCTGCCGATGGCCTTCGGTCAGCCCTGGCTGGCCCTCATGGTCTTCATCGGCGGGCTCTCGGCGGCCACCGGGATGGTGATCGTGGAGGTCATCGCACTCTCGACCATGGTCAGCAATGATCTGATCCTGCCGATTCTGCTGCGGCGCTGGCACCACCGCCGGATCGATCTGGGCCGGCTGCTGCTCAGCATCCGCCGCCTGGCCATCGTGATCATCCTGCTGCTTGGCTATCTCTACTATCGGCTGGCCGGAGAAGCCTATGCGTTGGTCGCCATCGGGCTGATCAGCTTTGCCGCTGTCGCCCAATTCGCGCCGGCGGTGTTCGCCGCCTTGTACTGGCGCGGCGGCACCCGCGAGGGGGCGCTCGCCGGACTCTCGGTCGGTTTTCTGGTGTGGCTCTACACCCTGCTCCTGCCTTCTTTTGCCCGCTCGGGCTGGCTGCCGCCGATCTTCATGGAGTCCGGCGTCTTCGGCATCGATCTCCTGAAACCCCAGGCATTGTTCGGGCTCACCGGCTGGAACGACGTGACCCACTGTCTGTTCTGGAGCCTGAGCGCGAACCTGGGTGCCTTCCTGACCGTGTCCGCCTGGCGCCCGCCCAACGCGGTCGAGGCCGCCCAGGCCAACGCCTATGTCGACGCGCCGCGCCACGGCCGGCGGACCAATCTGCCCCTGTGGCGCGGCAGCGTGGAGGTGGCCGAGTTGCGTGCCCTGGCCGAGCGCTTCCTCGGCAAGGAGCGCACCGGCCGGGCCTTCGCCGACTTTGCCCGCGCGCGCGGCAGTGCCACGCCGGAAGGGCTGCCGGCGGACGCACAGACCGTTGCCTTCGCCGAGACCCTGCTGTCCGGGGCGATCGGCGGGGCCTCGGCGCGGGTCATGGTCGCCTCGGTCACCGAAGAGGAGACGCTGGGGCTCGACGAGGTGTTGAACATCCTCGACGAGGCTTCCCAGATCCGCGCCTACAGCCGCGACCTGGAGCAGAAATCGCGCGAGCTCGAGGCCGCTACCGCGGAGTTGCGCGCCGCCAATCTGCGGCTCCAGGAACTGGACCGCCTCAAGGACGATTTCATGTCCTCGGTGACGCATGAGCTGCGCACCCCGCTGGCCTCGATCCGCGCCTTCTCGGAGATTCTTTATGACGATCCGGAGATCGAGGTCGGCGAACGCAAACGCTTCCTCGGCATCCTGGTCAGTGAGACCGAGCGGCTCTCACGGCTGGTAAATCAGGTCCTGGATCTCGCCAAGATCGAGTCCGGACATGCCGACTGGCTGATCGAACAGGTCGACCTGCACGAGGTGATCATCCAGTCGGCGGCGGCCACCGGGCAGTTGATCGAGGGGCGTGGCGCGCGGCTCGTGCTCGACCTGGGAGCCGCCGCGTGCCCGGCCTGGGTGCAGGCGGACCGGGACCGGCTGGTGCAGGTCCTGGTCAATCTGCTCTCCAACGCCGCCAAATTCGCCCCAACCGAAAACGGTTTCGTCGAAGTGCGCCTGAGCCGCCTGGAGCGAGGCTGGCTGGTCTGTGTCGCCGACAATGGTCCGGGCATTCCGGCGGCAGAGTTGGACCTGGTCTTCGAGAAATTCCGCCAGGCGTCCAGCAGCGGTGAGAAACCCATCGGCACCGGGCTGGGGCTGCCCATCAGCCGCCAGATCGTCGAGCGCTTCGGCGGACGGATTTGGGCCGAGAGCACATCGACCAAAGGTGCTACGCTTTGCTTTGAACTGCCCGCGGCGGAACCCGATGCCCTGGATGAGACGCCGACTGCCTGAGAATCAAGCCATGAGCACCCGTGTCCTGATCATTGACGACGAGCCCAACATCGTCATCTCACTGGAATTTCTGTTGAAGCGCGAAGGTTTCGCGGTCAGCGTTGCGCGCGATGGCGAGGAAGGGCTGGCGGCCATCCGCGACCTGCGTCCGGAGCTGGTGGTATTGGACGTGATGATGCCCAAGCTCGACGGGTTCGCCGTACTGCAAGCGGTACGTGCGGACCCGGCGCTGGCCGCCACCCGGATTCTCATGCTCACCGCCAAGGGACGTGAGGCCGAGCAGAAAAAGGGGCTGACCCTTGGGGCCGATGCCTACATGCCCAAGCCATTCTCGACCCACGAATTGATCGCCAAGGCGCGGGAGTTGCTCACCCGTGTCGACTGAGCCCACCGCACTGCGCATGACCGCCGCGGGCGAGACCACCCCAGCGCTGCCCACGGACACGGCCTCCGGCGCCGCCTCATCCCGGCTGCTGACGCAAGCCGGCGACGCGGAACAAGCGCCCCTGCGCACCCTGGCCCGCCGCCGGCCGCTGGTCGTGGCGCCCGATACGACCCTGCGCGAAACACTCTATCAGATCAGCCAGGGCCAGGAAGACGCGGCGGTCATCGCCGACGCGGCCAGCGGACTACCGCTGGGACTCATCAGTCTGCGCGAGCTGCTGCATGTCATCAGCTTCGAGGGCGGCGGCCTCGGGGATCCGGTGGCCGCCCACATGATCGGCGCCCCGCTCACCATCGCCGCGGACGCTCCGACCCATCGCGCCAAAGTGCTGATGGTCAAGCGCGGGGCGCGTCACCTGCTGCTCACCGAGGGCGATGGCCGGCTGTTCGGGCTGGTCGATCAAGCGGATCTGCTCGGTCTGCGCGCCGGTGGAGCCGAGACCCTGATCGCGGCGATCAGCGCCGCGCGCGACCTGAAGGCCATGATCCTGGCGGCGGATCAGGTCCGGCGCCGCGGCGCCGAACTGTTCCACGCCGGGATGGGGATCGAAGCGCTCTGTCAATGGCAGTCCGGACTCGACGACCTGATCGCCATGCGGGTCATCGAACTCATGGAGGACGAGTTCGATCTGCCCGCGATTCCCTGGTGCTGGCTGGTGTTCGGCTCGGCCGGCCGACTGGAACAGACCTTCGCCACCGACCAGGACAACGGGCTGATCTTCGTCCCACCCGAACCGGCCGCGACGGATGCCCTGCGTGCCGCCTTCCTGCCCTTCGCCCGCGCGGTGAATCAAGCGCTGCACAAATGCGGGTTCGAGCGCTGCCGCGGCAACATCATGGCCGGCAACCCAAGTTGGTGCCTGAGCGCGGACGAATGGCAGCGGCGCTTCGGCGACTGGCTGGCGGAGCCCGATCCCAAGGCCCTGCTGCACGGCACCATCTTCTTCGACTTCCGGCCGCTGTACGGGACTTTCGAGCCCGCGGATCAGTTGCGCGCCTGGCTGATCGGCGCGGCCCCTACCCAGGGCCGCTTCCTGCATAACCTGGCGGAACAGGCACTCGCGATCACCCCGCCGCTGGGCTTCGGCGGCCGGTTCAGTTTCGACCGCAACCGCGACTTCCCCCATACCATCGACCTCAAGCTCCAAGGCGCCCGGCTCTTCACCGACATGGCGCGCGTCTGGGCACTCCAGTACGGCATCTGGGCGACCAATACCGCCGAGCGGCTGCGCGCCGCGGGGACCTGTCAGGAACGCTCCGACGCCGATCTCGTCGCCGAGGTCGAGGCCTTTCACCTGATCCAGCGCTTTCGCATCCAGCAGCAACTGCGCACCGCGGACCCGGATGGCGTCAATCGCGTGGACCCCAACGACCTCAACCAACTCCATCGGTTGATGCTGAAAGAGGCGTTCAAACAGGTCAAGCGGATGCAATCACGCTTGCGTCAGCAGCGGGGACTTTAGTGGACCGGTCCCTCGACCTCGACCTGAACCGACCCACGGCCGCGGGTGCGACCCTCCTGATCGTCGATGACCAGCCGGAAAACCTCGCGGTGTTGGCGGATCTGCTGAGCGGACGTTATCCGATCCGCGCCGCGCGCTCCGGCGTCCAGGCGTTGCGGATCAGCGGGTCGGCCCCGCGGCCGGATCTGATCCTGCTGGACATCATGATGCCCGAAATGGACGGTTTCGAGGTCCTGCACCGACTGCGGGCCAACCCGGCCACCCGCGAGATCCCGGTGATCTTCGTCACTGCACTGGACGACCGCCAGGCCGAGGTCCAGGGTCTGGAGGCCGGGGCCGTCGACTTCATCAGCAAGCCGTTCCTCCCGGCGATCGTTCTGGCGCGGGTCGCGACCCAGTTGGAACTGAAACGCGCGCGCGACCGGCTCCGCGATGAGAATCTGTGGCTGGAGCAGGAGGTCAACCGGCGCATGGAAGAGAACGCCCAGATCCAGGAAGTGAGCATCCGGGCGCTGGCCCATCTCGCCGAAATCCGCGATCTGGAGACCGGCAATCACCTCTTGCGCACCCAGGGCTATGTGCGTGCCCTGGCCGACCGCCTGCGCCATCATCCGCGCTTCGCGGCAATCCTGACCGATCGCTATATCGAGGTGCTGGTCCGCTCCGCGCCGTTGCACGACATCGGCAAGGTCGGCATTCCCGACCAGATCCTGCTGAAACCGGGGCGTCTCACCCCGGATGAATGGGAAATCATGAAGACCCACGCCGCGCTGGGCAGCGATGCCATCGCCTGGGCCGAACACAGTACCCCGCGCCGCCTCGAGTTTCTGGCCCTGGCGCGGGAAATCGCCCGCTGGCACCACGAACGTTGGGATGGCACGGGCTATCCCGACGGGCTCAGCGGCGAACAGATTCCGGCCTCCGCCCGCCTCATGGCGCTGGCCGACGTTTTCGACGCACTGGTCTCGGTGCGCGTCTACAAAGACGCCATCCCCTATCCAAAAGCACGCGCCATCATTGACCAGGGGCGGGGCACCCATTTCGATCCGGACGTGGTCGACGCCTTCGCGGCCGGATTCGAGACCTTCACCGCAATCGCCGAGCGCTTCCGCGACACCCACGGGCATACCCGCGAGCCCCTGCCGGAGTCTTGAAGGGTGACTCAGGCCGATCCAATCGTTGTCGTTACAGCAACTCACGCACCGGCCCGAAGGTCCGGCGATGCTCGGGACAGGGACCGAGTTGCCGCAGGGCCGCCCGGTGCGATTGTGTCGGATACCCCTTGTGCAGCGCGAAACCATAACCCGGGTACGCCTGATCCAGCTGGCACATCAGCCGATCCCGCGCGACTTTCGCAAGAATCGACGCGGCACCGATCACCGGCACGCTCGCATCCCCCCGCACGACGGTCTGTACCGGACAGGCGCAGACCGGCGGCCGGTTCCCATCGACCAGCACCAGTTCCGGCCGACGGGCGAGTCCCTCCACCGCCCGGCGCATGGCGAGCAGACTCGCCTGCAGGATATTGATCGTATCGATCTCCGCGGCAGTCGCGTAGGCGACCGACCAGGCCAGGCACCGCGCTTTGATCACCACCGCCAATGCCTCACGCCGCAACGGGCTGATCTTCTTGGAGTCCCCGATACCGGGAATGATCACTTCCGGGTCCAGGATCACCGCCGCGGCGAACACCGGCCCGGCCAGCGGCCCGCGGCCGGCCTCGTCGACCCCGGCGATCAAGCGCGGCCCGGCGGCTGTCATGGTGACGCTGGTCATACGCGACGCCCGCGCGCGCTGATGGTATGTATCGGCATGGTATACCCGTCGTTGTTGTTTTTCGTTTCTTGTTTTTCGTAACCCAATGTTTGATAGTCCTTAACTAAAAACGAAAAACCGAAAACTCAAAACCGTTCCGTATACCCTTGACAGTCAAACGCAGACCCCGTGGGAGCAAGACCCGACGCGGAAGACAAAACGCGGTGACAATACACTATGGCAAATACACTATGGCAAGCGACCTTGTTATTCCCAGGTTTGCCGAGTTCAACCGGCCGCCAATCCAGGCGCAAGGGCTTCAGGTCTAAACGCGGGCCAAGACCTTGATCATCGTTCCGGCCCTAGGCTGGACCAGCGCCGGCGCAGTCCACCGAATCCCACACCGTCGCTGGTGGACCGCGCTGCGCTTGTCCACCCGACGAGGCCGCGCGCGTCATTCAGGGAATTTGCCGATGCACCCGTTCACCAGCATCCGGCCATCTGACGGACGGTCTTGACAAGAAATTTTTCCCCATGATAAAAGCCCTCGTCGGCAAGGTTTTTGTGTGTAAATCCAATATTGGGAGGAATCGATATGTCGCGCTATTCGAACATCGGCACAGCAACCTTGACCGCCATGGCAGCTACACTCCTGCCCGCCGCGGCGCTGGCGGCCACACCCGCGGCCATGCTGGAAAAGAGCATGTCCTACGCGATCGGCAACGAAGTGAGGGCATTTCGTGTGCCAACGCGGGATAGCGCAGGGAAAATCAAATATTACGACGTCACCGTCGAACTCACGGTCAATAATGACGGCACCCTGAGTTCCCTGGCCGACGTGACCGCAGCACTCTCGCCTTCCGTCACAACCGGCGTGATTCCTCCCGGCCCCTACAAGGCTCCCGGCGGCGAGACCTGCACTGTGACCAATATGACTTTAACCAACGGACGGATTCAGAGTTTCTTCACGTGTAACAGGTCAAGCGTTCAGTGGGAACTTTCGGTAGCGACCGGTGGCATCAGTGCCGGACACCCTTACTTGGCACTGCTCCAGGCCAGTGGTGTAAACCAGCTGGCGGATGCTGCAACCTATACTTGGGGAGACATCACCAATGGCTACTTCACTGTCGGATCTTGCGCTAATTATTGGTACAACCAGTCTTACGTGGTAGGAGCGAAAACAAACGGCAACCAACTCATACTCTCGATCTTTGGAGCGGATGCGTCTTCCCAGTGCAGCGCCACCTTCACGAAGAACTAGCGTCATCTGGCTCCCACGCTCCAGCGTGGGAGCAAGTCCCGACGCTCCAGCGTCGCGTGACGCGCCGCTGGAGCGGCCGCACGGCATTCCCACGCCGGAGCCTGGGAACGAGAAACACCGCGGAGCGGTGTCACGAGGGAACGGTTCGATACCCGCCAGCGTCCTATAACCTGCCGGGCACCAACGCGTCATAATCAGACACGAATCCGGCAGCCAGCAACCGCTCACGCAAGGGCGATTCAAGGGCCGGTCGGCCATCGATACGCTGGATCAGCAGGCGTCGCCGGCCGGTGCCCGGCGAGCGGTTCAGGGCGGCCAGCGCCACGTCTAGTTCATTGCCCGCGGACGTGAGCGACGCGGGGAAAGTCGTCAGGGTCCGCGCGCTGCTGCCCAAGTACAGCACCGGCGTGCCGGCCACCAGGTACACCCAGGCGCCGCTGACCCGGCGCGGTGCCGCCGCGGTGGACGCGGTGTCCAGGGCACCGGTTGCCGGCCAGGGTAGCAAGGCGCCATAGGGATTGGCCGGGTCCAGCGCGGCCAGCACCCGGCAATCCGCGTCGGTGAAGCCGTCGATCGGCGGCTCTTCCAGACGGGCGGCACGCAGCCGGTCGAGCGCGCCGGCCAGGGCGAACTGGGCACCGGAGAGTCCCTCGACGAAGTAGCCCCGGCGCACCTGGCCGCCTTCCTCCATTTGCTTCAAGACCCGATACAGTGAGCCGAAACCGCCCGGCAGCCCCTCGGCCTGGACCGCCTCCCGACTCACCACGCCGTAGCGATCGAGCAGCATCCGCGCCTGCGCCAACAGCCGCTCGGTCGGTGTCGGCGCCGCCGCGCGCCCGGCGAGATCGGCGACCAGTGACCAGCGTCCGCCGGCCAGGGCCGCTTCCCGCCCATGACGCCGGGTCCGGGCGCCGCCGCCGAGGTGCCGCAGCGGGGCGAAGGTGTCGTTGGTGATCAGCCCGGCCCACACCAGGTCCCAGAGCGCGCACTCGAAGGTCTCCCGGTCCGGCCGCGGCCCGGCGCGCTCGGCCGCCGCCTGGAGTTCCATCAGGAAGCAGGCGCCGCGCTCGCGCAGGTGATCGAGTAAACAGCAGTGCAGCGGTGTCTGCTCAGCCACGACCGGCGGTTCGCCGTCCGCCGGCCGCCAGGCGCCGCCGGCCCGCGGATAGAGCGCCACCTTGCCGTCTTTTGGCCCCAGGGCGCCCTGCCCCACCCACACCACCTGACCGGTCGCGGCCAGCAGATCCAGATCGGCCGGGCGATACCCCGGCACTCGCGCCGGCAGCAGCACCCGGTCGAGCTGCGACCAGGGCAGTACCAGTCCGGACAACTGCGCCACCGCCTCCAGCAGCCGGTCCGGCCCCCGGAGGTCCTCGCCGATCCCATGCCAGGCGGGCAGGAAGCGACCCAGGGCGGCACCGTCCACTGGGGCCACGGCGTCGCGCGCCTGGGCCAGGGTGCGGCGGCGCAGGCGGCGCAGCACCTCCGTGTCGCACCAGTCCGGCTCGGCACCGCCGGGGCGGATTTCGCCGCGCACCAGACTGCCTTGCGATTCCAGAAGTCGCAGCACCGGCTCGACCTGAGCCGGCTGCAGACCCAGTCGGGCGGCCGGCTCGCGGGTGAGGAAGGGACCGTGAGTGGCGGCATAGCGCCGCAGCAGCGACTCCAGCGGGGCCTCGACGGCGACGAGACAAGCCTCGGGCAGACCGGGGGGCGGCACCGCGCCCAGGGCATCGCGGTAGCAGCCGGCATCGTCCGCGGCGATCCAGCGGCGTTCGCCGGCCACGGGGATTTGGACGGCGCGGCGTTGTTGAGTGAGGACGGCAAGCCAGGCGGTCGCGGCGGACGGGGCCGGATGCGCTGCGGACGCGACTGGTTCGGCCGCGGCGAGGGCTTCGCGGCGGGACGCCGCTCCCACGAAGACCGGGGCTTCGCAGCGGCAGGCGATCTCGGACTCGGTGAGGTCGCCCAGCCGCCGCAGCAGGTCGTGCAGTTCGTCGGGGTCGCGCGCCTGACGGCCGGCGGCCAGGTGTTGCAACTCGGCTTCCAGCTCGGCGAGCACAGCGGAGTCGATCAGCTCGCGCAGCTCGGCTTGGCCCAGCAATTCGGCCAGCAGCCCGCGATCCAGGGTCAGCGCCTGAGCGCGGCGCTCCGCCAGCGGCGCATCCTGTTCGTAGAGATAGGCCGCGACATAGGCGAAGACCAGCGAACGGGCGAAGGGAGATGCCTGGGCCGTCTCCACCTCATGGACGCGGATGGTCCGGTCGCGGATCGCGGTCAGAATCTCCCCCAAACCGGGCAGATCGAAGACATCGCCCAGCGCCTGCCGATAGGTCTCGATCACGATGGGGAAAGCCGGGTAACGGCGCACCGCGGCCAGCAGGCTCTGGGCGCGCAGCCGCTGCGCCCACAGGGGCTGGCGGCCCGTGGCCCGACGGCGCGGCAGCAGCAGCGCGCGGCTCGCGTTCTCGCGGAACAGGCTGGCGAAGAGCGCGGTGTCGGCAAGCTGCTCGGTGACCTGATCCTCGACCTCCGCCGGATCGGGCAGCAGGTCGGCGAGCGATGGCAGGTCCTCGCCGTCGGCCAGACGCAGCACGATCCCGTCGTCGGTCGACATCACCTGCACCTCGAAGCCCTCGCGCCGACTCAGGCGCCATTGCAGGGCCATGGCCCAGGGGGCATGGATGGGCGCACCGAAGGGGCTGAGAATGCAGACTCTCCAATCGCCAAGTTCGTCGCGGAAGCGCTCGATGACGATGGTGCGGTCGCTCGGGACCTGGCCGGTGGCCGCGCGCTGATCGCGCAGATAGGCCGCCAGATTGGTCGCCGCCAGGTCGTCCAGGGGAGTGTGCGTGCGCAGCCACGCGAGCGCGTGCTCGCCCTTGAGCCCGGCCAGTTCGCGGCAGAAGGCGCCGACCGCCCGCCCCAGGGCGACCGGCCGGCCGGGGCCGTCGCCGCGCCAGAACGGCAGCTTGCCGGGCTCGCCGGGGGCCGGCGCGACTTGCACCCGATCGCGGGTGATCTGTTCGACCCGCCAGGTGGAGGCGCCAAGCAGAATGCAGTCGCCGGCCTTGGTCTCGAACACCATCTCCTCGTCCAGTTCACCCACCCGCGGGCCGTCGGCGCCCAGATGCACGGCGTACTGGCCCCGGTCGGGAATGGTGCCGGCGTTGAGCCGGGTGATGAGTGCCGTGCCGCGCCGGGCGCTCAGGGTGTCGGTCGCCCGGTCCCAGACGAGCAACGGCTTGAGTTCAGCGAAATCGCTGGATGGATAGCGGCCCGAGAGCATGTCGAGCACCGCCTCCAAGGCGGCCCGCGACAATTCCCGATAGGGACCGGCGCGCGTCACCAGGCCATGCAGTTGCGCCACCGTGCAGGGCGCCGCCGAACACATGGCGGCGAGTTGCTGGGCCAGCACATCCAGCGCGTTGCGCGGCATCCGGAAAGGTTCCAGCTCCCCTTTGAGCATGCGCTGGGCGATCACCGCGCACTCCAGCAGATCGCCGCGGAACTTGGGGTACAGACGGCCGATGCTCAACTCGCCCACGCCGTGTCCGGCGCGCCCCACCCGCTGCAGACCGCGGGCCACCGAGCCCGGCGACTCCACCAGCAGCACCTGATCGAGCGCACCCATGTCGATGCCCAACTCCAGCGAACTGGTGGCGACGATGGCCTTGAGCGCGCCGCGCTTGAGCGACTCCTCGATCTGCGCGCGCTGCTCATGGCTGACACTGCCGTGATGCGCCCGCACCAACTCCGGAACCGACTCCGGACCCTGGTCGCCGTCCAGTGCCGCCAGCTCGTTCAGCCGTTGGCACAGACGCTCGCACAGCCCCCGGCTGTTGACGAACACCAGGGTCGAGCGATGGGCACGGATGGCCGCCAGCAAGGCCGGATAGACGGCGGACCACAGGCCGGTCTCCGCGGCCGGGCGGCCGGTCTGACGGGCATAGAGCGCCCCCAGGATCGAACCGCTGGGCAGTTCCGTCGGGGCCGGGGGCGGCGGACGCTCCATCTCGGGCACCGGGACACAGACCCGCAGATCCAGACGCGGCGGGGCGGCGGCGTCGATGATTTCAACCGGCCGGTCACCACCCAGAAAGCGCGCCGCTTCAGCCGGCGGCTGCACCGTGGCCGAGAGCCCGATGCGCTGCGGGTCACGCGCGCAGCCGGCGGCCAGACGCTCCAGCGACAGGGCCAGATGCGCTCCGCGCTTGGTCGGCGCCAACGCATGGACCTCGTCGACGATCACGGTATGCACCGCGTGCAGATGCACCGCCGCCCCTGAGCCGAGCAGCAGATAGAGCGACTCCGGGGTCGTGACCAGGATCTCGGATGGTTCCAGCAACTGGCGCCGCCGCTCCGGCGCCGGGGTATCCCCGGTGCGGATCGCCACGCCCGGCACCACAACCGCCTGCCCCAGGCGCTGCGCCGCCCGTGCGACCCCGGCCAGCGGCGCACGCAGATTCCGTTCGATGTCGTAGACCAGCGCCTTCAGGGGCGAGAGATAGAGCACCTGAATACCGGGGGGGCTAGCGCACGGGTCGGTACCCGCCTCCCCCCGCATCAACCGGTCGATCGCCCAGAGAAAGGCGGCCAGGGTCTTGCCGCTGCCGGTCGGCGCCGTGATCAGGGCATGGTGTCCGGCGGCGATCACCGGCCAGCCGCGCGCCTGCGCTTGGGTGGGTGCGGCGAAGTTCTGCGCGAACCAGAGTCGGGCGGCGGGGCTGAAGCATTCCATCCGCTTACGATAGCGCCTGCTGCCCTTCTGCGCACCTTGGCACCACGCGTCACAAGGCGTACTGTGCGCCAAGCCGATCCACTCAGCGCTCTGCAATGACCCCAAGCACGCCCGCTACGGCACCGCGCACCGCCCACCTCACTCCCGGCGAACGACACCTGCTGGCGACCTTCGTCGAGCGGACATGTGCGACCCTGGGCACCGCTGGGATCGAGCGTATCCTCGTTTTCGGCAGCCGCGCCCGCGGCGGCGGCCATGCCGACTCCGACCTCGACCTGGCGGTTTTCGCATCCGCGACCGCGGCGGCTGCCACCCTGGGGCAACTGGCGGATCTGGCTGCTGAGGCACAGGCTGAGTTCGAGGATCTCCCGCACCTGCGGCCGCTGCTGTTCCGGGCGGGGGAACCCGTCAATCCGGCGCTGCTGCGCGCCGTCACCCGTGAGGGCATTGAGTTATGGGCGAAGAAGAACGCCTGAGTGCAGTCGCGGACGAGTTGTCGCTGCTGCTTGATGAACTGCGCAGCCTCGCCGCCAATCGCGCGGCGCAAGTCCATCGTAAAGGGGTCTCCAATCTCTATTACGCGAGTCTCCACGCGGTCCGCGCCCTGCTGCTGGCCCACGGCCTTGAAGCCCGGACCCATGAGGGCACCCAGCGACTGTTCGCCGCCCACTTCGTCAAACCCGGCACCTTCGACCCAAGTCACCTGAAGACCCTGGGGCGCCTGGAGGCCGATCGATTGCGCGCGGACTATCAGGGCTTCCACCGCTTCAGCACCGAGGACGTCGATCAGACGCTGGGGCCGGTGCTGGTCTTGGTCAACGCGGTGCTGGACGCGCTCGCCGAACACGCGCCGATCGCACTGACCGAATCCGGCGCGGCACTGCGCGGTGCGCTGGCGGCCTTGGAACACCAAGCATAGACGGCAGGCATCAGTCCAAAATGCGGGTTCGGGGTTCGGGGTTCGGGGTTCGGGGTTCGGGGTTCGGGGTTCGGGGTTCGGAGAGTGTAGGATGGGCAGAGCGAGAGCGATGCCCATCCGGCCGCTACCGAAAGGCGCGGCCCACACCAGCCACATCAGTTCCGATCACAACCGCTGCCGCTCAGCGCGTCACGGTCGTACTCACACTGGCCGTGTTGTTGGACGGATCGGCATCCACCGCGGTGGTCGTGACCGTAGCACTGGCCGGGAGCAGGCCGCGGGCACGCGGCTGCACCCGTAGAGACAGGGTGGCGGCAGCACCCGGGGCGATCACGCCAAGGTAGCAGTTCACCGTGCGGGAACCGTAGCAATTTCCCTGCGATGGTGCCGCACCAACCCAAGTCACGTTGGTCGGCAGTACCTGCTGATATTTGACGCCGGTTGCCCCTGCCGTACCCAGGTTACGCAGGGTCGCCGTATAAACGAGTTCACCGCGCACCTTGACCGGGTCCGGCGCATCGACCAGCGTCAGCGCCAGGTCGGCCTGCGGCGGCGGTGGCGGCAGGTCCTGGTCCAGTCGCGCGGTCACACCGCCGGTCACATACACCTGGCCGACGCTGCCCAAGGCGATGCTGTTGGCATAGCCGCTGCCGGAGATCAGCGCGGTCCAGTCGGCGACACCGTCGGCGCGCACCTTGGTCACTCCCATCGCGGTCATGGCGCCGGCCGCCAGGTAAGCGCTGCCGCCGGTGTCCATCAGCAACTGTGCATGCGCCAGCAATCCCACGCTGGGACCATCGGCGTCCTGGTTCTCCCAGAGTAACTCACCGCTCGGCGTGTACTTGATGAAGGCTGCACCCCCCAGACCGGTCGCGGGGAACCCGCTGACGACCGGGGCGCCGTCGGGACCGACTTCGACGAAGAAACCGGACATCGGGTGCGTCCGCTCCCACAGCACGACCCCGGTCGGCGAGATCTTGCGCAGCACACTGCCGGTGCCGGCCGTGTAGTTGCCGTTGATCAGATAGCTGTTGCCGTCCGCGTCGCCCGCGGCGTCGCCCGCGGTCAGGCTGAGCACCCCGGCGGCACTCCAGATCGGCTGGCCCGCGGTGCTGACCTTGGCGTAACCGTTCACGCTGCCATAGATGCCGCGTCCGCTGATCAGCAGGTGACCGTCGGGCGTCAGCTTGAAAAGCAGCGGGGCACCGATGCCGGCGGTATCGAACCAGGACCAGAGCGCCGTGCCGTCAGGTGCGAACTTTTTCACCGTGCTGACCATACCGGCCGGACCGCTCCCCAGACCCAGCACGTAGATAGCATTCTGCGCGTCGACCAGCACGCGCTTCGTCGATGAGCCATCGAAAAAGCCCTCGTAGACCCGCCGCCACCGCAGTTGGCCGGTGGGGCTGAACTTCATCAGGATGCTGTTCGCATTCACCGGACTTGAATAACCCGAGCGCAGTGTGCCTGATACCAGGACGTTGCCCGCGCTGTCGGCAGCCACCCAGGTGGCCATCTCATGCTTGGTGGTATCGGTGTTGTCGTAACGCACCTCCCATTGCAAAACGCCACTCGAACTGCGTTTGGTCACCCAGATGTCGCCGGCGGGGTTGTAGTCCCAGGTCGCGGTCAAGACGTTGTCGGCCGCGTCGCGGGCGACCGCAACGCCGCCGGGCGAGTTCACCCAGGCGGTTTGAACCCCGGCTTGAGCGAGACCGGCAATACCGAGGCCGATGAGGAGTAAGGTGCATTTCATAAGAGGTATCCGGTAGCGAACAACGTTGGACAGCGGGATGCAGGCGGTTCCTGCATCTGCGCTAACACCCGGCAAGCACCTTTTATTCCATCCGCTGACCGCGGCGTTCAGATCGCGGTCTGCTGGTATACCCCTCGTTGTTGGTTTTTCGTTTCTCGTTTTTCGTAAACCGATGTTCGATAGTCCTTAACGAAAAACCGAAAACTCAAAACCGTTCCGTATAAATCGCCTCCGCCAGGGCCAGGAGTCCGCCGCGATCGAGTTCGCCGGCCACCGCGTAGGACAGTGGCCCTTCCAGCCAATGAAAGACCGAAACGCCGTCCTCTTGCCCGAAGCGGAAGGCGCTATCGCGCGCGTGATCTTCGTTCAGGCAGGCGTAGAGCACGACGCGCTGACCCTGGGCGTTCTCATACATCAAGAGCGCACCCGGACCATCGTCGCTCGCGAGCAAACGCCCGCCGACCAGGCCGAAGCCCAGAGTGCCGAGTTGCGGCGCCTGGACCGGCACGCCCATGCGTTTGCTGAGCCAGGTCACCAGGTGCTGAGCCTGATCGCCGGGGACTTCCACCGGGTGGCGGACCTCGGGGGTGTAAACGGCGTAGGCCATGGCCGCCTCGCGCACGATCGATGGTGTGCCCGCCAGCGGCGCCGTCAGGTGACCCCGCTCCAACTGCACGCCGATGATCCCGCCGGCGACCAGGAGCAGCAGACTTGCGGCCATTGTCGCCAGTGGGCGCCGCCACTGCCGGAATCGCGGTTTGCGCAGCAGGCGCGGCGGCACGGGTTCCTGCGCGACCGGACCATAGAGCGCCCGCAGGCCATCGCGCAGTGCGGTGTAGTCGTCCACCTGGCGCTGCGCCCGCGGGTCGGCGGCGAGTCGTGCCGTCACCCGTCGACGTGCCTGGGCGGTCAACTGACCGTCGACATAGGCATGCAAGTCCTCAAGTTCGGGAGAAAGCCGCTCGTTCATCATTTCACCGCCTTCAGAACAGGCTTCGCGTTGCGCGTCGAGCCGGGCCGCCGCTCATCCGCCAGGAACCCGCGCATCCGCTCACGCGCCCGATGCAGGCGCGACATGACGGTGCCGATAGGGACCCCGGTCACCACGGCCACCTGCTCGTAGGTCATGTCCTCCAGACACACCAGCAACAACACCTCGCGTTGTTCCGGGGAGAGCAGTGCCAGTCCCTGTTCGAGATCCCGTAACACCAGGGCGTTGTCCGCGCCGGAGGTCTTGGGGTCCGCGTAGTCGGTATGCTCCATGACCTCGGTCTCAGGTCGCTTGCGACGTGCTGTGTTGATATGGACGTTGTGCATCAGGGTAAAGAGCCAGGCGCGCAGGTCGGTCCCGGCTTCCCAGTGGTGCGCTTTGCGCCAGGCCCGCTCCAAACAGTCCTGTACCAGATCGTCCGCCGTCTGCACGTTTCGGGTCAGGGCGCGAGCGTAACGCCGCAGCCGCGGTATCTGCTCGGCGAGTAACCGGCTGTCGATTCCCTGGGTCATCGCGTCCCCGTCAATATTCTTATGGCTTGAGGTGTCATCGGCCGCATCGTGTATGAATTCCGCGGTGATGCCTGTGCCGGTGTGCATACTATGCGCAACGGTTTTTCGTTTTCCGTTAAGGATTAAGAACCTCGGGTTACGAAAAACGAGAAACGAAAAACCAACAACGACGGGCATATCCGAGTCAACACGCGCAGCCGGTCGATTATTCCATGTCTATCTTCAGTCGACAGCGCCCACGACGGACTGCGATCCAGTCAGCCCGACGCGCTGTCGAGAAAAATCGTGTCGGGGTGGAATAAGCGCGTTGCCTGGGTGTTTGCCAATCATGACACACCCGTATCAACGGCAACCGCCATCGGCGGAAGGGGGACTAAGATGAAGAAGACCGTCATGCTCGCCTGCGCCTTGCCACTGTTGGCACCCCTGGCACTGGCCGACAACTTGGGTTTCGACGGCAAGATCGTCGAGCCCGACTGCGACGCCATGGGCGCCTGGTTCAATTGCCGCAAGATCGGCACGGCTCCGGCTCAGGTCCGCCGCGGCTATGAGTACATTCACCACACCAGCAAGACGCTCGGCCCCGACGGCACCAAGAAGTACCCCGATGGAACGCCTTATTCCACCACGACCATTGCCTGTTCGAGTTGCCACTTCACCGGAGGGCATGTCCCCTTCGGTACGCCCATGTACCAGTCCCCCGCCAAGTACGCCGGGCTGCCCTACTTCCGGCCGCTCAACTACCGGCGCGACCTGGAGGACTCGATCCTCGACTGCTTTCGCAACTGCATGAACGCCGACCGCACCCCCACCAAGACCGACCCCGTCATGCGTGACATGGTGGCCTATATCCGGTGGTTGTCCGACGGTGTGACGGACCCCAATATGCAGGGACTCGGCTGGGTCAATCTGCCGGGCAACGGACTCCCGGTCGTCGACCCGGAGGTAGCCGACATGAGCGGCGATCCCCTGGCCGGACGCAGCCTCTTCAACGCCGAGTGTGCAACATGTCACAGCAAGGATGGCCCCGGCCGTGGCGAGTATCGCCGCGGCGAGAACCGCCCGCGGGTCCCCGCGCTCTGGGGCAAGGACGGTTACTCCCGCGGGGCCGCCTTTTACAACAGCCAGAATCTGGCGGGCTACATCAAGGAGCACATGCCCTTGGGAGACCCGCTGACCCTGAGTGCGCAGGACGCCGTGGACATGGCAGTCTACATCAATGACCAGCCGCGCCCGGCCGGCATGGCCGACCAGATGTTCTGTCACACCGAGACCGACGGCATCCCCGGCCCCCTGCGCAAACCCGCATCCTGGCTGGTGGGCTGCACCTATCCCGGCGAGCCCTTCACCGACCAGGACATCCTCTACGGACCCTGGGCACCCATTACCGCCTGGCGCAACGCGGAGATCAACCGTCTCAAAGGACTGAACTGACACTCAATGCCATGGCACTGATCGACGCCTCCGGTGAGGGGCCGATCACCTACGTGGAAGGCCCGACCGGGGAATTCAGTTTCCAGAGCCCATCCTGGTCGCCGGATGGGACGCGGCTGACCTACTTGCGCCAAACCGGCGGCTCGCCCGGCTGGGGGATCATCGTCGCCAATGCCGACGGCAGCGCGCTGGTCGACATCACACCCGAGGGCTTGGCCGATTTTACCGACCCCCGATTCTCCCCCGACGGCACCCAAATCCTGGTCAGCGCCTACGCGTTCGACAGTGGCGAACGCGGTCTCTATGCGATGCCGGTGCCGGCCCAAGCGCCAACCCCGCTGGCAGCTGTGCCCGCCATCAATGCCGCCCTAACCGCTCCGGCCGCTGCGCCGGCCACCGCGCCGACGCTTGCCGCCGCAGCGGTGGCCACACCGCTGGCAAGCACCGTCGGTGCCTTCAGCGCCGACTGGGCGGTCGCTTTCGATCCGGTGTGTACCATCACGGGAACCGAGGGCCGCGACCGGCTCATTGGCACAGCCGGAAACGATGTGATCTGCGGTCTGGGAGGCAACGATATGATCGACGGTCGAGGGGGGAACGACGTGCTCTTCGGTGATGCCGGGAATGACACGCTCGTCGGCGGCCCCGGCAAAGACATCTTGTACGGCGGCGACGGTGCCGACGTGCTGATGGGTGGAACTGGTGACGACACCCTCGCGGGTGACTCCGGTCGCGATCGACTGGACGGCGGGGCAGGTGCGGATCGGATGGAAGGCGGGGCCGGTGTGGACGTACTGATCGGCATCGATCGGGTGCGGGGAAACGATCGTCTCGACGGCGGCGCCGAACGAGATGCGTGTGCAGGTGATCACCGTGACGTCGTCGTGGACTGCTGAGCTGTGGGCACAAACTGATATTGCCCAAGAAGCCCACGCAGCGCTTCAACCGGCCCCGGCCAACCAAAAGCATAGCCCTGAAAAGCACGGCAGCCGCTCGCGAACAGAAAGTCCCGCTGCGCCCGCGTTTCCACCCCCTCGGCGATCACCGCCAGGCCCAGGGTATTGCCCAGCGCGATGATGGTGCGGGCAATCGCCGCGTCATTGGGGTTGCTGAGCACGTCCCGTACAAAGGACTGATCAATCTTCAGCTGATCCAAGGGCAAACGCTGCAGATAGGCCAGCGACGAATACCCGGTGCCGAAGTCGTCGAGCGCAAAACCGATACCCAAGTCTTTGAGCGCGGTCATTTTCGCGATGGTTTCGGCGATGTCCTCCAGCAGCAGGCTCTCGGTCAACTCCAACTCCAACCGCTGCGGATTGGCGCCCTGCTGTTCAAGCACGTCACGCACCTGCGCGATGAACCCGGGGTCCCGGAACTGGCGGGCGCTGACATTGACGGCCAAGGTCAAATGGGCGGTCTGCGGTCGGCGTGCCCAAACGGCCAATTGCGCACAAGCAGTCGCCAGCACCCATTGCCCCAGCGGTACGATCAAACCGGTCTGCTCGGCCAAAGGGATAAACTCGGACGGGGAAACCAGCCCACGTTGTGGATGCTGCCAGCGCAGCAATGCCTCGGCCCCGGTCAGCACATCGTTGGCATCCACCTGGGCCTGGTAGTAAAGCAGGAACTGCCCATCCCGCAACGCGACGCGCAGCTGGCTCTCCAAGGCGGTACGCGCTTCGAGGACGGCTTGCATCTCCGGGTCGAAGAAGCGCAAGGTGTTGCGGCCCGCCGCCTTGGCCTGGTACATGGCGAGATCGGCTCGCTTCAATAGATCCTCAACCGTCGCCTGGTGGTCGCTGATCAGCGTGGCGCCAATGCTTGGGGTACTGCGGCAGTGATGGCCGGCGAGCTCGTAGGTCCGCGTGAGCGCGGCCTGAACCTTCTCGCCCACCAGCAGCGCCTTGGCGGCAGCCTCGTCGGTCTGCTCGCTGAGGTCCTGCAGGATCACGACGAACTCATCGCCGCCCAGGCGGGCCACGGTATCGGCCTCGCGCACCAACGCAAGCAGCCGCTGCGCGGTCTGCTGGAGCAAGAGGTCGCCGACATCATGGCCCAGACTGTCGTTCAGTTCCTTGAAATTGTCCAGGTCGATGAACAAGAGCGCCCCGTGCCGACGGCCGTGCCCGCAGGCCGCCAGGGTTTGACGCAGCCGGTCCTGAAACAGCCGCCGATTGGGCAGGCGGGTCAGTGGATCGTAGAAAGCGAGTTGCTGGATCTGGTCCTCGGCCGCCTTGCGCTGGGTGATATCCTGGTTGACGACGACCGCGCCCGCGATCTGGCCATGGCCATCTCGAATGGGCACGGCCGAGTTGAGGATGATCTTGTGGGTGCCGTCGAAACACTCGATCTCGAGTTCCTCTTCGATCGATATCTCACCGTGCTCAATCGCCCGAGCCGCACCCCACTCACGGGGGGAAAGCATTCGTTTCGTGTCTGCCCACCACGCCTTGTACTGCCCGAATTCCGTGATGCCGACATAGTGTGCGCCGGCCCATATCCGCTGGCCGGCGGCATTGCCGAAGACGATGTCGCCCTGTGCATTCAAGAACCAGACGCCAATGGGCAAGAACTCCAGGATCGACCTCAGGCGCTGCTCGCTCTCCCGCACGGCCGCCTCCGCCCGTTCCCGCCGGGTGATGTCGTTCAGCGTGACAACGCTGCCGAGTCGCTCGCCCGCGCGCCCCACCAAAGGCCCAATGCTGACCAGGAGATTGGCGACCGACCCCGGGCGGAGCAACCGGGCCTCCAGACGGCACCGCTCGCCAGCCTGCACGATCGCATCCAGCGACAACGCCGTACCATCGGCCTGCTCCAAAGGAAACGCCCGCGCGAACGGTTGGCCGAGCGGATTCCCACCGGCCAGGGCATGCGCCACCTCGCTGGCGCGGATGATCTGCGTCGCGTTATCGCATACCACGATCGCCTCGGCCGCCTGGTTCAGGATCGAACGCGCCAAGCGTTCAGCGGCAACCATTGCCTCGCTGCGTTTCTGTTCGGTCAGGTCAGTGGCGACCAGGCAAAAACAACCCTGGATTTCGGCGACCTGCAGGACCGTGAATGAGAGATAGCAGGGCACCGTGGTGCCGTCGCCGGCGATCAGGCTGATTTCCCGATAGTGACTCCGCGGGTCGTCGGTGTGCAGCAAGGCCCAAAAAGCGGCCTGATCAGCGGGCGCGATCCAGTGTTCGAAGCGCGCGCCGATCACGCGTTCAAGCGGCGTCTTCAGCATCTCGGCCAATCGCCGGTTCGCGTAGAAAATCACGCCATCCATGGTCAGCGTCAGTGCCCCCTCACTCATCTCTTCGACCAGCACCCGGTACGGATAATCGGCGCCCTGGAGAGTAAACACCTGCTCACCGTTAACGCCCGAAACCACGAGGGCATCCACCTCGCCGGCACGGATCGCCCGCAGGGTCTCCTCGGCCTCCGCCAGCCGCGCACTCAGGTCTCGGTTCTCGGCAATCAATTCGTTCATGACAAACGGCGCTTTATCCGTTCGGGCGCACATCCAACCCCACGAGAACCCGTTCGCTACTCGACATGTCACCAATGATCCGCCGCAAGGGGAGCGGCAGTTCCTTGATGAGCGTGGGCGCGGCAATGATTTGTTGGCCTTGAGCGAGTTGAGGCTGCTGATAGAGGTCAATCACCTCCAGCACGTAGCGTCCTTCCAGGTGTTCCTCGCAGATGCTCTTGATGTTGGCAATCGCGCGCACCGACTTCGCGGTCACACCGGTCACGTAAAGCCGCAGAAGATAGGTTTGCGGGGGCGGCCCGGTCACTGCCGCGTCCACTGGCGGAATCGTATCAGGTACTTGTCTGGTCGCCATGACGTCACTCCTCGGTTGCGGTTCGGCGTGAAACCCACAGGCTTGGGAGGCGCACCGGACTCAGGCGGATGCTGTCGGGCGCCTAGGTCCGCGGCAGCAAATCCAGCCCAACCAAGACCCTTTCTGTGTTCGACAGATCGCCGATAATCTTGCGCACCGGCGGCGGGAGTTGCCGCACCAGCGTCGGGATCGCCAGGATCTGGTCGCCGCGCGCCAATTGCGGGTGCTCCAGCAGGTCGACCACCTCGATCCGGTAGCATCCGGCCAGGTGTTCCTCGCAAATGCGCGTGAGGTTGGCAAAGGCGGTGATGGATTTCGGCGTCTGCCCGGCGACATAGAGCCGCAGCGTCCAGCTGTCGGGGGCGTCACGGCCGGCCGGTATCAGGTCCGACGCTTCAGCGCCTGAATTGGGGGGTTCCGTGGTCATGATGGCTCTCCGGTTTCGGTCGGGGCGTCTGCCTTGCGGCTCCAGGCCATACCCAGCCGCTCCCGCGCCAACTGCGCCTCCCGCGCCTTGCGCCGTTCGACCAGAGCTTGGGTCTCGGCCTGCTGTGCCTCGAACTCAAGGCGCAGGACGGTAATCCGGCCGTCGAGGACGACCCGCTTACGCTCCAGTGCACGTTCCAGGCGCTCGATCTCCTGGCGAAGTGCCAACTGCTGCGCGCGTTCTTCAGCTTCCTGGGCGCGCCGCGCCGACCCGGTCAAGACGCCGCCCAAACCAGTATAGACATCGCACAACTGCACACCATCGGATGTAATCAGGAACTCGCGGGTCTGATTGGAGTGCGCCATGCCGCGCGACTTGAGAATGCTCAGGACCCGATTGCGTTCGCCGTCCGACGCGACGGCCAACAGCAGCAGCCAGGTGTCGATCAGCGATGAGATGGCGGCGTCGGTGTGATCGGGGGCGCTGCCGCCCGCGGTCAAACTGGTAAAGAATCCGGTGATCTGACTGAGCTTCAGGTAATCCACCAGCCGCATCAGCATTCCTTTGACCTCGGTCTCGTTGCCCGGGTTGATAAAGCTGTTCAATGGATCGACGATGACACTGCGCGGCTTGAATGTCTCAATCGCTTTGTGCATGGCCGTCAGGTGCAGTTCCAGCCCGGCGAAGGTCGGCCGGGCCGCCCGAAACTGGAGCAGACCTTGCTCAACCCACGGCTGCAGTGCGATCCCCACCGAACCGAGATTGCGCATGATCTGGCTGGCCGACTCCTCAAAGGCGAAATAGAGCACGCGCTCGCCCCGGCGACAGGCGGCTTCGGCAAAATGGCCGGCGAGGCTACTCTTGCCGGTCCCGGCGGTCCCTGAGACCAGGACACTGCTGCCGCGATAATAACCCGCGCCGCCCAGCATGGCGTCGAGCCGGGCGATACCGCTCGGGACCCGCTCCTCCGAGGCACGATGCTGCAAGCCAAGCGAAGTGATGGGCAGCACCGATATGCCATCCTCATCAATGAGAAAGGGATACTCGTTGGTCCCATGGGCAGAACCGCGGTACTTGACTACGCGCAAGCGCCGGGTCGAGATCAGGTCGGTCACACGGTGGTCGAGCACGATGACGCAGTCGGCGACGTACTCCTCCAGACCCTGGCGAGTCAACAGGCCCTCACCGCGCTCGCCGGTGATGATGGCGGTCATCCCCTTGTCCTTCAGCCACCGAAAGAGACGGCGCAGTTCAGCGCGCAGGATCATCGGATTCGGCAATCCGGCAAAGAGCGTTTCCACCGTATCGAGCACCACCCGCTTGGCACCGATCCGGTCAATGGCGTAACCGAGCCGGACAAACAACCCTTCGAGGTCGAACTCCCCGGTCTCCTCGATCTCGCTGCGCTCGATGAACACGAAATCCAGAGCCAAGCGGCGCTGCGCGATCAGTGTCTCCAGGTCGAAACCGAGCGATGCGACGTTCGCCGTCAACTCCGGAATGGTTTCCTCGAACGCCATGAAGACGCCCGGCTCATTGAATTGGTCGCTCCCCGCACCAGGAATTCCATGGCCAGCAATGTCTTGCCGCAGCCCGCGCTGCCGCAGACCAGGGTCGGCCGTCCGCTGGGCAGCCCGCCGCCGGTGATTTCGTCCAGCCCGGCGATCCCGGTCGGCGTTTTGGGCAGTAATCGTCTCTCGGGGTCCATGATGATGCTCTCGCCATTGCCTTAGGGTTATCCCGTCGTGCCATAATCATAGCCCGGAAACGCGGTCACCGGGGATTCTCCAGGTTGATGCGCCTATCGGCTCAGACTGAGCCACAGCGGCAAGGTGATCATCGACAGCAGCGTGGTCACCGCCAGAAGATGAAATAGATCAGACGCTCCAGGTCGCGCCAGAAGCCTGCGGCAAGACCGCCGTGGCGGCGCATCGCCCATCCCAGCAGGATGAGCGTGAAGATGGGGATGATGATGGCGACGATGGGCATGGCGTGGGCGGACGGGCACCGGGTGATACTCGTGCCGTGGGAGCGGGCCTGTGGCAGCGGCCGGGATGCGCGGGATGCCGCAGAGCTAATCGCGGCCGGAGGCCGCTCCCACAGGGTACATCTCTACGTGTGCCGGGTATCCTTTACCCCTCGCGGTGATACGCGAGAATGCGCTCCACTTCGTTACGCGAACCCAGGATCACCGGTACCCGCTGATGCAGGTTCTCGGGCTGCAACTCCATGATCCGTTGGGTTCCGGTGATGGAGCCGCCGCCGGCCTGCTCGACGATGAAGGACATCGGGTTGGCCTCATAGAGCAGGCGCAGCTTGCCGCCCGCCGCCTTGGCCTTCATCTTGGAATCCATCGGGTACATGAAGACGCCGCCGCGGGTCAGGATGCGGTGCACCTCGGCCACCATGGAGGCAATCCAGCGCATGTTGAAGTCGTCGCCGCGGGGACCTTCCTTGCCGTCCAGACACTCCTGCACATAGCGGCGCACCGGCGGCTCCCAGAAGCGCATATTCGACATGTTGATGGCGAACTCGCGGGTATCCACCGGGATCTGCATCTTGGGATGGGTGAGAATAAACTCGCCGATGTTCTGGTCCAGGGTGAAGCCATTGACGCCGTTGCCGGTCGTCAGGACCATCATGGTCGAGGGGCCATAGAGCGCATAGCCGGCCGCCACCTGCTGGGCGCCGGCCTGCAGGAAGTCACGCTCGGTCGGCTCCTGGCAGCCGCCGGAACAGCGCAGGATCGAGAAGATGGTGCCGACCGAGACATTGACGTCGATGTTGGACGAACCATCCAGCGGATCGAAGGTCAGCAGGTACTTGCCGCGCGGCTTACCGGCCGGGATGGGGTAGATCTCATCCATCTCCTCCGACGCCATGGCTGCCAGGTGTCCGGCCCACTCGTTGGACTTGATGAAAACCTCGTTGGAGAGGACGTCCATCTTCTTCTGGGTCTCACCCTGCACATTCTCGCTGCCCGCGCTGCCCAGCACCCCGACCAGTGCGCCGTGGTTGACATAGTTGCTGATGACCTTGCAGGCCGTGACGATGTCATTGAGCAGAGACGTGAAATCACCAGTGGCCCCGGCGATGCGCCGCTGCTCTTCGATGATGAACTGAGTGATCGTCGTGCCGTTATGCATGGGTACTCCTCGTGTGAGACAGGGGGTGTGAGACAGGGGGTGAGACAGGTACAGCGATTCCCGAAAGTCGCGACTGGCCCAGCCCGACAGTATAGCGTTCGCACCTGATATTCAGACAAACCTTCGTGTAGGGGTGGGTTTGAAACCCGCCCCTAGGTCCGGTTGTCACGTCCAATGTCGATATAAGGACTGCCGACCCGATATCCGAATCGCCAATGGCAGCGCAGCAGTTCCAGATTTGGGCGGCAGCGCGCGACCCTTGGCGGATGTGGTGGGCGCGACCGACGTGCCGGGTCCCCGACACCGAGCGGCGCGCCTTATCCACACCCGACAGCCGAGCCGGTTTCGTAGGGCGGATCAGCGCAGCGCACCCACCATCAACCGTGTCGCCAACCGGCTGCGGCTGGTGGCGGCGCTCACCAAGCGCCGACAGCCGGCGGCTATTGCGCCGCCTGATTGGCGACCCCGTGCGGCACATGACCGGTCGCGACATGGCGCCCGGCCTCGTCGCAGTGGACTTCCTGATCATCGAAAAAAATATCTGCATCAAAGGCTTCGAGGAAGCTGGACTTGGCCAGCCCGCCCAGGAACAGGGCCTCGTCGATGCGGATATCCCAAGCGCGCAGGGTGCGCACCACCCGCTCATGCGAAGGGGCACCGCGGGCGGTGACCAGCGCCGTGCGCAAGGGCGCGGCCTCCGCGGGAAAGAGATTCTGCAGTTGGTGGATCGCGACCAGGAACCCCTTGAATGGACCGCCCGGCAACGGCTCGTAAGCGGACGCCGACTCGCTGGCGTTGAACACGGCGAGCCCCTCCGCCCGATACAGCCGCTCGGCATCGTCGGAGAACAGCACGGCATCCCCGTCGAAGGCGATCCGTACCTGCGGGTCATCCACGGCCGCGGCTGTCGCCGCGGCCGACCGGACGGTGGCCGCGGCACACCCGGCGCTGAGCGCCAGGCGCACGTCGTTAGGGTCGGCGGACAGGAACAGATGGGCGCCGAAGGCCGCGACATAGCGATACGGACTGGCCCCGCCGGTAAAGGCGGCACGGGTGATATCGAGACCGTGGCGATGGACGGAGGTCAGCACCCGCAGCCCGGTGTCGGAACTGTTGCGCGAGAGCAGGATCACCTCGACCCGTCCGCGCTCACCCAGTGCCGTATTGAGGCTGATGAGTTTGCGCACCAGCGGGAAGGCGACCCCGGGCTCCAGAATGTCGTTCTCGTGCGCGACCTGATAGGCGCGGTAGGCGTCGACCCCTTCGGTCTCGAACACCCGATGCGACTCGCTCAGGTCGAAGAGGGCGCGCGAGGAAATGGCGACAATCAGGCGGACGGCTTTGGGTTGCGCGCCGGTCATGGGTGCTGTTTGGGTAAGCTGTCGAACGGCCGTCGCCCGTTGGCGGCGGACGGAGTGGCTGACACCGGGCGACCTACCAGGGCAGGAATCCGTTCATGAACTGCAAGGGCCGACTGATGCTGCGGTTCATGGTCGACATATCGTCGCGCATGGTGGACGTGTTGAATGTCATGTGCTGCACCGCCCGATCGAGGTTCTGCATGCTGGTGAGCATCGGTTCCAGGGTGCTCACGTCCCGCGCCATCGAGTCCACCCCCACCGACATGCTGCGGACATTGGCGCTGATCTGTCCCATGTTGTCCGAAATCGACTGCATATTGCTGGCCAGCACGGTCATGTTGGAGTCCACGCTGATCGCCAGATAGTGAACGTCTTTGGCGAGACTGAACACCAGGTAGAACCCGTAGGCCGCCAGGATGATGAAGGCGAACAGACTCGGATAGACGATCAGCTCCCAACGCTTGGCGCTGGTCTCAAAGGCCTGGGACAGCCGGTCGATGGCAAAGGCGTTCGTCTGTGCATCGGTGATATCGGACTCCGGCCCACCCACGCCCGCTCCGGCAGCGGGTCCGTTTTCTCGCTGGACTGGTGGGGTGGACGCGCTCTGGGGTTGCTCAGTTGCCGCCATGTTTGGATGACCGAAAGCTCTCTGGATTGATCGGACTTGGTCTTGGAGCTTAACAGAAAACGGCCGCTGGACAAGGCCGCCGCGTTGGCCGCTCCCCGGCATCCCGCCGACCGTTCTTGCCGCGCGCGCCCATCCCGGAGGCGGCGCCGCGCGGATGCGATACTATCGAAGCTGATAACCGGACGCAGGGGTGGGTTTAAAATCCGCCCCTAAGGGTCTGTCCGAATCTCAGGTGAGAAGGCGACAGACCCGCCGTTGTTGGTTTTTGGTTTCTCGTTTTTCGTAACCCGATGTTTGATCATTCTTAACCGAAAACTCAACACCCTTCCGTCTATCAGCTCACCAGATGCGCATAGAGGACCGCGGCCAGCGCCAGAAATTCCCGCGCTGCTTTCCCCTTCGACTCGAGTTCGAAGACCGCAAGGCCCTCGCTGAACGAACGCCTGAAGACCGTCCGCTGGGACAGGCGCGGCTTGATGAAACGAATGCCGGGCAGGGACACCAGCGCGGCGGCGGCCTCGTTGGTCTCACGCACCGCGTGATGGGTGTCCCCGCGGTTGATGAAGCCCAACACCTCGGGCGGCTGCGCCCGTTCCACCGAAGACACCAGATGCACGAAGCGCTGCACCGACCAGATGTCCGCCTGAGACGGCTGCACCGGGACAATGACCCGATCGCACAGCGACAGGGCGAGCCGCAGACTCTCCATGTCGGCGGTGCCGACGTCGATCAGGGTCTCATCCGCGCCGCGCAACTGCTCGCGGCTCAATAGTTGCTTGTCGCCCACCCGTAGCGGCGGATCGAAACGCTCCTCCCGGCGCACATCGGTCACGTCGGTCAGGGTCGCCTGGGGATCAATGTCCACCAGTTGCACCTTGACATTCGCCATAGCCAGCCAGACCCCGAGATTGAAGGTCACCGTGCTCTTACCCGAGCCCCCTTTCAAACTGCCGACCAGCGTGATCATACTGCGCCTGCCACTCCGCTTCCGCGTTCGACGATGGGTGGAACCTCAAATACCGGCCGATTCTTACAGTACGCCAAACATTCCGCTACCGCTGGCCCTGGCCCTGGCCCTGCCGGTCGTTATCGGTCGTTGTCGTAATCGATCGACTCTCGGCACTGCACCTTAGGACCGAGGCTTGGTCAGTTCGATTACGATTACGACAACGACAACGGTCGGAAACGGTAGCAATAAATCCGGCGTGCTGCGGCTAAGGGGTCGGACCAGGCGCCGGCGCGGCTTTGCGCACGAAACCCGCCGGAACCGTGAACAGGTCATCCGGCTGCGGACCCACTCGAATATTCTTCAACTCACTCACATAGCCGCCGGGGAACTCCTCCCGCACCGCGAGCTTCAGTGCCGGGTCGTACCATTGGAAGGTTGCCAGCGGCTGTTGCTTGGGCGCCGTGGTGGTCATCTCCCATTTCTCCGCCGACCGTCCGTCGATGTTCTCGATTCCGATCAGCTTCAGCTCCACGATCTGGCCATTCGGCATCAGGTGTTTCAGCGGCAGACCGCGTTCCACGTCCAGCCACTGGGCGCCGGTCAGCGTCTGACCTTGATCGGTCGCTGACATCTCCCATTTCACCGCGGCCCGACCGTTGACATCCTCGATGCCGATCCGACGACAGGTCAGACCCGGCACGCCGGCACAGGGATCGGTCTCCGCGCTGGGCACCACCGCGGGCGCCGGCTTCACGGCCTCGGCGCCGGCGGGAGGCGCACCCCGCTCCAGATAATTCTTGTCGGCCGGAAACAGCATCCATTCCATACCGCGCTGCTGATCGCTGATCCGCACGATTTCACGACCCTGCTGAGTCATCTCCATCCGGGTCCGGCCATCACCGACGAACATCTTGCCCGAGGTGACCTGACCGTCCGGACCGCGGCGCACCATGTCCGCCGAGAACTGCACGCCTGCCGGGTCGGCCCACGCCGACCCACCGGCAACGGCCGCCAGCAATGCCGCCGCAATCATCCGCCTGTGCGCTGTCATCATGTCTCGTCTCCTGTGCTTTGTCGTGATGCTGTAGGTCTTGGTCCGCCAAGCGTCTAGGGGGACTGCCATGGGAGATCCAACCCCGGAGCCGTATCCGTTGACCCGCCCGGCGCCGGACCAGGCGAGCGGCCTTGCCCCCGACCCGTGGGGGCCGGACGCCAACCCTGAGACTGCTCCTGGCGCCGCCGTTCCTGCTCCGACAACGGTCGGAACTGATAACGGCCGTCAGGGGCCCGGGTCCGCCAGTCGCCCGCGTTCGGCGGATCCCCGCGGAATCGATAACCGGCGTCGGCCGCGGCGCCCGGCGCATCCGCCGCATCGTCCGGACCCGCCGGGCGCCCGTCCCCCGTGTCCGAACGAAACCGCAATCCGGGATCATGGTCGTCCGCCTGCTGCCGACGCTCCCCCCAATCCCATTCCGCCGCGGATGACCCATCGCGGAACCGGGTCGGCGCCTCGTCAGATGGCCGCGCACCATAGCGACGGCCGTCTTCAATGGACGACCCGTCAGCGTCCCAGATGCCCGACCGATCGTCTTTCCACTCGGAATCCGGAGCCTGCCGGACCACCGCACCGGGATAAGACACATCACCCGGTCCTGCCGCCGCGCCCGATCGGAGATCGTCACCCCCGAGGCCCCAGGGATTACCCGCGACGGCGCCTAGTTGCATCGCCAGTCCGGCGATCATGACCGGCCAGGCCCGGATCCAGGTTGGCGACCTGACGCTTGCACCGGTGCGCGCCATTGCAGCCTGCCCGGCGGGGCAAAGCCGGTCGGCCCTGCGATCGAACCTCACGGATGCTCTCGCGATCCGCCGCGGGTCAACGCCCTTCCCCATCGAGATCGTCGTCGATTTTCAGCCGGATGCCGCGTCGCGGCGATTTTTTCTGCACCGATTGCGGCGTCTGATGGTCGGTCTTCGATGGGGCGGTCTTGGCTGGGGCCGTCTTGGCCGGGGTCGCCTTCACCGTTACTTTCTTGCTGCCCGCCGCCGCGGCCCCGGGCACCGGCTTCGGGGGCGATACGGGCGTCACCTGGGGTGCCGCCGCGGGCACGGTCGGTTCCGGCGGTGGTGTCGGCGTGGCCGCGGCGGTCATCACCAGGGCCGAACGCACCGGCGGCACGGACCCGTCGACCGCCGCCGCCTGAGCGACCGCCGCCGGCGTGGATGGCGCCGCCGCAGCCGCCGGGACCACATCCGGTACCGAAGCCGCCCTGCCGCCCGGACCGCCACCCGCGGGTTGGGGCGCCGGCTGACGCGGCGGCCGGGGACGCGGCGGCGGCTTCGGCTTAAAGGCGTTCTTCGCCAGATCGATGAGCAGCAACAGGATGCCGCGCAGGCCGTAGAAAACCAGTGTCAGCACCTCCCACAGCTTGGCCAGGACACCGACCAAGCCGCCGCCCGACCGACCCTCGGTGCGGGCGGTCGACGACTGCGCCGTCTCGTTCTGGCACGGCAGCCCGGCGGCCGGGAGGTGGGTGGCCGAGGCGGCGGCGACTTCGCACATGTCACGACTCGCGGCCACACACCCCAAGGGGATGACGATCAGGGTCAAGACCGTGGAGACCAGGGTACCGGCCAGCAACGAGATCGCCATGCCCTGGAAAATCGGATCGGTGATGATCACGCTGGAACCGGCGACCAGGGCCAGTGCGGTGATCAGGATCGGCCGCGTCCGGATCTTGCAGGCCCGGATGACCGCCTCGGCGACCGGGATGCCGCGCTGAATCTCGTGGATGGAGAAGTCCACCAGCAGAATCGAGTTGCGCACGATAATGCCGGCGAGCGCGATCCAGCCGATCATCGAGGTTGCGGTAAATTCACCTCCGAGCCCTAATTCGAACATGACGAAATGGGCCGGAATGATCCCCAGCAGGGTGAGTGGAATCGGCGCCATGATTACCAGGGGAATCCGGAAATTGCCGAATTCCCAGACCACCAGAATATAGATCAGCACCAGGGCGACCATGAAGGCCGCCCCCATGTCGCGGAAGGTTTCGAAGGTGACGGTCCATTCGCCGGCCCACTCCCAGGACAGGCGGTCGCTGTTGGGCGGGGGGCCCAGCCAGTAAAAGGCGTCGCCGAACCCGCCGCCGGCGGCCGGTTTGGTGCCGTCCGGTGCCGTGTAGTCGGCCGCGGCCATCAAATCCTGGACCTGGAACATGGCGTACACCGGCGCGGCCAGACGCCCGCCGACATCCGCGACCACGAACTCCACGCCCCGCAGATCCTTGTGGTAAATGATGTCCTCCTCCTGCGCCCGGCGGAACTGGCCCAACTCCCGCAAGGAGATCGTATAGCCTTGGGTCGACTGGATCGGCAGATCGCCCAGTCGCTCGACCTGCGAGCGCTCGGCCAGCGGCACCTGCATGACGATCTGAATCGGCTCATGGCCGCTCTGCTGGCCCTGCGCCTGCTTGATGTCGCCGACCGGTGCACCGCCCAAGGCCATCGCCAGGTTCCGGTTGATCGTGTCGACCGAAATTCCGCGGCGCACCGCCTTCTCGGTGTCCACGTCGAAGCGCCAGTAGTCATAGGCCCCGCGCAGATAATTATCCACGTCACGGGCGCTCTCGGCTTGTTCGAAGAACCCGGTCACGTCGCGCGCAAAGGCCCGCCGCAATTCGGGTGATGGGCCGTGAATCTCGGCTACGACGGACTGCAACACGGGCGGGCCCGGCGGCATCTCCACCACCGCGAGCGTGGCCCCGGTGCCCTTCGCCAGCGTGTTCAGCATCTCGCGGGCCGCCACCGCGATCTCATGACTGGTCCGGTCACGCTCGTGCTTGTCGGTGAGTTGAACCTGGAGTTCCCCCTGCCAGGGCTCGGAACGCAGGTAGTAATGACGGACCATGCCGTTGAAGTCGAAGGGGCGCGCGGTCCCGGCGTAGACCTGCACCGCGGTGACCTCGGGGATAGTGCGCAATTGCTCCGCCAACAGGTGCGTCAGGTTCGCCGTCACCGGCAAGGCCGTGCCTTCCGGCAGATCGACGACCACCGAGAACTCCGGCTTGTTGTCGAGCGGCAGCATCTTCACCGCCACCCAGTGGAAATAGAAAAAGGAGCAGGTGAACAGGAAGGTGCCCCACAGGACCAGGCGGAACATGCGGCGTTTGCGCCGACTCTCGATCAGGGGTGTGAGCACGGCGCGGAAAAAGCGCTCTGTATACTCAGCGTTCTTGTGCTCGCGCTTCTCCGCCGCCGCCAGATAGGCCAGCGACGGCCGCAGCCACTTGGAGATGGCGAGATAGGGCGTGAAAACGAAGGCCGCGAAGAGTGAAATGAACATGGCCACCGACCCCAGCTTGGGGATCGGAGCCATATAGGGACCCATCATGCCGCTCACGAAGCCCATGGGCAGCAGTGCGGCGATGACGGTGAAGGTGGCGAGAATGGTCGGATTGCCGACCTCGCGCACCGCGTCCACCGCGGTCTCGTCATCGGTGCGGCCCTCCTCGAGCCAGCGCCGATAAATATTCTCGACCACGACGATGGCATCATCCACCAGGATGCCGATGGAGAAGATCAGCGCGAACAGACTCACCCGATCGATCGTGATCCCCCAGACCCAGGCCACGAAAACGGTCATAAAGAGCACCACCGGGATGATCAGCATGACCACGATGGCGGGGCGCAGGGCGCGGAAGGCGAGCAGTACCAGCACGAACACGAAGAAGGTCGCCTTGATCAGCTTGAGGATCAGCTCGGTGACCTTCTGATCCGCCGTCTGGCCGTAGTTGCGGGTGACGCTGACCTCGACATTGTTCGGGATACGGCTGCCCTTGAGCTCCTCGACCCGCTCCATGATGGCGTTGGCGACGCTCACGCCATTGGTCAACTCCTTCTTGGCGACCGCGATGGTGACCGCCGGGCGGCCCTCCGGCGCATCCTGGTTCGCCGCGGCCGGGCCGGTGTAATAGGCCACCAACTCGGTGGCATCCTCCGGCCCCAGGGCCACTCGTGCCACATCGCGGATATAGACCGGAACCTCGTTGTGGGTCCCGACGACCAGGCGGTTGATGTCGTCGACCCCGGTGAGAAACGAACCGGTGGTCACCGTAAAGCGTGAGCCGCTGGATTCCACGCCGCCCGCGCTGGCTTCGGCGTTGGCCGTCTTCAGGGTCTGGGCGACCTGGTCCAGGCTGATCTGGTAGCCGGAAAGCCGCTCCGGGGAAACATCCACGGTGACCTGCTCGCGGCGGCCGCCGACGATCAGCCCAGGCCCTGTATCTTTTACCTGACCGATGGCCTGCAGCACGTCCTGGGCGAGCAGCCGCAGTTGGCCGTCATCCACGTCGGGCACGCCATCCCGATCCAGATCCTTCGACCACAGCGTCAGGGTGACGATCGGCACGTCGTCGATGCCTTTGCTCTTGACCAGCGGCGGCAGGACCCCAGGCGGGATCTTGTCCATGTTGGAGGCGATCTTGTCGTTCACCTTCACCAACGAGGGACCCATCGGCTGGCCCACGTCGAACTCCACCGTGACCAGTCCCTGGCCGCGCTGCGAGGCGGAGTAGACGTGCTTGACCCCGGGAATCTCGCTCATGATCCGCTCCAGGGGCTGCATGGCCAGATTGGCCACCTGCTGCGACGAGGCCCCTGGGTACTGCACCATGATGTCGATCATGGGCACTGAGATCTGCGGGTCCTCCTGACGGGGCGTCAGGATCAGCCCGAGGAGCCCCATGAGCAACATCGCCACGTAAAACAGCGGCGAGAGCGGGGACCGGATAAAGAAGCGGGCCGAGCGCCCGGCGATCCCCAGGTTCTCCTCGGTGAACGGCGGCTCCTTGCGTTGCGAGGCAGCGGTGGCGTCTTCGCTCATAATACTTCCAGGCAATGCGCGCCGACGCGGTGCCGGCTACGGCAGGTTTCAAGTCAGTTGCCGCCAATCTCCAGCGGATCGGCGTTCCGCTGGATGCGATCAGCGGTTTGGCGCGGCCTCCTTGGCCCAGCCGGCGGTCACCCGCGGGCCCGGATTGGCGAGAATCCGATCGCCCGCCGCGAGCCCGCTCAGCACCGTAACGAAGCCGTTGCCCAGTTCCTCGCCGATGCGGATCAGGCGCAGTTGGGGTACACCGCCTTCCGCCAGGACGTAGACCCCGGGTAGGCTGCCGTTATAGCGGATCGCGGTGGAAGGGATCGCCGGGTTGGTGCGCGCCGGGGCATTGACATCGGGAATCAGCACCCTGGTGTACATGCCGGGTTCGGAGACCCCCTGCGGCAGGTCGAACTTGACCTTGACCGTGTGGCGTTGGGCATCGGCCATCGGAAAGATCTGGGCGACCCGCACCGGGATCCGGCGATTGTCGAGATCCAGTTCAGCCTTGACCATCATTCCCTCACGCAGTCCCGGACGCAGCCGCGCCGGGACATCGACCTCCACCTGGAGATACTCGACATCCGCGTAATTGAGCAAGGGCTGACCCGGCTGCACCGTGTCGCCCACCTCGACGAACTTCTTGACGATGACGCCGGCGAAGGGAGCGATACTGCGGGCGTCCCGAATCTTGGTATCCAGCGCCTGCAGCTCAGCCTGCAGGCGCAGCATGGCGTTCTGGGCCTCCTGGATCTGGATGCCGGAGGCGAACAGGTCCGCCCCGCGCTCGGCGCCGCGTTCCCGATCACCGACAATGCTTTCCATCGGGCGGGTGAACATCTGATCGAACAGGTTCGGGATGCCCATACCGCCGGGGGCCGCGCTGGCGCGCGGGGAGAAAATCTCGCGGTTGTACTGCACCCCGGCATTGCGCAGTTGCGCGTCGGCGCTCGCCATCTGCGCGACCATGGCGCGCCGCTTGGCGAGCAGTTCGGCATCGTCGATCGCGACCAGAAGGGCCGACTCCTTGAATTTATCGCCCTCGATCCCGGCCAGGAAGGTGACCCGCCCCGGCAGTTGAGCCGCCAGCGTGACCTCTTTGTACGGGATGACGGTGCCGCCAACCGAAACGGTGGGTGCCCCTTGGGCCTGCTGCACCACGATGGACTCACCCAGGTCGCCTGGCCCTTGGGCCATGGCGGTCCCGGCGACCGCGAGGGCGAGCAAACAGGCACCGACGCTACTTCTAGTCATGTTTCCCATCGAAAGGCGTACCAAGGGTATTGGTTCAGGTTCTGCACACACGTTCGCGTTTCCCGCTGTTGTTATCGTGAATCTGCCGCGCGTCGGGGCGCAGTATGCACGCGCGCCCCGCAAGGATTCAAGCAACCTGGCGAGAACATCAGCGAAAACAGCGGGCTAAATGAGGCCGGCAAGACCCCCGCGGACGCCGCGCCGCCACCCAGGTCAGTAAAAATCCCGTTGTCGGCTCGTCACTTGAGTCCAGCTCCGCGGGGGCGCGGGGCACCCAAGAAACCCGGTGGCACCCGCTCGGATGCGAGACTACCGCGTCGCGACCGATCGGTATACCATCCGTCGTCAACTTCGGGCGGTTTGGATCCTCATCCTCAGCCCCGTTCAACACCAGCCATCGCGGCGCTGTCTCCCACGGACCCCAGGGCGAGCCCCGGACCGCACGACAGCGCCCGACCCTGTTACCCCTCATGAGGATAGCCGTCATGCCGACAGAAGAGGTCGTCTCCCAGCGTCTGAAAAACCTGGAACGACACTTGGAGCAAGAAAACCCGGTACTCCTCAACGCGGTGCAGAGCTTTCGCGAGCTCGACACGGTCGCCCAGGGCATGGGGCTCTTGGCGCGCAACGAATCCTATGCGACCCAGATTCCCTGGTGGCCGCTGATCTCGGTGCTCGGCACCTTCTCGTCGGGCAAATCGACCTTCATCAATCACTTTCTCGGGCACAAGATCCAACGCACCGGCAATCAGGCGGTCGACGATCGCTTCACGGTCATCTGCTACAGCAGCGCCGCCACGCCCCACGCCCTGCCCGGCGTCGCCCTGGACGCCGACCCGCGTTTTCCGCTCTACCGCATCTCCGCCAGCATCAATGAGGTGGCGGCCGGCGAGGGGGAACGCATCGACGCCTACCTGCAACTGCGCGCCTGCCCGAGCGAGCGGCTGCGCGGCCGGATCCTGATCGACTCCCCCGGCTTCGACGCCGACAAGCAGCGCACCGCCACCCTGCGCATCGTCGACCACATCATCGACCTGTCGGACCTGGTGCTGGTCTTCTTCGACGCCCGTCACCCGGAACCGGGCGCCATGCGCGACACCCTGCAGCACCTGGTGGCCAACACCATCAAGCGGGCCGACTCGGGTAAGTTTCTGTTCATCCTCAACCAACTCGACATCACCGCCCGCGAGGACAACCCCGAGGACGTGGTCGCGGCCTGGCAGCGCGCACTCGGTGAGGAAGGTCTGTCCGCCGGCCGCTTCTACACCATCTACAGCCCGGACGCGGCCGGCCCGATCGAGGACGAGGCCCGGCGGCGGCGCTACGAGACCAAGCGCGATGCCGACCTGGGCGAGATCCACGGACGCATGCAGGCGGTCGAGGTAGAGCGCGCCTACCGCATCGTCGGCGCCCTGGACAAGACCGCGACCGACCTTGGCGAGTCCGCGGCGCCGATTCTCCAGGAGGCGTTGACCCGCTGGCGTAAGCAGGTGCTGACGGCCGATACGATCCTGTTCGGCACCCTCGGTGTCCTATTTCTCATCTGGAGTGTGAGCGCCGGCCACTGGCAGGCCGGGCTCACCTACAGCCCGCCCTGGCTCGACCTCCTGCATCAGGTGTCCTGGGGCCCCAAGGCGCTGATCGGCGCCCTGATCGGCCTGGCGGCCGCCGCCCATTTCAGCATTCGCCGCGCGGCTGCCCGGCGGCTGATCAACCGGGTGCGCACCCGTGCGGCGGCGTCCAGCGTGCGCGGCGATCTGATTGGTGCCTTCGAGCGCAACACGGTCTGGTCGCGCTCACTCCTGAGCACCCGTCCCATCGGATGGGACAGCGCGGCGCAGCGGCGGGTGGAACAGGTGCTGCAAAATTGTGATGCCTATATCCAGAAGCTCAATGACCGCTTCACCAACCCCTCCGGTCATGCGGCGGCGGGGCCTGGGCGCAAGTCAGCCGCCCGCAAATCGGCGCCTGTTAAAAAACAATGATCCCGACCATGCGCATCGGTGTTGACCTCGGCGGTACCAAGATCGAAGCGATCGCCCTGGATCAGGGCGGCGCTATCCTGGCGCGACTGCGCATCCCGGCCCCGCGCGGCGACTATCGTGCCACCCTGGACGCCTGCGTTGGCTTGATCACCGCCTGCGAGGCCGAGACCGGCCGCCAAGGCAGCATCGGGATCGGCACCCCCGGCGCCATCTCGCCGTTCACCGGACGGATGCGCAACGCGAACTCGGTCTGGCTCAACGGCCAGTCGCTGGATCGGGACCTCGCCGAGCGCCTGGGGCGACCGGTGCGCATCGCCAACGACGCGGACTGTTTCACCCTCTCCGAGGCCACCGATGGGGCCGGCCGCGGGGCGCACAGTGTCTTCGGGGTCATCATCGGCACCGGGACCGGCGGCGGCCTGGTGATCGGCGGCCGACTGCTGACCGGTCCCAACGCCATCGCCGGCGAATGGGGTCACAATCCCCTGCCCTGGCCCCAGCCGGACGAACTCCCCGGACCGCCGTGCTACTGCGGCAAATGCGGATGTATCGAGACCTTCGTCTCCGGACCCGGACTCGCCGCCGACCATGCCGCTCAGACCGGCCGCGCCCTGAGCCCGCCGGAGATCCAGGCCGCCGCCGCGCGCGGCGAGCCGGGCGCGCTGCACAGTCTCGCCCGCCACGCCGAACGACTCGCCCGCGGACTCGCCGGCGTGATCAACATCGTCGACCCCGAGGTCATCGTGCTCGGCGGCGGTCTCTCCAACCTCCCCCACCTGTATGACGATCTCCCCGCGCTGATCCGCTCCCACCTGTTTTGCGACGGCATCGCCACGCGCATCCTGCCGCCGGTTCATGGCGACTCCAGCGGGGTACGCGGGGCGGCGTGGCTGTGGGGGTAATCACCAGACGTAGGGGCGGGTTTCAAACCCGCCCCTACACGAAAGTCTGTTTTCTCGCTCCCACGCTCCAGCTTTTTCTCGCTCCCACGCTCCAGCGTGGGAGTGTCGTGCGGGCGCTCCGCGTCCGGTCTGCGCACTGGACGCAGAGCGCCCGCACCTGCTTCCACGCTGGAGCGTGGGAGCCAGAGTCATCAGGCTTCAACGACCGGGGCAAGCTGCCTAGCGCAATTATTGCGCCTAAATGATCGAAAATGAATGAAAAGGGTAAAAGATATAGAGAAAAAAGGTCAAAGGTCCTGGGCGAGGCGGCAACCGAGGTTGACGACCCGGATCGACTGCCCGGTCCAGAGACGAAACGCGGACCGCAGCCCCGCAGGCCGGTCGGACCACGCGCCGCCGCGGATCACCCGGGTCGGCCTAGAGTTGGCATCATTATTGCTGATACATTTCATCTCGTTGCCATCATAAGGGTCGGCACGGGCCGAGCAAGTCCACTCCCAGACATTGCCGGCCACATGATGCAGCCCCCAGGGGTTGGCCGCCAGGCTATCGACCGGCAGCGTCTGTTCCCGGTAGACCCCGGTCTTGGCCCCGCAGCCGTTGTAATCAAGGGTGCCGTCATAGTTGGCCTGGTCGGTGTGGATGCAGGCGCCGGTCCAGAAGGGGCTATCGGTGCCGGCGCGCGCGGCATATTCCCATTCGGCCTCGGTCGGTAAGCGGTAGGGCCGGCCGGTTTGTTCGGCAAGCCAGGCAGCATAGGCCGTCGCGTCATCCCAGGAGACATTGATCACCGGACGATCGCCGCGGCCCCAGCCGTTATCATCGGGCGGCGTGCGACCGGTCTCCTTCGCAAAGCGGTCGTACTCGGCAAAGCTGACCTCGTACTTGCCGATGGCGAAAGGCTTGATCGTCACTGAATGCTGCTGCTCATCCGAACCGTGTTCCGGTTCGCTGTCCGGAGAGCCCATCTGGAAGGTCCCGGCCGGTATCCTGACCATCGTCGGACCGGCGGAACCGTCTTTCAGCGGGTCGGCGAAGGTCGACAGGGGCGCGGCCGTAGCAGAGACTGAATCGATCACGACCGGCTGAACGGGCTTCGACACCATTCCGGAGACCAATACCACGGCTGCCGCCACGCCCGCAGCGCCAAGCACGACGGGGACCAGCCAACCGGCGCGGCGCCCCCCAGCGACTGGCGGAGCACCCAGCAGATCCTTGGGGTCCGTGGCCGGCGCCCGCGCCTGTGGGTTACGGGCCAGGATCAGCTCGCCGCGCACCTGGCCGAACCGCTCTGGGGTCATGCGCCGCGCTCCACCCTTGGTCGCGTCGACCACTTGGGCATGAACATACTGATAGAGTTGCTCGACGCTCACGGTGGGTGCACCCGCCGCCGCCTCGCCGGTCTCCAGACCCTGAATCAGGAAGTGGGTGAAGAGCGAGCGCTCCACCCCGGCGATGACGCGGTTACCCTCCCAGGAGGACTGGCCGGCGGTCGATGAGGTGAGGATGACCCGCCCGTAGCCCTCCTGCGCCGCCGGCGCACTGGCCGGATCGGCGCCAAAGGTCGCGGCGGTCACCGCCGCGCCCTTGCGGCCGATGGCGCCGGCGTAACAACAGTCGAGGATCAGGATCTGGCGGCCGGCCGGGCTGCGGTCCATCACATCGGTGATGAAGGGGGCGGCCAGGGCGGTGCCGTCGAGACAGTCGCGCTCGCTGTCGGGCAGCGCGAGATAGAGCCGGCCGGTACGGTGATCGAGCTCGCCGTGACCCGAGAAATAGAGCAGCACCAGATCGTCGCGCTGCCGGTTGGCGAACAGCCGGCCGATCGCCTTATGGGCCACGGCATAATCGGGATTGGCGAGATTCTTGACCAGCGCCGGAGCGAACCCGCCGATGGCCGGATCGGTGAGCACGCGCGCCAGCCCCGCCACATCCGCCGCCGGGACCTTGAGATCCGGCAGGTCCTGATAGCGGTCGTTGCCGATCAGCAGGGCCTGTTTCTGAGCCGCCGGGGGCATGGGAGTCCGTGGGTGCGCCTGGTTTGCGGCATTCTAACCCCGATGGCGGTGAGCGCGTAGGATGCGGTGAGTACTCGAACCGCATCACCCAACGCAGAATTGCTCAGTGTTGACTGATAGGTCAACACCTCCTATTCTGATTCCATGCAACTCCATGCGTTTCTGAAATCCCGCCGCGCGCAGCTTGGCCTGACCTTGCGCGCAACGGCCGCAGGCTGCGGCGTCGACCCAGCCCATCTGTCACGCGTTGAAGCGGGCAGCGCGCCGGCCTCGGACGCCCTGCTTGGACGGCTGGCGGATGTTCTGAGCGTCCCGCTGGATGAACTGCTGCTGGTCGCCGGGCGGGTTCCGCCGTCGCTGCAGCGCATGGTGGAAAGGGACCCGCATCAAGTCGCGGCGGCGCTCAATAATTTTGCAGGCATGATGGTTGCGCAGCCCGGCGAGTCGTACGGTGGTCCGATGTTGGGCGGCCCGACCGAGCGGTCCATTGAAGACGGTTTTCCGTTTGAGCACCTGAGCGAGATCGCGGAGGTGGAAAGTTGGCGCAAGGAGGTTTGGCGGCCGGTCTACCACACGCACAAATGGTGGGCGCAACGCCTCGGCAGCGTGTTCCGGGCGGTGATCCTGGGCTGCGCTACACCCAAGGGGACGGCGGTGATGGATCTCTACGCCAGCGCGGTGAAGCTGCCGGGACCGGTGATCTTCGACCCCTTCATGGGCAGCGGAACCACGGTCGGCGAGGCGCACAAGCTGGGTTGTACCGTAATCGGCCGCGATATCAACCCGGTCGCCTGGCGCGCGGTACGCACGGCCCTGGCACCCATCGACCGCACCCGGTTGCTGACGTTATTCGCTCAACTCGAAGCGACGGCAGCCCCGGAGCTACGTGCCCTGCACAGCAGCCTTGACGGCACCGGGGAACCCTGCGATGTCCTCTATTGGTTTTGGGTCAAACAACTCGACTGCCCGGACTGCGGGTCGGCGGTGGACCTGTTCTCATCGCGGGTCTTTGCCAAACATGCGTATGTGAAGAAGTATCCCAGGGTTCAGTTGATCTGCCCGCAGTGCGGCGAGGTCTTCGCGTCGGACTTCACCAACACCTGGGCGAGCTGCCCGGCCTGCCGACAGGGGTTCGATCCTCACGCGGGTCCAGCCGCCGGCGCCCATGCGGACTGCGGCGGCTGCGGGACCCGCTTCGCCATCGCCAAGACGGCTCGGGCGCGCGGTGAGCCGCCCCGCCATCGGCTTTACGCCAAGCTGGTCCTGCGCACTGACGGCTCCAAAGCCTATCTGCGGGCAACCCCGGCGGACGCGGCGGCCTATGCGGCCGCCGGCACTCGGCTGCGGGACCTGGATCTGCCGCAGCCGCGGGTGGCGATTCAGCCCGGCTACAACACCCGCCAGGTCCTGAATTACGGCTATACCCGCTGGGACCAGTTCTTCAACGACCGCCAGTTACTCGGAATCGGGCTTCTGTCGCGCGCCATCGGCGACCTGCCGGCAGGTGCGGAGCGTGACGCGCTTTTCGTGCTGTTGTCCGGGGTGCTGGAGTTCAACAACCTGTTCGCCAGCTACAAGGGCGAGGGTACCGGGGCGGTGCGGCATATGTTCTCACACCATGTCCTGAAGCCCGAGCGCACCCCCATCGAGGCCAATCTTTGGGGTACGAGCAAATCCTCGGGCTCGTTCCTGAATCTGTTTCAGTCGCGGCTGTTGCGTGCGGTGGACTACAAGGCCGCGCCCTTTGAACTCGCCCTGGATGATACGGGCGGGAAGACGGCCGGCCGCAAGGTGTTCGGCAAGAGCCGGCCCATGGGTGCGCAGGTGCTGAACGCCTGGCCGCCGACCGGGCTGGCGCCGGGGGCTGTCTATCTGTCCTGCGGTGACTCATCCGCTACCGACATTCCGGACCGGAGCGTCGACGCGGTCGTCACCGACCCGCCTTTCTACGACAACGTGCATTACTCGGAGCTGGCGGACTTCTTTCACGTCTGGCAGCGGCTGTGGTTTGCTGAGGACGCGCCGGAGTCGGCCGAGACCACGCGCCATCCCGCCGAAGTCCAGGACACCGAGTCATCACGTTTCGCCGGAAAGCTGCAGGGTGTCTTCGCCGAGTGTCATCGGGTGCTGAAAGACGATGGCCTGCTGGTGTTCTCCTACCACCATTCGCGTGAAGACGGCTGGACGGCGGTGGCCGCCGCGGTGTTGGAAGCGGGGTTCAAGCTGGTCCAGATCCAGCCGGCCAAGGCGGAGCTGTCCGTCGCCATGCCCAAGCTGGCGGCCAAGTCGCCCATCGACCTGGACGTGCTGATGGTCTGTCGCAAAGCCGCCGCGGACCGGCGGCCTGTGATCACGGTTGCAGCCGCGATGGACGCGGCCTTGACCGCGGCACAGAACAAGGTGCGGCGCTTCAACGGCACCGGACGGCGGCTGTCGCTGAACGATGTCCGAATCATCGTGTACAGCCAGGCGCTGGTGGAACTGTGCGCCGGCCGCCGGCCGAGCGAGGTCCTGGCGGCCTTCGAGGATTCGCTTAACCAGTGCGCGGCGATCTCGCAACGGCTCTTTGCGGGACAGGATGACTGGCCGTGCACCGTCGGGTTACCGACAAGGGGATTACCGGTCCAAGCGTCCTTGTTCTGAGGATATTTCCGAGCGCTCAAGCATGCTCAAAGACCTGGAAATGCCGGAGCTGTCCGGCGTCAGGGCGCGGGTTGCCATGCGTGGTCGGCCTGGTCTTCCCGTCCAGATAGATCGCGTAGCTCTCCAGGGATGTTGCGGAAAACGTACGCTCCAAGGTCCCCACCTGGATCAGGCGAGCGTCTGACGGAGCCCATTCGGCTGGGAGGATGAGCCGACAGCGGCCGATCCCTGCCGGATCCAGACTGAAAGGCTGAGGGAATCGATACATCTTACGGTCGCGGATAAATCCGTCACCATAGGAACCGAAGCCCTCGATCCCCTCGTTCACGTGGGCCGCGGCGACTTCATGGTCGGTGTTTATGAGGTCACCGTGGGCGATGCAGAGTGAGCGCACCGGTCGGGGGCTCACTCCGCCACCAGTGTAGAGGAAGAAAACCAGGAAAATATCGCGATTGCCCTTGCGCCCCGCGGGGATCGTACTATTGGAGTCGTAGTCTTTCCGTGCCGGCTTGCCGTTGCTGAAGGCGAGCGACTTGATTTCATAGCCTTCGGAAGGCGGCTGGGTCGCATCACCGACCCAAAAATCGGGATAACTGTTGCGACCTTGGGGGTGCATGGGCAAATCGAGCGAACGAACCCGGTCGGCAAACCAATCCTGTGGAAAATACTCTTTGTCGTTCGCGCTCCGCGGAATCATGTCAACGCCCGCTGCGACGGCCTGGTGGGCCGCAAGGAAGATCTCGATGCTGTGAGTCATGCAGTTGGTAATCCTGATCCGATTTGTTCGTGTTGGCCTTGGTCATAAACCCGGCCGCCGCACGATCTGCACGGTTGCCGGTCCGCACAGCGGACCCTACAGGTCACGATGTTACCGTAGGGTCCGCTGTGCGGACCGTCCGCGACCGTCCGGAAAGACGATCAAGACCCAGGGGCGACTGAAGTCGCCCCGACAGGTCGCCCCGACAGGTCGGTCGATCCTTTCGCGGAACTCGCGTTCTCAGGATCGGGGCGCCGCGCCCGCGGCGGCACCACCGCTCAATTGCCGCTGTAACCGCCCCGCCAACGCCTCCACCCGCGCCGCGTCCATGGTGCGCGCATCGAAATCCAGTTCGACCAGATTGGCGCCGACCTGCACCTTGAGCTTGACCCGCGATTCGCGGGTGACGAAGCCCTTGAGAAAATCCAGCAAGGCCGGCACCGTCTCGGGCAAGACCTGCAACACCAGCGCGCCCAAGTCCTGACCGAGCCCCTTGGCGCCCGCCCCGACCGGCGCGGATGCCGACCCCGCCAGGGTCACCCCCGCGGTCAGTTCCGGCACGTCCAACTGTCCGCGCAGGGCGCGGGTCAGGTCGTCCACTTCATCCCGCGTCAGGGCGTCCGGCGGATTGGCTTCAAGAAACAGGGTCATGGTCTGATCGGTCATCGGGCCTCTCCTGGGGCGAATAAAACCGCTGCGCAATCCGCGCGATGAAACTGACGCGGAAATTTCATCCACAGATGTCACAGGTGAACACAGATGATTATTCCCATCTGAGGGGGCCTTGGTCATCAACCCGGCCGCCTCGTGATCTGCCCGGTCGTCGGTCCGCACAGCGGACCCTACAGATCTCACCGAGCGTAAACCGCCGGTTACGGGGGAACCCGTCCAATTGCGGAATGAGCCAGAGCAGCAGTTCATGACAGGATTCAACGACCGGGGCAAGCTGACTCATGCAATTATTGCGCCTAAATGATCGAAAATGAATGAAAAGGGTAAAAGAATAGAGAAAAAAGGTCAAAGGTCCTGGGCGAGGCGGAAACCGAGGAGGCCGTGCCGGACCGACGGCCAGTACCTGTCACGGTTCGCGGACCGCAGCCTCGCAGGCCGGTTGAGCCACGCGCCGCCGCGGACCACCCGGGGCGGCTCTTTGTTGGCATCATTCTTGCTTATACAAACCATCTCTTTACCATCAAAAGGGTCTGCATAGGCCGAGCAGGTCCACTCCCAGACATTACCGGCCACATGATGCAGCCCCCAGGGGTTGGCCGCCAGGCTGTCGACCGGCAGCGTCTGTTGTCGGTAGACCCCGGTCTTGGCCCCGCAGCCGTTGTAATCGTAGTTGCCGGCATAGTTGGCCTGATCGGTATGGATGCAGGCGCCGGTCCAGAAGGGTGTTTTGGTGCCGGCGCGGGCCGCGTATTCCCATTCGGCTTCGGTGGGCAGCCGATAGGTCTTGTCGGTCTCCCCACTCAGCCAGGCGACATAGTCTTGGGCGTCATTCCAACTCACGCAGACCACCGGCGCATCCTCGGTCTGCTCAAAGCCGACCGAACGCCAGGAGAAGGCTTTGTCCTGTTTCCATTCACCGTCCTTCCAACCGTAACAGCCGTCGCCCTTCTCCGCCTCGGTCTGATAACCCTTGTTCGCCGCCACGAAGGCCCGAAACTGGGCTACCGTGACCTCGTACTTGCCGATGGCGAAGGGCTGGACGGTCACTTCGCGCTGAGGACCTTCGTCACTGCTGCGCTCCGGCTCATCCTCGGGCGAGCCCATCCGGAAGGTTCCGGCGGGAATCCTGACCATCGTCGGCCCGGCGGAACCGTCCTTCTTCAGGGTGTCGGTGAAGGTCGGCAGGGGCGCGGCCGGAGCAACAGCCACGGCGGCCACCGCCGGGACGGCGGGCGCAGGCTTGGTCGGGGCACCCGACCCCGCGGTAGCGCTGCCACCGCCAGCAGGCGCTGACCCCGCCGCTGGCGTAACGGGCAGCGGCGGGATTGGCCTGATCACGACCGGCTGAGTGGGCTTCGACACCATTCCGGGGACCAATACCACGGCTGCCGCCACCGCCGCCACGGCAAGGACAACGGGCACCAGCCAACCGGGGCGACGGCGCTTGACCGACGGCGGATCGGCTTTCACGGGCTTCTTCAGCAACGGCACGGCGACCGGTGCCGGCTCCGACGAAGCCGGCGGCGGCGCCTCGCGCGGGCGCGATGCCCGCTTCGGCGCATCGGGAGGCGCCTTGCTGCGCGCGCCGGACAAACCCGGGTCGGCATCCGCGCCCAGGCGACGCCCCTCCACCCCGACCGCCTCCCCGGCACCCGATCCCGTCGTCGGCAGATCCGCCGCAGCCTCCCGCGGGATTGCCGCCGTGCCCGCCTCCGCCGCGGCGCGCTTCAACGCGGTCTCGATCAACCCCCGCACCTGAAAATCCCGCTCCCGCGGCAGCCGTTCCTCCAAGACCGCGATGACGACCTGGCGCAGCGGCGCCTGGTGGATCAGGTTCGCCAGTTCACCGACGGCACCGATGCGGGTACGGTGGTTCACCGAACCGAGATCGGCCAGCAGGTCGGCGCCCAGCAGGTCCTTGGGGTCCGGGGCCGGCGCCCGCGCCTGGGGGTTACGGGCCAGGATCAGCTCGCCGCGCACCTGGCCAAACCGTTCGGGGGTCATGCGCCGCGGACCGGCGGCGGTCGCCTTGACCACCGCGGCATGGACATACCGATAGAGTTGCTCGACGCTCACCGCCGGCGCACCGGCCGCCGCCTCGCCGGTCTCCAGACCCTGGATCAGGAAGTGGGTGAAGAGCGAGCGCTCCACGCCGGCGATGACGCGGTTGCCCTCCCAGGAGGACTCCCCGGCGGTCGATGAGGTGAGGATGACCCGCCCGTAACCCTCCGCCGCCGGCGCCGCGGCCGGATCGGCGCCGAAGGTCGCGGCGGTCACCACCGCGCCCTTGCGGCCAATGGCGCCGGCGTAACAACAGTCGAGGATCAGGATCTGGCGGCCGGCCGAACTGCGGTCCATCACATCGGTGATGAAGGGGGCGGCCAGGGCGGTACCGTCGAGACAGTCGCGCTCGCTGTCGGGCAGCGCCAGATAGAGCCGGCCGGTGCGGTGATCGAGCTCGCCGTGTCCCGAAAAGTACAGCAGCACCAGATCGTCGCGCTGCCGGTTGGCGAACAACCGGCCGATTGCCTTATGGGCCACCGCGTAATCGGGATTGGCGAGGGTGTTGACCAGCGCCGGATCGAACCCGCCGATGGCCGGATCGGTGAGCACGCGCGCCAGCCCCGCCACGTCCGCCGCCGGGACCTTGAGGTCCGGCAGGTCCTGATAGCGGTCGTTGCCGATCAGCAGGGCCTGTTTCTGAGCCGCCGGGGGCATGGGAGTCCGTGGGTGCGCCTGGTTTGCGGCATTCTAACCCCGATGGCGGTGAGCGCGTAGGATGCGGTGAGGAACGAACCGCATCACCCGACCCCCAGCACCCCACGAGGTCGCGGCGCCTTGGCGCAGGGGTGGACTGTGAGTACTCGAACCGCATCACCCAACCCCCGGCACCCGCCCGGCGGGTATGATCGGAACCGCATCACCGACCGCGCGACCGGCGATGCGGTTCGTTCCTCACCGCATCCTACTCGTGTACCGCCGGGCGTTGGTGGAACTGTGCGCCGGCCATCGGCCGACCGCGAGGCCCGGCCCCATCAGTTCCGATCACATCCATCGGCATCCCGGGAGTTGACGCGACAGTAAAAAGGCGCAACTCTTCCCGATTATCCTCGGCGACCGGCACCTCGCGACACCTGTCGCCGGGGCCGCCGACCGCCCCGGCCCACGCGGAGATTGTACGACGATGAGCAGCATTCCAGCGCCGGAGCAAGTCCGGCGCCCGCTTCAGGTCCCACCTCACCCCCACTGGCCCGCGTTGAGCGATGACGCCAAGGCGGCACTCAAGGAGCGGATCAAGTCGCTGCTGGCGCAGGCGCATGCAGTCCTGGTCGCCCATTATTACACCGACGCCGACTTGCAGTCGTTGGCCGAAGAAACCGGCGGCTGCGTCGCCGATTCGCTGGAGATGGCGCGCTTCGGCGCGGCGAGCGACGCCCGCACCCTGGTGGTCTGCGGTGTCCGTTTCATGGGCGAGACCGCCAAGATCCTCAACCCCGAAAAGCGCGTGTTGATGCCGGATCTGGCGGCCACCTGCTCGCTCGATGAGGGCTGCCCGGCGGACGCTTTTGCGGCCTTCTGTGATGCCCATCCGGATCACAGGGTGGTGGTCTATGCCAATACCAGCGCCGAGGTCAAGGCGCGCGCCGACTGGGTGGTGACCTCCAGCATCGCGTTGCCGATCGTCAAACATCTGAAGGCGCTCGGTCAGAAGATTCTGTGGGCGCCGGATAAGCACCTGGGCCACTATGTGGAGCGGATGACGGGCGCCGACATGCTGCTGTGGGACGGGGCCTGTGTCGTCCACGAGGAGTTCAAGTCGTTTGCCCTGGAGCGGGTGCGCAAGCTGCATCCGGGCGCGGCCGTGCTGGTCCACCCGGAGGCCCCGGACGCGGTTGTCGATCAGGCGGACCTGGTTGGCTCCACCACCCAGTTGATCCGCGCCGTCACCGAGCTGCCGAACCAGGAATTCATCGTCGCCACCGACGCCGGGATCTTCTGGAAGATGCATCAGCTCGCCCCGCACAAGACCCTGATCGCCGCCCCCACCGCCGGCGAGGGCGCCACCTGCGAGAGCTGCGCGCATTGCCCCTGGATGGCCATGAACGCCCTGCAGAATCTAGAGCAGGTGTTGCTCACGGGGGCGCAGGAAATCCGCATTGATGAGGCCGTGCGGCAGCGCGCCGTCATTCCGATCCAGCGCATGCTCGACTTTGCCCGCGCACAGGGAGCCGGCACCCCTGCCCGATCCGACTGAGGTCGTCGTGGGTTGGGGTCAGCGCGGCCTTGATCATCGTTCCTTCGCGCACTGGAGGTCGAGGCTTTACCGTGAAAGTCGCGCCGCAAGCACGCTCACTCGCTCCGACGCGCCAGCGTCAATGCCATTAAGTTAGCGCTGCCGGCGCGGCTTCTCGTTCCCACGCTCCGCGTGGGAATGCCGGGCGGGCGCTCCGCGTCCGGTCTGCATCGGGTCTGCGCAATGGACGTAGAGCGCCCGCACCTGCTCCCACGCTGAAGCGTGGGAGCCAGAATTAAGTTTGGAATTGCCGGCGCGACCGCCGCACCTTGGCAAAGGCCGCCGCAATGCCGTACCATCCAGGCGTTTTTCAGGTGAATCACCCGTTCGCCCGACCGCAAACCATAACAACGATCGGAGCCGCGACCCAGGTCCGGTCTTCAGCCGCGCTGGAGACCCGACGCGTGTCGTCGTCACCGCTTACCGCTGCGAGGACTCCATGTCTCATCCCCCGAGAGGCCAAGGCGTCGGCTCCCTGATGACGCGCATCGCCGCGCGCTCAGTCACGACTTAATCACGCTGTGCTGTGTTACGAATGCACGGGAGACGCCCGCGGGCGGCCCCCGGTCCGCATCGCGGGGGGACGCCTCCGCGCGAACGCTACGCCTGTTCCACACCATCAGGAGGTCACATGGCCAATACACCAACCAGACTGGCCCTGCTCGCCGGGGCCCTCGCGCTGAGCGTCTGTTTCGTCACGCAAGCCGCGGATGCCCCGACCGCACCAACACTGGTCTCCGGGGCCAGCGCCGCCATGCTTGCCGAGACCTGTGCCGGCTGTCACGGCACCGACGGGGCGAGCGTCGGTCCCGCATCCCCGACCCTGGCGGGCATGGACGCCGCCTATTTCACTGAACTGATGCAGGGCTTTCGCGACGGCAAGATCTATTCGACCATCATGGGTCGCATCGCCAAGGGGTATTCGGATGAAGAGTTCGCGCTCATGGCCGGCTATTTTCACGAGAAGCCCTATGTCCCCGCGAAGCAGCCGTTCGATCAGGCGCTGGTCGCCAAGGGCAAGAAGTTCCACGACAAATTCTGCGAAAAATGTCATAGCGAGGGCGGCGCGCCCCTGACCGGCGAGGCCAAGGCGAAAGACGAGGGTGAGGCCGAGGAAGAGGAGGAAGGCGAAGAGGGCGGGGAAGAGTACCAGATCCTCGCCGGCCAATGGACCCCCTATCTGGTCTATGCCATGGAAGACTTCCGTGCCGATCGCCGCGAGATGCCCAAGAAGATGAAAAGCAAGCTCAAGGATCTGATCACAAAGGAAGGCGAAAACGGTCTGACGGCGATCTACGCCTACTACGCCAGCCAACAATAAGCGCCCGAGGAGTCGAACCAGATGAAAATGAATCGTCGTGATTTCGTACGGGCCGCCGGCGCGGCGACTGCCGTTGGCCTGATCGGTGTGCCCCACCTGGCGCTGGGCGCCGCAAAGCAGGTCGTGGTGGTCGGCGGCGGCACGGCCGGCGCCACCGTCGCCAAATACATCAAGCGGTTGGACCCGAGCATCGGGGTCACCGTCGTCGAGCCCAACCCGGTCTACTACACGTGCTATTTCAGCAACGAGGTGTTGAGCGGCGAGCGCACGCTCGACTCGCTGCGGGTCGCCTACGACGGCCTCAAGGCGCTCGGCATCACCATGGTGCAGGACTCGGCCGAGTCCATCGACGCCGCCAAGCAGGTGGTGAAAACCGCCGGCGGCAAAGAACTGCCCTATGACCGCTGCGTCGTCGCCCCCGGCATCGAATTGCTGTTCGAGAAGATCGAGGGTCACAGCGAAGCATCCGCCGAGACCCTGCCGCACGCCTGGAAGGCCGGCGAACAGACCAAGATCCTGCGCGGCCAGTTGGAGGCCATGGCCGACGGCGGAACCGTCGTCATCACCGCCCCGCCCAACCCCTACCGCTGCCCCCCGGGGCCTTACGAGCGGGCGAGCCAGATCGCCATCTATCTCAAGGCCCACAAGCCCAAGTCCAAGATCATCATCCTGGACAGCAAATCCCAATTCTCCAAGCAAGGGCTCTTCACTCAGGCCTGGGAGAAGTTTTTCCCCGGCATGATCGAATGGCGTCCGGGTCCGGACGCCGCGGTGGTCAAGGTGAGCGCCAAGGGCATGACTGCCGAGACCAGTTTCGGCGACGAGATCAAGGCCGACGTGCTCAATGTCATCCCGCCGCAGCGGGCCGGCAAGATTGCGCAGGTCGCGGGCCTGGCCGACGACAAGGGCTGGTGTCCGGTGGATGCCAAGACCTTCGAGTCATCCCTGGCCAAAGGCATCCATGTGATCGGCGACGCGTGCATCGCCGGGGCCATGCCCAAGTCCGCCTACTCGGCCAACAGCCAGGCCAAGGTCTGCGCCGGAGCGGTGGTCGCCATGCTCAGCGGCAAGGAAGTCGGCGTGCCCTCCTATGTCAACACCTGCTACTCGATTGCCGGACCCGAGTGGGGCATCTCGGTGGCGGGCGTCTATAAGATCGCGGCCGACGGCAAGATCGCCGAGGTGCCCGGCGCCGGCGGTCTCACCCCCATGGACGCCCCGGACTGGGCGCACAAGCGCGAGGTCGCATACGCCCATAGCTGGTACAAGAACATCATCCAGGACAGTTTCATGTAGGGCCCCGGCAGGCGCGCCGGCAACGGGCGCGCCTGCCGTCTCGATCGGTTAGCCCGGCCGCCCGTCGGCCCGCGGACTGATCAGCATGGGCACATGAACCCAAAGAAAGAGCCCGAAGGCCAGGAGCCACAAGACGCCGGAAAGCGTCAGCCAATGCAGGTAGGCGGCCGGCCAGAGCAAGGGGGCGAACACCCGCACCACCGCCGCCAGGTTCAGCAGCACGAAGGCGCTGACCGTCAGCGACGAAGCGACCATGGCCCGCCCCGTATGGCCCAGCGTGATCCGCGCCATCATCCCCAGGGTGAACACCCCAACCGTCCCGATGGTCAACGCATGCAGGGATGGAAAGGGGGCCAGAAGCCCCAGGTGCGTCAGCGCGTTCAGGACCAGACCAATGATCAGCCAGAGATAGCCGCTGTAGAGAACGGCGAGAATCGGGAGTCCCCACACCCGCCGATCATGCCAACCGGCCAGGCGCAACCCCTGGACCAGTGCCAGAGCCAGGGCGAACAGAGCCGCGGGTACCGCGACCGCCAGCCCGGCCTGACTGGCCGTGTCGGTCGCCACCCACACGACCGCAAGGGCGAAGGTCAGACGCTCAACCCAGGGATTCGACCTGGGCCTCGACCCTGGACACGCACTCTGGGTAAAGAACGGCATGATGCGCCCGGCGACCAGCAGCAAGGTCAGCAGGATCAACCCGAGCATGAGCCGGTCGGCCGCCAGGGCGGTATGGGCAGCGATCCGCAGCGCCTCGATATGCACCAGCATGGACGCCAGACTCATGCTGCTTACAATTCACCGATCAACTGGACACGGCCATTGTCATCCACGCCCTCCAGACGGACCGTGAAGCCCCAGAGACGGCGGATGTGACGCAACATCTCGTCCACCGACTCACCCAAGGGACGGCGGTTATGCCGATAGTGACGCAGCGTCAGGGACCGGTCGCCGCGTCGATCAACGTTGAAGACCTGAATATTCGGCTCCCGACTCCCGAGGTTGTACTGCTCGGCCAGGGCCTGCCGCACGGTACGGTAACCGCGCTCTTCGTGAATCGCGGTGATCTCAATCGCCTCGGCCCGATCGTCATCACGAACGGTGAACAAGTGCAGATCACGAATGAGCTTCGGAGAGAGATACTGGGCAATGAAGCTCTCGTCTTTGAAGTTGCGCATCGCGAAATCGAGGACCTTGCGCCAGTCACCACCCGCGATGTCCGGGAACCATTCGCGGTCCTCAGCGGTCGGGGCTTCGCAGATGCGGCGAATATCGCACATCATGGCGAAACCGAGCGCATAGGGATTGATCCCGCTGTAATAAGGTGCGTCGAAATTCGGCTGAAACACGACACCGGTATGCGACTGGAGGAATTCCAGCATGAAGCCATCGTTGACCAGCCCCTCTTCATAGAGGCGGTTCAGCAAGGTGTAATGCCAGAAGGTCGCCCAGCCCTCATTCATCACCTGGGTCTGGCGCTGGGGATAAAAATACTGGCTCACCTTGCGCACGATCCGCACCACCTCACGTTGCCAGGGCTCCAGCAACGGTGCGTTCTTTTCAATGAAATAGAGCAGATTCTCCTGGGGCTCGGCAGGCCACCGGGCATCGGCATCCGGCTCGCCGCCATCCCCGAAACTCGGGATAGTACGCCACAGATCATTCACCTGCGACTGGATATAATCGGCGCGCTCGGCCTGTCGGCGCTGTTCCTCCGCCATGGTGATCGGCGAAGGCCGCTTATAACGATCCACACCATGATTCATCAAGGCGTGGCACGAGTCGAGCAGCAGCTCCACCTCCGCCTGGCCATAGCGCTCTTCGCAACTGGCGATATACTTTCGGGCAAACACCAGATAGTCGATGATGGCATCGGCGCTGGTCCAGGTCCGGAACAGGTAGTTGCCTTTGAAAAAGCTGTTGTGGCCGTAACAGGCGTGGGCGATGACCAAGGCCTGCATGGTCAGTGTATTCTCTTCCATGAGATAGGAGATGCAGGGGTCGGAATTGATCACGATCTCATAGGCGAGACCCATCTGACCGCGGCGGTAGGTCTGCTCGGTACTGACGAACTGCTTGCCGAACGACCAATGATGATAATTGATCGGAAGGCCGACGGAGGAATAGGCATCGATCATTTGCTCGGAGCCGATCACCTCGATCTGGTTGGCATAGGTATCCAGCCCGAAAACATTGTGCGCGAGATGCCCGATTTCCCGGTCGAACCGTTCGAGCAGTGGGAAGGTCCACTCGGAGGAATCGGAAATGATACGACTGCTCATGCCGTCTGCCTCTTGAATAAATCCCTGAATACGGGAAAAATATCCTCCGGACCATCGATTTCACGCATGGCAAAATGGCGATGGGCGCCGGCAATCTCCTGATACGCGTACCACAGACTCTGATGCTGGCGAGGGGTGATCTCGACATAAGCGAAGTAGCGCATCAGCGGCAACAGCTTCTCGGCCAACAAGTCACGGCATACCACCGAATCGGAATCCCAGTTGTCGCCGTCCGAGGCCTGCGCGGCATAGATGTTCCACACGCTTGAATCGTAACGCTCACGCAGGACATCATAGGCCAGGTTGAGCGCGCTCGACACCACGGTACCACCCGTCTCCCGCGAATAGAAGAACTCCTGCTCGTCGACTTCCTGGGCGATGGTGTGATGGCGAATGAACACCACTTCGATACGGTCGTAATTACGCTTCAGGAAGAGGTACAGCAGAATGAAGAACCGCTTCGCCAGATTCTTGCGCGCCTGATCCATGGAACCGGACACATCCATGATGCAGACCATCACCGCCTTGCTGGTCGGCTCCGGAAGCTGGACAAAGCTCTGGTAGCGCAGATCGAACGTATCGATGAAGGGCAGCGCGGCGATGCGCGTTCGCGCGCGGTCGAGCTCATCGCGCAAGGCCAGTACGCGCGGGTCGTCTTCGGCAACTCCAAGGGCGAGCAACCCCTCCAGTTCCGCTTCGATCTCTTTGATGCGGCGACGGTGAGGCGCGCCTAAGGCGGTCCGGCGCGCGATTGCCCCCTTGAGCGACCGGACGACATCAATGTTGGTCGGCGCGCCACTGGTGCGATACCCGGCCCGCACGCTCTTGAATTCGGTACTGCCGACCAGCTGGTTGCGTACCAGATTGGGCAACTCCAGGTCGTCGAAGAGCAGATCCATAAACTCCTCGCGCGACAGGTCGAAGATGAAATCATCCTCGCCCTTGCCGCCGCGGCCGGCTTTACCCTGACCGGAACCACCGCCCCCGCCGCCCTCGGGCCGGGGGACTCTATCGCCGGCCATGAAGTCCTTGTTGCCGGGATGGACCTGGTCACGGGTTCCACCATGACCATGATGGAACACCGGCTCGGAGATATCCTTCGACGGGATGCCGACCTGCTCGCCCGAGTCGATATCGGTGATGCTGCGCTTGTTCACGGCATCAGCCACCGCGCGCTTGAGTTGGGTCTTATAGCGCTTGATGAAGCGCTGCCGGTTGACCGCGCTTTTGTTCTTCCCGTTCAGACGCCTGTCGATGAAATGAGACATGGGGTGATGTGCCTGCTCTAACGCCTGTTCGCCCGCGGATGCCGGGCGCGTGATTCGCACCGCTGGAGCGGGCGCGCCCGGCCCGCTTCGCCGACCGCGCGCAACGCCCCTGACTTATTGCGCCTTGCGCACCCGCAGATACCACTCCGACAGCAAACGGACCTGTTTGGCCGTATAGCCCTTGTCGGTCATGCGGTCGACGAACTGATTGTGCTTCTTCTGGTCCTCCACTGACGCCTTGGCATTGAACGAGATGACCGGCAGCAACTCCTCGGTGTTGGAGAACATCTTCTTCTCGATCACGACCCGGAGCTTCTCGTAGCTGGTCCAGCGCGGATTGGCTCCGCCATTGGCGGCGCGGGCACGCAACACGAAATTGACGATCTCGTTGCGGAAATCCTTGGGATTGGAAATGCCGGCCGGCTTCTCGATCTTCTCCAGCTCCTCGTTCAATCCGCCCCGGTTCATCATCTCGCCGGTATCCGGGTCCCGATACTCCTGATCCTGAATCCAGTAATCCGCATAGGTCACATACCGATCGAAAATGTTTTGACCATACTCGGCATAGGATTCGAGGTAGGCGGTCTGCAGTTCCTTGCCGATGAACTCGGCATAGCGTGGCGCCATGTACTGCTTGAGATAGCTCAGGTAGCGCTCCTGGACCTCGGGGGGCAACTGTTCACGGGCGATCTGCCGCTCCAGGACATAGAGTAGATGCACCGGATTCGCCGCCACCTCGGTGTGATCGAAGTTGAACACCTGAGACAGGATTTTGAACGCGAAACGGGTCGAGATCCCGCTCATGCCCTCATCCACCCCCGCGTAGTCACGGTATTCCTGAACGGATTTCGCCTTGGGGTCGGTATCCTTCAGGTTCTCGCCGTCATACACCCGCATCTTCGAATAGATACTGGAATTCTCCGGCTCCTTGATGCGGGTGAGCGTGGAAAACTGGGCCATCATCTCCAGGGTTCCGGGAGCGCAGGGGGCACTCGCGAGGGAGCTGTTGCGCAACAACTTGTCGTAAATCTTGACCTCATCGCTGACGCGCAGACAGTAGGGCACCTTGACGATGAAGACGCGATCGAGGAAGGCCTCGTTGTTCTTGTTGTTGCGGAACGTCTGCCACTCCGATTCGTTGGAATGGGCCAGAATGATGCCTTGGAACGGCAGCGCCGACAGACCCTCGGTGCCATTATAGTTCCCCTCCTGGGTGGCCGTCAGCAGGGGGTGCAGCACCTTGATCGGTGCCTTGAACATCTCGACGAACTCCATCAGCCCCTGGTTGGACCGGCACAAGGCGCCGGAATAGCTGTAAGCGTCGGCGTCGTTTTGGGCGAAACGTTCGAGCTGGCGAATATCGACTTTGCCCACCAGCGAGGAGATGTCCTGGTTGTTTTCATCGCCCGGCTCGGTCTTGGCGATGGCAACCTGCTCCAGAATCGACGGATAGAGCTTGACCACCTTGAACTTGGTGATGTCACCCTTGTATTCCTGCAGCCGCTTCACCGCCCAGGGGGACATGATACAGCGCAGGTAATGCTTCGGGATCCCGTAGTCCTCCGTCAGGATCGGGCCGTCTTCTTCCGGTGAAAACAAGCCGAGGGGTGACTCGAACACGGGTGAGCCCTGGATGGCATAGAAGGGAATCTGTTCCATCAGCTCCTTGAGCTTCTCCGCCAGTGACGACTTGCCGCCGCCGACCGGACCGAGCAGGTAGAGAATCTGCTTCTTTTCCTCCAGACCCTGAGCGGCGTGCTTGAGGTAGGAGACCAGGTGCTCGATCGACTCCTCCATGCCGTAGAATTCCGGGAAGGCCGGGTAGCGCTTGATGACCTTGTTCTGAAAGATCCGGCTCAAGCGCGGGTCGTCGCGAGTATCCACGAATTGCGGCTCGCCGATCGCCATGAGCAGGCGTTCCGCGGCACCAGCATAGGCGCTCCGGTCTGACTTACACAGTTCCAGGTACTCGTCGAGGGTCAGGACCTCCTCGCGGGACGCTTCATACCGGGCCTGGTAGCGATCGAAGATCGACATAGACATACCTCGTTAATAATAATGGTGCTGTTACCCGCCGCGTCCGCGCTCCGAAACGCGGTGCGCCATGATCCTATTGCTCAGGGCAAACCGCGAAAAGACAAGGCTTGCCTGGAAAGCTGCAAGGAGCGGACCAAGCTTGGCTCAACCTGACCAGATCAGCGGATGGCTTGGATGTCGCTCTGTTTTGACGCGTTCCGCGGGCCGTCCTCGCACCAGATGGGTGCGCCCCGAGTTTCCGCAAGCAGTCGGGACTGGCGCCGAGACACAAGCGTTCGCGGGTGTTTACGGCGACTTTAGAACACGACTGATGAAACTGGTTCAGCGCCTGGCCGGCCAATCGCCCGCCGGACCCGCCACCGAATCCTGGAGCACCCACCTTCGTCCAGCGCCCCGGGTGCAACACCCAGCGCGCGGAGAGTAACAAGTCGGCGGTACAGATCGCCAGTGGTTCAGGCGGTTCGAACAACGGTTCCAAGGCACAGCAGGATCCGTCGACCGCGCACCCGCGGGGAAGAAACACGGGTTCCGCGACCGGCGCGCGTATCGCCGGAGCCCTGCTTTTGTGATAATCACGGCTCCCGCGGGTTCGCCCCCGGTCGTCGTCTCCGCGCCGACATCACCACCCCGCGGTCTCCCGGCCGTTTGCAGTCCAGGTAAACCAGAGAACGTGATCGACATGGAATACGTGGTTTCAGACCCCGCCCGGATAACCGGCCTGCTCGCCGCGCTCCAGACGCACTGGCGCCTGGATGAGGACACCACCGAGACCTTGAACCGAACCTTCGTCGACACCTTCGACTGGTCAGTCTACCTCAGCGGCGCAACCCTGGAGTGGCGCGACACCCCGCCGCGCCCATCGATTATCTGGCACGATCTGGACCAGACCGACGCACCACTGGCGCAGCTCGCTCCCGCACCGCCCGCCTTCCCGGCGGACCTGCCGGCCGGCCCGGTGCGGACACGACTGATGGCGATCACCGACATCCGTTGTCTGCTGCCGATGATGCACCTCGCAACGCATATCCGCACCTTCGATCTGCACGGCCTAAATGACATGGCGGATCACCCGGCGGATCACAAGGCAGCGCATAAGACAGTGGCGCACTTGACGATCGAGGCATCGCGCTTCCGCGACCCGCGCGGCGGCCGCGCGGGAGAACTGCAGGTCCGCGTGCGCGTACGGATCGAACAGGGTAACGAGGATCATGTCAAGGCGACACTGACGGACCTGATGGGCGAACTCGGCATCGCATCCGCGCACGAACCCATCCTGCTGGAGGCTCTCGCCGCCGCTGACCGGCGCCCCGCCGACTACTCGTCCAAGCTCGATTTCCGGCTCGACCCGGACACCCGCGCCGACCTGGTGACCAAGCAAATCCTGCGCGGCTTGCTGGCCACTCTGGAGGCCAATCTGGACGGCGCCCGAGCCAACCTCGATTCGGAGTTTCTTCACGACTTGCGGGTCGCGACCCGGCGCACCCGCTCGGCCCTCAGCCAGTTGCGCGGGGTCTTCCCGATGACCGTGGTGGCGCACTTCAAGGAGGAGTTTGCCTGGCTGCAACAAATCACCGGCCCGGTCCGTGATCTCGATGTCTATCTGCTCGATTTCGCGGCCTATCGACAGTCCCTGCCTGCACCCCTGGGTGCCGATCTGGAACCCCTGCGGGACTTTCTGTTGGCCCACTATGCGGCGGAGCAGCGCCGCCTCGCGCACGCGCTCGCGGCGGATCGCTTCACCCGGTTGCTGGCCGATTGGCGATCCTTCCTACAGGCGCCCGTCGCTGACCCGTCCAACACCGCCAACGGCGCACGTCCGATCCAACAGGTGGCCAACCAGCGTATCCGCGCGATGTTCAAGCGGGTCCGCCGCGAGGGTCGGGCGATTCGCGCCGACTCACCGCCGGAAGACTTGCACGAACTGCGTAAGAGCTGCAAGAAACTCCGCTACCTCATGGAGTTCTTCCAGAGCCTCTATCCCCAGGGCCAATGCCGCGCGCTGATCAATCTCATGAAAGGACTGCTCGATAATCTGGGCAGCTACCAGGACCTGGCGGTTCAGGCCGCCCAGCTGCGCGATCTCGCCCAGACCATGCGTGATGAGGGGCAAGCGCAAACGCAGACCGCAACCCTGCTCGCCATGGGCGCCCTGATCGGCAACCTGCTCGGAAGGCGGCAAGCAGCCCGCGCTCAATTCGATCGGGTTTTTACCGATTTTCTCAGCGAGAACAACCAACTGGCCTTTCGCAACCTGTTCGACCGTCAAGCCTCTCCATGAAGCCCCACGACCGTCTCGCCGCCGCCATCCGGTCGCTCCTCCTCGCGTGCGGGGCCGCTGCCGTGCACGCGGCAGATCCCGGCACGGAACCTTTCGATCTCGACGACCTGCGTGTCCGGATCACCGCGGCCATGCCCTATGTCGAACTTGGACAGGGCGGCGGCAAGGTCCTGCTGATGCGTCATCAGGACCCGGGGCATGTCATCCCGTCACCGTACGACAAGACCGCGCGTGATTGCCCCCCCTACTGCATTCAGCCGATGCAATTGGCACCCGGAGTCGAGACCATCGGCGAGTTGGAGTTGATCGACTACCTCAAACGCGCGACCAGCGGCGAGCCGGTCCTGGTCATCGACTCGCGAACGCCGGCCTGGACCGAACATGGGGTGATCCCGGGTGCCGTCGTCATCCCCTATACCCGCATCGATCCGGCAACCGCCGCCCCGTCCGCGGTGGCCGAATTGCTGGAACTGGAATTCGGCGCCGTGCGCGTGGAGGGTCTGTGGAATTTCGGCCATGCCAAAACCTTGGTCTTTTACTGTAACGGCGCCTGGTGCGGCCAGTCACCCACCAACATCCGCGCCCTGCTGGACTTGGGCTACCCCGCCCATCGACTCAAATGGTACCGCGGCGGCATGCAGTCCTGGGAACAGTTTGGACTCACGACCGTCAAGGCACCGCCGCCCTGAAACGAAGGCAAAGCCCGTACCCATTGGCCGAGCGTTCGCGGATAATGTCCGGGCAAAGACCGCCAACCCAACCACCCACACAGGTGACCCATGCTGCGCGACTGGTCAGACGTCTACTCCGTCGGCATCGCCGAGATCGACCATCAACACCAGGGCTTCTTCGAGGCGTCCCACCGACTCTACCAACGCATTCTGGACCGTGAGGAACTCCAGGCGGTCGCGGAAGCGCTCACGTTCATGCGCGACTACGCCGCGAGCCACTTCTCTACCGAGGAATCGTTCATGCGGGACCACGCCTATCCTGCCCTGGCGACGCACCAGGCGCTCCACGCGGCATTCTTCAAACGTCTGGACGCCCTGGCGGACGACCTGGCAACCTTCGGTCCCAGCCAGGATCTGGCCGACCGCGCCCTTGATCTGACCCAGGACTGGCTGGTCGATCACATCACCGACGAAGACGTGCTTTATGCTCTGCACGCGCGCTCGCATGCGGCGGATATGGCTGTCTCCTGACGCTCCATAAGTGACACGTCGGACACAAGTGAAACAACCATACATTTTTTGTCGAAGCCTAACCGTTGTCTGACTCACTACCTGGCGGCCCCTCATCGCCCGGAAGCACGGCCAGCACGGCACGCTCGATCGCATCAAGGTCCACCAGGGCCGCGGGACGACCTCGCAGACGCAGGGTGACCTGAAGAAACGGGTGCCCTTGCTGAGCCGCAAGCGCACCCTGCGCGCTCAAGCTGTGCGGCGTGACACGCTCCAGGCGCGGCACCCCGGGGCTCTCGATCGCGACAAAGGCCAGACTCGGATCACCCCCCGGGGCATGGCACACGACGGCCTGACGGTGACGCAACTGGTCGTCGGACGACAGGTCCGGGGCGGCCAGACGGATCACCGGCAACTGCAACCCGCGCCACGCCAGATAGCCGATCAGCCAGTCCGGCGCCCTTGACTGCGCCGCCGTCAGCGGCTCGGCGCGCACGATCTCGGCGACCGCGGCGCCCGGCAGCAACAGGTCCCACGGGTCCGGATCGCACGGCACCGGCAACAGCAGGACCCGCAGCGTCTGTTCATCCTGGTTCATGGCTGTTGCTCCGCCAGCAGGGAGATGATCTCGTCGAGCAACTCGGACTCCTGGAATGGTTTGCTGAGATAGCGGTTGACCCCGAGCGCCAGTGCGTGATCGCGATGCTTCGGGCCGGCGCGCGAGGTGATCATGATGATCGGCAGATCGCGCAACCGCTCCGACCGGCGGATGTGGCGGGTGAGTTCATAACCGTCCATCCGCGGCATCTCGATATCCAACAGGATCAGGTCGGGCCGCCGCGCGTCGAGCAAGGTCAGCGCCTCGACACCATCCTTGGCGGTGATCACCTCCATCTGCCGGCGCCGCAGCAAGCGCGCGGTGACCCGGCGCACGGTCAGGGAATCATCCACGACCATCACACAGACCGGCTGACGCGCGGTAACGGCGACGCCTTGGCTGGGGGGCAGGTAATCATGGACGGCACCGGAGCGTAACAGGGCAAGCACATCCAGAATCAGGGCGACTCGCCCATCCGGCAGGATCGTGCCGCCGGCCAGCCAGCGCACCGTGGCCAACTGGGCACCCAAGGGTTTGACGAGGATCCGGGCACTCTCGATCAGAGCGTCCACCTGCAAGGCCACACGCAGGTCGCCCACCCGCGCGAGCAGCAGCGGCAGCCAGCGCTGTTCAGCCAGACGGGGCTCCAGACCGGGATCGAGCAACCGACCCAGATAGGCCACCCGATACGCGTGATCCTGATAATCGAAGTCCCGACCCCGCCCCTGGTAAATCGCCGCGAGATCGTCCCGACCGATGCGCGCAACGCCCGCGATGGAGGCATGCGGCAGCGCGTAGACACTCTCACCCACCCGCACCAGGAAGGCATCCAGGATGGCGAGCGTCAACGGCAGTCGGATACTAAAGCGTGCACCTTGTCCAGGGATCGAACTCAGGTCGATCGTGCCGTTGGCGGCCTTGATTTCAGAAGCCACCACGTCCAGGCCGACACCCCGTCCGGAAATCTGCGTGACCTGCCCCAGGGTCGTGAAGCCCGGTTCGAAGACAAACTGCATCAGCGCATCGGCCTCGAGGTCCGCCTGCGCCGGCAACAGGCCGCGGGCGACCGCCTGGGCACGGATCGCCGCCAGATCAAGTCCACGGCCATCGTCGCTCAGGTGAATCACCACCTCGTTACCCTCCCGACTCAGGGCCAGGGTGACAGTCCCGGCGGCCGGCTTGCCGGCGGCGGCGCGTCCCGGCGGCGCCTCCAGCCCGTGGTCCACGGCATTGCGCAGCAAATGCTCCAGAGGCGCCGCCAGGCGGTCGAGGATGGAGCGGTCGAGTTCCACTTCCGGTCCGATCACCTCCAGGCGGGCGGATTTGCCCAAGCTCTCCGCCGTCTGACGCACCAGACGATGCAACCGCGGGACGACCTGAACAAAGGGCACCATCCGCGTGCGCAGCAACCCGTCCTGCACATCGCTCGCCAGCCGCGCCTGCTGGGTCAGCAGATCAGCGGACTCGCGCTGGTAACCGCCCAGCAGGTCCCGCAGACTGACCAGATCATTCACGGTCTCGGCCAGGCTGCGGGAGATCTGCTGAAAGGTCGAAAAGCGGTCCAGCTCCAGTGGATCGAAGGCGGGCCCCGACGCTTCGACCGCCCCCTCGCGCTCATAGTGAGCGCGGATCTGGGTCTCGGTCTCGGTCTCCAACTGGCGCAACTGATCGCGCAATCGCCGCACGGTCTGGTCGAGTTCTCCGAGACCAACACTCAGCAAACCGTTGCGTTGGGTGAGACGCGCGCGATACAGACCGATCTCCCCGGCCGCATCGACCAGCCGGTTGATGAGGTCGGAGCGCACCCGAACCTGCGGCACCGTCACCCCCCCGACGTCCCTGGGTCCATCGGCCGGAGCGGACACCAGGTCCGGTGCCGCCGCGACCGCGGGAGACGCGGGTGCATCGGCAGCGACACTGACGGCCGAGCGCAGGATCGCCCGTTCGGTTTCGTCGGTCGAGCCCGTTGGAACCGGCTCAGGCTCCTGATTCAAAGCCGCCACCAGCGCTGCGGCGTGCGGGAGCGGCGTGTGCTGTTCCAGCGCATCCATTTGCAGTGACAGAGTGTCCACGGTCCGCTGCGCCAACTCCAGGGTCGTATCGTCGACCTGCCCCCGCGCGACGCGGACCGCGGTCAGCCGCGTCTCCAGCGCGTGGCTCAGGTCGCCGATGGGCGTCAGTCCAGCCAAACGCGCACTGCCCTTGAGCGTGTGCAACAACCGGTTGATGCCGTCAAGCACACCAAAGTCTTGAGGCGCCAATTGCCAGCTGCGAAGCGCGGCATCGATCCCGTCGAGCAGATCGCGACCGTCCTCAATGAACAGGCTCACGAAACCCTGATCGGCGGGCTCGTCCGGCTCAACTACCGGTTCGCAAAGCGGACCTGCGCGCTCCCGACCTGCCGGTTGACTGGCCGGCACGGACTCGGGAACCTCGGTCAACTCACGCGCCGGGGGTAAGGTGACCGTCCCCAGCTCGGCGTCCAGGGCGTCAACCGCCGCCTCCAGTGCTGCGGCCAAGCGCTCCGCGGCAACCCTGCCGGGATCTTGCGGAAACGGCGCACGCACTGGTGTCTGCTTCGGCTTCGGCAATTCGTCCACTGACCGCACCGCTCCAGACGCGCCGGAACGATCGCTACCACCATCCTCAGAGAGCGCGGGCTCATCGGACAAATCGAGGAAAGCGATCAGCTCCAAGTCCCGCTGCCCCGCCTCACCCCCGTCGGCACCGCGCGGCACCGCCGGATCAGACAACAACCGCGCGTCGGATTGCGCGGGGTCAATGAACCGCGGCTCGAGCCGCCCCTGATCCAGCAAGACACTCACCGCCTCGACCGGGCCCAACTGATCATCGTGTTCGGGTACCACCGACGCAGCATCAGGCAACCACAGCGGTGGTAGGCTGAAACCCTCGAGATCAAGATCGAGCGACGGTGACGGCACCACGGGCGCCTCCCAGGCCACCGCGGATACGCCATCCGGAATCGTGGCCGCGGTCAGGTCCGCGGCCAGGGCGAGCAACAGATCCGCCCCGGTATCGATCGCGGGAAGTTCCGCGGTGCGCTGCGCGATGCCATCCACGGCCCGCTCGATCAGCTCCAAGGTGACCGCGGTGGCGGCCGCGGCGGTGATTTGCAGCGCCCGCAGACGCTGCTCCAGTAACTGCGCGACATCCGCGATCGAGTCGATTCCCGACATCCGGGCACTGCCGCTGAGCGTATGCAGCGCGCGTACGGTCCCCTCATCCGGTACCGCATCACCCGCCGCCGCCCGCACCAGAAAGGCACGCACTTCATCCAGGTGACCGCGGGTCTCGGCACGAAAGATGGCCAGGAGTTCGTCGTCCGCGACAAAAACACTGGCGTGATCCGTCAAGTCCGCCGCGGTCACCATCGCGGCCTGCGGTGCCTCGGGCGGGACCGCGGCGGCGACCACGGGTGCCGCCGCGGGCGGCGCATTCAGCCAGTCGAGTTGCGCCGCAAACCAGCGATCCGCCGATTCAACAAGCAACCCCTCCGTCGGCCACGGCGTCACCGCCGCGGTCACGTCGGCGCCGGGTCCGGTCTCCTGCGCCTCCTCGTGCCGCGCCTCTGCCGGGCGCGCGGCGGGCACCAGCATCTCCGACGACTCCGGCCAGGCGCTCGCCGGCGCGTCCGCCGACTGGAGAGCCGGGGACGCCACAGCGACCGACCCGGCACCGGACGGCTGAACCAGTTGCGCCGCCCGCGACACCAGATCGGCGATGTCCAGCGGACGCTGCTGCGCCTCCGCGGCAACCAGATTCGGCAGTACCTCAACCACCTCGGCCAGCCAGGCGAGGTCTGCGGCATCCGGTACGAGACCCTGTTCCAGCAGTCCGTTGAGGACCTCCTCCGCGGCCTGAGTGAGGTCGGCAACCCGCACGGCACCAACCAGCCGGCCGCTCCCCTTCAGGGTGTGGAAGCTTCGACGCAACGCACTGAGCTCAGCCTTATCGGCCAGGTCGTCTTGCCACCGCGCGAATCGCTCACCGATCGCTTGCGTCTCCTCCTGCGCCTCCTCCAGGAAGATGTCGAGAAACTCTGGCGAGATACCCGTTGCCTGGGCGGGACGCGCTGCATCTGCATCGGCAACAGCCGCGACCGCGTCGCTATCGCCGGGTGCGGGTGCGGGTGCGGGTGCGATGCGCTCCACGGTGGCGGTCTGGTCCGCATCGCCCGGCGCGGCACCGAGCGCGCGATCGAGGTCACGCAACGCATCGGCAGACTGGCGAATCAGGTCGGAATCCTCCGGCTCGCCTTCTTCGACGCGCTCGATGTGGAGTTCCAAGGCGGCGATGGCGTCCGCCAGAAAGCCGAACTCCAAGTCCCGCGGCCAGCGATCCGCCGCCAGGTAGCCGCGCCGAACCATCACCGCGAGGTCCGTGGCGACCTGGGCCGCCGCATCGTCGCCAAGGATCTGCAAGGCTCCGGCCACCCGTGACAGGCACTCAGGGACTTCGCGGAAACGGGCCGGATGTGCCCCCTGAACACGGCAGGCAAGGATCGCGTCCCGCACGCCCACGAACTCGGCCCGGGCCTCGCGCAGGGTGGCTTTCTGCAACTCCGCGACATAGAGTCCGGGCGCGATGACACTGCCGGTGGGTGGGTCACGATGCTCCGCATACGCCTGTATCACGGCCTCGATTCCCAACAAGTCGGCGGCCAGCGCTTCCAGCCGCGGGACCTCCTCGGCCGTTCCGGCCGGGACCAGCTCGCCGAAACCGTCCGCCAGCCGGCGCAGCCGCTCGGGAAGATCGCCGGTATCGGCAACGTCCAGCGTGCGTGCCAAAACCCGCAGACCCGTCCTGATCTCGTCCAATGGAGTCCGATCATCGCGCCCACCGCGCACAAAGGCGTCCAGCCGTTCCTTCAGGGGCGTCAGCTCGCTCAACATCGCCTGCGCCAGGCCGGCCAGGGCCTCGGACGCGGCAGTGCCCGCGCGCGTTCGGTCGGAGGTCAAGCCGTGCACTCGCTGATAATGGGCCTGGATATCGTCGACGCTGGAGGTCTGAATCGAGTGACCGGATAACGCGCCGAGAAAGGCATCAATCAGTTGGCGGGCTTCCGCGTCGGGCCATTCGGGCGGTGTATCGACCAGCGGCTTGAACACCCGGTCCAAGCGCCCGACCAGGGTATGGGCATCCGCATCGCTTGCGATCTCCCCGCCTTGCAGACTCACTGCATAGGCTTCAGCCAAGCGAAATAAATCCGCCAGAATGCCGTCTTTCAAGAACCGGTGGAGTTGATGAAACAGACGCCCGAGTTTGATCAGGCCCTCACTGCTGGTCGCCGGGCGGTACCACTCGACCAGATCGCGGTGAAAGTGTGGCCGCACCTTGCGAAAGACCGCGGTGAGTGCCTCCAACGCCTCCGACGGCAGATCTTCCCCTTCCTCGGCCAGAACCGAACCCGGCACCAGCAGCTCCGCCTGAGTCAGCGGGGGAGCACCCCGCGATGCGCGCAGATCGTTGATGGTCGGCCACAGGCTCAGGGGGTCGCTCGCGACGCCGACGTCCACTCGATCCAGATGGTTCGGCAGTTGGATCAGGGCCAGCATCATGGCCTCGGCAGCCTCCTTGGGGCTGCGCACGCGATCCTCGGCCATGGCATCGCATAACCGCTGCATCTCGTCCACGAGACGCGCGGGCAGGGTGAGTTGCAGCGCGAGCAGCACGCCGCGAATCTCGAACAGGGCGTCCACCGCATCCCCCAGGGACCCGGGTTCGCTGGTTTGCCCGTAGGCTTCGACGCGTTCGGTGATCCGACGCAGGGTCGCGGCGATTTCGCTCTTAACCCACTTCAGACCGCCGACAACCTTTTCTGCCATGGGATCACTGCCCCTGGGTGAGGCCTTGGACAAGGCACTGAAACCGGCCGCGAGCCGGGCCGCGGTCCATCAGCTCAACCGAAAACCCGCCACCGAGCGCTGCAATTCGGTGACCAGACTCACGAGTTCCTCCACCGCCGCGGCGGCCCGCCGGGTCCCGTCCGCGTTCTCCTCGGTGATCCCCCGGATGGCCTGTACAGTCGCGTTGATCTCCGTCGATTGACCGGATTGAAGCGCAGAGGAATCGGCGATGCGCTTGGTCAGGTCGGCGATGTAAGCGGAGACGTTCTCGATCTCGCGCAGCGCCTCCCCGGCGTTCTCGGCCAGCTTCGCCCCCTCCACCACGCCCGCGGTGCTGGCCTCCATGGAGCTCACCGCCTCATTGGTGTCGGCCTGAATGGTACGCACCAGCACCTCGATTTGCTTGGTCGCGTTGCGCGAACGCTCGGCGAGGCGCTGCACCTCGTCGGCAACCACCGCAAAACCGCGTCCGGCGTCGCCGGCCATGGCCGCCTGCATGGCGGCGTTCAGGGCCAGGATATTGGTCTGATCGGCGATGTCGTCGATCAGCTCGACGATCTCGCCGATCTCCTGCGAACTCTCGCCGAGCCGCTTGATGCGCTTCGCGGTCTCCTGGATCTGGTCGCGGATCGCGTCCATGCCCGCAATGGTGTCGCGCACGGTCCGGGCACCCCGCCCCGCCACCTGGAGCGACCGCGAGGCGACCTCGGCCGACGCGATGGCGTTGTTGGCCACTTGATTGATCTGCTCAGTCAATGACCGAATGGCGCCGGACGCCAGCGTGATCTGCGCGGCCTGCGCCACGGCCGCCTCGGTCAAGCGCACGGCGATGGTGCGGCTTTCCTGTGACGCCTGCGCGACCTTCGCGGCAGTCGCATTGATGGTCGCAACCAGGCCCCGCAGGGCCTCCACCGCGAAATTGACCGCGTCGGCGATGGCCCCGGTCTTGTCCTCGGTCACCGTAGCCGTCACGGTCAAGTCGCCGTCGGCCAGATTGCCCATCTCGTCGAGCAGGCGCAGGATGGCCTGCTCGTCGCACCCGCTCTGGGCCAGCGCAGCCGCTACCCGCCGCCGCGCGTCCGACGCCACGCGGACCCCGAGCGCGATCAGTCCGGCCACTGCCAGGGCAGTGAACAGCGGCACCGCCCAGGGCCCGACCGGCAAGGGTCCGACCCGCGCTTCCAGCGGTGCCTCGCGACCGGCAGCCATCAAGGTATCGAGCGCGCTGGCGAACGCCGCCCCGGCCTCCTGCAAGGGTGCCAGGGCATCGATCGCCGGCAGCGCCCGCGGCGCAAGTTCGCGCAGCGCATCGACGCCGGTGCGCAGCGCGGTCCACTGCAGGGCGGTCTGCGCCAGCGCATCGCGGGTTGCGGTCGCGCCGCGGGTGCCCGCCTGCGCGGTCAGCGCCTCCAGGTGCACGGTAAACTCTTTGGTCACGGCATCGTCTTTGGTCACGGCAGCGTCGGCATCCCGCGCCCCCGACCCCGGCTGACCACCGACCAGCAACCGCTCCAAACCGGCATTCATGGCCTGGAGGCGCGCCAATTGGCGACCGGCCTCCAAGGCCTGCCCAGCGGGCGCGCCCTCGGCAACAATCAACTCGGCGGAGCGGATCATGGAAACCCCGATGTCCGGCAGCAGGGCCGCGGTGGACTTAATCAGGTCGCGCATCCCCAGCAGATCGGCCTGTGCGTCAAGGATAGGATCCGCCGTCTCGCGATAGGCGACCCAGGCGGTCTGCGCGGCGCGCAGGTGCGGTTCGACGCGCGCCAGTGAGGCCGACAACCCCGCGGCGGCCGACCCGACCGACAGCGCGTCCATCCCCCGCTGCACCTGATCCCGCTCGGCCCGCAGCCGATCAAAAGCACCCGGATCACCAGCGACCGCCGCGCCCGCGGCACGGGCCATTTGCTGCGCTGGGGCCTGCTGAGCAGCCGCTGCCAGCGACAAACGAGCGTAGTCATCCGCGACGTTCCTCATCAGGACATCACTCGCCAGCGCCAGCGCGGCGCAGACCAAGGCGAACGCCGCCCAGCCGAGCACCGCGCCGTTGACCCCGCCGGCGGTGCCGCCCCGCCCTACATCGCTTCGCTTCGCCATTGCGTTCCGACTCCGGGTCCAGTTGAAGTTTCCTGGCTGACCAGGGCATCCGCGAGCAGCAGATCCAAAGCGATCACCGGAACCACCGCACCCGCCAGCGAGAAAGCGCCTTGGGCGAAGGGTTGCAGCACCCCGAGTCCGGCAGACGGCCCGGCACACCGCTGCGCCTCCGCGAAATGACGGATACCGAGCACCTCGTTCGCCACCAAACCGCAGGGCAGGTCATCCTGGCGCACCACCAGAACGCGGTCCGTCTCCCGCCGCGTCGGCACGCCGCCTTGGGTCAGCGTGGCCAGGTCCAGGAGCGGGAGCAAGGTCCCGCGGTTATTGGCGACACCCAACATCCAGGGCTTGGTCCCCGGCACCGGGGTCAGATCGGCGGGCACACTCAAGACCTCGACCACCTGATCCAGGGGGGCGAGCAGCCGTGACGCGCCGACCCGGAACAGGATCCCCGACCAGCGCCCCGCCGCCGGCGCGTCCTCCGGCAACCGCGTGGTCAGTGCGCGAAAGCGGGCCTCGACCCCGGCCAGCAGGTCGAACAGCCCGGCGCCCGTGGCAACCGCTGAGTCCATCGCCATCAGCGCCGCAGCGCCGCTTGGACGCGCGCCAGCAACTCGGTCGCGACCACCGGCTTGATGAGATAGTCCACGGCGCCCTGCCGCATCCCCCAGACGCGGTCGGTGGGCTGGTCCTTGGTCGTCACCATAATGATCGGAATGCCTGCCGTCGCCGCGTCCCGATGCAGCATGCGAGTGGCCTGAAAGCCGTTGAGCACGGGCATGATCACGTCCATCAGGATGACATCCGGCTGAAGCCGCCGCGCCATTTCGATCCCCTGCTCACCGTTGGTCGCCGTCTCGACGTGATACCCGGCGCTGCTCAACACATTGGAAAAAATGCGGGACTCGGTGGGTGAGTCATCGACGATCAGCACGGTGGTCGGCGCGCCCTCCGGTCCGCCGGCGGGCGAACCGGTACCCGGGCTGGGACCCGCCTCGTCGCGACCGCGGGAAACATTGATCATAGCTAGGCTCTATAGTTGACGGGACTCGACTTAGTCCGCGCTGTCCGCGCCGCGCCGCAACGAGCCGCGCACCGCATCGAGCAACTCCTCACCGGTGAAGGGCTTGGACAGATAAAGGCCAGCCCCGACCAGGCGGCCCTTCGCCCGGTCGAATAATCCGTCCTTGCTGGAAAGCATCACCACCGGCGTATGTCGCAGTTGCGCATTGGCCTTGATCAAGGCGCAGGTATGATAACCGTCCAGCCGCGGCATCATGATATCGACAAACACCAGATTCGGCTTGAACTCCATGATCTTGCCCAACGCCTCAAAACCGTCCTCCGCGGTCCGCACCTCGCAGCCCGCCTTGGTCAACAGGCCCTCGGCGGCACGCCGAATCGTCTTGCTGTCGTCGATCACCAGCACCCTCGCCCCGCGCAGGTCACTGTCCGCGTCCGCGTCATTCATGGGCTGCAACCCCGCCATGCGATTGGTATCCGCGCTCGAACACTACCGTGGCACCACGGCGGTCCGCCCCGCACAATCCTGGGGCAACTCAAGTCAAAACCCTGACATGGCACTTTGCGCCAAGTGTCTTTGTGCTGACCAATGTTGTACCACGTGTACCAGGGGCTGGTACAGCCGTGGATGGTAAACCGCGCATCGCGTCACAGTTCCCGTTCCGATCCGATAAAAACACAAAACGGATACACCCAAGAATCCCGCTGATGACCAGGGCGCGGATCGCGGCACGTCGCTGAACTGGGGAAGCGCGGCATCGCTTCACCGCAGTAGCGTTTCCCGAATAGTAATTTCAAGCAGGGCATGACGCTCTCTGGCATCCTGAATCAAGGAATCGGCATCGTACTGGCTGATCGCAAAAAAGGTCTCGATGGTTTCCCGGATCTCCATCCCCTCATGCAGCAGTTCCTTTGGCATCCATTGTTCGAATTGTTCACGGTATTTCCCGGTCAACAGATCATCGATACAAGCCTCTTGCAGCAACTCGCCGTCGTGGTTGATCCAGCCGCTGTCAAGCAGTTGAGTGATGAACGACGGCACTTGCCGGATCCCGGTCAGCGCCTTGAAAACGTCCGCCAGTTTTAACGTAAACCGGCGACACACCTCCTTCGCGATCAGCTTGGCGATCAGCTTATCCAGATCGTCACTGAGTTGTTGATACTGAACCAGATCGTTCCTTCCCTGCTGCGCCCGCTCAAGCACTTCGCTGGGCACGATATGGATTGAGATTTCCATTATTTTCTGATCTTCGTCGCTGACGGTCAACTGTATATCCATATTCAGACTTTTCATCTGCCGAATCAGTTTCCGTCGTTCCTCCGGCGAACTATTTGCCGTTAACCGTTCACCGTGCCGCTCCATGTCGAGAATCGTTCGCACCAGACCGGAACCCATTTTCGGGAAGAAAATATTGGAAAAGCGATAAAGGGCAAGTAATTTTTCCGTGGAAACATTGTCCGCGTTAAGATAGATCGGCGAGAAGAGAATCGGATCGGCGCGCAACAACGACGCTTTGTGGCCCATGACATCAACCTTCAGGCGTTGTATATCGTTCCGATACTGCGGAAAGGCAGACGATAAATAACATAAGAAACCTGAAACTCTTTTTCCAGCAATTTATCCAAACGATGCATGACGCCCATGAACACGAGCGGAAGCTCTCCGTCCTGCAGGGTCGCGGCAATACGTCCGGCGATAAACTGATCTCTCAACAACAATAATTTTCTGCTTTTCTCCTGGTATTCCGCGTTCGCTGAATCCCGATCAGAAATCGCCTTTTTAATCAATAATTTATTTAGCAAATCGTATTCTTTTATCAGCAGCTCCATATCTTCCGTACCTTCCAGAACCGCCCCTTTTTTCATTAATCCGATCAGAAATGTGTAATTCGGACTACCCCGTTCCGCGAGCCGTTCCGCCAACGCCTTCTCATTACCGCAGACCGGCGTACCATCCTGATAGATTCGCGTCTTTTCCCATGGCAGGTGCAACTCGGTGATCTTCGCCGCGATCCCCTGCCACATCTGCTCGACGGCCGTTCGATCAGCAGCAACGTGCTCCTGATTCTTCCGCATCCGATCATGTTCCGAAACATTTGCAGCGGCGCGTCCCGAATCGTCCTGTGCGTGAAGAACAGGCACGTAGATCAACCGTCTTGTTTCTTTCATCGCTGCTGCTTCTTTGATTCAAAGCTGAATACGCTGCCGATCACGCTTACCAGCTCCTGATTTTCAAAGGGCTTACTGAGGTATTCGCTGACATTCAGATCGGCAGCTGCTCTGATCGTATCAGGCGAAGCATATCCCGTCAGTATCACAACCAGCACGCTGTCATCGTATCCCCGAATAATGCGCAACGTCTCAATGCCATCCATTTCCGGCATGTGCAGATCAAGAATGATCAGATCAGGATTCTCCTGCGTATTCCGGAGAATACCATCCGGACCGTTAGCGGCACAGTAGACGAGATAGCCATCGCGTTCCATTACGTGCCTCATCAGCCCCAACAACTCGGGATCATCCTCAATAATCAGTATCTTGCGATTCCTCATTTCCTCGCCGCTTGAAGCATAGTCACTGGAATGCACTGCAATACCCCTCATACCCTGTTGCTGGACCGCGACCACTGCCCGACCGATGCGTCCGGCAGTGATACCCGTCGTTGTTGGTTTTTCGTTTCTTGTTTTTCGTAACCCAATGTTTGATAGTCCTTAACTAAAAACGAAAAACCGAAAACTCAAAACCGTTCCGTATAACCGGCACGCACTGTTTCACGACCGCCAACACGAACAACTGCGATTGATGATACGCTCCGTCCGCCGTGGCGCCGCGGTACTCGCCTGACAACCTTGATGCCGGCACAACAAAAAAACACATTTAGTTTATTATCGCTCATCATACCGGGCGAGCCTTGCACCAGCTTAGCGCAGTCTACCTCTTCCTCCCTGTGGCGGACTACACAAGCTTGAACAATCCCCTCCGCCCCCTGCCGCATGAGATGCGCCCGCCGATCGGCGCCGCGGGCGCTCGGTCGTCGGGTGGTCCAGACGGTAAAAGGCCGCCTGCCTCCGAGACGGCACCGATCATGCCCTCGAAACGCAGATCCATGCCCGCGCCTCGGCCGCGATCATCCTGCCGGCCGCGGTCTGCCGAACCCGGCACCGCCGGTACCGCCGGTCAGGCCACCAGCGCGTCCGCTAGCCAACTTTATGCGCGAACACGGAATCGATCACTTTCACCAGGTCCCGACATTCAAAAGGCTTACTCAGGTACTCGCTGACATTGAGATCGGCGGCGTCCCTGATGGTGTCTGGTGTGGGGTATGAGGTCAGGATGACAACCAGCACTTTGTCATCAGTCTTGCGGATGGCGCGCAGCGCCTCTATCCCGCTCATGATCGGCATGTAGAGGTCAAGAATGATCAGATCCGGACGCTCCCGCGCATGACATGAAATACCGTCCGCACCGTTGGCGGCACAGTACACCAGATAGCCTTCGCGTTCCATCGTATACCTCATCAACCCCAACAGATCCAGCGCATCCTCGATAATCAGAATTTTTCGGCGTGCCGCTTCTTGTTTCATTGTTGTGTCTCCGCTTGAGTGTTGATGGCCAAAGTCATCTCCTCAAACAAGGCGGGCGTGCTGCGCGAGCGCACAGAAATCGCCCGAGATTGAGATACGAGGACCGCCCACTATTCGGCGTCAGGTCACGCGACGTCAACCAGAATTCTAAACCGTGGTCAAGGCACGGAATGCGAAGAATTATGAACGATATTGCCGTCGGCAACGATCGGACACTCCGACCACATCAGGCGATTGCCGAAACCTCCGGTACCGAAGCGCGAAGGGTTTTCGTCGGCCGTCAAGGAGCGGCGGCCGGAGCATCGCCGGACGATGTGAGTGTCGGCGCGCCACGGCCGACAGTCGAAAAGACGGCTTCAAGTGGAACAGGGTCTTGGGGTACACTCGTGCCATGGCTATCCAAATCGGCGTCATCATGGACCCCATCGGGTCCATCAACATCAAGAAGGACAGCACCTTCGCGATGATGCTCGCGGCGCAACGGCGCGGCTGGAGCCTGCGCTACATGGAAGCGGGTGATCTGTTCCTGGCCGACGGGCAGACACGCGCCCGGATGCGCGCGCTCGGGGTGGCGGACGATCCCGCGGGCTGGTACCGGTTCGGCGCGCAAACCATATGTCCGCTCAGTGACTTGGATGCGGTACTCATGCGCAAGGACCCACCCTTCGACATGGAGTACATCTTCTCGACCTATCTGCTGGAGCACGCCCAGCGCGCCGGTGCGCTGGTGGTCAACGACCCGCGGGCACTGCGTGACGCCAACGAGAAATTGTTCACGGTGGAGTTTCCCCAGTGCACCCCGCCGACCCTGGTGACGCGGCGTCTGACCGACATCCGCGCCTTCCAGGCCATACATCGGGACATCATCCTCAAGCCCCTGGACGGGATGGGCGGATCCGGGGTATTCCGGGTGCGCCCCGCGGACCCGAATCTCAGTGTAATCGTGGAAACCCTGACTGAGCGCGGCCGGCGACTGTGCATGGTCCAGCGCTTCATCCCCGAGATCGCCGATGGGGACAAACGCATCCTGATGATCGACGGTGAGCCTGTACCCTACTGCCTGGCGCGCATCCCGGCCCCCGGCGAGACGCGCGGTAATCTGGCGGCCGGAGCCTCGTCCGAGGGCCGTCCGCTGACCGAACGCGACCGCTGGATCTGCGCTCAGGTCGGCCCGGAACTGCGCGCGCGCGGCATCCTGTTCGCCGGGCTGGACGTGATCGGCGAGTCGCTGACCGAGATCAATGTCACCAGCCCGACCTGCATCCGCGAATTGGATGCCCAGTTCGGACTGGACATCGCGGGCGACCTGATGGACGCCATCGCCGCGCGCCTTCCCACTGCCTGACGCGACCAGCATCCCCGGTCGCGGGCTCGCGCCCCGGAGCTTCCCAATGCTGTATCCGTTGGACCCCACCCTCGGCCGGACCCGCCGCCGCGCCGGATTGATCGCCGCCGCCCTGCTCACCTTCCTCACCGGCTGCCGCTCCGAGGCACCGGTGATCACCGCGCGCTTCACGGCCTTCGACAGCATCGTCGACCTGAGCCTGGTGCGCGTGGAGCCCGCCCTGGCGGCGCGCGCGAATGACCTCATCGAGCACGACTTCCGTTTCCTCGACAGCACCCTGGATACCTGGAAGACCGGCGTCATGGAGCGCGTCAACCAACTGCTGCCGACCGGAGAACCCTTCGTCGCACCGCCCGCCATCCTGCCCCTGATCCGCATGAGTCAGACCTATGAAAGGCTGAGCGGCGGGCTGTTCAACCCGGCACTGGGCAATCTCATCGCACTCTGGGGCTTTAATGTCCCGCAACCGGAGTGCAATCCGCCGCCGCGCGATCAGGTGATCGAGCGCTGGGTGAAAGCGAATCCCCGCATGGCCGATATCCAACTCGACGGACTGGAGATCAAGGGCAATAACCGCGCCCTGAGGCTCGATTTCCAACCGATCATCCGAGGCTACGCGATCGAGCTCGCTATTGCCCAGATCAAGGAACTGGGCATTCGCGACGCCTTGGTGCAGATCGGTCCGGACCTGCGGGCGATCGGCGACCGCGGTGGTCAGCCCTGGCGCATTCCGATACGCCGCCCGAGTGGGGCCGGCGTGCTGGCCGTGCTCAAAGTCATGGGCGACGAGAGCGTCGCCACCACCGCCGCCTATGACCGTGACTTCATCTATGCCGGCGTGAACTATCACCATATCCTGGACCCCCGCACCGGCCAACCGGCGCGCGGCACCCAATCGGTGACCGTCGTCCATGGTGACGCGGTCACCGCCACGGCCGCCGCCACCGCCCTGTTCGTTGCCGGCCCCAAACATTGGCACGCGGTCGCCCAAGCCTTCGGTTTACGCTATGTCATCCTGGTGGACAGCAAGGGTAACGTGCACCTCAACCCGGAATTGCACGCGCGGCTCGACATCGTCGATACCAACGCCGAACTGATCTTGAGCCCGCCGCTCGCCGCACCGCCGGGCGCACCCCCGACCGCTGCCGGTCAGCCGCGCTCCAACCCGGCGTGAGCGAGCGGAGCCGCTCCAACCGCAAGCGCACCAATCCGGACGCACGGTGGCGACGTCCCGGCGGAACCCCGCCGATGAGCCTTTGGGACTTGCGCCTGAAACGTGGAACCCACGTGAGCGCCGCCACCTTCCGGCCACCGCCGGTCCCCCGCGCGCTGACCACGCCGCTGGATGACGACCCATCGCGCGTGCTGCCGCTCGCCCTGCTGACAGCCTTATTCCTGCACTTGTTCCTGCTCCTGGCCGTCTCGTTTCACATGCCCCAACCGGTCACCCAGGCGCCCGCGGATGAAACACTCGAGATCCTGATCCTGAAGGACGCCGGGCAGACCACCCCGACACCCGAGCCGGATGCCGCCTTGTCCCAGCGCTCACGGGTGGGCGAGTCACCGCAAGCCGACAGCGTCGTCTCGGCCGACGCGGACCCGCACGCCGAGGCCGAGTCCCTGGATGATGAGATGACGGAACCGCAGCCCCCGGCGCCGCTCCCGCCGCCTCCCGCACCCGCGCGGGTTCAGCCGCCCGAGGTCCTGACCGCGGCACCCCATCCCGAACCCGAGCACCAGGTCAAACCGCCGGTCACACCCCTGAGTGACCCCCTGCGTGACCCCCTGCGTGACCCCCTGCGTGACCCCCTGCGTGACCC
>CAYYAY010000001.1:0-96864 GCA_964470155.1 uncultured Lamprocystis sp. | reverse complement strand
GTGACCCCCTGCGTGACCCCCTGCGTGACCCCCTGCGTGACCCCCTGCGTGACCCGGGCCGACCGGTGGATGCCGCCCAGATCCTCGCCAGCCGCAACCAGGAGATCGCCCGTCTTACCGAGAGCCTGGAGGCGCGCGGCAGCGCCTATGCCAGCCGCCAGCGGCACAAGTCCATCAGCGCCAGCACCCGCGAATACCGCTACGCCAACTATCTGGCTGCCTGGGCGCGCAAAGTCGAGCAGATCGGCAACCTCAACTACCCCCAGGCCGCCAAGGATCGGCGCCTCCATGGCAATCTCATCCTGCATGTCGGAGTCCGCGCGGACGGCACCGTGGAACAGATCCGCATCGTGCGGTCCTCCGGGCACGCGTTGCTGGACCAGGCCGCCATTAAGATCGTCCAACTCGCCGCGCCCTACGCCCCCTTCCCGCCCGACATCGCCGCCGAAACCGACGTCCTCGACATCGTGCGCACCTGGCAATTCCTGCGCGGCGGCAAACTCGGCTGGGAGTAGGCCGGGCGGAACCCAGCGAAACCCATCCGCGGTTCATCGGCCGTGCGTCGGCGCACGGCTTATCGCCTTCTTACCTGATATACCGGACAGACCCTTGGTGTCGAGGCGGGTTTGAAACCCGCCGCTAGGTCCGGTTATCACGGCCGCAGGCTATATTATCCGTCGCTTCGGACTTGCCCCGGCCCGCGGGGCACGGGATACTAGCGCCATGGGCTTCAGTACGTCACTCACGAACCACTTCCTGATCGCGATGCCGGGTCTTCAGGACCCCAACTTCGCGCGCACGGTCACCTATGTCTGCGAGCACACCGACCAGGGAGCGATGGGCATCGTCATCAACCGCCCCACGGAGGTGACCCTGGGCGAGTTGTTGGCGCAACTGGATATCCCCACCCGGCTCAGCGCGGTGCGCGATACCCTGGTTTACCAGGGCGGTCCGGTGCAGACGGATCGGGGCTTCGTGCTCCACACCGCCGGCCCGTCGTTCGACTCCACCATCAACATTACCTCCCGGATCAGCGTAACCACCTCACGCGACGTGCTGGAGGCCATCGCCGCCGGCGAGGGTCCGCCGCAAGTCCTGATCGCGCTGGGCTATGCCGGCTGGGGCAGCGGCCAATTGGAGCAGGAACTCAGCGCCAACGCCTGGCTCAGCGGCCCCGCCGACGACGACATCATCTTCCGACTGGACGCGGAGTCACGCTGGCTGGCTGCCGCCAAGCTGCTCGGTGTCGATCTCAACCTGCTCAGCGGCGAGGCTGGACACGCGTAGTGCCAACCCTGCTCGGATTCGACTTCGGCCCGCGCAAGATCGGCGTCGCGGTCGGCCAAACGGTCACCGGCTCCGCCACCCCCTTGACCACCCTGACCTGCCGCGGCGCGCATCCGGACTGGCCCGGCATCGAGGCCCTGGTGCGGCACTGGCAGCCCAGTGCGGCGGTCATCGGCCTGCCCTTGAAACTCGACGATACGCAAGCGGACTGGGCGCCCTTGGTCCACCGCTTCGCGCGTCAGATTCAGGGGCGTTTCGGGCTGACGGTGCATCTGGTCGACGAGCGCTTCACCTCCTGTGAAGCCCGCGCCCAACTGAGCAGCCGCCCCAACCCGCGGATCGGTCCCAAGCCGCGCACCGGCGCCCCACCCCACCACGCGGTCGACGCCCTGGCGGCCGCCTTGATTCTGGAAGCCTGGCTCAGTGAGCAACCCCGAACCCCTTAGCCCCGCAACGCGCGACCGGCCCGATGACGCTCAAGCGATCTGGATGGATCACGCCGCCGTCGAGACGGCCATCGCCGCCATGGGCCTCGCCCTGCAAACCCTGCTCCAGCGGCGGCGTATCGCCGCACCGCTGATGGTCGGTATCCACACCGGCGGGGTCTGGGTAGCCGAGCGGCTGCATGCCGAACTCGCCCTCGCCGATCCCCTGGGCCACCTCGATATCTCCTATTACCGCGACGACTTCAGCCGGATCGGGATGCACCCGCAGGTCCGCCCCTCGCATCTGCCGGTCACGGTCGAGAACCGCCATATCATCCTGGTGGACGACGTCCTCCAGACCGGACGCACCATCCGCGCGGCACTCAATACCCTGTTCGACTACGGCCGTCCCAAATCGGTGATTCTCGCCGTCCTGGCGGAGCTGGACGGACGCCATTTGCCGATCGAGCCCAATGTGGCGGGCCTGCACGCGCGCCTCGAATCGGGTGAGCGGATCAAGCTGACCGGCCCGGTGCCGCTGGTTCTGGTACGCGGCCGGGCGCCGGCCAAACCGGCACCCAAGACCCACCAGGTCGAGGCGGCACCATGATGTCCCACGCCAATGCCCACGACCTGCAACTGGACCCCGCGGGTCACCTCAAGCACCTCCTCACCGTCGAGGGCTTGAGCCGCGCGCTCCTGACCGAGATCCTGGACCAGGCCGAGGGCTTCCTCGGCGTCGCCCAGCAGGCGGTCAAGAAGGTCCCCCTGTGTCGCGGCAAGGTCGTTGCCAACCTGTTCTTCGAGACCAGCACCCGCACCCGCACCACCTTCGAGCTGGCGGCCAAACGGCTATCGGCGGATGTGCTGAATCTCAACATCGCCGCCTCGGCCACCACCAAAGGCGAGACCCTGCTCGACACCCTGCGCAACCTGGAAGCGATGCAGGTCGATATGTTCGTGGTGCGCCATGCCGCCAGCGGCGCCGCCCACTTCATCGCCGCTCAGGCCGCCCCCCACGTCAGCGTCATCAATGCCGGGGACGGGCGCCATGCGCACCCCACCCAGGGTATGCTCGATATGTTCACCATCCGCCGTCACAAGGGCGCTTTCGCGAACCTGCGCATCGCCATCGTCGGCGACATCCTGCACTCGCGGGTGGCCCGCTCCGAGATCGCCGCGCTCACCACCCTGGGCGCCGGCGAGATCCGGGTCATCGGCCCGCGCACCCTGATGCCGGCGCAGGTCGAGTCCCTGGGCGTGCGGGTCTTTGACGATCTGCGCGAAGGGGTGCGCGATGCCGACGTGGTCATCATGCTGCGTCTGCAGCGCGAACGCATGAGCGTCGCCCTGCTGCCCAGCGAGCACGAATATTTCCAACTCTACGGACTCACCGAGGAGCGCCTCTCCACCGCCCGGCCGGATGCCATCGTCATGCACCCCGGCCCCATCAACCGCGGGGTCGAGATGGACACCCAGGTCGCCGACGGACCACGCTCGGTGATCTTAGAACAGGTCACCAACGGGATCGCCGTGCGCATGGCGGTCATTGCCATGTGTATCGGCACCCAGAACCGGCGCGGCCAGGGCGCCGTGGGGGGCCTCGATGACTAGCAGCAAGAAGATCAGCATTCTCCATGGTCACCTGATCGACCCGGCGAGCGGGACCGACCGCGCGGCCGACCTGCACCTCGCCGATGGCCGGGTCCTCGCCATCGGCGCGCCGCCGGCCGGGTTCCAGCCGGACGTCACGCTCGACGCCCGCGGGCTGGTGGTCTGCCCCGGCCTGATCGACCTCTCCGCCCGGCTGCGCGAGCCCGGTCACGAACAGAAAGCGACCATCGCCAGCGAGACCCGGGCCGCCGCCGCCGCCGGCATCACCACGCTATGCTGCCCGCCGGACACCGCGCCGGTCATCGACACCCCGGCAGTCGCCCAACTCATCCTGCGCACCGCGCAACGCCATGGACTGGCGCGGGTGCTGCCGGTCGGCGCCATCACCCAAGGCCTGGAAGGCCGCCATATCACCGAGATGGCCGCCTTGAAACAGGCCGGCTGCCCGGTGCTCAGCCAGGCCGACCGGCCCATCCGCAACACCCAGGTGCTGATGCGCGCCCTGGACTATGCCGCCACCTTCGGCCTCACGCTGTTCCTGCAACCCCAGGACGCGGATCTCAGCGAGGGCGGCTGCGCCCATGAGGGCCGGGTCGCGACCCGGTTGGGTCTGCCCGGCATCCCGGAGGCCGCCGAGACCGTCGCCGTCGCCCGCGCCCTGGCCTTGGCCGAACAGACCGGCGCGCGCATTCACTTCCGCGGACTCTCCAGCGCCCGCGGCGCGGAAATGCTGGCCGAGGCGCGACGCCGCGGCATCCCGGCCAGCGGCGACTGCTGCGTGCACCAACTCTTTCTCACCGAGGACGATGTCTACGGCTTCAACGCCGACTGTCATGTGATCCCGCCGCTGCGGACCCTGGCCGACCGGCAGGCGCTGCGCACCGCCGTTGCCGAAGGCGCCATTCAGGCGCTGTGCTCCGACCACCAACCCCATGATGCCGACGCCAAACAGGCGCCCTTCCCCGAGACCGCACCGGGGATCTCGGCCCTGGACACCCTGCTGCCGCTCGCCCTGGCACTGGTCGATGAGGGCGTCCTGACCCTGTCCGCCGCCATTGCCCGCCTGACCACCGGACCCACCGCGATCCTGGGCCACGACCTGGGCCGTCTCGCGCCGGGCCGGCCGGCCGACCTCTGCTGCTTCGATCCGGCCGAAGACTGGGTCTTGAGCCCTGAGACACTCGTCAGTCAAGGTCAGAATACCCCTTTTCTCGGTCGTCAGTTCCGGGGCCGGGTGCGCTGGACCCTGCTCGGTGGACGCATCGTCCACGAGCGTGCTTAGTCTTGGATTCGGCGCGCCGGCCGCGGCGAAGCGGGAACTGGCATTGGCTCTGTATTCGCAACAGCGGCAGTTGACGAAGGTATACCCGTCGTTGTTGGTTTTTCGTTTTTCGTAACCCAATGGTTGATTGTCATTAACTGAAAACGAAAAACCGAAAACTCAAAACCGTTCGGCTCGCAGTCGTACTCCTGCAAGCGCTTGCGCCAGCCCGCAAGAAAGTCGAGATACCCGGTCGGTTTGGGCATTTTCGTCTCCGGCCCCGCCCGACGTTCATGGCAACCTACGGCCCTGGGGATGCCGCCATTGCCACGGGAGTCCCCAGAGGGCAGTATTTGACCCCGGCCCCTGATGCCAGTCCGGATCAAGCGCGTCCGCGCACCGCATCCGCACCATCGCGGAGTTGTTCGCGAAGGATCGACGGGCTATATTCTTGTCTGATCGGCGATATAACCGAAGATTCCAGTGGTAGCCCTTTCCATCGAATTGCCCGAGGAGTTGGCGGCTGCAAGCCTGGATGTCGCGCGCGGGCTAGGCGTATCCAGGTCCGAGCTGATCCGCCGGGCGTTGGAGCACGAGATCGCACAAGCCCGCGCGGCGGCGGAGCGCCGCACCATGGCCGAGGACTTGCGGGCCATGGCTTGCGACCCCGTGGCCCGCCGTTTCGCGCAAGACCTCGACGCGGCGCTTGGCGAACCGCTGCCGCCGGAGCGGGAAGCCTGGTGGAACGCCTGATCCACGGCGGCATCTACCTGGCGCGGCTCGACCCGGCCAAGGGCGCGGAGATCGGGAAGCTCCGTCCGGTGGCCTTGCTGTCCGCGTCGGAGATCCTGGAGATCGACTCCCCGCTGTTGTTCGTCTGCCCCCTGAGCAGCCGATCCGAGCCCGGCTATGCGTCCCTGCAATGTCGCCTTGCCGCCGCGCGACGACCTGAAGGCTGTGAGTTTCGCGTTGGTGGAGCACTGCCGCGCCATCAGCCGTACCCGACTCTGCGGCCCCCCGGATCGCTTGATTGACCGAGTCCGAGATCGAGATCGTTCTGCACCGCCTCATGCGCCTCGTGGGGCTGTAGCGAGTAGTCGAACGTTTTGCTATTCCGTTTCCACTCCGAGGCGATGCCGCTCTACCTGTTGACCCTCATCGCCAAGAACGAACAGGCGAATCTGACCCATGACGAACGTAACGAGTTGGCCGGACTGGTTGACACGCTGGTGTCGGTCTGGCTTGCGAGGTAATACCATAAGCGCGTTTTCAAGCATCAAGCAAGGGCTGGAAGAAGCTGCGGCCCATGCCGGGGGCGCCCCGAGCGGTGTCCTCGAACTTCGCCCCCATCCGGTTGACGTAGCCGAGCTGCGTCGCCGGCTCGGGTTGACGCAAGACCAGTTCGCGGGCCGCTTCGGGTTCTCCGTGGCGACCCTGCGTCACTGGGAGCGCGGCGACCGCACGCCCCAGGGGGCCGCGCTGGTCCTCCTCAACGTGATCGAGCGCAACCCCGATGCGGTCTTGGAGGCCATGCGGCCGAAACCGCACCGCGCCTGACCAGTAACGGCCGGGTCTAGGTTGACTTGATCTGCGCAACCTCAAGACCACGCTCGGGATGGAACGCCTGCGTTACCGGACCCCGGAGATGGCGATCAAGGAGTTGTGGGCCTACTTGCTGGCCTACAACCTGATCGGCTCAAGCGCTATCCGCTGCTGACCAAGCCTCGGCGCCTCGCGCAGGAGGAGGTCCGCCAGAACGGTCACCCCAAGAAACAGCGCTGAACACGCCGATTCTTGGGCATGAATCGCAACAGTAACCCGCTGCTTTAAAAATGTTCTCGGCTTATCTTCGCGTCATTCGAGCCTAGCCCCGTTTCCTTCCACTTTATCCTTCCACGGCTCCTTTTCCACTCTGCTCGGCGAGACGCCGTTGCTCTGCTTCATCAATCATAGGCTTCAAACCCGCAGTCCAAGGCTGTAGCCTTGGGAAGGCGCAAGACCTGCACATCATGCCGATGCCGCGCGCGCAGGATCATAGTGTAGGACCAGTAGCCGGGTAGCGTCGATCGCCGCCAGGGCGTAGGTCCGGCCGGCATCGTCGATGAACTCAACCTCGTAGGCTTCATCGCCGAGGGCTCTGCCGAGGGGTTCCACCACGGTACCGACCTGGCCGGCAACCAGACCAATCTCGGGCAGGTCGGTCGTCAGCGCCACGACGTCAAATAGCTTGATGGCTTGGTTCATTGCACCCTCCAGGCCGGGTTAGAGCACATAGCAACTGGTGAGCCGGGGGAAGTCCTCGCCCGTGCGCACGATCCAAGTGGTACGGACCAGCGCGGTTCCCTTGGGTCCGATGATCGAGGTGTCCAAATGATAACGCTGGCCGTGGGCATCCGCCGCGCCGGGGGTTGCGTCGCCCGCTCGGGCGGCGCGCAGAAAGGCGGTACGCAGCCACGCGGCCTCGCGCGCAGTGATGCCCAGCGCAGCGGCGAAGACCCGCGCCTTGTGCCGCCCGCGCGGATGTGCCGGGCTCAGGCAGTAATCCCGGAGTTTGTCGAGGTCCACCAGGGCGCGTTCGGCGTTGGGTAGGCCCATGTTTGGATCGGTCGTGAGATAAAGGACCAGGCTCAAATGGCATCAAGTTAAGGAAGCTATTAACGATATCAGCGACTTGCATGCTCTCCTATAGCCAAGCTTCTGGAGAAGCAGCGACAGTCTGCCAGATTCTTCCACGCTATGCTTGGAACTGATGCGTTTCCGCCAGCCGACTGGCCGCGTAAACCACTGTTTCGATAAAGTTTCTGGCTTAACTCAGTGCTTTTCGGGTCTAGGTTGGTTCCCGAACGACGGCACCTTCGCTGCCTGGCCCGGCCACCGCCTTGAAGGCTTACGCTGAGACCGGGTCTTGGCCTGATCCCACTCGAAGAACTCGCTGATCGCCTCCGTTTCTCGGTCTGATGTTCTCAGCGTGGATACGATTGGAAGATGTTGGGGTTCCTGGGTCACCCCGACCTACGTGCCTTCAAGGGATATTCTCGGAGAGCGGACGCGATTCCTGCATCGGGGCTAAGCCCGTAAGCCCCAACTCGCGACAAAGCGCATTCCATTTTCCTTTTGGAACAAGCTCGCGCATCCTAGGCAAGCGCAAATCGACCTTGCTAACCTTCTTGCGGTGCCGCTTTCCGCAAGTGCAAATCCAATGCGGCTTGCCCCCGTGCTCTCCAAGCTCAAGCTCATAACCGCACTTCAGTGTTATCTTGCCGTCTATTACAGGGGGGTCGCCCAAGTTTCGCGTGTAGCATTCTTTCTGCCCGCAGCGCCAGTACGGCTTTGGCGCCGAGAAACTCTTGCCGCCATTGCTCGCTTCGGCAATCAGCATTTCCGTCCCGCAAATGGGACAAAGGTAAGGGGCGAGCCGATAAGGCTCCAACACCTTATCCAAATGATATATTTCGGAGATTTCAGTTGTGAGTTTCTTGCTCTCCCGCCGAAAACCCGACAATTCTCTATGAGAGTCGGCAGCATCAAGCGCTCCGCGGCAACCGCACCAAACGATATCGTCGTCGACGATGACCATCTTTTCCTGCATCTGACTCTTATGGACAACGCGAACGCCGAGTCTCGCCAGCATAGTCTCCGCCTTTGCAGCCTCCGTTTGTTTCCCGGTCGGGTACTCAGCGACGGGAGAAGAAATGACCGAAACAAACAAGCGGTCGCTCGCGTCTCTCAGGGCCTTCTCCATCCGCTCGATAACGTTCAGCGAAAGCGACGGAGAATAGATGACAACCCTAGCATGCGCTTGGGCTATGTCGGTCCGCAACAACAGATCAGCTTGTTCCGTAAAGACGCAGTCCGATTCGCTAAATAAATCAAGTGCTTGGTGGAGTGCCGGCAACGCGTGAGCCAGATGCGGCGCATGCCGCTCTGTAAGAAAAGGCAACAGGTCTTTCGCTACAAATGCGTTGCCTCCTTTCTTACGCAGCCAGTTGAAGTTTCCCACAACAACAAGCCGCCTTCTCGCCCGTGTCATCGCGACATTAAGTAGCCGGCGCATTTCTTTATCCGCCGCGGGAGTCGTGATATTGGTGCGCCAGTGTGGGTTATCTACTACCAGATCGAGAATGACCACATCCGCTTCACTACCCTGAAAACTGTGCACAGTGCTCGATACGACATCGTCTTCTAATCCGTAGTCGCGAAGCAAGAGCTGTAGCAGTCTCGCGTGAGGCCGATAGGGGCTGATCGCTAGAATACGTGGCTGTCCATCGCGCACTTTCGGGCGACCTATTCTCAACATCTGGCGGACTGTCTGTGCCACGAGAAAAGCCGATAGCGGGTTGCATCGGCTCTTGTCACGGGCCGTATTCCATCCGCCGAATTGCGACGTATCGAGCAAGAAAACCGGGTTCGTCCAAGTCGAGTCCGGGCTTAGCCATTCGCGCAGACCACGATCCGCTTCGTGGTTTTTTACCCTATCGTGGTCACTCAGCGAGCCGCGATAAACGAGCGCGTTAACGATAGCGCTAATCTCGGGGTGCATGCGATGTTGTTGGCAGAGCCCAACGAAATAGCGGGGCATCTTCTGCTTACGATCCCACGCTCCACTAATCCCGCTGACATCGAACAAGTCTCTTCCGAGCCACTTTTTCGCCAAGGCTTCTGTGGACTGCACAATGGGCGGAAGTTGCAGAAAATCCCCAATCATCACGACCGCTCGTTCCGCCAGGGTCGCCGCAACCCAAACCGCTGGGATTGGGGCCATCGATACCTCGTCGACCAGCACCGTATCGAACGAGCGCGATTGAATGTCGTTGCGCAAGTAAGTCCGTGTCAGCGTTGTCGCCAGGATACGGGCGTTCTCGATCAGGTCGGCAGCTATCCGCTTAAGGCGTTCGTCAATATCCTTGATTTCTTCCTGTAGGCATTGTGCTTCGGCGGCCAACCGATTAACGTCGATGCGGATCTGCTCAAGGCTGGTGTGAGCGATTTTCACCTTTCCCTGAGCTTCCGCCGCCCTAAGCCTGTCCAGCAACTCGGGAATGGTCCCGGACATCGGCTCGGCAAGATCCCATTGCGCAAGCACGCCCAACAACTGGCGCAGAGCCTCCTGCAGAGGCAAGGCCGCATCCCGTCGCCTCGCGGCGGCATCGGTTACCATCCGCTCAAGAGCGACTTTCTCGCTGCGATAAGCATCAGTTCGGCGTGCGCCTTCCTGGGGCGTCATCCCATGCTTACGGACGAACGCATCGCTTGCGGCTTCTGCTTGAGCGACAGCTCCTTCTGCTGCTCTCGTCCGCTCGATAGCGTCGTTGCATGCAGCCGTCGCTTCGCCGATTCGTGTTTTACAAGTCGCTACCACCTGCTCCTGTTTGGTGGAATCTGGCACTGACAAGTGCGGGGCGAGTTTGCGTTCGATTTCCCGCGCTTCAACCTCGAAGCGCCGATAGTCAGCAGCGCGGCGCTCGTGTTCGGTAAGCTCTTCACGGGCTGCATTGGCGAGCAAGTGAAGCCGCTCGACTTCGGCGGCTTGATCCTCGGGCTTCGGGAGCTTAAGCCACATGCGTTTAATGGCCCCCATCGTTCTGACGCGAGTTAGTAGCTCGTCGGCTCGCAGGAGTTCACCGTCTATACCGGCGATGCGTTGAGCGGTGTCTGCGCAACGCTTTTCCGCGGTTTGGGCCATTCCTTGCAGAACCTCGGGCGCTGGCAGTTTCCTCGCACGTTCCCGTAACGGCTCCAAGGAGCGGCTGAGATCCAACCGACCCGTCGCCTCGTTCAATTGCTTTTCGGCAACCAGCTTTTCGTTGCAATACCGGTCGCGAGCGCCGCAAGCCGCGTTTAACGACCGGCGAAGGTCGCTTAAGGCGCGCTCCGGGACCAGAAGCCTAGCGGCTTCGGCTGCTAACTGCCGCATCTGCGGCTCTTGGGCGACAAGCACAGACAGTCGAGCGGATACGGTTCGTTCTTCCTCTTCAAGCTCCGCGACGTGCTTGGCCTTGTCCTCAAGCTCGGCAATATCGTCGGGTGCATCGAACAACCATTCCGCAATCTCCAACAAACGCTGCATCTCGCCCGATTCTTTCTTCGTTACGTCGAGTTCTCGTTGCGCTTCGTCGCGCCTCTCCTTCAGACGTCTCTCGCGCTTCTCCACAATGCTGCGCATGATGATCTTGGTGTCACTCGTGCGCTCGAAATCGCGAAGCTCCGGTTTCACGGGATCGCCGACACGCACGATGTCGCCCTCCTCGAATCGCCATTTGAGAGCTTCGGCAATCTTCAGCACCGCGCCATCGACCGCGGTGTTGGTGTGGGAGGCGATCAAGAGGGTCTTACCGAGGTGAAACAGTTGCGCACCAATCTCGCCGATGGTGTAGGTCTTGCCCGTTCCAGGCGGACCCCATACGAATGTGGTATCGCGGCCGAGAGCGCTCGCGACCGCTTGCTTTTGCTCCTTGTTGAGCAGCGAGTTGAAGGGCGTAAACGTAGCGAGTTTTCCGGGCGAAGGGCGTTTGCCCAACACCCGGTCCGCCGCTGAGTGACCCTCTTGCGCCTTCTCTTCGATGCGAGCGATCAGCCGCTTCAAGAGCATGGTCAGATCGGTTTGCAGTTTTGCACTCGGGACGGCGCGGCCGATATGCGTGGCGACCGCGAGCGTCACCTTGAGTTCGGAGATCTCAACCAATCGCACGTCGATGGGATTGTTTGGGCGGTCCGGCAGGACGAGCTGACCCTCGGTATCCGGGGGCACTCCGACACGCGCGAGCGTGTCGAAGGTGTAATGGAAAGCACCGCCGACCGGCGCGACGAGCTTGCCGTCGGTCAGGGCAACGGCTGTAGCCGAGAGATTTGCCTGTGCGGCAGTGATCTCCTGCTCAAGCGCCGTCGTAAACTCGTCGAGCGGCGCGCGGAGGGGCTGCCGGTCGGAGGCGGTTTGTTCCATGTCATGCGGTCCGGTAATCGCGCAGTGCAGGGCTAGTACAGTACGCCGACGTGTCCATGTCTATTCCTGGCAACGGCGGATGCCGCCGACACACAACACGCCGTAAACATAGAGCAGACCCCGTCCGACCTGTCGGCACAGCACGTCGAACAGGTCGCGATCAGTGAACCAGGCGACCGCGTCAGGAAACCGGCACGGAGGTCGCGCGCCGCATCCACCTTAGGGCCGCGCGCTGTAGCCCAAATTTGGAATTGCTGATCGCCGGTCCGACGAAGCGCTCAGCGGTCGCTAATGGCTATAATGCGAGTTAAAGAAACATTGCGCAAACTTTTGGGTCCGCCAGGGTCCGACGCGCACGTCCTCGTCAATTTCCTTCAAGGGCCGGTCGGCGCAACCCAGGCGTGCTGGATACGTCGTATTGCACCGGCGAGGCCGCCGTCCTGGCCGGCAAGATCGTCCGACTATCGAATGGGGCCACCGTGGACCAACCAGAGTACCGATTCAAGATCGACGCCTACACGCCGGAGACCTTTCCGATGGCGCGTCTGGCCGCCTACATGGGGGACCTCGCCGTTCTGCTGGGCGAGCAGGAGCACGTTCACTTCGTCCGCCTGGAGCCCGGCAGCACCGTGCTGGTTCAGCGGATCGACCGGGAGTCGGCCCCCAGGGTCCGCGACCGCATCCGCACCCTCAGGCCCAGCCAAGATCAGGGTGCAGACGACGCACTGCGCGCGTTCAAGGCGATCAATCGCCGCCTGGCGGAGGACAACGCGACCGGTCAGCTTTGCGGGGACGACGGCGCGCAGATCATTCGGTTCCCCGGCCGCGAGCAGTCCCAGCCCCTGACCTTCGGCGCCTTTCGTCAACCCGGTAACCTCGACGGTGTTCTGATCAGGCTCGGCGGTACGGGGGAGACCGTCCCCGTCCACCTGGAAGACGCGTGCGCCATCCATCATTGCTCCGCCACTCGCGAAATCGCCCGTCGGCTGGCGCCCCACCTCTATGAAGCGCCGCTGCGGGTGCATGGGACCGGGCGTTGGGAGCGCGACGCGGAAGGCGCATGGCAGCTCAAGCGGTTTGACATCGCCGACTTTGAGACCCTTGACGACAGCCCGCTCGGCGTTGTCCTCGACCGACTGCGGCGGGTGCCGGGGAGCGATTGGCGAGCGGTCGACGATCCTTACGCCGAGTTGCAACAGCTTCGTCACGGGCCGGGCGAGGTTCACTGATGGTGGTACTGGACGCCACTACGCTGTTTTATCTGCTGGACCCAGATGCCAAGGCGCCGACTGATCCCCAAACCGGGCTGCCGGTATCCCACGTCAGGGAGCGAGTCAAATACCTTGTCAGTGCGCTGGAAAAGAACCGGGACAAGGTCGTAATCCCCACGCCGGCCTTGAGCGAGTTGCTGGTCCGCGCGGGTACGGCGGGACCGGGGTATCTGGACATCTTGAACAAGAGCGCGGTTTTCAGGATTGCGGATTTCGATCAGCGCGCCGCGGTCGAGGCCGCCGCCGCCATCCGCGAGGCCATCGACTCTGGGGACAAGCGTAGCGGCTCCCCGAGTCCGTGGGCCAAGATCAAGTTTGACCGTCAGATCGTCGCCATCGCGAAGGTGGCGGGTGCGTCGACCATCTATTCCGACGACGATGACATTGCCCGCTTGTCACGGAGCGCAGGGATTGCGGTCGTCCGCATCCAAGACCTGCCGCTATCGCCGGAAAGCTCGCAATTGGCACTGTTGCTCGACGCGGCCGAAGGCACTGCCCACCCCGAGGACTGATCCGGTTCACTGCTGTTGATTTCGTTGGACTTCAAATCCGGTTGGGGCCGTCAGGCGATCCTGCGTGGGTTCGACTCCCACCCCCTTCCGCCAATGAGTTACGATTGAACTCGTTCAAGAGAAACTGACCCTTGACCGTCAGTTGGTGATTGGTCCCAAGAGAAATCCCGGCCGGTCTCCTTGGAACGCAAGCTAGCGACCTCCTTATCGGTCAGCGGCTCGCACTCGTACTCCTGCAAGCGTTTGCGCCATCCCGCAAGAAAGTCGAGATACCCGGTCGGCTTGGGCAGTGCGTTGGTGAGGCGATTGAACTCCTGCTCGGACAGGATCACCGCCACCCGCTTGCCGCGACGGGTGATATGCACTGGTTCTCCGGCCTCGGCCCGCTGCACCGGGCTTGGCAGCCGCGCCTTCGCGTTGACAATCGATGTATCGGACATTTGATAACTACCCAGGGCTTTTTGATATCTGCTCGGTCGTGCTGCGCCCTACTGGATCGGGTTAAGGCGTACACCCCTCACTCGACTCCGTGACCATAGACCCTGTTGAGGTTTCTGCGTCTGCCCAACTGGCCCTAAAGTTTAAAGTAGCCGGAAACGTACTCCCCAACGGTCAAGTCAGGATCATTGGGCATAGCCTCGCGCCAAGAGTTTCTAAGCATGCCAGTGATCTCGGAAGCCTCCATCTCAGCAAGTTCCAGGCCCATCGCGTCAAAGACGTTGCGGATACTCTGCGTTAACCTGGATAGTGGGGTTTGCTTCATTGCCTCCACTGCGACGGACTCACCAAACGAGCGGACGAAGCTCTCCCAGGCTGACGAGTCCTGCCGGAAACGCGGCAGCTTCGGAAACTCGTAGCCGTTCTCATAGCGACGTCGGAAATCCTCGTCGGCCGCAAGCAAGAGGTCGGTCTTGATCTTATTGTCGAATTTCTCGCGACATGTTGCCACATCAAGGATGGACTCGCTGCTAGGGAGGTAATCACCAGGATCAACATCCGCGGCGACAAGATCTTCCCAGATAGTCGTCAGAATCTTGAGAAACCGCGTTCTACGACCAGCTTTCCACTTCTTGTCATCAGCATGACCACACAGCTCAGCAACTTTCTCTCTTCGTATCACTGAGGACTTGGCCTGCATCGTGTCGCCAAGCGCACCATAGCATTCATCCGAGACCCAGTCCCCAAGATGGGTCCACAAACAGTAAAGTGCCTTCCATTGCGTCGCCGGGACCTCGTCGTCTTCATCGATAGGCATGTTGCCAATATACGGATAACGCACCACGTCCCGCGACCCAATTGGGATCAGCCCTTGGTCGGCGAAAATCGCGGCAACTTTATCCCTCGGCAGCGGCGTTCGCAGTCTGATCGTGACGTTCAGGAACTGGGGGGCGTTTTTGTATTTGGCCACCAGCAAGCCTCGCTGCAACCAAGAGTCGAAACCCGGAGGACGCCCGACGGGGGAAATACGGAAAGAAGGCAGGTACAAAGTGGGAGAGTTCCTTAGCGGACCGCATGTAGCGGCCTCGATGCGCGAACTTTGCCCGCTGTCGATGGCCTCACACAAGGCGTTCAGGTACCCCAACAGCTCGCTGTCACCCCCAAGCGTCAAGTCGACTTCGGCAAGTAGCTCAGCATTGATATTGCCATGGAAAGCCGCTACGGTCGCGTTAGCCGAACCGAACAAGAAGCGGCGTATTCGCCGCTGTGGGCCTTCCGTCCTGACGAACTCAAAGTAGAAACCCTTCAGGTGAACGATGCCGCGGGTAGCACCCAGCGCCACCCGCACATCGGTCCCCCCACACGCCAGCTTCAAGACCTTCACGTCCTCGGCGCGCGCACCGTCATCAACTACGAATCGGACACACTCTGGTGCCATCCTCCTGATCAATCGTCTGGCGAATCTTGGGTCAAAATATGGTGCGATCACCAATGCGAGATCGGTCCTATAACCGTCAGGAACCTGAAACAGGGCGAAGCACATCTGTTTTCCTCTCTGTATTGTGACACTCGTTCAGGAACGGCATGACATCATCAAATCGTCAGGTAACTCTGACGCCCGCATTACAGCAGGCGATCGAGTCGGCGAGCGCCGTGTACGACATCGATACCATCAGCCACCAACCGATAAAGGATCAAGTAGTTGCCGACAGGCCAGTGGCGAATCTCCGGGGCGATGTCAGGACGGGCACGGCCGAGACGTGGATCCTCGGCAAGGAGGACGAACTTGCGGTCGATCTCTTCAAGGAGTCGGTCCGCGGCGTCGGGGTTGTCCTGGGCGATGTAGATCCAGATGTCGATCAGATCATCCTCTGCCCTGGCGGTGCGACGAATGACAGGCATCGTGCGTGGCTATCCCTGGGTTCTATCTCCTTGGTCTAACAGGGGCGCTGCTGTTCGTCCCACCGGCGCCGGGCCTCCGCCTTGATCGCGCCCATGTCCTGGAAGCGGCCGGGACCGCTGGTGAGCCCCTCGGCCCACAACCGCCGCAGCTCCTCGATATCGCGTTGCTGGAGCGTCCGCCGCTGTTTCCACTCGCCCAAGGCCTCACGAACCACTTCGCTGGTGGTCGTATACTCGCCGCTCTCGACCGCGCCCCGGACCAAGCCGGCCATCGCGGGGGTGAGGGCGATGCTGAGCTTCTCGACGTTTGCCGTGGGTGAGCACCTCCCGGTCCGATGGTAGTAGCTATTGCTACTGTTTGCCATCGAGCCGGCCCGGCGCGGTCGGCCGCGTCCACCTTGTCCGGGTGGCACTTCTGGCTGGCCTGTTGATAGAGGCGCTTCAGTTCCTTGAGGTCGTCGGGCGGGAGTTGCGGGGGCGCCGGGGTCTCGCGGGCGGTCTCGTTGGCTTCTTGGTAGTCCTCGTAATCGGCGCGGGCGCTGTCGGCCTCTGCTTCGGCCTCTTGCTCGACCGCGGCCTGGCGGCGGAGTTTGTCGGCGCGTAGTTCCAGGTAGCGGGTGATCAGGTCGCCGATCTCGTGGCTGGTGCGCAGGGAAAAGGCATGAATCAGCCGCTCGATCTCGGCCTTGTCGTCGGACAGGGCGGTGACCTGATACTCCAGGCCGCGCAGGGTCAGGCGCAGGTCGGCGATTTCCTGGTCGGTGGCGATGGTGAGGGCCGTGGCGCGCTGGAGGTAGTCGGCGATCTAGGCCACCGCCGTGGCGGTGTCGCGGCCTTGCAGGGCGGTGAACAGCAGTTCGAGCCGGGCCGCGGCACGCGCGGGGCGGAGCTTGTCGAGTTGGGGGTCAAGGCTCTCCCACTCTTCGAGCAACACGAGGTTGCGGACGATCTCCAGCCGACGGCGAAGCTGGGCCTGGTCGATGGCCGGGGTGCTTTGGCCGTGTTTGGCCAGGAGGGCGTCGAAGGCATTGAGGTAGTCGACGGCGATGCCGGCATCACCGTCGTCACTGGCGGTAATGACAGTGATGTTCTCGTCATTGTCCTGTGCCCGCTTGGTCCAGTTGTAGGAGCCGATGATGACGGTCGCGCGGTCGATGATGCAGAACTTGTGATGCATGATCGGGTCGCGGTCGCCACCCGCGGGGATCAGAAAGACCTCGCCGCCGCAGTCCTGCAAACGCTGGAAGTTGAGCTTTCCCGGCCCGACGTTGATCCGGTTGCCGAGGACCGCGAGACGCACCCGCAGGCCCCGCCCGGCCTGTCGGCACAGCACGTCGAACAGGTCGCGATCGGTGAACCAGGCGACCGCGACGACGATTTCCTGCGTCGCCGCGTTCAACCGCCGGGCGATCTCTTGGGGGATGTTCTCGAAATGGGCGGTCGTTTCCATGAGCTGTCCGTTGACTGCCTGACGCGTGCAGAGGTAAGCCCACACGGGGGCTTGGGATGATTGTTGCCTGCCCGCGCTGATGGGGCATCGTACCGAACCCCAAGGGCCAAGCCAAATGTCGGGTACGAGCATTGGCTCCGGCCTCCGAGGGGGTACAACGCTTCCTGCGCGAAGCGGTGCGCGCGATCCGCGCCGCGGCGGATCGGCGTGGGGACCTGGACCGCGCACTCTTCTGGTACCGCAACGAACCCCTACCGCCGTTTGGCTACCAAACCGCCGAATACCTGGTCAGTGAAGGCCGCATCGAAGACCTACTGCGCTACATCGCGTCCCTGGAGGCTGGAGCCGCGGGATGATCCTCACCAGATTCGGCGCACTCACCGCCTACCGCATACGATTGGCGCGCACTGTGGTTCAACCAGCGGGCCTTGGTCATCGTTCCGGCCACTGGAGGTCGAGCCTTTAGCCGGTCCGGCGCGCAGACACCAATGATTTTCTTTGAGATCTCGGGAAGCGCTACCGGCTAAAGCCTCGGCCTCCAGTTGCGGACAGGCCGACGCCGGCCGAAACGATGGTCAAGGCCATGAAGCCATTGCGGCGGGCGCCAAGGGCATCCTCTTCAAGTTGCGCTTTGCCGAAGCCGGTACCAACTTGGTGCCATATCCCGAGACCTGCGGGTTAGCTTTTAACTGGATGGGTGGCCAGCCACTCCTTGAGGATTGCGTTAACTCGGGTCTGCCATCCCGGACCACTCGCCCGAAGAGCACCGACAACGTCAGGATCTAGCCGGATAGCGACCTGCTCTTTTGGGGAACGTTTGTTTGGTCCTCGAGTTCGCCGCAAAGCTGAAATGGTGGCTGCCACGCCGCCACCCGCAGTAACGGTTGCATTGTGCCAATCGACTCTGCCATTATCTGCTGACGAGGCAGGCGCAGCTGCCTTTGCGGCTTCAATTTCGGACGGGCTAAATCGAGCGGAAGTACTCATCGGCGTCTTTGCGGTCGGCATAGCGACAAGAATTAAATGTGCGACGTCATCGCCGCGCGGAGTCCAAACCAGAAAGACAACTTTGCCTTGCCACATGCCCAAGCTGTGCAGCCTCAGTTCACCGTAGCTTTCACGGTTGTCTTCAGTTGTGGTCATTGGAGAGTCAAAAACCGGCTCCAGTTCGGATAGATCAATTTTGTGCTTATGAAGGTTTTCCCTTCGCTTTGACTCATCCCAAGCGATCATCGGCAAAATGTATATGCATTTTGCGGGCTTGTCAATCGGATTTTTGGCGCTGCATCGAGTGTCTCAGTCAGTTGCCGCGAGTTCGCAAATCAACATTGAGGGGCCACAGTCTGGCTTGGAGTCCTTTCCCACGCCCTGCCGCCATCACCCTGAGATCCCGACCCCATGACCACCCCGCCCCCCACCGACCCCATCCATCTCACCCAACTGTCCCACGGGGGCGGCTGCGGGTGCAAGATCGCGCCCAAGGTCTTGCAGGAGGCCCTGGCCGGGTTGTCGATGGGCTTTCCCCACCCGGATCTCCTGGTCGGCAACGCCACGGCGGATGACGCCGCGGTGTTTCGGCTTCGCGACGATCTGGCGCTGGTGGCGACCACGGATTTCTTCATGCCTATCGTGGACGATGCCTACGATTTCGGCCGCATCGCCGCCGCCAACGCCATTTCCGACATCTATGCCATGGGGGCGACACCGGTGCTGGCGCTGGCCATCGTCGGGATGCCGATCAACACCCTGCCGATGGCCGAGGTGCGGCGGATCATGGCCGGGGGCGCGGCGATCTGTCATGAGGCCGGTATCCCCCTGGCCGGCGGCCACTCCATCGACGCGCCCGAGCCGATCTACGGCCTGGCGGTCATGGGGACCATTCATCCGGATCGGATCAAGCGCAACGCCGACGCCCGCCCCGGCGATCTGCTGATCCTGGGCAAACCGCTGGGGATCGGCATCCTGAGCGCCGCACTGAAAAAAGGCTTGCTGGATGAGGCCGGCTACCAGGCCCTGCTCGACACCGCCACCCGGCTCAACCGACCCGGCATCGCCTTTGCCGAATGGCCCGGCGTCCATGCGCTGACCGACGTGACCGGCTTCGGCCTGCTCGGGCATCTGCTCGAGGTCTGCCGGGCCTCGGGGGTGGCCGCCCGCGTGGAGGTCGCCGCCGTGCCGGTGCTCCCCGCCGCCCTGGACTTGGCACGCGCGGGGCATGGACCAGGCGCCATCGAGCGCAACTGGGCGAGCTATGGGGCTGAGGTCGTTCTGGACCCGGCGCTGCCCGCCTGGACCCAACGCCTGCTCTGTGACGCCCAGACCAGCGGCGGCCTGCTGGTGGCCTGCGCCCCGGACACCGCCGGAGCGGTGCTGGAGCGCTTCCGTGCGGACGGATTCGCGCAAGCAGCGGTGATCGGCGCGTTGTTCACGGGACCGGCCGCGGTGTCTTGTTGTTAGGGATCTGGGCGACGTGGCACCGCCGCCCGCTAAAGCGTCGGCCTCCGGTTGCATCGCCCGGGTCCCCGGAGGTTGATCTCGCGTGGTACGCAGTGCTTCGGAAATCGCCTTGGATGGCGAGCAGCGCCAAGGCTGAAGCCTTGGACTCCGGATGGGGCCTTGGCCCTCACGGGGCGTCCGATTCCGACGCTCGCAGATGTCCGCCATGCCAGAAGCCCACCACGGTGAGCAAACGCTCGCGGGCGAACGGCTTGGTGATGAAATCGTCCATGCCCGCCGCGCGGCAGCGGTCTTCTTCTTCCTTGAGCGCGTGGGCCGTCATGGCGATGATCGGCAACGCCTGCACCGACCCGGCCAGGGACCGTATCCGGCGCGTGGCCTCGAGCCCGTCCATCACCGGCATGGCGACGTCCATCAGCACGCTCCCGAGCGGCTCGCGGCACACTGCCGCCAGGGCCTCGACCCCATTTTCGGCGGTGCGCACCGCGTACCCGGCCTTGGTCAAGGCCGCCGCGGCGACCATCCGGTTGGTTTTCACATCATCCACCAATAGGATGGGCAGGTCCCGACGGGTCGTCCCGGCCGGTAAGCGACAGGCGGGCGCGTGCGGCGCCGCGACGGGTACGTTCGCCTGCCGCGCAACCGCAAGCGTCAGCTCGAAGGAAAACCGGCTGCCTTGCCCAGGCGCACTGTCGATCGCGATCTGCCCTCCCAGCAGGTTGACGATGCGCTGCGAAATGGCGAGCCCCAGTCCGGTGCCGCCCGACGGCTTGACGGCGCCATCGTGGAGCTGGCTGAACTCATCGAACAGCCAGGCCTGGCGGTCCTTGGGGATGCCTTTTCCCGTATCCTGAACCTCGAAGCGCAACCGTTCGCAGGGCTCACCGGGGCACCGGGTCTGCACCCCCAGACTCACCTGCCCGGAGTCGGTGAACTTCACCGCGTTGCCGACCAGATTGATCAACACCTGGCGCAGCCGCAAGGGGTCGACCTGCACGACGGCGGGGAGATCGGCGGCCAAGGCGATACGCAGGTCCAATCCCTTGGCCCGCGCGAGCGGACGCACGGTGGCGGCCGCCCGTTCGACCAGCTCGGCCAACGCCGTCGGCTCTGCGCGCAGCGTCATCTCGCCCGCCTCGATCTTCGACAGATCCAGGACGTTGTTGATCAACTCCAACAGGGCATGTCCAGCCTCATTCGCCATGACGAGGTGCTCGCGTTGCTCCGTTGACAGTTCCCAGTCGCGCGTCATGTCCAGCGTCCCGAGCACGGCATTGAGCGGCGTGCGCAGTTCGTGACTCATGTGGGCGAGAAAGCGGGACTTGGCCGCATTGGCCGCATCAGCCGCCGCGGACGCCGCCTGGGCCTCGGCCGCCGCGCGCTCGGCGCCGGCGCGGGCCTCCTCCAGCGCGTCATAACTGCGTTGCAGCCGCTCGGCCATCTGGTTGAAAGCACGCGCCGTGTCGGCCAACTCGTCGCGCCCTTCCAGCGGAATGCGGTGACTCAGTCCTCCGTCCGCGACCCCCGTGGCGGCGATTTTCTGGGCCGCCCGCTTGAGCATGCACAGCGAGCGTGTGAGGTAACTGCCGAGCAACAGTGAAAACAGAGCGACCAATGCGATCTCCAGCAGCGCGATGCCGAGCAGCCGCCGCCGCGCCTGATCGACCAGTTGCACCTGCGCGGCGGTGGACAAGCCGATTTCAATCAGACCGAACCCGGTCCCGGCCTCGCGGATCTCCGCGCGCGCGTGCAGCACGCCGCCGGCAACCGCGCCCCCCTGGCTGCCGTCCGCCGCGGCGTCGGCCGCCGCCGTCTCACCACGGCTGACCAGCCGCCGGCCGTGACCGCTGACCCGCAGATAGGCCACGTCCGGATTGCGCATCACCGCGTCGGCAAAGGTCTCAAGTGAGGCCAGATCGTCGGAGAGCACCGCGTCCTTGGCCAGGATGGCGAACAAGTCGACGGTCGAACGCGCCCGCTCGGCGATGGCGTCGGCCTTGGTGGACGCCAGATAATCAAGGCTCAGCCAGACCAGCACCGCCAGGAGCACGATCTCGATCAGCGCAATGCCAAGGACCGTCTTGAACCGCAGCGACAGCCGCCCGAGCGGGGACCAGGACGTCATTGCGGAGAGTCGGGCGACGGGAGGACAAGGATCTCGATGCCGAGCGCCCGCACGTCGTCCCAGTCGGTGTCCGTGGCGGGATCGATGCCCTGAAACTCAATGGCCGCAAGCAGGGCCTGACCCGCCGGCGCGTCCGCCAGCGCCGTCATCGCCGCGCGAATCCGGTCGACCAGCCGCGGGTCGACCCGCGGATGGGCAGCAAAAGCATGTGGTGTAAAGGCCTGGGTCCGCCACAGCACCCGGAGCTGGTCGCGGGTCTCGGGCGCCGTATTCTCAAAGGTCCGCTCGATGCCGCCGCCGGCCGGATAAAGCCCCTTGGCGACCGCCAGATACACCGACTCGTGCGAACGGACATAGTGCGGCTGAACGGTGATACCGGCCTGACGGAGTGCCGCTTGGGGAAGAATCGACGCCGCAAAGGCCGCGGGCGCGGGAAAGGCGACGGGCTGGCCGGCGAGCGCCGCAATGTCGGTGATCGGTGCGTCTTTGCGGACCACCAGAATGCCGCGGAGTCCTTCGCCGCGCTCCGTCGCGAAGGCCTGATAGCCGGGAGCCGCGTGATAGACCGTATAGTGGTAGGGGTTCATATAGGCCAGGTCATACTGTCCCTGCGCCAGGCGCGCCTCGAAGGCGGGGATATCCGGTGCCGTGCGGAATTCGATGCGCACGCCTGCCGCTTGGCCGACCGCGTTCAACAGCGGCACCCAGCGCCGCACCAGCAGACTGGTCGCCTGCTGAGGGACAACCCCGAAGGTCAACACCGGCACCGCGTCGCCGGCCGGAGCGATCGGCTGGTCGGCGGTCGCATTGGCGGCGACCAGCAGGCCGCTGAGACAGGCAAGGATTCGCAGGAATTTCGAATGCATGGCGTTCGCTCTAAGTTGAGTATGGGCACTTCTGCGCGCTAACCGCAGCAATAACTGCGCCATTACTTATCGAACTTTCCGGTCAATGCGTTAGCTGCCTCTGGTGCTTGCGCAAACCAGCGCACCCCGAGAATGCCGCCGATTCTGCAAAGCACCCCTATTGCAGATACACCATCACCCGGTTGGAGCGCCCGTGCCCGTCCACCACCGCGATGGCCGTAAAACCGGAACCGGCAGGCCGCCACCAGAGGACACGGGCGAAGGGTTCCCGGCCGATCGGTCGACCGTCGGCGAACCAGGTGAAGGGCGGCTGTCCGCCGCGCACCTTGAGCGCCAGCCCGCCGCCCTCCCCCGCGCCGGTGTCGGAGCCGATCTCCAGTCGCGCCCCGTCCGGCGGAAAGGCGATCTCCGGACCCGTCGCGACCGCCCCCACGCCCGCTCCCCGCACCCGTGCCTGACGCAGCGTCGGGGGCAGCGCCTGGGTCGCCGCGAGCAGAACACCGGCCGGCGCCGGCGGCAGCGGCACCCGCGGACCCAGGCGCGCGAAACAGTCGAGCAGGATCGGCACCGCCGCGTCCACCCCCTTGAGCCCCGGAACCGGCGCACCGTCCGGACGGCCGACCCAGACCCCCACCACATGACGCCCGTCGTAACCGAGCGCCCAGGCGTCGCGGTAACCGTAGGAGGTTCCGGTCTTGAACGCGACCCCCGCCGGGGCGGTACCGACGGGACCGGAAACCTCCTGCAGGATGGACGTCAGATACCAGGCGGCACGCGGGTCCAGGACGCGCGGGCGGCCCGCGATCGGCGCCGGGTCGGGATTGGCCGCCGCACCGTCGCGCGCATCCGTCAGGTCCAGCGACTCGCCGCCGCGGGCGATGGCACCATAGATCCGCACCAGATCGAACAAGGTCAGGCCCAGCCCACCCAACCCGATAGCCAGTCCGGGCGGCGCGGCGTCCACCAGCACCGGCGCGGCCCCGGCGCGACGCATCCGCGCGATCAGGCGCGCCGGACCCACCGCATCCAACAACTGCACGGCCGGGACATTCAACGACAAGGCCAACGCCCGGCGCACCGTCACCGTCCCCTGGAAAGCACGGTCGAAATTGCCCGGCACATAGCCCGCGAAGGCGGTCGGGCGATCCTCGATCAGACTTTCCGGATGAGCGATACCGGCCTCGAAGGCCAAACCATAGATCAGCGGCTTGAGTGTCGAACCCGGCGAGCGCAAGGCGCGCGTCATATCCACATGCCCCTGGCGGTCACCGGCAAAGAGCCCGGCGGACCCGACCTCCGCCAGCACCTGACCGGAGCCGTGATCGGCCACCAGCAGGGCAACCGAAACCCGCGGATCGATCGCCGCCGCGCGCTCCGCCGCCAGGGACTCCAGCCCCCCTTGCAACCGCGCGTCCAGGGTCACCCGATGGACTCCGCGGCCGGGGGCAGACTGAACCAACCGGGCGCCCAAGTGCGGTGCCAACATCGGAAACGGCCGGCGGCCGGTGGGAACCGGCTCGCGGCGCGCGGCGGTCGCGGTCTCCGCATCGATCAGACCCAGTGCCAGCGCGCGCCCCAGCAGCCGATCCCGCGCCCGCCGCGCCGCGGCCGGATCACGGTCGGGACGACGCGCCTCCGGCGCCTGGGGCAGGGCGACCAGTAAGGCCGCTTCCGCCGCGCTCAGACGCTTCGGCTCCTTGCCGAGCCAGGCGAGCGACCCGGCACGCAGCCCCTCCAGATTGCCGCCATAGGGCGCGACCGTCAGATAGGCCGTGAGGATCTGCGCCTTCTCCGCCGCACGCTCCAAGGCCAAGGCCCCCAGCGCCTGGCGCACCTTGCCGCCCAGCGCACGGGTGCGCCCGCCGTCCAGGAGCCGGGTCAGTTGCATACTCAAGGTCGAGCCGCCGGAGACGATCCGGCCCCGAGTCACGCGTTGCGTCGCGGCCCGCACCAAGGCCAGCGCGTCCACCCCCGCGTGCCGATAGAAACGCCGGTCCTCCACCGCCAGCAACAGCGCAAGAAAGCGCGGGTCAACGTCAGCAAGATCCAGCGGCAGGCGCCACCGTCCACCGTCCACCGTAAAGGCGCGCAACAGCCGGTCGTCCCGATCCAGCACGACACTGGAGATCCGCACCTGCCAATCCGGCGCTGGTGTGGCGGCTACCCAGGCACGTAAAGCCAGCCAGCCGATCAGGGCACAGAGGGCCGCGACCGCAAGCAAAGCGGCCAGCCTAAGGACGCGCGGGCCTGGGCGGATCACTGGATTTCAATACCTTGGGTTCGGTCACTGGAGCACGGAACAGCCTGAAGCTATTGGAGACTCGGCGAATCAAGACGCTTTGGCGGTCACCGATGCCACTGAGAATGGATGCCGGAGATCTTACTTCACCCAGGAATACCAAATCCGGGCTTCAAAATACCGCCCAAGACGCTTATACTGAGCAGTCTCGCGCCCTTAGCTCAGTCGGTAGAGCATCTGACTTTTAATCAGGTGGTCGCGCGTTCGAGTCGCGCAGGGCGCACCAAGCAAAACAAGGGGATAGGCGTAAGCCCGTCCCCTTTTCGTTTATGGATTCGCTCACGGGGTAACGCTGGGGGTAACAAACGGGTCGCGTTAGGCGCTGCTCGTGGGTGTTATGTCCGTTCGTCGGGCCGCTGAGCGGTGGGGTGCCGCCGCCCCCGGAACGCCCTTGAACCTTGGCACCGGCCGGACCTTGGGGCGATTCGGACCCGCAGGAAAAGAGGGCGGTTACCCATCCCCCGACTGCCAAGTCAGGCGCCGACATCTACACCGGTCGGTCCTTGAACTTCTTCGGAAGCCGGGTCTTCCACTCGCTCATCAACACCAGGTCGCACTCCACCGTGGTCCCATCCGGGTTCACGATCGACAGTTCCCCCACCCGTTGGGTTTGGTCGATCTGGAATGCCCCGGTCATCAGTTCCAGCACCGCCCGTTTGTACTCGGTGTCCGTGTTGCCCTGTAAGTGGTCGCCCTTGGTCTCCATGACCACCAGCCGTTTGCCCTTGCCGTACTGGTTGCCGGGCTGCACGGCAAAGATAAAGTCCGGATAGATACGCTCGCGCCGCCAGCCCTGAAGTACATACTGGTGCCGCGCGACATTGCGGTGCCACCAGAGAAGGGACTGTTCCGCGTCCAGGTAGACCGCAACCTCCCGCTCCTCTGGGTTTAGGTCGTTTTTGTACATCGGTGCGAACAGGCTGCGTTGCAGCGGTCCGCCGTCGGTCCCGAGCATCTGGTCCGCGCCTGGGGGTTCGTAGGTCACCGAGTCCGCGGGCATCACCCAATTGTGTCGGTCGGTGCGTAGCCGGAACTGGATGCGCCCCGCCGCGACCTCCTTGCGGAAATGGGCCTCGGCCATCCGGTCTCGCTCGTCGTGCAGCCACTTGCGCAGTTGCTCGATCAGCAGCCCGTGGAGCTTGCCCAGTGTCTCATCCGCAAAGCCCCGGTGTTGCAGCCCAGTGATCAGCTCGCCGACGATCTCGCGCGCAATCCAAGCGTTCAGCACGATGTCCGACACCATACGCACGGCATAAGCGGGGTCGAAGGCCAGGCACTCCCCGGTGTTACCGGTCACTTCCGAGACGATCCGCTCCTCACCCGAATCCACCAGGCGAATGCGCCGCATCTGTTGCTCCGGACTCTGGAAGTTATCCGGGATCTTCGCGACCAAGGGCGCCGGGTCGATCCCGCTCCAGTCCAGTGCAAACAGAATGTCCTGCTCGTAGTCGAGTTTCCGCACCGAGCCGTCTTCGACGCGCAGTACCTCGGGCAGATAGATTTCGGTCTTGGCGAAGATGGGCCGTCGCTTGATCGTGCGCGGGCCTTTTCCGCCCCCGCCCCCGCCGCCGCCATCGCCCTCGTCGTCTTCCGTGACCCGAATCGCTTTCACCAGATCGCTCAGCCCGTCTTCCTCTAATCCCTGCTTGATCGATGCCACCACGCGCGCCGTATCGGCGTGGTGCGTGACCACATAGCATTCATCCAGCGCCGCGACGCCCGTCTTCTGCGCGTGCGGTTGCCGCAGAATGCGCCCGACCAATTGGGTCAGGGCGCTCGCGTTATGGCTCGCCGACAGCGAACACAGCACATAGGCGAAGGGGCAGTCCCAACCCTCCTGTAGCGCCTGTTTGGTGATGATGGCCCGCACCCGGTTGGTGGGGTCCAACAGATCAAGATTTTCGAGTTGAGCCAAGTCGTTGGTGACCGATGTCTTGACGGCAATTTCGGGCTCGTCCAGACCCGCGGTGATCAGCCACTCCTTCACGTCCAGGGCATGGATAAAGCCGCCGTCCCGCTGGTCGTTTCCTACACGCTCGACCTGCACCAGCAGGATAGGGCGGATGTAGCGGCCGGTCTCCCCCTGGAACCGCCGCGCCTCGGCATCCAGGGTGTTCAGCCGCTCCAGAGCGATCCGCAGGGTCTCGCGCCACTCGCTGCCCCCGCGGGTCTCCAGGTTGAGCGGCATCTTGATCATGCCCTCCCGGTCCACGTCCAGTCCGGTGATCTCCACCAGCACATTGGCCGGGCGGGCCGGCCTCGGGTTCTTCCCGGCACGGGCAAGCACGTCCTTCGGGGTCGCCGTCAGTTCCAACACGAAGCACGGGTTGAAGCCGTAGAGCGTCTTGAAGGCCAGTTCCGGGGTCGCCTTGTGGCCCTCGTCCATGACCACCACAGGGCGGATCAACCGCAGCGCATTGCCGAGCGAGTCCTTGACCATGGGCCAGAAGGAACCGCTGGTCGCGGACGCGGCGTAGGCGTCCAGGTTCGGCGTCTCCTTGAGCGCTCGCGCCTGGGCCTCTTGGTCGCCCTCGTCCGGGAAGAACCCGCGGACATCGCCCCGGTCCTTGAACATCCGCAAGGTGTCGTTGGTCTGCCGATTGGCCGATTGCAGCATCAGCAGCATGACGCACAGGCTCGCGTCCACGTCCCGCGCGTCCAACTTGTCCCCCTTCTCCATCAGGAGGACCCGGTTCCCCGAGAGGACATCGAGCATCTGCCGATAGGGGTGTTGCCGGTCGGTGAGTTGCCGTTTGGTCTGGGTGTAGATCGCCTCGTTGGGGACGATCCACAGCACGAACCCCGTGCTGCGCCCCAGGTAGCGCCCGAAGATGCGCGACAGGGCCGAAACAGCAAGGTAGGTCTTGCCGCCGCCCGTGGGCACCTTGAAGACGACGTTGGGGACCGGGCGATTCATCCCGTCGGCGCGGGGTGAGTAGGGCACCTTGGCCCGGCTTGGCGGGAGCTTGCCGGCCTCCTTGAGCGCCCGCCAGGTCTTGGCCGGGAAGTTTGGCACCTCATGCAGCAGGTCCGGGTCCGTCTCCCGTGTATTGGCAGCGGCGATCTTATCGGCCTTCGCCTTCTGCGTCGCCAGCTCGGTCAGATACTCATCGAACCGGGTCAGCACCCGCGCCTGATACTCCAAGTCGCGCAATGGCATGGCGGGCTAAGTCTCCGGGTCGCCGACGATGGCCGCGACATGACGCAGCAGGTCTTGCAGTTCGGCAATGATGGCCGCCCGCTCCAATGGCTCGTCCGCGCACATGGGGCCTTCCTCGTAGCGTGCCTGCACCGCATAGGGCGTGAACCGGGCCAAGGGCCAGAATGCCCCGACCTCGGCCCCGGCGCTCTCCAGCAGTGCCAACAGGCGCGGCAGTTGATGGGTCAGCGGATAAACCGCGCCCATCGCACTGAGCCAAGCCTTGAGCGCCTTTTCCGCGGTCTGTTGAGCATGGAACCCGACGATCTCATCCGCGAACAGCGGCGAGTCGCCCATACCGATCAGCGCATTCAGGTCCCGGTGCGCAAGACGTAGCAGCGACCTGGCGTGTTCAAGGTCGCGCATGGAGCACCCGCCCTTCGCGATGCGCGCGACCCACGACATGATTCAGCGAGCCCTTCCACTGCTCGAACTCGTCGCGGCTATACAGCAGCAGGTCCGTTGACACCGGCACCTTGCGCAGGGCCATGTACAGGCGATTGGCCTCGCGCAGCCGACTGCGTTGCGCCGAAAACGGCGCACTCTCCACCACCAACAGGTCAACGTCGGAATCCGGCCGGGCCTCACCCCTGGCCCGCGAGCCGAACAGGATGATGGTCTCCGGGTCGACCTCCCGCACGATCGTCTCGACCATCTGTTGCAGCAACGCGGTTTCGTCTTCGCTCATGTTGGGCTCCGGGCGCATCACAGGCGCTCGACGCTGTAAAGTGCATAAGGCAGGGGCGCAAAGGCCACCTCGCAGGGGAGCTTGGCATCCTCCAGGACCCGCTTGGAGACGAACCGGGTCGGGGCATAGACCAGATGCGGCTTATCCGGCTTGGCCTCGGCGATGGCCTTAGCGCGCGAGAGGGTCAGGGCGGCGTCGCGGGACTTGAGGAAGTCCAGGTCCGGGCGGTAGATCAGCCACACATGCTGTGCGGACGAATCCCCCAGGTAGCCGCACCCCGCAACTTGTTCAGCCTGGGCTTCGGGTTCGGCGGCGATGGGCCGGGCCTGATTGGTCGCCATGTGGTACAGCAGGGCGCCCAGTTGATCGAAGGCCGGGAGGTTCTCCCCGGTCAGCAACTTGTCCATCTCCACCGCGGCGCCCAAGGTGCAGTAGGTGAACTCGCCCCCCAGGCCCTCGGTCTTCTGGGTCACCTCGCGCTCGCCGGTCACGATCAGTTCGCCGTCTTTGACCTCGGCCTTGATGCGGTCGAAGCGGTGTCCCTCCAGGTGCTTGATCGATTCCACATGGTCCAGGAGTTTGTTCGCCTTCTTGAGGCTCGTGAAGGTCAGACGCTCGCGGTGCAATTCCTCCCGCTGGGTCCCCTGGAAAACATAGCCCTTCATCACCCGGCGCACCCGCTCCGCGGTCAGAGCGTCGGCATAGTCTTCACACTCGACCAGGATAAAACGGCGGCTGCCGCCGTCACGATGGTTCAGTTGCAGCACGGCCTGCGCCGTCGTTCCCGAACCAGCAAAGGAGTCCAACACCAGCGCATCCCGGTCGGCCACCAAGTCGATCAGACGCTCGACGATGTCCGTATTCTTGGGAAACTCCAATTGCCCGGCCCCGACGATTGTCTCCAAGTCCAAGGTGCCGGCGCGTCCATCTCGGTAGAAGACGGAAGTGAAAGGCTCTTGGTTCACATCCTTCAGATAGCTCTTGCGGCATGGGATCGTCGATTCATCCGGTCCGAAATGAATCAATGGCGGATTCGCAGCGAGGGCGCGCTTGGTGCGATCCTCATCCCAGCGCCAACCGGTTGAAGGCTTCTTGCAAGGTTTCCCCGTCACAGGATGCAAGATATCGTATCGGGGCCTGGATGCGCGCCCGTCATCAGGTCCCGCAAAATCAGCGGGAAAGTAAAGCCCGCGCGAGTCGGAACAGTTGTAATGCTTGTGCCCTCGCCGGGGATCGTCTTTGTTGAGCGAGTTGTACCAGTCGCGCATTGCTTGTGTGATTGCGTCGTGGTCATTCCCGCCCTGCCGTCGCACCTCCTGGTATTTGTCCAGGACTTCGGCAGCTCCCTCCTTCTCCGTGCGCCAGGCACCTTGACTCAGAAGACTTTGCTTGCTCTTGGCCGCGATCAAGACGTACTCATGAACCGTCGCGATTAGCTTCGCGTCCCCCTTTTTCGACTTCTGCCATACCAGTACGGCAAGGACGTTATCTTCGGTGAAAATCTCTTCGACAAGTGCCCGCAGCCGGTGGAGTTCGTTGTCATCAATCGTGATAACCAAAACGCCAGTTTCCGACAGCAGTTCATGCAACAACCGCAACCGCGGCCACATCATCGCCAGCCACTTGTCATGCCGGAGCCCGTCCTCGATGCCCACCGGGTTGCTGTCCAACCACTCGCGCATCATCGGGCTGTTCACGTTGTCGTTGTAACACCAACCCTCGTTGCCGGTGTTGTAGGGCGGGTCGATGAAGATGCAGTCCACCTTGCCGGCGTACAGGGGCAGGAGTGCCTTGAGTGCGTGCAGGTTGTCCCCGTGGATGATCAGGTTGCCGTCCAGTCTCCCGGCCTTACCCGACTCGCCGATGGAGCGCTTGGGGTCGGGGACGAGCGGCCGAAAGGGCACCGCGTGGTGATGATTGAAGACGAATTCCTTGCCCTTGAAAAACAGTTCCGGCATGTCATGGATTCCGATGGTCTTGGGGGTCCGCGCCAGGCGCGGGGGGCGCGTTGCGTTCGTCCTTCGGCTCGAACAGGGTGTGCGCCGCGATCCCGAGCGCGGTTTCGACCTGTCCCGCAGCCTTGGTGAGAAGGTAGAAGTCGAAGCTCCCAACAGTGACGTTCGCCTTCACATAGTCGGCGAGATAGCTCTCCGACTTCGACTGAACGCCGCGGCGCTTGCACACCAGATAGGCCAGAGACTCGGCCTCAAGCTCCCGTTGCTGGTGGTCGATCTTCAGGCGCTGGTCGATGCTCAGGTACTTGTCCGGCCCCAGGTGCCCCAGGTACAGGTGCCCCAACTCGTGGACCAGGGTCACGAACTGCACGTTGCTGTCGTGGTGCTTATTGAGCCGTATCTGATAGTCGGGCCGCTCCTTCTTAGCGGTCGAACGCCGCTTGGCCTCGATCTTCCCGGCGTTCGCATCGCCCGAGTCGATCAGCTTCACATTGATGCCCCGATTCGCGAGTCCCCGGATAGCCTTCTGGATGTCCGCTTCGGTCATCGGCCCCATGGCGTGGAAGCTCTGGGCCACATCCGCCGGCAGTTCGTCGCCCTCGGTGTCCACCTTGTCATAGACGAAGGCGACCGGCCCGAAGGGCCACAGAATCAACAGCGGGCGGGCATCTTCCTTGATGGTGCGGTTGAACCGGGTCCTCCAATCGTATTCCGATGCCGCGTAGGTCAGCCCCGGCCGCTGGATCTGCAACAGCATCGCATTGAAGGGCGCGAAGTTGCGCAGTCGGGAGACGAACCCCAGCAGGTCCAGATAATCCTTGCTGGTGTGGTAGAGCCGCGAGCGCTCCAGCAGATCGGAGAGGAGCGAGCGCTCCACGTCACTCTGGGCGTGTCCCGCTTGGCTCGGACCGGACAGGTCGCCTTGTTCCGTCATCAGGATACCCCGTGCGCTGGTTGGCTGCGTGTAGCACTAGGGGCTCGTTGGCCCCGCGGCGGTTCAGCTAGATTACGGTGCCTGACGGCTGGGAGCAATTCGCGCCCCCGCTCCCGCGAACGCTCTGCCCCAATGCCTGCCCCGCCGCACCAGTTTGTTGGCGAGCCGATCCAGCGGGGCGACGGCCTCCGGGCCAGCCTTCGGCAAGGTCGGCCGCGTGATCCGCGAGGTTGCCCCGACCATCGGCAGGGTTCCCGCTCGGGTCTTGCGGTGCCCCAGGTGGCAACCGGACCATCCTTCGCCGACCGGGAGGGGAACAGGCACGCCCCAGCCCACCGATTGCCCCGACCGGGAACCCGGCCGCCAACCTCGAACCCGGCCGCGGCAGGATCGGCAGGATCGGCAGGATCAACGCCCGTGCCCTCGCCCTGCTGGCCGTGCGGGTGTCCCCGACCTTGCCCATGAACTCCAGGGCGAGCCGGCCGCGTGTCCATAGGAGGTTGACCGGACCGGGAGCCCGGCCGCGTGCCCTGGGGGCCAGCGGTGACGATGGTGATGATGATGGTGATGATGGTGACGATCCACCGACCCCGGCCGCGTGCCCTGGGAGGTTGCCCGGACCGCGGCAGGATCGGCACCTTTGCGGAGCCCGGAGCCCATCGCCATGGGCGCACTGCCGGCGGCTATGGTCGCCTTCGGCAAGGCCGGCCGCGCGATCCGCGAGGTTGCCCGACCGCACCATGGATCTTCGCCGACCGGGAGGGGAACAGGCACGCCCCCCCAGCCCAACGCTTACCCAGACATCAAACCCGTCCGCCGCTCACGGCTCGGGGTCCCTGAAGTCAATGAATGACAGCGTAGTAACTCCCATTATCTTCGGCAGTGTCGCCATAACTCTTATTATTTCAAGCGGGTCGTCAACCTCGATACAGACATAACCCGCATCCCCCGGAGCGGTAGAGACAACATAGACCCGATTAGCATTTGCTATTGCTCCTCTAGCTCGATTGATACCGCGTCGGGATACCAGCCGCGAATCTCCTTGAGGATCGCGGGCGGGGTGAAGTGGTGCAGGGCCAGCGCGCCATCATGATGTTCGATCAACCAGGATGTTCGCGCACCCTCGACCAGTACCTTGGTCTCGTCGCTTGCCGGACCAACCGCAGCAAGTGCAGCAGGTGCAGCAGGGGGGGCGCTGTTTGCCTGACTCGCGTCGGGGCTCAGAAATCGGTTTAGGACGCTCTGCATGTCGCAACCTCAAGGAAAAAAATAGGTTTGAAAATCTGTTTCCAGAACCGTTGCTGCACTTGCTGCACTTGCTGCACTTCCGGTAAGTCTCTGATCGGAAATCGGCACTGAACCAGCGAAGTGCAGCAACCCGGTTGCTGCGGATTGCTGCACTTGTGGACTTACCGCGGGGTCAAGAGCTTAGGGTTGATCAGCAGGAGGTTTTGCCGCCCTCTGTCGCAGCGTCGCACATGCCCGGCCTTCTCCAACTCCTCGATTGCGGCATCCCGGCGGGCGGTGTCGCGCACCCGGTTGGGGCCGAACCGGGTAATCTCCCTGACAGCCAGTTCGCCGGAGTGGGTCAGGATCGGCTCGCCGTTGGTGTCGGTCAGGGTGCGGGCCTTCGACGCCAGCCAGATGGACAGAACCCGTGCATCGCTGAGCGGCTCCGGCGCGTCAGCCTCCAAGAACACCCGCCGCGCTTCGCCTAGGTGCCAGGCCGCGATAGCCACGCCCGACCGCAGGTAGTCGGCGTCAAGCTCCCGGTCCACCTTCCCCCGCTCGAAGATTTGGCAAACCGCCGCGACCCGGCAGGCGTTTTCGGCCGACTTGGACGCCACGTCTTTGACAACCTCGAACTCGCCGAACTCGCAAAGCTCCTGCTCCACCGCATCGTGGTACTCGACAAATGCCCGTTTCGCGGCCGGACTCAGGCGCATGACGGGAGGGCGCAGGCGCATCAACAGGCCGCGATCCGTCCCGCTGTCGTCAATCGGCAGCGGGAGATTCAGCAACCGCTCGATGCTCTGGGAGAACTCCCCGATGGCACGCCAGTCGTCGGGAGGGTCGCGGTAGAGGCGCGTCCCCATGGTGGATGTCGGCGCCGACAGCAGGAACCGCGCGACGAACCCGATGTTTCGCGCACCCTTCTGAATCAAGACCGGGAGCAAGTCGTGCTGGATCATCAAGAAGGCGCTGAACCGGCGCCCCCGCAGTTCGGCGGTTGCTGCCTGTTTGCGCGTCGGGGTGAAGTCGCTGGCGCCCCAGCAGACATTAAGGAGCGACAGCATCGCCGTTGCAGAGTCTTCGCCCATCCCGTGCCCGCCCACCACGACGCCCCCTTCGTCGGCGAACAGCCCGGCAGATGGCCAGCCGACCGCCAACGAGTAAGCCAAGGCGGCAGGTGTCGCATCTTCATAAAACAGGGTCGGCAGAGGGGGCGCGATGATCGGCCGTTCCTCCAGTCCAATTAGCTCCGCCGTGAGCCGCTCGACCTCTTGTGCGCTCTCGGCCGATCCCTTCCCGGCCTCGGCCGTAATCTTCCGCTTGCACCCATCGACGCGAGATTGCCATGCCTTTTCCATTGCCTTGACGCGACGATACTCAGAGGTCCGCGCTTCGCGCTCGCGCTTCTCCCAGTCGTGGCTCGGTCTGCCGAAGGTCTTGTCAGCGGCGCTTTTGCGCTCGCCCGAATCCGCTATGACCAGCAGGTTGAGCGAAATCGGGCTCACCAGTTGCTCGTTACGGGCGACATCGGCGAGGGCCTGAGTAGCCAGCGCCATCTGGGCCAGCGCCGCCGATGCACACATGGCCATGGGCATTCGGGCGAATGCCTGGTACTCGACCACAACCCGCCGTGCGACATCGGGAAAGGCGTCGATGGGATATGGATCAGGAGCCCATTCGGGAGACAGGTCGGCCGGATCGGGCCAGGGGTCCGCGGTCTGCCGCGGGTCCGGTCGCGCCTCAAACTCTGGACTGCGCCCCGGAGCCTTGGTCGCGGCGGATGACGCGATTCGCGAGACTTCGGCGGCGTCCAATGGTGGTACGCACCGGGCCGCGTTTTCGGCGCGGAGTGCCGCAAGTATGCCGGCCACGCTCAGCCCCTTGGCCCGCAGACTTCGCGCAAGACTGAATAACTCGTCATTGCGCCGCCCCTCTTGTATGCGGTCAGGTTCCGGCCCGGTTGCCGGTGCCTCCGGGGCGGCCTTCTCCCGAGTAACCAGGGTCAGGAGCCACCTCGGCGCCTCGGCAGCGCGTACCCCCTCGTCGGGGTCGCTTGATCCCTCCCATTCATAGCCGCGCCCGTCGGGGAGCCGTGAGGGCGGAAGGATGATATACCCGCCATCCCCCCTAATATCCAAGTCCGGGCCGATCTTGCTCGCCGAATTGGGAACGGTCACATCCGGGCCAGGATGCTTGAACAACTTATGCCGGCCGCCCCTGGGGGTCATGGACTCGACCGTTGGGGGCAAGGGTCCGTATTGCGCTTCCAGTCGCGCTAATGCGCTGTCGCCATCCTTGCCGGTCTCTGCGTCGTTATCCACATCCAGCGCGAACACCCCCGACGCGCGGCCCGTCGGCATCCCTATTAGGGCCTCTGGGTGGTTTGTCCACCATTGGCGGATAGTTTCGGGGTCGCGCGTCGCGTCTTTGAACCCTTTGGGCGTCAGGGGCCTCTTATGCGTCCCGCATGGGAACACGGGCCGCCCCGTCGCGGCATGGGCCAGGGCGGCGGTCAGATGGTGCGTGACGCCGGTCATCGTCTGCGCCCCCCTGGCTTACGGCACTTCGGCAGCGGGCAGAGTGCACCCGCGGGGGTGTAGTGGGTAGCCAGATACAGCCGCACATCATCACGCACGGTCGCTAGTCCGTTTTTCCTGCGCCATGCCCGACCACCAATAGCCGGGGCCGGTCTCGGGATGATACGATGCACTGCGATTGTTTTCGTTTTTTGCCCGGTCGTGCGCATAGCTCGCCGGGCGTTTTTCTTTTTCATGCCGCGGCCCCGGAATCAGCCGCCGCGAGTGCGGCCAAGAACGCACCGCGCCTAAAGTAGTTTCGGCCACGTATGACGATCGGCGCCGGGATGATTCCGGCCTCGCGCCAGCGCCAGAGCGTCATACGGGATATCCCGCCGGCCAGGTCGCAGGCCGTGCCGGCGGTAATCAGGGGATCAGCGAGCGGGACAGTCGGGCCGTCCGCAGCGATCGCTACGACAGCAGGTGATGCGGCTAGAGTAACGTGTTCTTGCATATGCGCTCCGGTGACGATGTGTTACCGGCGGCATCATAGCCGTGCGCTTTCTCCCGCTCATTAAGAATGAAAGCCCGTGTTTATTTCTTGAGAAAATATCCGCTGATTATTTTCACAATGGGGCGACCAGCGTCGCCAGATCATCCATGCCAGGGCCTTTTGCTATGCATTCACTGGCATTCAAGATTTGGCGCGCGATCAACTGATATTGATTCACCATGTCGAACTCGCCGGGGCCAACGGTAAACAGCTTTACGTCAACACTATGCCTCATTGTTGATCCATTCCTAAGCCCAAGATACGGACCAAGTATTTCAGTTGCTTGATGGTTGCTCAGTTGATGGACACTCTTGAGCGTTTCGATTATGCACGCACGCGCCCACAGGTCACGCAACGAAGTCCAGCGGTCTCCCCGAGTTTTCTTGATCCCCATGGCCAGCTCGCAATCTTCACCGTTCGCTATTTTCTCGAAACACTCGGCAATCAATGGGGCAAGCCAAGGTTGGCAGTCCTGAAAGTCAAGTTTTCCGCTTGAGCGCAAGTGCACGGCCATTTCTTGCCAAAATAGCGGAGCAATACGCGGGTCCTTTAAGCAATTCGGGCCAAGCCCCGAAATCCCTTGAATCAAGGTGCGGACTTGGAAACGCCCCACACGGCCACCGTCCCTAGGCCACGGGAACCACTCACTCATGCTCGGGGGGCGCCCTTCCACGCTATCACCATGCCAGGTGTAAGAGAGTGCAATCTGAACCCGATCATAGAGTGATGGGTCTGCCGCAGGAATTCGGGAATCGTTAGGCATTTCGCATCCTGACGATTTTTCTGAAGAACGAACCCTGTTGCGCCTTGGTCATCTCGCTGAAGTGGCTGAGCAACTCTTGTTGGCGCAGGGTCAGCGGCTGGTGCGCCGCGTCCGGGTTCGCGTGGGTGTTGGCAGCGGACCTTGACAGGCGCCCGAAGCGCCGAAGGTACGCGGGCTTGGACTGACGGCCGTCGTCGGTCGGTGCGGTAGAATCGCCAGTAGCCATAATCTGAACCTCTGTAGAAGGTCGGGTTGTGGTTAGGGCCTCGGGTCGGTTGCTGCCGTCTCGGGGTCCGTCTGTTTTCGTGGTTCAGATCTACGTCCGCGCGGTCAACCAGCCTTGGCGAACTCCACCACGTTGGTGGTCTCTGCTTCCCCCACCAAGCGCAGCACATACCCTGCCCAAGCGTCCAGGGCGGCCTTGCGTTCGTCCAGGTACAAGGCGCGGTTGTAGGTTCCTGCGACGCCACCACGCGAGCCACTGACGTGGTTGATGGTCGCCTCGATGACGTGGGGCGGTATGCGTAAGTCCTCGGCCATGCGGGTAGCGAGCGTCCGGCGTAGGTCGTGGATGGTCCACTTGGCGACCTTGGCGCGGGAGTCCAGGCGGGCCTTGCTCTTGCTCCAACCTGAGAACGGCTTAGGGCCGAAGCTGGTAAAGACGAAAGCGGTCTGCATCCCGAGCGCGGTCTGTTCGGTCTTGCGTTCTGCCAGGATCGCCAGCACGGGCGGCGACAACGGAACAACATGCTCGCGGTGGTTCTTGGTGCGGCCGGCCGGCAGGGTCCAGGCACAGGCGTCAAGGTCAACCTCTGCCCAGCGCATCCCTGCTACCTCGTCACGGCGTTGCCCGGTCAGCATCAAGACCTTGATGATCGACTCGAACAGATCCCCATGGTTGGCCTGAGTCGGTGCCGTAGCCTGCCAGATGGCGCGCAGTTCGACGAGGGATAGAACCCGCTCACGAGACTGTTCGGCTCCGGGCTTCTTGATCCCATCGGTCGGGTCGGTCTTGATGATCTCCCGATCCATGGCCCAGGCGCAGAGCATCCCGAGATAGGCGAGCGTTCGGTTCGCCATGACTTCCGCACCACGCTCTACCAGCACGTCGAGAACGTCGAGAACGTCACGGCGGGTGACTTCGGCGAGCGGCCTACCAGTCCAGGCGGCGAACAGGTCAGAGGACAGAACCCGCTTGATCTCCACCAGGGTGCGCGGTGCCGGTCGGCGTTGCTGGCGTCCGCGGTACTTGGTCAGGAACTCATCACGCACGGCGGCGAAGGTGTTACGGCTCGCGGTCTCCAGGGCCTTACGCTGGGTCTTGGTGCCGTCCGCGGGGTCTTGCCCTTGCTCGGCACGGGTCCGCGCGTCCAGGGCGGCCTTACGCGCGTCGGCGAGGCTCAGGGCGGGATAGGTCCCGAGTGTCACCCGTTGCTGCGTCCACTCCCCGGCCTTGAGGCTTCGGACGATCATGACCCATGACCGTGCGCCAGTCTGCGACACGCGCAAGCCAAGCCCCTTGGTGAGGGTGTCCCAGTATTCGCACCGGGGCGCGTCGGTGGGGGCCTTCAACTTCTTTACGGCTGCATCGGTCATCTGTAGGCGCTTGGGTGCGGCCTTCGTCGGTTCTGGGGCGGTGCTGGCGGTCATGTCGTGGTCTCCTGTCGGCGTCGGTCAGGTAGAGCAACTGACGCGGGGTAATCCGGGGTAACACGGGGTAACGCTCGGGGTAACAGATGACGGTGTTTTAGCCTGTTACCCCGTGTTAGTAACAGTCTATAACATTCGGCAGATTACGCAACAGAGACGGGGGTTTAGCGGGGGTAGATCACACTGATGTGTGATGGTCTGAAAGGGGAAGAAAGGGCGTTTTCGCTGACTTTTAATCAGGTGGTCGCGCGTTCGAGTCGCGCAGGGCGCACCAATAAAACAACGGCTTAGGTCCTTCGGCCCTAAGCCGTTTTGTTTTGAGTCACCATAGAGTCACCACGCGGGGGCAAGTCGGCGCCGGCTACCGTTCGTCGGGTCGATCAGCGGTATCCGTGCTGTCCCCTGCCAGGACTCGCGAGGGGTGCGTCGTGTCCCCAGGTGGCCCTGATCCCAGGCTTGGCGCAACACTGCCGACGCCGTAGACCCCTCGCGGGCGTTGCGTTTCGCTACGGCCCGCATTGTCGCGTCACGACATTTCTTGGCGCCTACCTTTTTTCAGTTGCACCATGCCGGGCGTTGAAGATCCCGCCCGGCCGGGACTCAGCCTAGACCCGGCCGTAACGGGTCAATGGTCGGTCAGTTCCAACCGCCGTTCGATGCGCTCAACGCGCTTGGTGAGTGATTGGACGGTCTCGCGGTCGCTCCCTGACAGCGCGTAGAGACTGCCCAAAGTCTGCTCGATAACAGATAGGCGAATCTCGATACGGTTTAGGCGCTCGTCGTGTTGATCCTGTTTTGCGCGGATCGCTCGCAGGTGTTCCAAGACCAGGCTTTCAATGTCTGCGGTCATAGGTTTCTCGTGTTGTTAAACCAGCTTTGCCACCTTGAGTAATACGCCAACGATGATGCTTGTCTGCAATATCCCCGCACCAATGACCCAGCGGGTTAAGTCGGCTTTCGTCTCGGCAATCCGGGTGTTCGTCTCGGCAATCTTCGCTTCAAGTCGCAACTCGGATTCCCGAACATCGCGCTTCAGTTCCACTCGCAACGCTTCAATGTCGCGTCGCAGGTTGTTCTCGTGTTCGGCTGTTTCGGCCTTGGTCGCCATTTGCCGATCCAGGATTTCGGCCAGGGCGCGCGACTGGGTTTCTGCTTGCTGCGGGCTGAATCCGCCCGCCTTGAGGGTGTCGGCATAGGCCAGGGTGTCAAGAATGAAGGTGGTCACGGGTGCGGGCTCCAGGTGAAAGAGGGGCGGGTCACTTGGCGGCGGTCCGGGCACGGAGCGAAAGCTCGGCAACCTCTGCGCTCGGGGTCAGCCCCGCAACGCCCATGATCCGGGCGCCGTGCTGGTCCATCGCTGCCCGTACCGAGTCCTCGCCGAACCGGGCATAGACCGCGGTGGTTGACTGGTTGGAGTGATTCAGAACCCGGCCGATCAGGTGCAAGGAATTGCCGGACTGTGCGAGCCATGAACCGACCGTGCGCCTCAAGTCGTGCAGCCGAACATCCTCAACACCGGCCGCCGTGCGCACCCTGCCCCATGGCTTGCTGATGTTGACCAGGTGGGCGCCTGGGAGCTTGCCGGGCAGGATGTAGGGGTTGTCCGCGGTGCGGGGCAGGTCGCGCAACAGGGCCACGGCAGGGGGCGACAGGGGGATGTAATGGACGCGTCCGTCCTTGGTGTCGGGTAGGCGCAGTTCCGCCCGCGTCCAATCCACGTCCGCCCATTGGGCCTTGAGTAGTTCCGACTTCCGCGCGCCAGTCAGCAGGTACAACCACAGGGCGTTGCGAGCCGATGCGTTCGGTTCTGCGTTGATCGCTTGGGCGAGTCGGGGTAGTTCGTCATGCGTTACCCAACGGTCGCGCTTGGCTTCCGTGAAGCGGTCAATGTCGCGGGCCGGGTTGCTGTGACCTTCAGGCACGAAGCCCCAGCGGCGGGCAAGCTCGAACATCTTGGACAGCAGGGCAAGCACCCGGTTGGCCTCGTAGGGGGCGCGCTTGCCGATGGTGCGATGCAGGGTTTCCACGTCCGTCCGGGTGATCGCCCGCGCCTTGAGGCTTCCCCACTTGGGCAGGACATAGGCGTTGATCCGCCGTTGGTCCTCGTCGCCTGACTTCTTGGCGTTGCCGTGTCGTTCCATGTAGGCGAGACACAAGTCGCGCATGGTCTCGCCTTGGCGTTCCTGCTCGCGGGCCGCTACGGGGTCGGCGCCTTCGGTCTCGACCTTCGCCAGTTCCGACCGGGCCACGGTGCGGGCTTGGTCCAGGGTCAGCACGCCATAGGTGCCGATGGTCAACAGCCGTGACCGCCCGGCCGCGCGGTAGGACAGGACGAACCCTTTGCGTCCGCTCGGGAAGATGCGGCAGCCGAACCCTGGCACTTCGTCATCCCACAGGACGCACCGGGCGTTGTTCGTGCCGGTGTAGGTCGCCGCGTCAATCGCTCGCTTGGTCAGTCTCACGTCGTTCGCTCCCCTGGTTTTGAGTCAGCACTGAGTCAGCAGAAGGGGGCGACTCAGGGCGTACCGTGCAGTAAAGGATAGCACAAGCGGACGGGGTAAGCTGTTGTTGCAGCTTAGGGAAGCGCAACCGATGGGAAGCGAGCAAATGCCCGACTCTCAGACTATTAATCAGGTGGTCGCGCGTTCGAGTTGCGCAGGGCTCACCATATTTTCCATGACTTAAGGCTCTATCTTGGCGCCTTCCTTGTTCTGGTTTACGGCCTCGACCAACCCCCGTTGCGGTGGTCATCCCAGATCTCCTCAAGACCCAGGCGACGCGCTACGCTCCCCCGAAACGCTACCGCCGCACACAGCGGCGGCATAGACCGTGCCGGGCGACAGCGGGTCGGTTGAGATGAGCCCCCGACCACCCCGCTCTGGCACACCGACAATGGTCTCTTCGCCGGTGTCGTTGACCAGATAGCTGAAAGAGCGTTCCCGGTTCACGTACCAAGTCACGCGTTGGCGGTTTCCCGCTGTTGCACCCGCTCCCGGCGCGATTCACGACCGGCCGCGGGCCGCTCGTCGGGTCGCGCCCGATGGCATCGCCCCTGCGCTACAGTTGGAGCCGGCAGGACCCTCGATCATGTTCCGTTACCCTCGGTTTGTTTGCGCTTCCAAGGGTACGCACTTTCGCGGGTTCTGCCACTCCCCCGCACGCGCTTAACCAAGTCTTAGTCTGGGTCTTGGCCGGATTTGTGATCAAGGCCGCACGGCAATCACCGCGCGACCCACAGAAGGTGTCGATCAGATCATAGAGGCTGACTGTCCAGTCCGGCCCGCACCGGTCACTGCGCGATCCGCAGCTTCTCAACAGCCGGAGAAAGCGATTGCCTCGGACATTATGGATTACAGAGCTTGCGAATAGTGTCAGCCATTGCCTGATTGACATCAAAATGTCTCTCCAGGAACGCGAGAATCGCTTGCGCAGACTCACAACTGTGGTCGTAGCCTTGAATGAATAACGGGAGTTCTTGTGCGACAACGGGAAACCGCTGCTCAAAGCGCCGTTCATTGGCGAATGCATCCCTGGGTGCCCCTAGCTCTTGCGCAATGACGGCGGATAACTCCAAGACCCGGTCCACCGCGTACTGCTGAATAAAGCGACTCGCCGACAACTTTTCGCCGCGCCGGAATCGCCCCAGACCAACAAGCAGGTTGGTCAATGCCTCGCCGACCAGCCACTCCGTCGCGCTCTGGCGGACGGCCGGCAGGGGAACAACAGGTTCGCCGATATCCTCGTTCAGACCGGGCACCTTCCAGACGATTCGCCCACGGGAAAACGGAATGGCGCCTAACTCGGCAAGCTCAAACACCGCGAACTCGCAGAAAATGCCGTCCTGGAACAGCACCTTAAAACCATCCGGCGTATTCCGGAACTGATAGGCGAGCGGACACAGGCAACTCAACCAATCGAGATTGCTGAGATAACGACCCTTGTGACCCTGCTCCACAATCGCGAAAAAATCCAGATCCGACCAGGCATCCAGTCGCTCCAGTTCAATGCCGACGGAGCCCAGACCGATCAGCGCAAGGGCATGGCCTGATCGTTCAAGCGACGTCCCGATATTGTCCAAACGCGTCAGCAAATTGTTAGTCATATCATTCCTGGATGCTGGATATACCCGTCATTGTTGGTTTTTCGTTTCTCGTTTTTGGTAACCCAATGTTTGATAGTCCTTAACTAAAAACGAAAAACCGAAAACTCAAAACCGTTCCGTATACTCGGCCCGTAAGGCTATTCGTCAAGCGATCCTTCGATCCTTGGATATTGCTCAGTCACAGGGACAGGGCACTCAGAAAATGCGGAAACAGCGGCCTGCCTTGATAGGCCTTGATCATCGTTCCGGACGGCGGCGGATGGTCCGCACCGTAGGATGGTCCGCACAGCGGACCCTACGGGATACCGTGATCCTTAGAGTCCGCGGTGGGGATCAACGACCGCGCCGATCTCGCGGTGGCTGACTTTATGACCAAGCCCCCCAATGTCAGGCTATTATTCCAACGCGATCACACGCACGTTGGTGGCTGGCTTCCTAGGAGCACCCTTACCTGTTGAACTGGAGGCGTCGTAACAATATGGAATTCCCCATACTCCCGGATACTGATTACCGTCGTGATTGTGTCCGAACAACAGACAGTCGATTCTGTTTTCTACGACCTTCTTAAACTTCTTATAGTCTTTCAGCATATGCGCTTTGCCTTTCCCATCAAAAGGATGATGGTGAAGATAAACGACCTTCTTTTTCCCATGCAGTTCCTGACCGGCAAGCAGCTTGTTCAGTGAGGTTAGCTGTTTCTTGCCTAACTCACCATCTGCCCCAATGACGTCCAACCAGTTAAATGTAGCTGCCATTGAGTCTAAGCCAATGAATGCGATATCATCGATAATATCAACCTTCGGATAGATTATGCTATCATCACCAAAGTAGGCAATTTTGAACAGCCTGACAAATTTTTCATTACCCACCCCCCCGCTGCCATAATCATGGTTTCCAGGAACTACAAGCATCCGGTAGTTAGCCTTTTTCAGGGGTTCAAGTAGTTCGACTACTTTTTCATACACACCTTTCTTATTGGCATCATCCACTGTGTCACCGGTAATCACTACGACATAGTCAGACGCGGGTTGATACTCCGCTATGATCGTGTTCACAATCTCTTCTAGGTTATCGCTGCAATCGCCGTAGCCAATATGCAGATCCGAGAGGTGGATGATCTTTTTCATGGCATTCTCCAAGTTGAAAGTAAAGGGTCAGAACCTGGAACGCACACGTCGGCGGGCTTCGACCAAGCCCCGCTTAGTGATTTCAAAAGCCTAAAGCGTTACATGATATATTCGATTGCTTGATACACAACACATTCGCCGATTTTGATCCATCCGTTGAGTCGATCCAGGTGGATGGACTGACCTTGCCTAAACAACTTGGATTTGAATAAGCCCCCTCCGGCATCTTGTCGTAATAAAGCCAAGGCACCAATCCCGCATGCTTTCGAACCTCCACGCTATCATGGTAAGTGATATCAGAAGGAAACGTCCGGTCATGGCAGGTAAAGTAATGGTTTCTGAAAACGCCAAATGCTGCGGAGACAGACAGATCGGCTAGCCCTTCCGGATCGGGTTTTCTGTCCGGATTATTGATAAAACGCTGAAGCTGGGGCGTATCGTAGTGAGGCCTGAGCTGTTCAACCATCCATCTAAGAGATATATTATGGCCCACGGTAAGTATCAGGGTTGCGGCCGACGGTCGATCGCGCGAGCGGATCTCTCCAGGGTCTTCCAACCAAAACGCAACGTGCGGTTTGCAAGTCTCGCTAATTTGTGGATGCACTGCAACTAGAAGCCATTGGGAATCAGCAGTCCGTTTCCGCCCCTCGCACCAACACCGCCACATCCTGACATCAGCCTTGATCTTCATCCGGCTACCGGCGATCGAGGCGCGGCGCGCCAAGACGATGCGAGACACCGCGGAGCGGTGTCACGAGAGTCCGCGCGGCGAGGCTTCAACGAGGTCAATCGCGCTTGGGCAACCTGCGGCGCACCAGCGCTAGTGCGCCCTACAGCAAGACCCGCTCGATTCCGCCGGCCTGCACCTGCTTGATGAATGCGGCCTGCCAGCCCTCGCCGAGGAGCCGGCGGGCGAGTTCCACGACGATGTAATCGGTGGTGAGTCCGGTGTCGTCGGCGTATTTTGCGAGCCCCTGCTGACAGGCCGGACAGGCGGTGAGCAGTTTGACTTCCCCGGCGGTGACGCGGTCGGTTCCGGTCAGGCCGCGGATGGCGCCGATGAGCTCCTCCTGTTTGCGGAAGCGCACCTGATTGGCGATGTCGGGCCGGGCGGTACCCAGGGTGCCGGCCTCACCGCAGCAGCGCTCGGAGAGGCGGACGTCCCGGCCCATCAGGCTTGCCGCCACCTTGACCGGAGCATAGGTCTTCATGGGCGTATGGCAGGGGTCGTGATAGAGATATTGGACGCCGGGAACGCCATCGCGGCTGACACCTTTTTCCATCAGCCACTCATGGATATCGAGCAGTCGGCAGCCGGGGAAGATCTGCCCGAACTCGTATTGCAGGAGTTGATCCATGCAGGTGCCGCATGACACCAGAACGGTGCGGATATCCAGATAGTTGAGTGTATTGGCGACGCGATGGAAGAGGACGCGGTTTTCCATGGTGAGCTGTCGGCCGCGCGCCTCCAGGCCCGCGGCGCGTTGCGGATAGCCGCAGCAGAGATAGCCGGGGGGCAGGACGATCTGGGCGCCCTGGCGGTAGAGCATGGCGAGTACGGCCAGCCCGATGTCCGAGAACAGGCGTTCCGACCCGCAGCCGGGAAAGTAGAAAACCGCCTCGGCATCGTCCGCGCTCTGGTGCGGATCGCGCAGGATGGGCACCTGAGTGCGGTCCTCCAGGTCCAGCACCTGACGGAAGCCGCGTCTGGGCAATTGCACCCGAATCGGACGGCTCACCAGGTCCAGCACTTGACCGGCGATGGCCGGCCGGCCGGTGGTGGCCCTGGGGTGCGCGGTGCGCCCGCGGCTAAGACCCAGGGTGCGTGCCGTCCCGTGCGCCAGGTTGAGCGCGGCGAACCCCCACTGGGCCAGACCCTTGCGCAGAAAGCGGATGGTGCGCGGATGCGTGGTGTTGAGGAACTGCATGGCCGCCCAGGCCCCCGGGTTGAAACGCTTCTGACCGCGGCTGACCAGAATCCGGCGCATACGCATGGTCACATCGCCGAAGTCGATCGCCACCGGACAGGGGTTCAGGCACTTGTGACAGACGGTGCAGTGATCGGCCACATCATTCATCTCATCGATGTGGCGCAGCGACAGACCGCGGCGGGTCTGGTCCTCGTAAAGAAAGGCTTCGATGATGAGTCCGGTGCCCAGGATCTTATTGCGCGGCGAATAGAGCAGGTTGGCGCGCGGGACATGGGTCATACATTTGGGCTTGCATTTGCCGCAGCGCAGACAGTGCTTCACATCGTCGTTGAGTGCGCCGAGTTCACTCTCCTCTAGGATGATCGCCTCCTGCTGCACCAAGCGCAGCGAGGGCGTATAGGCGCCGGCCAGTCCGGAGCCGGGCATCAGCTTGCCGGGGTTGAACCGGCCGCGCGGGTCCACCCGCTCCTTGTAGGTGACGAAGGCGGCGAGCTTCGCCGGCTCCAGGTAGCGCAGCTTGGTGATACCGATCCCGTGCTCCCCGGAGATGACCCCGCCCAACGCGCCGGCCAGCGCCATGATCCGGTCGACCATGCGATCGGCCTCCTGCAGCATCGCATAATCGGCTGAATGGACGGGGATGTTGGTATGGACATTACCATCCCCGGCGTGCATGTGCAGGGCGATGAAGAGCCGGGAGTCGCGCCCCCGGCGGTGAATAGCGGCAAGCCGGTCGCGCACGCCGGTCAGGTCCTGCCCGGCGAAGATCTCGACGAGCCGGGCACCGACCTCCTCTCGATAGGACTGCCGCAGGTCGCGCCGCAGCATCAGATCCAGCAGCAGATCGCCCGGCCGCAGCCGCGACTGTGCCGCCGCATCGAGTAATGACAGATGTGCGCTCGCCGGCGCATCGAGCTGGGCCAGCACCATCTGCCAACGGGTGCGGGCGCCGGTCACGACGGCGCGAGCGGCGTCGCGCTTGGTGTCGAGGATGGCTGCCTCCTCGACGGAGTCGTCGTAGTCGCCCGCCGGGCGTGCCTCCGGCAGCCCCTGCGCCAGGTAGTCGAGGACAGCGGCCATGATCGCGTCCTTGTTCCTGATCGACTGCTCGATGTTCATCCGTTCGATGCCGCGGCTGTAGTCCGCCAGCCGCGGCAGGGGAATGACCACGTCCTCGTTGATCTTGAACGCATTGGTGTGACGGGAGATGGCGGCGGTGCGGGCGCGGTCCAGCCAGAAGCGTTTGCGCGCCTCGGCACTGATGGCGATGAAGCCCTCGGCATCGCGCGCCCGTGCCAGTGCGACGACACGCTCGGCCGCGGCGGCGACGGCCGCCTCATCGTCACTCACCAGATCGGCGAGCAGAACCATCTTCGGCAGCTCCCGACGATTGGCCTTGGTGGTATAGCCCACCGCCCGGACGTAGCGCTCGTCCAAGTGCTCCAGACCCGCCACCTGCACCTCCGGCAGAGCGTCGATCGCGTCTTTGATCTCGCAGATGGCCGGCACCGCCAGTTCCAGGTCGGTCCCGAAAAACTCCAGACAGACGGTGCGCACATGATCCGGCATCCGGTGCAGGACGAAGCAGGCGGAGGTGATGATGCCGTCGCAGCCCTCCTTTTGAACGCCGGGGAGTCCGCACAGGAACTTGTCGGTCACGTCCTTGCCCAGCCCGACCGTGCGCAAGGCGCTGCCGGGCATGGTCAGGATCTCGGGCTCGCCCTTTGGCGTGGTGCCATCCGGGGCGAAACGCGACAGGCGGAAGCGCACGGTCTGCTGCGCGTGGATCTTGCCCAGATTGTGGTCCAGACGCTCGATCAGGAGCCAGTCCGCGTCCGGGGTGACCATGCGCCAGGACACCAGATTATCCAAGGCCGTACCCCAGAGCACCGCCTTCTTGCCCCCGGCGTTCATCGCCACGTTGCCGCCGATGCAGGAGGCATCCTGCGAGGTCGGGTCCACCGCGAAGGCGAGCCCGTTGGCGTCCGCCAGGTCCGAGACCCGACGAGTGACCACCCCGGCACCGCAGTGCACCGTGGGCACCAGCCCCGCCACACCGGGGAGCGCGATCCGCTCAACGAAGGACAGGTCTTCGAGCTTTTCGGTGTTGATAACGGCCGTCATCGGGTGCAGCGGGACGGCCGAGCCGGTATAGCCGGTGCCGCCGCCGCGCGGAATCAGACTCAGGCCGCTGTCGATGCAGGCGCGCACGATGAGCGCCACCTCGGCCTCGGTATCCGGGGTGATGACGACGAAGGGCAACTCGACCCGCCAGTCGGTCGCATCGGTCGCGTGCGCGACGCGCGCCAGGCCGCCGAAATCAAGGTTGTCCCGGCGGGTGATGCCGGCGAGCGCCTGCCGCAACCGCGCCCGTGCGGAGCGCTCGGTCTCGAACCAGTCCTTGAAGCGGGCCACCGCGGCGCGGGCGCCGGCCAGGAGTTGTGCCGCCGACGCGTTGTCGTTCAGCCGCTGCTCGAACTGATCCAAACGATGGTCCAGCGCACCCAGCAGCAGCCGGCGCCGGTTGAGGTTCTCCAGCAGATCGTCCTGCAGATACGGATTGCGGGTGATGACCCACATGTCCCCCAGCACCTCGAAGAGCATGCGTGCCGAGCGTCCGGTGCGCCGAGTCCCCCGCAAGGTATCGATGAGCGCCCACATCGGCTCGCCCAGAAAGCGGATCACGATTTCCCGATCGGAAAACGAGGTGTAATTGTAAGGGATCTCGCGGATGCGTGGCTGGCTGTCGGGAATCATGGGAGGTCGGGGGTCCAACGGGGGTTCATCGTGCACTGCACAAAAGTGTAACCGAACCACAGGTGGCCTGGGACCTCGATCCGTTCCGGTCGCCTTGTGCGCGGCCACAATCCGGTTGCCGTTGTGGTCGCTGCTGCCGATGATTTCGACGGCGCTTCAGCATCATCGGCAGGCGGCGGAGCGGCTCGTGCATCGATCTGATAAATAATGACTACAGCCATGGCGGGAGCAGTCTATCATCCAGGTACCAGATCAGTCGGCCGCGCCCAGCACTGTCATCGGTCCCCGCTCGGGCGGCGGCCAGTTTTTCCGCATCGCTCCAACGTTTGTGGGAGAAGGTTCATGCACACGCCGACCCAGTCCTCGTCTTTGCCCCGCCGCACCGTCACCGCACTCATCGCCGCTTTATCGGTCAACGCCTTGGCCGCCGCGGAATTCGCCTACGTCGACAGCCTCAACAGCGGCTGGGCTGACTGGAGTTGGAACGTCAACCTCGCCCAGGACACCGTCATCAAGAAATCCGGTACGGCGTCGCTCCGGGTGATGGTCACCGGCCCCTGGGGCGCATTAAGTCTGAACCGCGACACCGGTCCGCTCACGTTGGCAGGCGTGTCAGCCATCACCTTCGACATCAATCCCGGCGCCGCCGTCAACGTCCCGAAAGTCGCGGCGCTGCTGGTCACATTGGAAAACAGCGGCGTCCTCGGATCGCAGGTGCCGTTGGGCGGCTATGTCACACCGGTTCCGGCCGCCGACACCTGGTCCACCGTCAGTATCCCCATTGACGCGCTGCGCGGTCAGTTGACGGCGATGACCCGGTTGAATCTGCAAGAGGGTCTGGGACAGAGCGGCGCTGGTTTCAACGTGGACAACATTGCCCTGCTTCAGGTCGGCGAGGGCAGCGCCTGCCGGACCCTGGCGGTGGATTCCGGAGTCGCCAACGCGGGCAAGCCGCTGAACGGTTTTGTGAACGACCAATACCTCTGGTACGACAACGCGTGCAAACTGCGTAGCGTGGCGTTGGCACGCAATGACAGCAGCAAGGGCGGCAACGCCAAACAGTTCACCTACCAGTTGGCGAACAACACAACGCGGACGGTGAACCCCGGCAGCACCGGTGCGGCAGGTTTCGGCTATATCGTCTCGCACCTGAGCAATCCGTCGTTCGCCAATGCCTACGGCAAGAATGATTCGCCGCTGGGTTCGGGCACCGGCGCCACCTACGGCAAGCTGTTCACGGGCAGCCACCATGCCGTCCACGAATACACGCTGAACTATGTCCGTTACGGCCTGACGGCGGCGGCACTGGCCAACCATGCGATTGATCCCTGGACCTGGTTGAACGGAAGCAGCGACACCCGCCGCCAATTTGTCACGGCCTATTCGATGCCGGTGCGCATCCACTGGATGTTCGCCACCGGGCGCAATTATCCGGTGTGGACGGTCACTTTCGATCTCTCCGCCGCGCCTGACCATGCGGTGGACGCGGATTTTCGGGCGCCCTATGGCGACATGAAGATCGAGGGCGGCAGTGGTGCGGATGTGGTCGGCGGCGTGGCCTGGGGCGACAGCTACCAATTCACCACGCTGGGCAATCCGTTCACCATGAACAACGGTTGGACTTACGCGCAACTGAACAATGGCGCGCCCTATGACGCGCTCTGGACCTCGACGGTGGACGCGGAGATGGGCTTGGCCGGTACACAAGTGATCGCCCGGCAAAACGCGGGCGGCTACAACAACTGGCAGGCGCCGGTCTGGCGGGGCAAGACCAGCGCGACCATGGGCATGGTCTGCGAAAACGACCAGGGCGTCGGTGCCGGCTACCGCCACACGCTACCGTGCAGCAGCGACTGGGCGTATCAACTGATTCAATACTCCGTCGCCAACGCGCTGCAGACCACCAGCAACAAGCGGCTCGCGTGGGGAGCAGACTGGGGGTCGTTGGGCAACAGCGGGTTCACCAGCAGCAATGGCTACGCAGTCAGCGGCCACCCTAAAGTCAGCTATAGTGTGTATGTTGTTCTCGATCCGCACTCGGCCAATCCGACGCAAGCGATGGCGAGACAAGCCGAAACCATCAGCCTGTCGCGGCTGACCGCCAGCGTGGGCACGGTGCGGACACAAGGCGCGGCAGGGGTGGGACGCAGCGATAACAAGTCGTATAACCCGCCAGGCTACAGCCCGGTTTATGGCACTTGGGAAACCGATGCGCTCAACAACAGGCTGGACCTGACCTTTGCCGTGCCGGTCACGGCCCCTGCCCCGCTGGATACACCGATCATCGTCGTCCACAACTACACCAAGGCTGGATTACCCGTCCGTGTCAGCCTGGACGGCGTAACCTTGACGGCCCACCGCGATTACTTCCCGAGCCTGCGCCCAGAGCAGTCTGAACTGTGGCTTACCTTAAACTCTAAACTCATCGGAAACAGGCGCTTGCAGTTGTCAAACTAACTGCCCCCGAGCGCGTTGCCGGGATCTGCGCACGGGCCGATGAAACGACGGAAGCGATGCCGCATGAGCTGACAACACCGATGCGCGAGGCATTTCCTTCGCGGCCGGCAGCCGGAGTCAGGCGCCGCGCAGGGCTGATCGCTCATCCCGATGACGCTTGCCGCAACACACGCTGCAAGGACGCGCCCAGCGCCGCGGCCGTCGCATCGAAGTCCACCCCGGTGATCAGATCCGCCACCTGGGTGACGGCGAGCCCCGGATAGCCGCAGGGGTCGATCCGGCGGAAGGGTTCGAGGTCCATGTCGATATTGAGCGCCACGCCGTGGTAGCTGCAACCGTGGCGGACCCGCAAACCGAGCGCGGCGATCTTGGCCCCGGCGACATAAACCCCAGGTGCGTCCGCGCGGGCCTCGGCGGCGACCCCGACCGCGGCAAGCAGTTCAATCACCGCCTGCTCCAGCAAATGGACCAGGCGTTTGACGCCAACCCCGGAGCGGCGCAGGTCGACGAGCACGTAGGCGATGATCTGACCCGGGCCGTGATAGGTCACCTGACCGCCGCGATCGGTCTGCACCACCGGGATGGCGCCCGGATCACGGACATGCTCCAGGCGGCCGGCCTGACCCAGGGTAAAGATCGGTGGGTGTTCCAGCAACCAGATCGCGTCCGCGGTGTCCAGGTCGCGCGCGTCGGTGAAGGCACGCATGGCCTCCCAGGTTGCGCGGTAATCCTGGAGCCCGGCCAGACGGCGGACGATGAGCGATGGCCCGGCGTTCATGCGCGACTGAATGGTGATGTCCGCCAATCGCCCTAGAGTGCCCAGATCACCCGTTCGTCGTCAGTCAGGTCTTGGTAGATCGCATCGAGTTGAGCCCGGCTCTCAGCCTGGATCGTGACGGTCACCGCCAGCCACTTGCCGCCGCTGCTCTCGCGCTGGCTGACGGCGGCCGCGTCGAATTCCGGGGCATGTCGGCGCACGATCGCGACGACCAGGGCAGCGAAATCGCCGTCCGCCCGCCCGGTCGCCTTGATGGGGTAGCTGCAGGGGAACTGGAGCAGCGTCGGCACGGCGGACGCCGCCGTGGACGGCGGTTTAATCGGTTCAGACATCGCCTACATACACCTCGGGTTTTGTGGCCTTGGTCTTAAACCCGGCCGCCTCACGATCTGCACGATCGTCGGTCCGCCCAGCGGACCCTACGGATTATCCGATCAAAACCACTGCAACAGGGTATCCCGCGTCCGTTCCCACAGCCCGCCCTCGGCCACGGCTGCGAGCGCCACCAGCGGAACCCGGGTGATCTCCACGCCGGCCAGGGTGACGACGATGTCACCCAGCCGGGTACCCTGCGCGATCGGCGCGGTGAGCGTCGGCGCCTGGTCCATGCGGGCGCTCAACTCCGCGTAGCGGCCACGCGGAATGGTTGCCAGAACATCATGGGCCGGACCGATCGGGACCTCCTCGCGATCACCCTTCCAAACCCGCAGGCTTTTCACCGGCTCGCCGCCCGGATAGAGCCGATGACTTTCGTAGAAGCGGAAGCCGTAATTCAGCAGTTCCAGGCTGGCCGATGCACGCGCCTCCGGATTCTTGGCTCCCAGGACGACCGAGACCAGACGCATATCATCGCGTTTGGCCGAGGCGACCAGACAGTAACCGGCGTTTTGGGTATAGCCGGTCTTGACCCCGTCCACGGTCGAATCCCGCCACAGCAGACGGTTGCGATTGTGCTGCTTGATGCCGTTGTATTCGTACTCCTTGGTCCCGTCCCACACATAGTACTGAGGAAACTCACGGATCAGGGCGACGGTGACCTTGGCGATATCGCGGGCAGTGGTGTAGTGGTTGTCATCCGGCAGCCCGGTGACGTTAACGAAATGAGAGTTAGTCATTCCCAGCCGTTGGGCCTGGGCATTCATCAGCTCCGCAAAGACCTGTTCGCTGCCCGCCACATGTTCGGCCAGGGCAACGCTTGCATCGTTGCCGGACTGGATGATCATCCCTTTGAGCAGGTCCTCCAGACCGACCCGCTTGCCGACTTCGACGAACATCTTGGAGCCACCGGTGCGCCAGGCGTTCTCGCTGATCAGCACCTGGTCGGTCAGGTGCGCATGTCCCTCGGCCAGTTCCCGATACAGGGTGTAGCCGGTCATGATTTTGGTCAGACTGGCCGGCTCCAGCCGCAGGTCGGCGTTGGACTCCGCCAGCACGGCACCGGTATTGAAGTCCACCAGGAGATAACCCTTGGCGTCGATCTGGGGTGCGGCCGGGATGATCGGCGCCGCCGGAGGGTTGATCGAAGGGTTGGTTGGGATGCTCGACGTCCCCTGCGCCCCAAGCCGCGCGGGCAGGAGGGCAAGCAGGCACAGGAGCAGCAGCGCGGGATGCAACTTCATGGGGAATAAATCGAGACTCGCGGTGGTCACAGGCGAATGGCCCTTAATTCTAACCGTGCGCCGGCTATTTGACACCCGCCTTGGGCGCTTGCCGGAAATGGCCTTAGTTCCAGACCCGCCGTGGTTCAGTCACGCCAAGGGTCGACAGCTTGGCGGACACCCGCCGCGCTTCGCCTTCCGATCCAAAGGGGCCGACGCGGACTTTATAGAGACTGGCACCGCCCTCCGCGGGGCGCTGCACGCGCACTTGTTCGGCCAACTGGGCTGTCAGTCGCTCACGCAGGCGCTCGGCGTTGTGCGGATCGCCAAAGGCGCCCACCTGGAGATAGAGCCCTTCCTTCCCTGCCCCGTCGGCATCCGCGGCGACCGCTGGGCGCGAAGGCGCGGCGGCCGTCATGGTGTCGGAGGCTGAAGCACTCTTCGCGGCGACGACCGCGGGCCTGTCAGCCGCCGAGTGCAGCGACGAGGGCGCCCTGGTGTCCGCCGCGGGCCGCGTCGGCGGTCTTGATTCAACGGCGGCACGTGCCGCGGCAACGGCCCGGTCACGCGACGCGGACGCGATGGCCGGGCCCGCACTCCGCCGCGCTGCCGCGCCGGCGGTCATCGCCGGCGCGCGGGCCGGAGACTGTTTGGCCGCGAGGAAAGGTCCGCGCGAGGGTCCGGGGTCGGTGGCCGGACGCGCCGGATCGATGGCCCGCACCTCGACCAGCGCCGTGCCATTCGCGACCACGCCGATCTTTGTGGCGGCGGCGTAGGACAGATCGATGACCCGCGGCCCATGGAACGGCCCCCGATCGTTGATGCGCACGACCGCGCTGCGACCATTTTCCATGTTCGTCACTCGGGCATAGGTCGGCAGCGGCAGCGTCTTGTGGGCCGCCGTCATCAAGTACATATCATAACGCTCGCCGGAACTGGTTTTTTGCCCGTGGAATTTCTTTCCGTACCAGGACGCCATCCCCCGCTCTACATGCCCCCGGCTGTCCTGCTTTGTGTAATAGCGCTTGCCGCGTACAATATAAGTGGCCATGTTCCCATACTTGGAGCGGGGCTCCACGCGCGGGACCGCATCCGGAGTGTCAGCTAAATTCAAACCCCGATCACCGGGCGCACCATCCGCTGTATCGCCCCCCTGGCTGGCGCAGCCACCCAACGCCAGCAGCAATCCGCAGATGGCGGCCGTTTGCAGGACACTGGCCGCGACGGCCGAACGACGGCGCCTCGACGCCTCTTGACAGCTCGCGTTGTGCGCGTTCATTGGACCACTCCCCCGGTTTTTTTCGGTAAACGCCACCGCGTGTAAAGTTCCAAGAAACGTACATTTTAAACCGCGTCTCCAGCGAGGTTGGTTAAACCCCAAGGCCGAACACACAATGAAAACTGCGCAGGTCGCGCCGGGCGCGGTTTAACTTATCAGGCATTACTTTGAGTATATCCGCAAAGCTACTCAATAAAAAGCTATTTGCGATGCGTTTGGATCGCCATTAACATGCCGAAACCAGCCATCAGCGTGACCATGGAGGTCCCGCCGTAGCTGATCAGCGGAAGCGGGACACCGACCACGGGCAGCAAGCCGGTGACCATGCCGGTGTTGACGAAGACATAGATGAAGAACACCAGCGACAGGCCCCCGGCGAGCAGCCGCCCGTAGGTGTCCGGGGCATTTACCGCGATCACGAGCCCGCGATAGATGATGAAAAGATACAGGGTGAGCAGCACCAGGATCCCGAACAGGCCGAACTCCTCCCCGATCACCGCAAAAATAAAATCGGTGTGACGCTCCGGCAGAAACTCGAGGTGGGACTGAGTACCGTTCAACCAGCCCTTGCCGTGCAGGCCGCCGGAGCCGATGGCGATCTGCGACTGGATGATGTGGTAACCGGACCCCAGCGGGTCGGACGCGGGGTCCAGAAAAGTCAGGACACGCTGCCGCTGGTAATCCCGCAGATGGTGCCACAGCAACGGCGCCAGGCCGCCCGCGGTGGCGGCCGTCATCACGATGACGCGCCAGCCCAGACCGCCGATGAAGAGGACCGTGAGTCCGGCGCCGGCCACCAGAATCGCGGTACCCAAATCCGGTTGTTTGGCGATCAGGACCACCGGGACCAGGATCAGCACGGCAACCGCCGACACCCGCAACAAACCGGGCGGCAAGGGCCGCGCGGCCAAGACCCAGGCGACGGTCATAGGCACGGCGAGTTTGAGCAGTTCCGATGGCTGAAAACGCACCACCCCCAGGTCGAGCCACCGCTGGGCACCCTTGCCCACGTCGCCGAACAGCAGCACCGCCAACAACATCAACACACCCAGCACATACAGCGGGAGCGACCAGCGGCGCAGGTGATCGGGCGAGACCTGGGCCAGCACGAACAACATTCCGAACGCCAGGGCGAGCCGCAACAACTGACGCTCGACCACCGCGAGGTCGCGGTCCCCGGCACTGAACAGGACGACCAGACCGAAGGCGCAGAGCAAGAGCAAGCCCCCCAGGAGTGGGGTGTCGAGATGCAGACGCTGCAGGAAACCCGCGCGCCGGTCGACCAGCGACTGGAAGCCGGCTGACAAGGGCCTAGTCGCCATCGACGGGTCCCGGGTCGGTCATCGGCGAGGAACCGCCGAGATAGGCATCCATGACCTGGCGCGCCACCGGGGCCGCGGTCGAACCCCCATGCCCGCCGTTCTCCACGATGACCGCCACCGCAATCCGCGGGTCGTCCACCGGGGCGAAGGCGATGAACAGCGCGTGGTCACGCATCCGCTCGTCGATGCGCGCCGCGTTATACGACTGGTTCTGGCCCAAGGTGAACACCTGCGCGGTGCCGGTTTTGCCGGCGATCCGGTAGTCCTGACTGCGGATGCCCTTGGCGGTGCCCCGCGCCCCCTCCACCACCTGGGTCATCGCCTGGACGATCTGGTCCCAGCGGTGCGGGTCCCCCACGTCAATCCGGCGGGAGACCACCGGCAGGTCCTCCGCCGCGGGTGCTCCCGGCAGTTGGGCGCTGCGCGCGACGCGCGGCTGGAAAAAGTGTCCACGACTGGCCAGGCTCGCGGTGGCGACCGCGAGTTGCAAGGGGGTAGCCAGAAAGGCGCCCTGGCCGATCCCGACGATCAGCGTCTCGCCCGGATACCAGATCTGTTTGCGCACCTGCTCCTTCCACTCTTTCGACGGCACCAGTCCGCTCATCTCGCCGGCCACGTCGATCCCGGTGCGTGCGCCGAAGCCAAACGCGCCCAGAAACGGCTTGAGGCGTTCGATTCCGATCGCATGGGCGAGGTCATAGAAATACACATCACAGGATTGCACCAGCGCCGCCTCCAAGGTCAGGGTCCCGTGCCCGCCGCGTCGCCAGCAGCGATACCGGTGACTCTGGCCGGGGAGGCGGTAATAGCCTGGGCAATAGGTCGCCTTGCGGGCGTTGGTCACCTCGGTCACCAGCCCGGCAAGTCCGACAAAGGGCTTGACCGTCGACCCCGGCGGGTACTGACCGCGAACCGCCCGATTGTAGAGCGGTTTGTCGGGCGAATAGAGCAAGGCATGATAGTCCTTCTGCGCGATGCCCTCGACAAACGGGTTGGGATCAAAGCTCGGTTGACTCACCAGGGCCAGGACCCCGCCGGTGCGTGGGTCCACGGCCACCACGGCCCCGCGATGATCGCCCAGTGCGCGCGTGGCGGCACGCTGCAGCTCGATATCCAAAAACAGGTGCAAATCCCGACCCGGTACCGGGGGCTTGCCCTCCAGCGTCCGCAGGACCCGCCCGCGGGCGTTCACCTCCACCTGCTGATAGCCCACGTGCCCATGCAGCAGTGATTCATGCGCCTTTTCTACGCCGCCCTTGCCGATGAAATTGGTCCCGGCGTAGTCGCTGGTATCGATGTGCTCCATTTCCTGCTCATTGATCCGCCCCACGTAACCGAGGACGTGGGCCGTCAGCTCGCCATGAGGATAGGTGCGCACCAGTTCCGCATGGACCTCCACGCCGGGAAAGCGATAACTGTCCAGAGCGAAGCGGGCCACCTCCTGCGGGGTGAGATTGAGCCGCAGCGGCACACCCTGAAAGCGCACACGCTGACGTTTCATCCGCGCGAACCGTTCACGGTCCTTGTCGTCCACACGGATGATGGCGGCGAGGGCGGCGATGGTCGCCTCCAGGTCGCCCACTTTCTCGATGGTGATCTCGAGTGAAAAGGAGGGGTGATTGTCGGCCAGCACGACGCCCTTGGCATCGTAGATCAGCCCGCGCGCGGGCGGCACCGGCTGGACCTTGACCCGATTGTCCCGCGACAGGACCGAGAAATGTTCGTGATCATGAACCTGCAGCCGCGCCAACCGCACGGCCACCAGCGCCAGTGCGGCGAAGACCAGGACCCCGGCGATGATGGCGCGCGTGGCGACCAGGCGCTGCTCGCGTTGCCGGTCTGCAAGCCTGGAATCCACGGGCCAGGAATCGCGCGGCATGGTTCAGCAGGCCCCCGCCCGGCGCCCAAGGTCACGCAGGACCGCATAGGTCCAGGGCCACAGGGCGGTGCCGATGAAGGTCGGTGCCCAGTAAATCAAAGTGGGGGTCGGCGCCGCGGTGGCGCCGAGCACCCACAGGTAAAGCAGTCGCTCCACCAATAACAACACCCACACGAACAGGGTTTGCTGCCACAACGGAAAAATCCGCAGCCGTTGGTGAAGCTCCACCACCAGATATGCGACGACCGAGAACCCCAGCGCATGGTGACCGAGCACCGTGCCGGTCATCACGTCGAGCACCAATCCGGCGCCAAAGGCCCAGAAGACGCCCACCCGCTGGGGCACGGCCAGTGACCAGAAGATCAGGGTCAGCACCACCCACTGGGGCCGTAAATCCTCCGTCCAGCCGGGCATCGGCAGAATACTGAGGAACAGCGCCGCCAGCAGACTGACGACGATCGCCCAGGTACCGCGCCGGGCGACCTCGTTCAAGGGAATGACCCGGGCAGCACCGGCCCGCCCACGCTGGAACCCAGGCGGCTGGAACCGGGACGATCGACCAGGCCGCGGAGGTCCGAAGGCGCGTCGGGAGTCAGGGTCCAGACCAACAAGACCTCGCGGCTGCGATCCAGCCGGGCGGTCGGTTCCGCCTTGACCGCGGTGAAGGGGTTGTCCGGCTCATGCCCGACCGCCGTGACGCGGGCCACCGGATACCCCGGCGGGAAGCGCCCGCCCATCCCGGAGGTCACCAGCAGATCGCCGATCCGGATGTCCGCATTCTTGGGAATATGCAAGAGATCCAGTTCCTGGCTGAGACCGGTTCCGGCCGCGATGGTGCGCAACCCGTTGCGGTTCACCTGCACCGGGAGTGCATGATCCGCATCGGTAATCAGCAGAACGGTGGCTGCAAACGGGGTGGTCGCAACCACCTGCCCCATCACGGCGTTGGCATCCAGCACCGGCTGACCCACATAGACCCCGGAGTTGGTTCCCTTGTTGATCAGGACTTGCTGCCGGTGATCGGCCAGGTCCACTTCCAGGATCTCCGCGATCAGGACCCGTTCCCCGATCTTGAAGGATGAACCCAGGAGGTCACGCAGGCGCATGTTCTCAGCCTCTAATGACGCGAGTTGCTGGAGCCGCGCGCCGAGGAGCATGTTCTCGCGCCGCAGGGACTGATTCTGATTGCGCAGCCGACGCTCGTCCACCAGTCGACCCTGAGCACCGCGGACGTAGCGGATCGGCAAATCCGCCAGCAATTGCAGCGGATAGACCACGACCGCCACGACCGAACGCACCACCCCCAAGCGTTGGTAGCGATGGTCGGCCACGATCAGCCCAAGCGCCATGAGAACCGCCAGGATCACCCGGAAGGTGGGTGACGGCCCATGGAGAAACAGTGGTTTGATCGGAGAAATCCGCCCCGCTACTCGGTAGCGAGCAGGTCGATCGCCCGGGTATCGAGCATCTCAAGGGCCTTGCCGCCGCCGCGCGCCACACAGGTCAGCGGGTCCTGCGCCACGATCACCGGCAGGCCGGTCTCTTCCTCGATCAGCCGATCGAAATCGCGCAGCAAGGCGCCGCCGCCGGTCAGCACAATCCCCCGCTCAGCCACGTCCGAACCCAGTTCCGGCGGGGTCTGCTCGAGCGCCGACTTGACCGCGCCGACGATCCCCGCCAGGGGCTCCTGCAGGGATTCCAGAATTTCGTTGCTGTTGAGCGTGAAACTGCGCGGGATGCCTTCCGCCAGATTGCGCCCGCGGACCTCGATCTCGAGCACCTCGTTGCCGGGGAAGGCCGAGCCGACCGCGTGCTTGATCCGCTCGGCCGTGGCCTCGCCGATCAAGGTGCCATAGTTACGGCGCACGTAGTTGATGATGGAATCGTCGAAGGTGTCCCCACCGATTCGCACCGAGTTGGAATACACGATTCCGTGCAGTGAGATCACCGCCACCTCGGAGGTGCCGCCGCCCACGTCGATCACCATGGAGCCGCGCGCCTCCTCCACCGGCAGCCCGGCACCAATCGCCGCCGCCATCGGCTCCTCGATCAGATAGACCTCCCGCGCCCCGGCCCCGGCCGCGGATTCCCTGATGGCCCGCCGTTCCACCTGGGTCGAACCGCAGGGCACGCAAATCACCACCCGCGGGCTCGGGCGCACCATGCGCGCCTCGTGCACCTTGTGGATGAAGTACTGAAGCATCTTCTCGGTGACGGTGAAGTCCGCAATCACGCCATCCTTCAGCGGGCGGATGGCGGTGATGTTCTGGGGCGTGCGCCCGAGCATCAGTTTCGCCTCCTCGCCCACCGCCACCACCGTCTTCGCTCCCCCGGCACGATCCTGACGAATCGCCACGACCGAGGGCTCGTTGAGCACGATGCCCTGACCGCGAACATAGATCAGGGTGTTGGCTGTCCCTAAGTCGATCGCCAGATCGGTGGAGAACATGCCACGAAAACGTCTGATAAACATCAGTAACTTACCTTAGCAACTGGGGCGCTTGACAGCACCCTGAATAATCCGGGGCGCGGCAACGGAGTCTCCCGAAAAATAACCGGAAGCGGAACGCCGACCGACCAGGCCCGCGGACAGGTCCGACACCGAGCGGCGACAGCGCAGGCCCGACGGTCTTCGCACCCGCCGGGGGATGGTCAGGATAGCCGGTTAATCTAACAACGCGTGCGGAACTCGGCAAGGCGCTGCACGCGTCATCCTCAGGCAACGACCAGCAGCAGGGTCAGGCGATTACCGGAAAATCCTGTTAGGACAGATCATCCCGAGCTGCCAACCGATCCGACCAGGGCCATGATCTTTGCCTGGACGTCATTCAACTCGGCGGCTGAAACCTGTCCTTTGTACTGCGCCCGACGCGCCCCCCAATCGAGACTCTTGACCTGGTCGGCCAGGGCGGCGCTCGGACGGTCGCCCGCAATCGGCACTTCAAAAGGATAACCCTTGATCTGCGTTGTCATCGGGCAACAGAGCATCAGGCCCGTCTTGCCGTTGTAGGCCGCAGGGCTGACGACCAGCGCCGGCCGATGACCGGCTTGCTCGTGCCCGGCTTGCGGATCGAAATGCAGCCACACAATATCGCCCGCCTCCGGCACGTAACGGAGAACCATCAGAGGGCTTCCTTGCCCAATGGTGAGCCGAAATCGACCTCGGCGTGCAGGTTCTCCGCCGTGATGTCGGCCAGCAATCGCGCGAGGTCATATTCTTTCGGGCGAATCGGCTCGATCACGATGCACCCGCCTTCCTCGCGCATATCAACCGTCTCGTCCAGACTCAGGTGCGCGGCCGCCATGATGGCCGCGGGAATACGCACCGATGCACTGTTACCCCACTTTTTCACAGTCACGCGCATGTTGGTCTCCAGCGTATCTTCAATGTTGATACTTTACGCCAACAGCGGGGGTGCAACAAGGTCGGCTCGATGTACCCTTTTTCGGCAATCGTCTGACTCCCCGGCTGCCGTCCACATGGAGTTCTAGTCGCCCTGCAGCGGACGCGATTCACCCGCCCCGCACGGTCCGCGTTCCGCCACCCCAATGGGGTATGTTATGTTGCACTGTATGACCGCATGACCGCGACGGCACCCGCGCCGCCCAGCCCCAGAGGAAACCGCATCGCAATGGCACTGGATCAATCGGACGTCGAGAAGATCGCCCACCTGGCACGGCTCGCGCTCCCCCCCGCGGCGTGCACCCGTTATGCCCAGGATCTTTCAAACATTCTGGCGCTGGTGGCGCAGCTGGATGCGGTCGATACCGCGGGCGTCGCACCGATGGCCCATCCGCTGCACCAAACCCAGCGGCTGCGGCCGGACCTACCGACCGAGCCCGATCAGCGCGCGCGCTTTCAAGCCATCGCGCCCCAGACGGATGGCGGGCTCTATCTGGTTCCCAAGGTGATCGAGTGATGCATGAGCAGAACATCCTCGGGTTGGCGGACGACTTGCGCACCCGCCGCTATTCCAGCGTTGAACTGACCCGCCATTACCTGGAGCGGATCGCGCGCCTCAACCCCGACCTCAACGCCTTCATCACCGTCGCCGCCGAGTCGGCGCTGGCCGCCGCCGTGCGCGCGGACGCGGCACTCGCCGCCGGCACGGCCGGGCCGCTCACCGGCATCCCCATCGCACATAAGGACATTTTCTGTACGCAAGGCTTACGGACCAGTTGCGGCTCGCGGATGCTCGACACCTTCATCGCACCCTATGACGCCACCGTTGTAGAGCGCCTGGCGGCCGCCGGTGCCGTGGTCTTGGGCAAGACCAACATGGACGAGTTCGCCATGGGCTCGTCCAACGAGACGAGCTGGTACGGCCCGGTCAAGAACCCCTGGGATCACACCCGGGTTCCCGGCGGATCGTCGGGCGGCTCGGCCGCGGCCGTCGCCGCCCGGCTGTGCGCCGCCGCCACCGGCACCGATACCGGCGGTTCCATCCGCCAGCCCGCGGCCCTGTGCGGCATTACCGGGATCAAGCCGACCTATGGGCGCTGCTCCCGATGGGGTATGATCGCCTTCGCCTCGTCGCTCGACCAGGCCGGACCCATGGCGCGCTCCGCCGCCGACGCGGCACTGATGCTCCAGGCCATGGCCGGATTCGATCCACGGGACTCGACCAGCATCGACACCCCGGTCCCCGACTATACCGCGGGACTGAATCAGGACCTCGCCGGTCTGCGGATCGGCCTGCCGAAAGAATATTTTGGTGATGGACTGGACGCGCGCACCGCCGCATCCATCGCTGGCGCCATTCGGGAATATGAGCGACTCGGCGCGCGGGTGAGCGAGATCAGCCTGCCCAACAGCCCACTCTCGGTTCCGGTCTATTATGTCGTCGCCCCGGCCGAGTGCTCATCCAACCTCGCCCGTTTCGACGGCGTGCGCTACGGCCACCGCTGCCAGGCACCCACGGATTTGGAAGACCTCTACCAGCGCAGCCGCGCCGAGGGCTTCGGGCCGGAAGTCCAGCGCCGCATCATGATCGGCACCTACGTGCTGTCGGCCGGCTATTACGACGCCTATTACCTCAAGGCGCAGAAAATACGTCACCTGATCGCCGAAGATTTCAAGCGCGCCTTCACCCAGGTCGACGTCATCATGGGACCCAGCAGCCCGACGACCGCCTTCCCCATCGGCGCCAAGCGCGACGACCCGGTGGCGATGTACCTCAGCGACATCTACACCATCGCCACCAACCTCGCCGGCTTACCCGGCATGTCCATCCCGGTCGCTCCGGTCGACGGTCTGCCGGTCGGATTGCAGATCATCGGCAATTATTTCGAAGAAGGGCGACTGCTCAATGTGGCACATCGGTTGCAGCAGGAGACGCACTGGCATTGCGCAGCACCTACAGGCTGCGCGTGACGGCCTTGGTCATCGTTTTGGCCGGCCACGGATGGTCCGCACAGCGGACCCGACGGGAAACCGTGATCCGTAGGGTCCGCTGCGCGGACCGAAGACCGCGCAGAGCGCAATGTGGCCGGCGTTATGATCAAGGCCCGCCGTACACCCTGGGATCTATACGGAACGGTTTTGAGTTTTCGGTTTCTCGTTTTCAGTGAATAATTATTAAACATTGGGTTACGAAAAACGAGAAACGCAAAACCAACAACGACGGGTATACTATTCCGTGATCCCGTTGACCACCATGAATGCTTGACCTCACTCTGATACAGCTAGACCATTGACACTCAGATGAACGTGAATAAGGACTATTACGCCACGCTGGGACTGACGCCATCGGCCGATTCGGTCGTGCTGCGTGCAGCCTTCAAGGCGCTGGCCCAGCGTTATCACCCGGACAAGTCGGGGATTGACTATGAACAGGCCAGCCAACACATGGCGGCGATCAACGAGGCGTATCGCGTCCTCAGCGATCCGGCGGCCCGTGCGGAATACGATCGGCTACGCGAGAAAACGACCCAGAACGCGGATACCGCCTTCGCCGACAGCGACACCGAACCCACGACCGGCAGCCCGTTGGATGCAGATTGGAAGATCGCGGTCCAGTTCTATCCGGAACTGAAAGAGATCCGTCTGGGACTCGCCAGGATCTCCTGGAAACTTGCCGAATCCTTTCGCGCCCGGCTCTTGAAAACCAAAGAGTTCGTTAAAGCCCGCACATTAGCCGCCGAACTGGAAAGCGAGTTTTTGGCCCTCTATTTCGGAGCCAATCCCAAGACATTGGGTTTCGGCAAGAGTCTTATTCTGGATGGCCGCCGCGATGCCGCCAGAGAACTCAACCGGGCCATTCGGATCTTGGGTAACGGCGCCGACCCTGACAAGGTCATTCAGGTCATCCGTGACAAATTTGATGTCCCCAACACCGGCGCCGCCTGGCGTTACGACACCACCGGCAAACGCCGGGGCATCAGAGCCCAACGGTTTGCCAGTGAAAACGGCCTGGTGTTGATGGAACTCCTTGAGCGTATCCGCAACCGCGAGGTTCCAGGATTCGTCGTCGACGGCATTTTTTATGTAGAGATTGACGAGCATGGCAGACCCTTGCCGCCAAATCGCAGATCGGCGCGGGTCAAGCGCTCGTCCGCCAACGTCGGCAACTATGTATTGATCGGATTGCTTTTTACTTCGGTCCTTGCGCTGTTTTTCCTGATCTCAAGTTATTTATTCTAGAACGCTCTTCAGCTTCCCCCAGGTACCACAGCATGCAATGGGAAACCGTGATCGGCCTCGAGATCCATACCCAGCTCGCGACCCAGTCCAAGATCTTCTCGGGTGCGCCCACCCGCTTCGGAGCTGAGCCCAACACTCAGGCTTGCGCCATCGACCTGGGCCTGCCGGGCGTCTTGCCGGTCCTCAACGCCGAAGCGGTTCGGCTCGCCGTGCGCTTCGGCAAGGCAATCGCCGCGGAGGTCGCCGCGCGTTCGGTCTTCGCCCGCAAGAATTATTTCTATCCGGACCTGCCCAAGGGGTATCAGATCAGCCAGTACGAGTTTCCGATCGTCGGCGAAGGGCGGGTGGAGATCGTGCTGGATGACGGAACGGTAAAAGAGATCGGAGTGACGCGGGCCCATCTGGAGGAGGACGCGGGTAAATCACTGCATGAGGATTTTCATGGGTTGACCGGAATCGATCTGAACCGCGCGGGCACGCCCTTGCTCGAGATCGTCTCGGAGCCGGATCTGCGCTCACCTCAGGAGGCGGTGGCCTATGCGCGCAAGGTTCACCAGATCGTGCGCTGGATCGGGATCAGCGACGGCAACATGCAGGAGGGCTCGTTTCGAGTGGACGCGAACGTCTCGGTTCGTCCGCTGGGCGCGGCGACCTTCGGAACCCGCGTCGAAATCAAGAACATCAACTCTTTCCGCTTCCTGGAGCGGGCGATCCAGTTCGAGGTCGAGCGTCAGATCGAGCTGCTCGAAGCCGGCGGCCGGGTCGTCCAGGAGACCCGGCTCTATGATCCGGACCGGGATGAGACCCGCACCATGCGCACCAAGGAAGAGGCGAATGATTACCGCTATTTTCCGGACCCGGATCTCCTGCCGGTCGAGGTCGATGCGGCCTTGATTGCCGCCGCGACGGCGGATTTGCCGGAGTTGCCGGACGCCATGCGCGAGCGCTTCCGGGAAGACTATGGCATCGGCGAGTACGACGCCAACCTGCTGACCGCCAGCCGTGACCTTGCAGGCTATTTCGAGACGGTCGCCCTGGCGAGCACCGAACCCAAACTGGCGGCGAACTGGATCAGCGGGGATCTGGCGGCGGCACTCAACAAGGCTGGGCTGGAGATCACCGCGAGCCCGGTGACGGCACCTCAACTCGCCGGGATGATCCGGCGCATCAAGGATGGAACCATCTCGGGCAAGATCGCTAAGCAGGTGTTCGAATCGCTGTGGAACGGGGGTGGCGATGCGGATACGGTGATCGAGACCCAGGGACTGCGACAGATCACCGATACCGGCGCCATCGAAACACTGATCGATACCATCATCGCCGCCAACCCCGGCCAGGTCGAACAGTACCGCGCGGGCAAGGACAAGGTCTTCGGGTTCTTCGTCGGCCAGGTGATGAAGCAGAGCCAGGGCAAGGCTAACCCGCAACAGGTCAATGATCTGCTGAAGCAGAAACTCGCCGGCGGCTAGACGCGCAGGCTGGAAAGTCCGCCATCCAGATGCAGGATCTGACCGGTCGTCAGGCGAGCATCATCGAGCAGCCAGACCGCCGCCCGCGCCAGATCGGCGGTCTCCCCGATCACTTTGAGCGGGTGTCGCTCCGCCGCTGCCGCGCGTTTCTCCGCGGTTGCCAGCAATCGCTCGGCCAAGGGGGTTGCGGTCAGGGTCGGCGCGATGGCGTTGACGCGGATGCGCGGGGCCAGTTCGGCGGCCAGGGCGCGGGTCAGCCCCTCGATGGCACCCTTAGCCGCCGCCACCGAGGCGTGATAAGGCATTCCAGTCCCCGCGGCGACACTGCTGAAGAGCAGAATGCCGGCGCTTTCAGCCTGACGTAAGGATGGTAAGGCGCCCTGGATGGCACGCACCGCGCCCATCACATTCAGCTCCAGATCCTCACGCCACTCGTGCGCGGTCAACCGCTCGAAGGGTCGCAGACGGATACTCCCTGGGCAATAGGCCAGTCCGCCAAGCACCGGCGGCAGTCGATCGCCCGGGAAGGCGTCCTGATTCACATCCCAGCATACACTGGTGATCCGCGGGTGGTCGGCGACCAACTCTGGATGCCGCGACATCTGGATGACCTGGTGCCCCTGTTCAATGAGTTTCGACAGCAGGGCGGCACCGATTCCGGAGGTGCCGCCGACGATCAGGAAGTGCTTGGACATGGTCCGAATTCCGGTTGGAGGCCCGGGGAGTCCGGGCAGGAATCACGAAATATCGTCTCACCTGGGTTTTTCAACGGCTGTTCAGCGGACGCACAGACCCGACCCTGGCCGAACCGGTACGCACCGCGCCATGCATACTTAAACACCAGGAAACATATTGGAATGGATTGACTTTTTGCGCTGATCGACACTGCCCATCGGACCCCTTCCAGAGGATGCCGGGATCGGATGGCGCCCTTGACATCGTCTGGACAGGTACCAACTCCCGTGCTATCCGGCAACAGACCGGGTCATGCAGAGAAATCCGGCCGCGCGCCGGTCAACCACCAGGAGAACACGATGAACGATCAGATCGACACGCTCGAGTCCTACTGCCCCGACAGCCGGGTTCATGCGATGATCAACAATCCGGAAACCGAGGGAATCGACGAAGGCTGAGTCTGTGCGGGGGCCTTGCCGGCCCCCGCGAGGTCTCGGCAATCAACAAAAGTTCAATCGACTCAGACAGGAGTGCGCGGCGTGAAGGTGGCAATCATCGGCGGTACCGGGTTCGTGGGCACCCATCTCATTAAGCGGCTCCTCCAGGATGGCCACCTGCCGCGGCTGTTGGTCCGGGCCGGGAGCGAATCGAAGGTTGAGCGACCGACCGAATGCGAACTGGTGACCGGCGAGGTTGGAGACATCGCGGCACTCAATCGCTGTGTCGCAGGTGCTGACGCCGTCATCTATCTCATCGGCATCCTGCGCGAGTTCCCAGCGCGCGGCATCAGCTTCGATGCACTTCAGCATCGCGGGGTGGTGGATACCCTGGGTGCGGCCGCAGCGCAGGGCGTGAAGCGTTTCCTCTTGATGAGTGCCAATGGGATACACGCCGAGGGCACCGCGTATCAGCGCACGAAATTGCAGGCTGAGGCCGCCGTTAAAGCATCAGGCATGGACTGGACCATCTTCAGACCCTCGGTGATTTTCGGCGATCCGCGCGGCCGGATGGAATTCTGCGACCAACTCAAGCGCGACATTATCGATCGCCCGATCCCCGCACCCCTGTTCTACACGGGCCTGCTGCCGTTCAACGCCGGTCAGTTTCAGCTTGCGCCGGTGAGCGTCACCGATGTGGCGGCCGCGTTCGTCCAGGCGCTCACCGATCCCCGCACGCACGCTCAGACCTACTGTCTCTGCGGCCCGGACGCACTGAGCTGGAAGGCGATCCTCGGCACCATCGCCGCGGCGGGCGGTCGCTCCAAGTGGATGCTGCCGGCCCCCGTGTTCGGGATCAAAGCGGCGGCGCGTCTGTTCGATCGCTTTGCCTGGTTCCCGATCACCCGCGGCCAGATCGAGATGCTCATGGAGGGCAATGTCTGCACGCAGGACGACGGCTTGGCCCGGCTCGGCTTGACCCCGCACCCCTTCAACAAAGACGCGCTGGCCTACCTGAGGAACTGACCCGCCGGTCATCGCGCCATCGAACGATAACCGGATGTAGCGGTGGGTTTCAAACCCGCCGCTACATGCGTGTTCGTCTGGGGATTAGGTACGAAAGCTGTCATCCAACCGCGGGCGGGTTGTCTGAATCCGCGGCAACGTTTAAGGTTGCGTCCTTGCGGCGACGGGACCGGCAACGGCCGTCGTGACTCGACGGCCTTGCCCAGACCGGGCGGCCATCCCTGCGACTGCCCCAAGGATCCCCGTCACCCTCATGCTTCAGGTAGCCCAGCTCGAATGTCGGCGCGGTGATCGCTTGCTGTTCTCCGGACTGGACTTCGAGGTCGGACCCGGTACCCTACTTCACGTGCGGGGACGAAACGGCAGCGGCAAGACGACCCTGCTGCGCACCCTGTGTGGTCTCTACACCGCCGATCACGGGGTGATACGCTGGCGCGGCGAATCGATCCGCGCCCTGGGCGAGGACTACCGGCGCGACTTGTTGTATTTCGGCCATCTCAACGGCATCAAAGGCGATCTGACCGGGATCGAGAACCTGCGCCTGGCCGCTACCCTGGATGGCGACAAGGCCGACACGCGGACGGTTTGGACAGCGCTGGCCCGCATCGGATTGGCCGGATTCGAGGATATTCCCACGCGGATGCTCTCGCAGGGCCAGAAAAAGCGCACCGCCCTGGCGCGTCTGATCCTGAGCCGGTCGCCGCTGTGGATACTCGACGAGCCCTTCACCGCACTGGATACGGATGCAGTCGACCTGCTGCAGCAGTTGATCGCCGACCAGGTCGCCGGCGGCGGGCTGGTGGTGCTCACCACCCATCAGGAAGTGCCGCTGACCTCGGGTCAGGCCTGCCGCCTGGACCTGGGCCGCTGAGCCCGGAGCCGCGGTCAGATCGTGGGAACGGTTTTGAGTGTTCGGTTTTTCGTTTTTGGTTAATGCTTATCAGGTATCGGGTTACGATAAACGAGAAACCAACAACGACGCGTATACTATGCTTAAGGTCTTCTGGAGCGTCCTGCACCGTGACTTGCTGCTCGCCATGCGGCGGCGCACCGATGTGTTGACGACGCTGTTTTTCTTCCTGATCGTCGTCAGCCTGTTTCCCCTGGGGGTCGGCACCGAAACCGCGGTCCTGCGTACCCTGGGACCGGGGGTGGTCTGGGTGGCGGCCCTGCTCGCCTCCATGCTGGCCTTGGAGCGACTGTTCGCCGCCGATTTCGAGGACGGGACCCTGGAGCAATTGCTGCTGACCGATCAGCCACTGATGTTGCTGGTGCTGGCCAAGATCACGGCCCACTGGCTGCTGACCGGGCTGCCCCTGGTCTTGATGGCGCCCCTGGTCGGCATGCAATATCACCTGACCGACCCGGCGATCGGTATCATGATGGCCGCCCTGCTGCTCGGCACCCCGGTGCTGAGCCTGATCGGGGCCATCGGCGCCGCCTTGACCCTGGGCCTGCGCGGCGGGGGTATCCTGCTGTCGCTGCTGATCCTGCCGCTCTATATTCCGGTGCTGGTCTACGGCGCGGGGGCGGTGGAACTGGCCGCGGTGGAACTCGGCGCGACCCGACCTTATCTGATGCTGTTGGCAGCCTTCCTGCTGTCGTCCCTGATCCTGGCGCCGCTTGCATCCGCGGCCGCGCTGCGCATTTCAATCGAATAACACTGCACCGCCCGAGCCACCCGATGTCCAGCGCCTGGTCCAAGTTCGCTTCACCGTCCACCTTCTATCCCCTGGCGGGCCGGATGATTCCAGTCTTCTGGGTGCTGGCGGCCGGTTCGCTCCTGGTCGGCCTCTACTGGGGCTTCTTCGAGACGCCGGACCAGCTCGGCGGCAGCAATGCTCAGAAAGGCTATTATCGGATCATCTTCCTCCACGTCGGCGCCGCCTGGATGTCGATGTGGCTCTATGCCGTGATGGTCGGTTGGGCAGCGGTGGGGCTGGTCTTCAACACCCGGCTGTCGTTTATGATGGCTAACGCGATCGCCCCGACCGGGGCCATCTTCACCTTCCTGGCACTCTGGTCCGGGTCCTTCTGGGGACGGCCGAGCTGGGGCACCTACTGGGACTGGGACCCGCGGCTGACCTCGGAGCTGATTCTGTTCTTTCTCTACATCGGCTACATCGCCCTGCACTCGGCCATTGACGATGCCCGCCGGGCCGACCGGGCTGCGGCCCTGCTGGCCATCGTCGGACTGGTGATGGTGCCGGTGATCTTCTGGTCCATCAACTGTCCGGACCCCAATCAGTGCGCGGCCCTGCACCAGCGCTCGGGGCTCGGCAAGGTGGACGGCAATATCCTGTTCGCCATGCTGACGACCACGCTCGGGTTCTGGATGTACTCCTTCGCGACGACACTGATGCGCGTGCGCACCATCATCCTGACACGCGAGGCGCAGACCACCTGGGCCGCGGAGACGATCCGGGCGGAGGTGCGCGCATGATCGCAAACCCTGGCCCGGCGCACCCGCGAACCTCGCATCAAGGCGCCAAGACGCCGGGAAAACCATGAACGAAGGCATGATAAATTTCCTGTCCCAGGGCGGTTACGCCCAGTTCGTGTGGGGCGCCTATGGCATGGCCTTGCTGCTGCTGGTCGGTGAAGTGATCGGTTTGCGTCGCGGGCGGCGAACTATTTTGGCGCGGCTGAGTCGATTGTTGCGGTTAGGTACGCTGCGCGACAATCCGCGCGATCATGAATGAGGCAGTCTGAGACATACCATGAAGGCACGACAGAAACGGCTGGTCCTGGTCAGTGTGGCGATCATCGGTGTCGGCGCCGCCGCGGCGCTGGCCCTGAGCGCACTGCAAAGTAATATCTCCTACTTTTTCAGCCCCTCCCAGGTGATGGCCAAAGAGGCGCCGGCCGATCATGTGTTCCGCCTTGGGGGTCTGGTTTCCCAGGGTTCGGTTCAGCGGGCGGACAACGGGCTCACCGTCACCTTCGATGTGACCGATCTGGCGCAAACCGTCAAGGTCTCCTATACCGGCATTCTCCCCGATCTCTTCAAAGAGGGTCAGGGGGCCGTGACCCGCGGACGGCTGGGCCCGGATGGGGTCTTCTATGCCGACGAGGTGCTGGCCAAGCACGATGAGGAATACATGCCGCCCGAGGTCGCCGACAGCCTCAAAACCGAACATGCGCAGGGGCTGGCGCAAAGCCTGAGCGCCCCCCCGGCCGCTGCCTCTCAACAAGCCGCGGCGCAGCCTGCCGACCCGCGAACGGTGACCCGATGATTCCCGAACTCGGCCATTTCGCCCTCATCCTGGCCCTGACGCTGGCCGTCACTCAGGCGATCGTTCCACTGTGGGGCTCCTTCAACGGCCGGATCTCCTGGATGGCGATGGCCCGGCCGCTCGCCTGGGGTCAACTGACCTTTCTGAGTATCGCCTTTCTCTGCCTGGTTCAGGCCTTTCTGACCGATGACTTCTCGGTGGTCTACGTGGCCACCAATTCCAACAGCCTGCTGCCGACAGCCTACAAGGTGTCCGCCGTCTGGGGTGCCCACGAGGGTTCATTACTGCTGTGGGGGCTGTTGCTCGCCGGTTGGGGTGCGGCGGTCGCGCGCTTCAGCCGCAACCTGCCGCTGCCGATGATCTCCCGTGTCATCGCGGTGCAGGCGATGATCGCCATCGGCTTCCTGCTCTTCATGCTGCTGACCTCGAACCCGTTCGCGCGTATCTTCCCGGCACCCCTGGAAGGTCGGGATTTGAATCCGCTGCTCCAGGACTTTGGTCTGATCATTCACCCGCCCATGCTCTATATGGGTTATGTGGGCTTCTCCGTGGCCTTCGCTTTCGCCATCGCCGCACTGATCGGCGGGCAGCTCGACGCCGCCTGGGCACGCTGGTCGCGGCCCTGGACCACGGTCGCCTGGATCTTCCTCACCATCGGCATCGCGCTCGGCTCCTGGTGGGCCTACTACGAGTTGGGCTGGGGCGGCTGGTGGTTCTGGGACCCGGTCGAGAATGCCTCGTTCATGCCCTGGCTGGTCGGCACCGCGCTGATCCACTCGCTGGCCGTGACCGAAAAGCGCGGGGCCTTCAAGCGCTGGACGGTGCTGCTCGCGATCGCCACCTTCTCACTCTCGCTGCTCGGCACCTTCCTGGTGCGTTCAGGCGTTCTGACCTCGGTCCACGCCTTCGCCACCGACCCGGCGCGCGGTTCCTTCATCCTCGCTTTCCTGGTGATCGTCATCGGCGGTTCACTGGCGCTCTATGCCTGGCGCGCGCCGACGGTCTCCGGCGGCGGGCGCTTCGAGCTGCTCTCGCGCGAGAGTTTCCTGCTGGTCAACAACCTGCTGCTGGCGGCCCTGGCCGCACTGGTGCTCTTCGGCACCCTGGCACCGCTGATCTATGAAGCGGCCGGCTGGGGCAAGATCTCGGTCGGCTTCCCCTGGTTCAACACCATGTTCGTGGCGCTCTCGCCGCTGCTGGTGCTGGCCATGGGTATCGGTCCCCTGACCCGCTGGAAACACGATGAACCGGCCCGCCTGTTGCGGCAGCTATGGCTCGCGCTGGGTGTCGGCCTGGCCGTGGGAGCGCTCGCCGTCACCGACCTGATCCTGCCCGGCAACCTCTACGTGAGCCTGGGACTGGGCCTGGCGGCCTGGCTGATCACCACGCACCTGATCGCCCTGGGTGAACGACTCCGGCACCGCGGCGTCCAAGGTCTGGTCGCCGACCTGGGCGGCCAGGGCCGCGGTTGGTACGGCATGTGGCTGGCCCATCTCGGCATCGCGGTCTTCATCATCGGTGCCACGCTGGTCGCCAATTACGGCAGTGAGACCGATGTCCGGATGGCCCCGGGGTCAACGCACGAGGCCGCCGGTTACCGGTTCCAGTTCAACGGCGCCCAACCCGTCATGGGTCCGAATTATCGGGCGCAGCGGGCGGAATTCCTGGTGTTCCAGGGCGACCGTCAGATCGCGGTCCTGCACCCCGAAAAGCGCGCCTACCTGACGGGGGGAATGCCGATGACCGAGGCCGGGATCGATCCGGGCCTGCTGCGCGACCTCTATATCTCGCTCGGCGAACCGGTGGGTACCGCGGGTGATTGGGCGGTGCGTCTCTACTACAAACCCTTCGTGCGCTGGATTTGGCTCGGCGGCATTCTGATGGCCCTGGGCGGGCTGCTGGTCATCAGCGACCGACGCTACCGCACCGAACGCCGGACCGCGACCGTACCAACCGGCACGCCGGTACCGGCCTGACGAAAACACTGCCCGACCGCGGCGCGCGTGGCGAATGCGTGCGCCTGGGAGGCGCCGCGGCGCGGCGGCCCGCGGCAACCGACCGACATTGAGGATCGCTCATGGCACGTTCCACCACCAGCTACCTGGTGCCCCTGGGTCTCTTTCTGGCACTCGCCGCCTTGCTGTTCTACGGGCTGTCGCTGGATCCGCGCAAGGTGCCCTCGCCCCTGGTGGGTAAGCCGGCCCCGGCCTTTACCCTGGAGTCACTCAAAGAACCCGGAACACAGATCAGCTCGGACATCCTCAAAGGGCAGGTCTCGCTGGTGAATGTCTGGGCGTCCTGGTGTCCGTCCTGCCGCCAGGAGCACGGCGAACTGGTGCGCATCGCACGCGATTCGGACGTCCAGTTGATCGGCTTCAACTGGAAGGACGAACGCCCGGCCGCCCTGGAGATGCTGAGCCGTTTCGGCGACCCCTATATCCTGAGCGTCTTCGACCCGGACAACCAGGCCGGAATCGACTGGGGGGTCTACGGGGCTCCCGAGACCTTCGTGATCGATGCCGAGGGCATCATCCGCCATAAGCGCATCGGTCCCATCGACGGCAAGGTCTGGGCCGAGGAGATCCTGCCGGTAATCCAACAGTTCTCGCCGAAAGGCGCGCCCGTCAATGCCGCAAAACAACACTGATCCTTTGTTTTCAATGAGCAGTAACCATCTGATCGGAAAAACACGCCGGTCCGCCGCACGCGCCGGTGTCCTCGCCGGCGCCCTCGTTTGCACCGGCGCCGCCGCTTACACGCTGCAGGAATTCACCTTCGACAGTCCGGCTCAGGAGCGGACCTTCCGCGACCTGACCGGTAAACTGCGCTGCCTGGTTTGTCAAAACGAATCGCTGGCCGGCTCGCAGGCGGATTTGGCCCAGGACCTGCGCAAGGAGGTCTACGGCATGCTGCGCGAGGGGAAAAGCCAGGATGAGATCATTACCTTCCTGGTGGATCGCTATGGGGACTTCGTGCTCTACCAACCCCAGATCAAACCGTCGACCTATCTGCTGTGGTTCGGCCCCTTTGTTTTGATCGGCGTGGGGGGTTGGCTCCTGCTGCGCGCGCTGAAGGCAAAAAAGGCTGAACCCGAACCGGAAACCGACGCCGCCGAGCGCGCCCGCCTCCACCAACTCCTCGCCGCTGCCGAGCCGCACGACCAAGCCAAATGATTATTTTCTGGATACTTGCCGCCGGGCTCACGGGCCTGGCCATCCTCTTCATCGCCCGACCCTTGCTGAGCGGCCACACGAGCGACCCGTCGCCCAGCCAGTCCGAGCTGAATCTCCAGATCGCCCGCAGCCGCCTGGCGGAACTGGATACCGACCTCGCCGCCGGCGTGCTCGCGCAGGGCCAGTCAGCCGCCGCGCGTAAGGACCTGGAGCGCGAGCTATTATCCGACCTGCATGACGCCGAATTGCAGGAGGGTCGGACCCCCGGCTCGGCGAGCGTGACCAGCGCCCGCACCCCGGACGAGCGCGCACGCGCGGACCGTGCACCCTGGCTCGCTCTCGTACTGATACTCGCCGTGCCGACAGCGGCCGTACTGACCTACCTGGAACTGGGTGATCGCGCCATCATTCCACGCATCGAGGCCGCCGCGGTTGTTGAGGTCGCACCGGTCGCTGACCACGGCGCCGGACCCGAGGGACAATCCTTGCCGTCACTCGATACCCTGGCGCAGGGGCTCGCCGAGCGGATGCAGCAGAATCCGGACAATCTGGAAGGCTGGATGATGCTCGGACGCACCTACGTCGCGCTCGATCAGCCGGCCAAGGCGCTGGAAGCCATGGAGCGGGCGTTTGGACTGGCTCCCGACGATGCCGGTGTGATGATCGGTTATGCCGAGGCGCTGGCCGCAAACAGCGGTAATCAACTCGCGGGCAAACCGGCTGAACTGATCGAGGCGGCACTGGAACGTGAACCGGAAAACGCCAGCGCACGCTGGCTCAGTGGGATGCTGGCCTTCCAGCAAGCGCGCTTCGCCGAGGCCGCGGCCACCTGGCAGGGAATCCTGACTGAGCTGGACCCAGCCGGCGAGGATGCCGCTCAAATGCGCGAGATGATTACCGAGGCGCGCCGTCGCGGCGGCCTGCCGGACGCGTCGAACGGCGCCCAGAGCAGCGTGGCGCCCGGCGGAAGCGGAATCAGTCCCGTGCTGGCGCCGCGGACGCCGACGGCAGCGGCTACGCAGGTGAGCCAGGCCGCCCCCGCGCAAGACACCCAGGCATCCGCGGCAAACCAGGGGCCCCGTATCCAGGTCAGCGTCACCCTCGCCCCCGAACTCGCCGCCCTGGTCAATCCGACTGACACCCTGTTCATCTTTGCCCGCGCCGCGGCCGGCCCGCCGATGCCCCTCGCGGTAAACCGGGTCACCGCCGCGGATTTACCGGCCACCGTCACCCTGGACGACAACTCCGCCGTGGTACCGGCCATGCGCCTTTCGAGCTTCCCGCAGGTGATCGTCGGGGCCCGCATTTCCAAATCCGGACAAGCGACTCCCGGTCAGGGCGACCTGGAAGGTCAAGTCGGCCCGCTCGACACCACAACATCCCAGTCGGTTGTGGTGACCATAGATCGCGTCCGGCCCTGAGCCGCCGCATCACGCCGACAACGACTCCACCCTGACCCACAGACATCAGTCGTCGACCGTTTGATAGGTCCCGACCAGAGTCGCGTGGGCCAGGATGTGTTCATCCATGGCAAGCAGCAGTTCGTCCTTTGACGGATGGCTCAAGGCAGCAGGCAGTCGGGTGTCCAGGGCGTACAGGCGAAAAAAATAGCGATGCCGGCCCACCGGCGGGCACGGCCCCCCATAGCCGGTGCGTCCCCAGCTATTGAGCCCCTCGGCGCAGCCCGCGGGAAGCTCGGCGGAAGTCACCCCCGCCGCGAGTCGGTGCGTCGTCACCGGCACGTTGTACAGGATCCAGTGATCCCAGACCATCCGGGGCGCGGCCGGGTCGGGGGCATCCGGATCGTCGACGATCAGAACCAGGCTCGCGGTACCCTCCGGCACGCCAACCCAGTAGATTTCCGGAGAGTAATCCTCCCCTTCACAGGTATACTTGCGCGGAATCTCGCCACCGTCATCGAATGCTTCAGACTTGAGAACCAGAGTCATTTTTTGCCTCCCGGTATATGCTAAGGTAACCGAGTAGAATCATCATCAATGGATGGATATCGGGCGCCCCGCGGGGAGCCCCTGAGAAACGATGTGGGGTCACAAATTCACGATTGCGTACCCGATGATCGACACGCCGGCCCTGACGCGGTGCCCCCTCAGTGCCGGGCCGAACGCCGAACCTCAATATAGATCATGAGGCTGCAACGACGAAACAGTTTGCTCCGTACCGCGATCACCGGGTCATAGAGACAAAATCGCCCTAGAGACGGTTTTACCACTCCCTAGCTGTGCGTCCTTCGGCGGCCGAATGGCCGCCTTTTTTTGCCCGCCGCTCTTCCTCCGCGCCGCGCCGGGGCAGTCACCCGCGCGCGCGACGCGGCGCACCTCGCAAGTTACGGTATAATTTCCGCTTCCTGATTAGACCGATGGGGATACGGTGGCCAGCTCCCCGTTTCCCCTAAGGCGCATCCCCCCACGCCACTCCACCAAACAGGATCACCGATGTCTGAATACAACGCCGAGGACGTCCGCAACATCGCTCTGGTCGGACATGCCGGCAGCGGAAAAACCACACTAGTCGAGGCCCTGCTCGCCGCCACGGGCGTCATTCCCGCCCCCGGCAGCGTCGCCAAAGGGACCACGGTATGCGATTTCGACCCTTTGGAGAAGGAGTTGCAGCACTCGCTCGACTCCGCCATCACCAGCGTCGATGTCCACGGCAAGCACATCAACCTGATCGACACCCCCGGCTACCCGGACTTCCTGGGCCGCAGCGTCTCCGTGCTGCCGGCCGTCGAGACCGCCGCCGTGGTCATCAATGCCCAGGCCGGTATCGAGTCGGTCACCCAGCGCCTCATGAAGGCACTCGATAACCGGCACCTGTGCCGGATGATCATCGTCAATCAGATCGATGCGCCGGACCTGGATCTGGGTGCACTCACCGCCCGCATCCGCGAGACCTTCGGTGCCGAGTGCCTGCCCATCAATCTGCCGGCCGACCGCGGCACGCGGGTGATCGACTGCTTCTTCCAACCCAGCGGTGAGGGGGCGGACTTTTCGTCCGTCGCCGAGGCCCATGGCCACATCATCGATCAGGTCGTGGAAATGGATGAGGCGCTGATGGAGATCTATCTGGAACAGGGACAGGATCTGGCCCCCGAACAACTCCACGACCCCTTCGAGACGGCGCTGCGCGAAGGCCACCTGATCCCCATTTGCTTTTGCTCCGCCGGCACCGGGGTCGGCATCCCGGAACTACTGGAGATCATGGTCCGCCTGATGCCGAACCCGTCCGAGGGGAATCCGCCCGCCTATCTGAAGGGCGAAGGGGCCGCCATGGAGCCGGTGCGTGTGTCGCCTGACCCGACCAAACACGCCTTGGCGCATTGCTTCAAGATCATCAACGACCCCTTCCGCGGCAAGCTGGGCATTTTCCGCATCCACCAGGGGCGCATCAGCACCAACAGTCAGCTGTACGTCGGCGACGCCCGCAAGCCGTTCAAGGTCAACCACCTGTTCAGGCTCCAGGGCAACGAGCAGATCGAAGTCACCGAGGGCGTCCCCGGCGACATCCTGGCGGTCTCGCGGGTGGACGACATCCACTTCGATGCCGTGCTGCACGACTCGCACGACGAGGATCACTACCACCTGACCACCATGGAGTGCCCGGTTCCGCTGTTCGGGCTGGCCATCACCCCGACCAAGCGCGGGGATGAACAGAAGCTCAACGACGCGCTGCACAAACTCCAGTCAGAGGACCCCTGCCTCCACATCGAGCATCACGCCGCCACCAACGAGACGATCATGCGCGGCCTGGGCGAGTTGCACCTCAAGGTCCTGCTGCGGCGGCTCTCGGAACAGTTCCATGTCGATGTGGACACCCGTCCGCCGAGTATTCCCTATCGCGAAACCATCACCGCCAAGGCCGATGGACACCACCGCCACAAGAAGCAGACCGGCGGTGCCGGCCAGTTCGGCGAGGTCTATCTGCGGATCGAACCACTGGAACGGGGGGGCGGATTCGAGTTCGTGGACGACACCGTGGGCGGCGTCATCCCCGGCAACTTCATCCCCTCGATCGAAAAGGGCGTGCGTCAGGTGTTGACCGACGGCGCCATCGCGGGGTACCCGCTGCAAGATGTCCGGGTATCGGTGTACGACGGCAAATATCATCCGGTAGATTCCAAGGACATCGCCTTCTCCACCGCCGGGCGCAAGGCCTTCATCGACGCCGTCGACAAGGCCAAACCGGTGATTCTGGAGCCGATCGTCAAGATCCGCATCAGTGCACCGGACTCCTGCATGGGCGATCTGGCGGGCGATCTCTCCGGCCGGCGCGGGCGGATCAGCGGCAGCGAATCCCCGAGCCAGGGGCGCATCGACATCGACGGCGAGGTACCGCTGGCCGAACTTTCCGGCTACGACGCCCGGCTGAAGGCGCTCACCGGAGGCGAGGGGACCTACGGGATCGAACTGAGCCATTACGAGGCGGTCCCCGCAAGCATTCAGAAGCAACTGGCCGACGCCTATCAACGCAGCGAAGACTAGGAACCGGTAACGGCGGCCGGCCGCAGATTCAGCCGCGCCGTCGACGCAAGGACGTTGACTCGACAACCGTCTCTGCTACTCTGACGAATGATCGGTCATGGGGCCGGTCTCGTCCCCTCAACACGGCACTAGCCTGGAGTGACTACCATGACGAAAGAGCGCAGCCCCAAGAAGGAAACCAAGAAAAAGTCCGGCTTGAACCTCAAGGAAAAACGGGCCATCAAGAAAACCAAGCAAGAGAACAAGTCCTGACCCTGGTTGTTCACCACGCAGGACACCAAACAAAAGCCCGGCTGACGCCGGGCTTTTGTCTTACTTCACGGCGACGGCGCTCAGGCGCCGCCGTGGTGTTCAGAGGTTCGATGGCTCAATAACGACGGCCACCGCCGCCGCCAAAACCGCCGCCACGCGGCGCATCCGTCTTGGGCTTGGCCTGGTTGACCGTGATGTTACGGCCCTTCATGTCGGTGCCGTTGAGACCCTTGATCGCGGCATCAGCCTGGGAATTGTTGGCCATCTCCACGAACCCGAAGCCCTTGGACTCTCCGGTGAACTTGTCGCTGATCAGGTTGACCTGCGAGACTTCACCGAAACGGGAGAAGGTCTCCCGCAGATCGGCGTCGGTGATGCTGAACGGAAGATTGCCTACATAGATATTCATATTGTCTGTCTTTATAGAATGCGTGCATTGATGAAAATTGACACTATCGAAAAAAGCCAAGCACAAAATTCCTTCGACAGCGGAATGCCGCTACCGCGGCAGAAGAGGGCACACACAGGCCGGATGGGCTGAAAGCACATCGATATAATTGATTTCAAAGACTCTACTGCCCTTCCTGAGCACGGTCGGCCGCTGCTTCAGAATGTCCTCGCACCGACACAGTAACAGGTCTCTCCGGGAAACGCACGTCTCTTCCGGATTGCGTTGATGATCGCCGCGGCCGCCCGCTCCGATGCACCATCCGGATGCAAAACGGCCTTATTTCTTGGGGTTGACGGCCGCCACGCGCGCGCTCTTGCCGGTCAAATTCCGCTGATTGAATGCCGCGGCACAACCGACCGCGTACTCGGTGACCTCTTCCAGGCTGCCGCGGTGAAACCCGGTGATACAGGAGCGCCCACTCGACAGGACATAGCGATACCAATCCGCACCGGCGCCGTCCCCCGGCAAGTCCGCGCGCTCGACCGACGCCACTTCGTAATGGTGCCGGATGAGGATGCTGGGGAGGTCATCGTCGGGTGTTTGCGCGACGCCGGCCGCGCGGCGCGGCGTGCCGTCCATCGCTTCGGTATCAGGACACACGTTGATCACGACACCCATGAACACACTCCCGTGAAGGCTCGCAACGGCGCGCTCCGCGGCCTCGTGAGCGATAACGACATAGCGGACAGCCCGCGCCTCGCTGCCCGGTTTCACCGGACCGGGATCAACCCGACAGGTATCCGCGTAGGGCGCCAGCAGGGCGCGGACGTCATCATCGCCGACCCCGGGCGGAAGATTGCTGATACGCAGGGTCGAGAGCGAGTGCCCCATAGGGGCGGATTTCGAATCCATGACGGCACGCCTGTTGCTGTACAAAGGGCGCCGCCACGAGTGAACGCGGCGGAGCGGTGGTTGATCGGCATGTCCGATTGCGCTTGGATCCGGTCGATCACCAACGCCCGACCGCCGCGGCGGGCGTGGGTAGGACGGCGCAAACCGACTCTGCGTTTTCTAAACAGGCAAGAGGTTGGGGCGATACGACCCAAGTCAAGCGACACGCGCCGGGCGCCGGTGGTCCGTCACAACCATCCTTTGCGCTTGAAATAAACAACCGGCAGCGCCGCCGAGACGACCATGATCAGGATCGAGAGCGGATATCCAAGCTCCCAGGCCAACTCGGGCATATGCGCGAAATTCATCCCGTAAATGCTGGCGATCAGGGTCGGCGGCAGGAAGGCGGCCGCGGCCACGGAAAAGATCTTGATGATCTTGTTCTGCTCGATATTGATGAAGCCCTGAGCCGCCTGGAGCAGGAAGGTGACTTTCTCGAACAGATAGTTGTTGTGGGGCAGCAGGGCGTCGATCTCGGACAGCAGGTACTTGAGCCGCTTGGCGCACGGCTTGGACGCCTGCGCGCTGCGCCACACGAACGACAGGTCGCGGCGCGCATCCATCAGGCAGAGCCGGACCTTGCCATTGAGGTTCTCGTGTTCCGCCAGACGCTCCAGCGCCTGTGCCAGGTCGGCATCCTTGTCTTCCAGGACCAGGTAACTGGTCTCTTCCAGGTCGCGATAGAGCGCCTGCAGGGTATCGCCCAAGTCGAGCACCGTGGTCTCGAACAGCCCGGCCAGCAGCCCGATGGGCTCTTTCAGCAACTCGGGGCGCCGCCGCACCCGAATCCGCATGAGACGCAACGCCGGCACATCCCGGTCATGGACGGTCACCAGCCGCTCCCGCGTGCAGACCACGTTGACACTGGTGTTCTCCGGACGCCCTTCCACGCGGTGCAGAAAGAGGGTCGAGAGATGGATTCCCTGCTCATCGATGAAGGTCCGCGTGCTGGCCTCGATCTCGTCGGCGTCCTCATCCTCAGGCAGTTCGTGCTGAACCAGCGAGCTGATGAGTTCATACTCCGCGTCGGTGGGCTCGGCCACATCGATCCAGGCCGCCTCCAACAGCCGCTCCGGTTCCTCGATGACGCGCGTCATCCCATCTTGTAATTGGTAGGCATACAGCACAACAGAGTCTCCAGCCGTGATCGCTCCAGGCCCCGCGGTCGCAGGCAACGCCGGCGCCTTGGTCGATATACCCGTCGTTGTTGGTTTTTCGTTAACTAAAAACGAAAAACCGAAAACTCAAAACCGTTCCGGATATCTTACAGAGTGCGCGGGCAGCGCGTCCGCCTGGTTGGCGTCGACCCTGGGCGGCGCGTTCATTCGCCGGGGTTGCACGCGCGCCGGTCGTGCTTTGTGCTAGGCTCCAAGCTGCACACCGTAACCCTGTCGAGCCTCACGCCGCGAGGACGAACCCATGGCCGCCACCGCCGACCGTCTCGCCTTCCCGCCTCCCCCGGACCCGCATCGGGTCGACCAGCGCATCCTGCTCAGCGACGTCGGCTGGAGCGATTATCAGCGCCTCCTCGACCTGCGCGGCGAACGCGGTTCACCGCGCCTGACCTATCTCGATGGGGAACTGGAACTCATGTCGCCATCAGTCGAACACGAGGGACTGAAGACCCGTCTGGGGCGCCTGATCGAGTGCTACGCCGACCTCCGCGGCATCGCGATCGAAGGCTTCGGCTCCTGGACACTGCGTTGCGAACAACAGCAACGCGGTGCCGAGGCCGACGAATGCTATCTGGTCGGCCCACTGACCGGCGCTCCGTCGCTGCCGGACTTCGCCGTCGCAGTGATCTGGACCCGCGGCGGTCTCGACAAACTCGAAGTCTATCGCGGACTCGGCGTACCGGAGGTCTGGATTTGGCAGGATGGCAGGTTGCGGTTCTATGCCTTGGGGGGCGATGGTTACCGGGTTGCCGCACGCAGCCGCTTCCTCCCGACGCTGGACCCGCGCCTGATCCAGGACTGCATGAACGCCCCTAACCAAACCGAGGCCCTGGCTCTGCTGCGCGCCCACCGCGCCCCCTGAGCGCAGGCACTTGCCCGAGATGCCGCCGACCAACCCCAAGACCTGGCGCCCGGACTGGGTCGCGCTGCGCCGCGTGCTGCTGCAACCACGGGTCGCCGACGCAGCCCTGGAGTCGGCGCTCAACGAAGCGCGGGCACGGCAGCCGCTGCCGGTGATCTGGCTGCTCGGCAAGGCCCAGTCCGGCAAAACATCCATCATCCGCGCCCTGACCGGGAGCCCGAATGCGGTGATCGGCAACGGCTTTCGCGCCTGCACCCGGACCGCCCGCGGCTATGACTTTCCCGCCGATACCCCGGTAGTGCGGTTCCTCGATACCCGCGGTTTGGGCGAGACGGCCTATGATCCGCGCGAGGACATCGACTATTGCGAGTCCCAGGCCCACCTGATCCTGGGGGTCATGAAGGCCACCGACCTGGATCAGGCGGAGGTCTTCCGGGTCTTGCAGACGGTGCGCCGCCGCCACCCGCGGTGGCCGGTGATCATCGCCCAGACCGGACTGCACGAAGCCTATCCGCCGGGCGCCGGTCACTGCCTGCCCTACCCCTTCGAGCAGCAGCCCTGGCCGCCCGCCGTTCCCCGCGACCTGACCCGCGCCCTGCACGCCCAACGTGCCGGTCTGGGCACACTGAGCGGAGACGCTGCGGCGCAGTGGGTACCGATCGACCTGACCCTGCCGGAAGATGGCCTGGAACCGGCCGACTATGGATTGGCCGCCCTGTGGACCGCCATCGGGGACGTGTCGGCCGCGGGGTTGCGGGCGCTGCTCGGCGGTGATGCCGAGGTCCGCGACACCTTTGCCCGCACCGCTCACCCCCACATCGTCGGCTATGCCCTGGCGGCGGCCGGCGTTGGCGCCCTGCCGGCGGTCGATCTGGTGATGGTGCCGGCGATCCAGGCCAAGCTCCTGCACAGCCTGGCCGCCATCTATGGCCAGCGCTGGAGCGGCCAGGACCTGTCCGAGTTTCTCGGCCTGCTGGGCCTGGGAATCGGCACCGGCTACCTGGCACGGCTCGCCGGGCGCGGCTTGATCAAATGGGTGCCGGTCCTCGGTCAGACCCTGGGCGTGCTCTGGGGGGCGACGGCGAGCGGAGCGACGACCTATGCGCTGGGCAAGGCGGCCTGCTACTACTTCGGCACCCGGCGCCTGGGTGAGCGGATCGACAGCGCGACGCTGCGCCGGATCTACGCCCAGGCCCTGGCCGCGGGGGCGCAGCTGCTGGCGAGCGAGCGCGCAGGCGGCGGGCACGGGGAGTCGGAACTAAGGCATTCTCATGCTCAACCGCAGTGACCGTCTGCGTCTAGCCGCGCTGCTGCTCTGGACTCTGCCGGTCGCCGTACTCCTGCCGCTGGGGCTTTGGCGACTCTGGGAAACCGGCACCGTGCTGTATTGGATGGCCGCCATGGTGGCGTGCAGCGCACTCGGCTATGGACTCCAATACTGGCTGCGCCGCCGTGACGCGCGCCTGCTCGCCGACGCCCAGACCACCCCCGATCCCTCCTGGCCGCCCCAGTCTCAGACCGCCTGGGATACCATCGAAGCGATGGCGACGGCCATCCAGCCCGCGGACTGGCCGCTGTCCGATGGCCCCCGGCTCGCCGATCTGGGGCGCACCGCGCTCGACCAGGTGGCGCGCATCTATCACCCGCGGAAGGCCCAGCCCTTGCTGGAACTCACCCTGCCGCACGGACTGCTGATCATCGAACGCGCCTGTCGCGACCTGCGCACCGAGATCGCCGCGCAGATCCCGTTCAGCCACCACCTGACCATGGGCGATTTGCTGCGCGCCTACCGCTGGAAATCGACCGCCTCACGTCTGCTCGACCTCTATCGTGCCGGCCGACTGGTGATCAACCCGGTCAGCGCGCTGTTGGGCGAGACCTGGGAGCGGCTGCGCGGCCGTGCCTTTGACGCCGCCTGGGCCGACCTGCACCGCTGGCTGCTCCAGGAATATGTCCGGAAGGTCGGCTACTACGCCATCGCTTTGTACAGCGGTCGCCTGACCCTGACCACGGACGCGCCGGCCGCCGCGGCGACCCCCGCGTCCCAACGCGACCAGACGCGGGCGGCCGACACCGCAGCCAACCAGGCCGACGAACCCCTGCGCATCCTGATCCTGGGTCGGGCCAACGCCGGCAAGTCGAGCCTGATCAACGCGCTCTTCGGGCGCCTGACGGCGCCGACGGATGTCCTGCCCGACCCCGACGGGCCCGTCACCCCCTATCGACTGGAACGGGAGGGTCTCACCACCGCCCTGATCTTCGACAGCCCCGGCATCGACACGGCCGGCCTCCCACCGACGACCCTGGAGCAACTGGTCATCGGTGCCGATCTGGTACTCTGGGTCACTCCCGCGCATCGCCCCGATCGCCAGGGCGAGCGCGCCGCCCTGGACCGCATCCGCGCCCTCTGGAACAGCAGACCCGACCATCACCCCCCGCCACTGCTGACCGTCGTGAGCCACATTGACCTGCTGCGCCCGCCGCGCGAGTGGCAGCCCCCTTATGATCTGATCAATCCCCAGGGCACCAAAGCCGCCAACATCCGCGCCGCGGTGGAGGCCGTCGCCGCGGATCTGGAGGTACCCACAGCCGACGCCGTTCCGGTCTGTCTGGCCGAGGGCCGTGTTTACAACGTCGCGGACAGCCTCTGGGCCGCGCTCCTCGACCGTCAGGGACCGGCCGATCGGGTCCGGCTCCTGCGCTGCCTGGATGAACGCAAGCGCTCGGAGAACTGGTCCTTGCTGCGCCGGCAACTGGCGGGGGCCGGCCGGTTCCTCGCCTCGCTGCCGGAGCGGATCATCGGCTGAGCGATCGACCGGCGGCGTTTGCGGTCCGCGGAAACCGTTGGCCACAGAACGCATTTTTCGGTGCGACCGGCTAGACTTCGCGGGTTTCAGGTCGCAGACTTAGCGGGGGCGGACCCAAGAACGATAACCTTCCGCCATCACCAAGGGGGAACCAATCGATGAATGACCTGAACAAACCGGACGCCCTGCGGCGCTCCGTTCTCGGCACTGAACTCTATGAGGCCGAGGCCCAGGTGCTCGCCGAGCGCATGGGAATGATGACCCTGCACGACGGCGAGACGCTGGTCTCCGAGGGGGAATCACGGCGTACCCTGCTGCTGCTTGCGCAGGGCTGCATCGCCGTCGGCAAGATCGTTGGACCCAGTGAGCAAACCGTCTACCAGATGCGGCCCGGCGAATGCGCCGGCACCCGCGCCTTCGTCGACGGCTCGCAACGCAAGGCCGCGTTGCGCTCGATCGGCGACAGCACCGTGCTGACCCTGGAACCCGAGGCCTTCGAGACACTGCTCGATACCCACCCGCGGATCGTCTACAAGGTCATGCGCGCGATCTTCCGCATCACCCACACCAACCTCATGCACGCGAACCTCGAAGGCACCGAGCTGCGCAATTATCTGACGCGGAGCAGGGGGCGGTACTAAGGTTCACAACGCCAGTTCGATCCCCCCCACCAGCACCCCCGGCAACAGGGCGCTGTCAGTGCCGCGCCCTTCATAGGTCTGCGGGTCCATCAGGAGATCCCGCGTGGTCGTCAGCCCTTCCAGCCGGTCGCCGAGCAGGTGATAGAGGCTGTCGTCGAACCGCATGACCTTGACCGGGGCCTCAATCCGGCCCTGCTCGACCCACCAGGTGCCGAAGCGCGTCATCCCGGTGACCCGGGCAACATTGGGGTCCGACCAGTTGCAATACCACAGGTTGCCGATCCACAGCCCGGTATCGAGCCGGGCGAGGACGTCCGCCGGCGCCAACTCGCCCGGATCGAGCCCCACGGACGCGGGGGAACCCGCGGCCGCGTTGACCGGCTCGCCGTATTCCTTGGCGTCCCGCGCGTCGACCAGGCACTGCCCGAAGCGGCCCTGATCGATCAGCGTGACCCGCCCCGGCTGGATGAAGCCATCACCGGTGAACGCGGGCGTGAGACCGCGGTCCTGTTCCTCACGGATGGTCACGCGGGGATCGAAGCTGCGCTCACCGCGGACCAGCTTGAGCAACGGAGTCTGGCGGGTGCGGTGACTCTTGAGGTCGAAGCCACCCCAAGCGAGCATGTTCATCAGTTCCGCAACGGCGGCCGGAGCCAGATAGGCGCGGTAGCGGCCTGGGGTGATGACGCGCGCCGGACGCGCCATCACGGCGAGCCCCTGGCGCATCGCCGCCAGCTTGTCGGCCAGAACCCGCGGCTCCCAGGTCAGGCCGCTGTAGCTCGCCTTCACCGCCTTGTCCGACTCCAGATAGGTGCTCCAGTTCAGGTTGAAGCTGGTGCTCGCATGCCAGTGGCGATGACCGATGGAACTGGCCAGACCCGTGCTGATCCCGCCGGAGGCCCAGATCCCGACCAGATCCAGACCGGCGGCGGCCGTGAGCAGATCGGCGACGGCGGCCCCGGCGTCGGGCGGCGTCTCCCCGACCCGGCAGTCGCTTAACGACGGTTCAGTCGAGTAGTTCAGGTAGGGATCGTCCGGCACATGGGCGAGGTGTTCACGCAACCGCGCCAGCAGACCACGCGCGAGAGTCAGATCTTGCTCCAGTTCGCCGCTCAGATCGCAGGATGCCTCGGCCTGCCGCGCCCCGCTGATCAGATTCAACCCGAGCACGGCCGAGCGCACCGCGCCGGCCTGACGGATGCGGTTGCAGTTGAGCCGCACGAAGTCCGACGACTCGGCATCCAGACTGCAAAAGAGGTGCTCGTCACCGCGCAGCCCGGCGCAGAGCTGCTCGCTCAGGCTATAGAACGCATCCTGATTCATTCCCCACCCCCGAACACCGCAACCGACCGGAAGCGCGCGGGCGGCGTGGCGTGTCCCACATAAACCGCTTGATTGGGCTCGCCCTTACCGCAATTCTGCACGCCGCGCACCTCGCGCGTGGCGGGCCCGCCGACACCGTCCAGGCGGCGCCAGAACTCGGCCGAAATGCCGCGATAACCGGGGTTACGGACCAGGCCCCTGAGTTCACCGTCGACGATGAGTCGGCCCAACTCGCACCCGAACTGAAACTTGTTGCGACTATCGTCGATCGACCAGGAACGATTGGTGTCCATCAGGATGCCCAGTTCCACACCCGCGATCAGCGCATCGAGCGTCCCCTCCCCCGGCTCCAGATTGATGTTCGCCATCCGATCGATGGGCGGCCGGTCCCAGGCACAGGCGCGGGCATTCGCGGTGCCCGGCAGGCCGCTGCGCGACTGCGATAACACTCCACCCAGCGGCCGCTCCAGGACCCCATTGCGGATCAGATACTCACGCCGCGACGGGGTGCCGTCGTCGTCCGCCGCGCCGGAGACCAACTCACCGGGGACGGTCGGGTCGAAGGTGACATTGAGCAGGTCGGAGCCGTAACGATAGGTCCCGAACATCTCGGGGGTCACGAAACTGGTGCCCGCGTAATTGCGTTCATCGCCGAGAATACGGTCCAGTTCCAGCGGGTGGCCGATGCTCTCATGGATTTGCAGGACCATCTGCCCGGGCGTCAGGATCAGGTCGCGCGTGTCCCGCGGACACTCCGGTGCGGTGAGGAGCGCGATCGCCTCCTCCGCCACCCGCGGGGCGTCCGCCAACAGGCCGGCGGCGCCGACCCGCTCCAGCCCGCCCTGCTGTGGCCAGTCGGCGCCGCCGCCGTGACGGCGCTGAGTCTGACTCCCCGTGTTGGCCACCGCCGCCAGACCGGGGCTGACATAGGTCCAGACCTGGGCGATCTGCCCGCCGTCGCCGGTCACCAGCAGTTGTTGCACCCGGCGGTACGCGAGCCAGGCGGACCAATCGACGATGCGTTCATCCAGGGCCAGGGCCTGGTTGGCCTGCTGGAGCAGGAGGAGCTTATCCGGCAGGCGCATGGCCTCCCAGGGCTCGGCGACCGGGCCGCGGTAATCGGCCCGCAGGGCGCTGCGCGGATACTGGGCCGCATCGAAGAGCCCGAGCCTGGCGTGACACGCGGCCCATCCCAAGGCCTGATCCGCGGCGGCCCGCAGACCCGCCGGACTCAGGTCGCTGGTGGCGCCGTAGCCAACCCCACCCCCGACCACCAACGTGACCATGGCCCCCAATGAAGCGCCCAAGGCGCTGGGTTCGACCACGCCCTGACGCACCGCCAGGTGTTCGGATTCCTCGTCTACCAGACGCAGGGTCCAGTAGTCGCAGGCGGGGGCCGCGGCGGCGAAACGCTCGGCGATCTGGTGAAGTCGGTCCATGGGGCAGTGCTGATCTCACGCGATGGGCAAAGCGTGAATCTGGGCGTAGTACGCACCGGTGTCAACTGTTGTGGACGATTCATGCGGGACTCAGTGTCGCGTCTCTCCACGTTGACACGGTACCGAATACCAAGGTACCTTGATTTCTAGGGTATTCGGCTTCTTTGGGAAGTCGATTAACCAGCGCCGTGTTGGAGTTTCCAATGGGGGCGGATTGGATGAGCGTCTTTACAGATCGACGGCACGCGGATCGTTTTAGCAAGGAACCGGAATTAGGGCAACCGCTCGGTGTACAGTATACACGACGATGGGCCGCACGGTTATTGCTGGTTGTTGTATCGCTCCTCATCATTGGCGCCTCGATTGACGGCGACAGCGTGACGCCGCTTGCCCGTGCCCTGTCCTTACTGGACGCCAAAGCGTCCGTCGAGGCGGCGGCACCGGCCGCCGCTACGCCGATCGGCGGCACCTTGACGGGCAACACCCACCTCGCGGCGGGCGATTACGAAGTCGTCAGTCATCTCCGGGTTCCGGTTGGCATATCGCTCAGTATTGACGCCGGGGCGCATATCAGCTTCCCGGCGAGCTACGGCATTAGCGTCAATGGCACGCTTCAGGTCCTGGGAACAGCGTCCGCGCCGGTCGTGTTCACCTCCGGACGTGCTTCACCTCAAGCCGGTGATTGGTCCGGAATCAGTATCGTCGGCAATGCCACAGACGTCCTGATCACCCACGCCCGGATCGAGTATGCCGCGACCGCGCTGACTTTCTAGGCCGACAGCCGCGGCAGCGTCATCGGCAGTTTGATCCGCAACAACAGCACCGGCATCGCCGTCGGCTACCGCGCCGCCCCGGACATCATCGCCGGCAACACCATCACCGCCAACCAGTACGGTCTGCAAACCAACGGCAACGGCGATCCGGCCAACAACCCGGCACCGCTGGTGACGGGCAACGCCCTCTATGCCAACACCAGTTACAACTACTACGCCTACAACTTCGGCGACCCCAGCACCGTCGTGCTCGATGCCACCGGTAATTGGTGGGGCAGCACCGACGTCCTGACCATCGCCGCGGGCATCTACGATTACCGCGACAACAGTTACTATTCGCCGTGGGTGGATTTCGGCAGTTACTGGCTGGAGCCCAACGTCGGTCCGACCCGCTACTTCATCCTCAACCCTCGCGATGCGGCCCAGGCCAGCACCGCGCTCAGCTACGCCGATGCCAACCGTATCGTCGCCGCCACCGCCACCCTCAACCTGAACAACGGCGCCTTGGGCACCCTGCCGGTCGGCGCCCTAACCCTGGGCAGCACGGTGGTCGGCGACTACCCCTTCACCTTCGGCAGCGCCGCCAATGCCACCGATCTGCCGGTGCCTGAGCGGATGCTCGGCAGCGCCTTCGTCATCCCCCAGGTCAGCGGCAGCCACCGCTATTACCTCTTCAGTCCCGACGGCGACAGCGTGGCACAGATCACCCTGCGCAATGCCCTGGGTCCCTTCACCCAAACCCTGGACCTGCCCCAGGGGCAGGTCATGACCTTCGACGTCGGCAGTGCCACCACCTTTGCCGGGCTGATCGAGAGCGACTGGCCGATCGCCGTGCTGCACGACACCACCGTCAACGGCGACCTCTACCCGGTGCCGCCGGCCGCCCTGGAACTGTGGGGAGTGCGCAGCACCACTGCCTATGTCGGCGCCTTGGAGAACAACACCACAGTGCAGGTCATCGCCGATACCGGTGCCACCCAGACCCTGGTGCTGAAGGCCGGCGAGCAGCAGCCCATCACCGTTGGCAGCGCCACCAGCCAAGGCCGCGGCAGCGCTATCTATTTGAAGGCCGACAATCCGATCGCCGCCATCCAGCGCAACGACGGTGACGGCACCGAGAGCACCGCCTTCTGGTCCGCGGACCTCTTTGCCACCCGCCATGGCCTGCCGGTTGATACCCAGTACGTCACCGTGGTGTGCGCCACCCCGGCCACCGTCACCCTCACCGACGGCGCCACGCCCACCACCCGCAACTGTGCCCCGGTGGGCACCCGCCCGGGCAAGGTTTACTTCGGCAGTGCCACTGCCGGGGTGCAGATTCATGCCGGAGCCTGGCTCGACAGCAGCGCCCCCGTCTATGTGATCTACGAGACCGCGGCGAGCAACGACGAGCACAACCTGCTCGGCCCGCCGCGTGCCGCGGGGGCCGACGTGCTGCAAGGAACGCTGGCCGCCAACACCACGTTGGCGGCGGGCCGCTACCAGTTGATGAGCGACTTCACGGTTCCGGCCGGGGTGACGCTCACGATCGCCGCCGGAGCACAGATCCGCTTCCCGGCCAATTACGCCATCACGGTCAATGGCTCGCTCAAGGTCCAGGGCACCGCCGCTCAGCCGGTGGTCTTCACCTCCGAGCGCGCCACCCCGGCCGCTGGCGACTGGTCCGGCATCTATATCGGCGGCACCGCCACCGACGTGCTCATTGAGCACGCCGTCATCGAGTATGCGAGCAATGGCCTGTACTTCGACGCCGACAGCCGCGGCACCGTCACCACCAGCCTGATCCGCAACAACGTCAACGGCATCTACGTCAGCTATCGCGCCACCCCGCGCATCGTCGACGGCAACACCATCACCGCCAATCAATACGGTCTGCAAACCAACGGCAACGGCGATCCGGCCAACAATCCTGCGCCGCTGGTCACCGGCAACGCCCTCTATGGCAATACCAGTTACAACTATTACGCCTACTACTTCGGCGACCCCAGCACCACTGTGCTCGATGCCACCGGCAACTGGTGGGGCAGCACCGACGTGCCCACCATCGCCGCCGGCATCTTCGACAACCGTGACACGGGTTACGCGCCCCTGATCGATTACGGCGATTTCCTCGATCGGCTGGACGGCGACCCGGTGGCAGGCTCCCTCATCGGCATCCTCGGTACCAACACCAGCGTCCCGGCCGGTACCTACGAGTTGCTTGGCAACCTGACGGTGCCCACGGGGGTCACCCTGACCTTACACGCGGGGGTGCAGGTCCGCTCCACCCTGGGCTACGGCATCACCGTCAACGGTACACTCAAGGTTCTGGGTACCGCGGACAAGCCGGTGTCTTTTACCTCCGGGCGCACGACCCAGGCGGTGGGCGACTGGCCGGGGCTGACGATTGCGGCGACGGCGACCGGGGTCCTGATCAAGCAGGCGCTGATCGAGTACGCGAGCACCGGCATCTACTTCAACGCCGGCAGCAACGGGACCGTCAGCAACGGCAGCCTACGCTACAACAGCAACGGCATCTACTTCGACGCCGACAGCCGCGGCACCGTCACCACCAGCCTGATCCGTAACAACGTCAACGGCATCTACGTCAGCTATCGCGCCACCCCGCGCATCGTCGACGGCAACACCATCACCGCCAATCAATACGGTCTGCAAACCAGCGGCAACGGCGATCCGGCCAACAATCCGGCGCCGCTGGTCACCGGCAATGCCCTCTATGGCAATACCAGTTACAACTATTACGCCTACTACTTCGGCGACCCCGGCAGCACCGTGCTCGACGCCACCGGTAACTGGTGGGGCAGCACCGACGTGCCCACCATCGCCGCCGGCATCTTCGACTACCATGACTACGGCTACTACGCGCCCCTCGTCGACTATGGCCAGTTCCGCGACGCGGCAGACGGCGCACCGGTTGCCGGCTCGCTCATCGGCATCCTCGGCGCCGACACCACCCTCGCGGCCGGCCGCTACGAGCTATTGGGCAGCGTCACGGTCCCCACCGGCATCACCTTGACCCTGCAGGCGGGCGCTACGCTTCGCTCTACCCTTGGTTACGGCCTCACCGTCAACGGCACCCTCAAGGTGTTAGGCACCGCGGCCAACCCCGTGACCCTAACCTCCGGGCGAACGAGCCCGGCCATCGGCGATTGGGCGGGGGTCACCCTCACCGGCAGCGCCACTGGCGTGCGCATCGAGCACGCGCTGATCGAGTACGCCAGCACCGGCCTCTATTTCGGTGCCAACAGCACCGGGACACTGGCCGCCAGCACCCTGCAGTACAACAGCCACGGTCTGTACTTCGACAGCGACAGCCGCGGCACGGTCAGCGGCAGTCTGATCCGCAACAACGTCAACGGCATCTATGTCAGCTACCGCGCCGCCCCGCGCATCGTCGACGGCAACACCATCACCGCCAACCAATACGGCATCAACACCCAAAGCAACGGCAACCCCGCCAACAACCCCGCCCCGGTGGTCAACGGCAACGCCCTGTATGCCAACACCAGTTACAACTACTACGCCTACTACTTCGGCGACCCCAGCACCGTCGTGCTCGATGCCACCGGTAATTGGTGGGGCAGCACCGACGTCCTGACCATCGCCGCGGGCATCTACGATTACCGCGACAACAGTTACTATTCGCCGTGGGTGGATTTCGGCAGTTACTGGCTGGAGCCCAACGTCGGGCCGACCCGCTACTTCATCCTCAACCCGCGCGATGCGGCTCAGGCCAGCACCGTGCTCAGCTACGCCGATGCCAACCGCATCGTCGCCGCCAGTGCCACCCTCGACCTGAACAACGGCGCCTTGGGCACCCTGCCGGTCGGCGCCCTGACCCTGGGCAGCACGGTGCTCGGCGACTATCCCTTCACTCTCGGCAGCGCCGCCGATGCCACCGATCTGCCGGTGCCCGAGCGGATGCTCGGCAGCGCCTTCGTCATCCCCCAGATCAGCGGCAGCCACCGCTATTACCTCTTCAGTCCCGACGGCGACAGCGTGGCACAGGTCACGCTACGCAACGCACTTGGTCCATTCACCCAAACCCTGGACCTGCCCCAGGGTCAGGTCGTGACCTTCGACGCCGGCAGTGCCACTACCTTTGCCGGGCTGATCGAAAGCGACTGGCCGATCGCCGTGCTCCACGACACCACCGTCAACGGCGACCTCTACCCGGTGCCGCCGGCCGCCTTGGAGTTATGGGGGGTGCGCAGCACCACTGCCTATGTCGGCGCCCTGGAGAACAACACCACAGTGCAGGTCGTGGCCGACACCGGCGCGACCCAGACCCTGGTGCTCAAGGCCGGCGCGCAGCAGCCCATCACCGTCGGCAGCAACGCGACCCAAGGCCGCGGCAGTGCCATTTATCTCAAGGCCGACCGACCGATCGCCGCCATCCAGCGCAACGACGGCGACGGCACCGAGAGCACCGCCTTCTGGCCCGCCGACCTCTTCGCCACCCGCCATGGCCTGCCGGTCGATGCCCAGTATGTCACCGTGGTGTGCGCCACCCCGGCGACCGTCACCCTCACCGACGGCGCCACGCCCACCACCCGCAGCTGTGCCCCGGTCGCCGGACGGCCGGGTAAGGTCACCTTCGGCAGCGCGACCAACGGGGTACAGATCCATGCCGGGGCCATGATCGCGAGTACCGCCCCGGTGTATCTGCTCTACGAGGACGCCGCGACCAATGATGAGCGCAACTTGCTTGGGCCGCCGGTCGCCAACGGCGCGCGGATCCTGCAAGGCACCCTGCCCGGCAACACCACCCTGACCGGGCACTATGAGCTGGTCAGCAATCTCACGGTGCCCGCCGGGACCACCTTGAACATCGCCGCCGGTTCCACCATCCGCGTCCCGGAGGGCTACAGCATCACCGTCAACGGCACCCTCAAGATCGCCGGTACGGCCGCCGCGCCGGTGGTCTTCACCTCCGGGCGCGCCACCCCCCGGCCCGGCGACTGGGCCGGGATCGTCATCACCGGCAGCGCCACCAACGTGACCATCGCGCACGCCGTCATCGAGTATGCGAGCCATGGCCTGTACTTCGACGCCGACAGCCGCGGCACCGTCACCACCAGCCTGATCCGCAACAACGTCAACGGCATCTACGTCAGCTATCGCGCCACCCCACGCATCGTCGACGGCAACACCATTACCGCCAATCAATACGGCCTGCAAACCAACGGCAACGGCGATCCGGCCAACAATCCGGCGCCGCTGGTCACCGGCAACGCCCTCTATGGCAATACCAGTTACAACTACTACGCCTACTACTTCGGCGACCCCGGCACCACCGTGCTCAATGCCACCGCCAACTGGTGGGGCAGCACCGACGTGCCCACCATCGCCGCCGGCATCTTCGACTACAACGACTACAGCTACTACGCGCCCCTCGTCGACTATGGTCAGTTCCGCGACGCGGCAGACGGCGCGCCGGTTGCCGGCTCGCTCATCGGCATCCTCGGCGCCGACACCACCCTCGCGGCCGGCCGCTACGAGCTATTGGGCAGCGTCACGGTCCCCACCGGCATCACCTTGACCCTGCAGGCGGGCGCTACGCTTCGCTCTACCCTTGGTTACGGCCTCACCGTCAACGGCACCCTCAAGGTGTTAGGCACCGCGGCCAACCCCGTGACCCTAACCTCCGGGCGAACGAGCCCGGCCATCGGCGATTGGGCGGGGGTCACCCTCACCGGCAGCGCCACTGGCGTGCGCATCGAGCACGCGCTGATCGAGTACGCCAGCACCGGCCTCTATTTCGGTGCCAACAGCACCGGGACACTGGCCGCCAGCACCCTGCAGTACAACAGCCACGGTCTGTACTTCGACAGCGACAGCCGCGGCACGGTCAGCGGCAGTCTGATGCGTAACAACGTCAACGGCATCTACGTCAGCTACCGCGCCGCCCCGCGCATCGTCGATGGCAACACCATCACCGCCAACCAATACGGCATCAACACCCAAAGCAACGGCAACGCCGCCAACAACCCCGTCCCGGTGGTCAACGGCAACGCCCTGTATGGCAATACCAGCTACAACTACTACGCCTACTACTTCGGCGACCCCAGCACCGTCGTGCTCGATGCCACCGGCAACTGGTGGGGCAGCACCGACGTCCTGACCATCGCCGCGGGCATCTACGATTACCGCAGCAACACCTACTACTCGCCCCTGGTCGATTACGGCAACTTCCTCGACGCCTTAGGGGGTAAACCGGTCGCAGGCTCCCTCATTGGCATCCTCGGCGCCAACACCAGCGTCCCGGCCGGCACCTACGAGGTACTCGGCAGCGTGACAGTGCCCACGGGGGTCACCCTGACCTTGCAGGCGGGGGCGCATATCCGCTCCACCCTGGGGTACGGCATCACCGTCAACGGTACGCTCAAGGTCCTGGGCACCGCGGACAAGCCGGTATCCTGCACCTCCGGGCGCACGACCCCGGCATTAGGCGACTGGCAGGGGCTGACGATTGCGGCAGCGGCGACCAATGTCCTGATCCGACATGCCCTGATCGAATACGCGAGCACCGGTATCTACTTCAGCGCCGGCAGTAACGGCACCGTCAGCAACAGCACCCTGCGCAACAGCAGCCATGGTATCTACTTCGACACCGACAGTCGCGGAACCGTCACCCGCAGTCTGATCCGCAACAACGTCAACGGCATCTACGTCAGCTACCGCGCCGCCCCGCGCATCGTCGATGGCAACACCCTCACTGCCAACCAGTACGGCCTGCAAACCAACGGCAACGGCGATCCGGCCAACAACCCGGCACCGCTGGTGACGGGCAACGCCCTCTATGCCAACACCAGTTACAACTACTATGCCTACAACTTCGGCGACCCCGGCACCACCGTGCTCGATGCCACCGCCAACTGGTGGGGCAGCACCGACGTCCTGACCATCGCCGCGGGCATCTACGATTACCGCGACAACAGTTACTATTCGCCGTGGGTGGATTTCGGCAGTTACTGGCTGGAGCCCAACGTCGGGCCGACCCGCTACTTCATCCTCAACCCGCGCGATGCGGCTCAGGCCAGCACCGTGCTCAGCTACGCCGATGCCAACCGCATCGTCGCCGCCAGCGCCACCCTCGATCTGAACAACGGCGCCGTGGGCACCCTGCCGGTCGGCGCCCTGACCCTGGGCAGTACGGTGGTCGGCGACTACCCCTTCACGCTCGGCAGCGCCACCAATGCCACCGATCTACCGGTCCCGGAGCGGATGCTCGGCAGCGCCTTCGTCATCCCCCAGGTCAGCGGCAACCACCGCTATTACCTCTTCAGTCCCGACGGCGACAGCGTGGCACAGATCACCCTGCGCAACGCGCTCGGTCCCTTCACCCAGACCCTCTACCTGCCGCAAGGCCAGGTGGTCACCTTCGACGCCGGCAGCACCAACACCTTCGCCGGGCGGATCGAGGCCGACTGGCCGATCGCCGTGCTGCACGACACCACCACCGACACCGACCTCTACCCGGTGCCGCCGGCCGCCTTGGAGTTATGGGGGGTGCGCAGCACC